>JBHHZZ010000115.1:0-1518 GCA_046758325.1 Thermoplasmata archaeon | reverse complement strand
CTTCTGAGCATCTCCACATCGCCCCCATCCTTGTCGAGGAACAGCCTCAGAGATTCCGACGCCTCCTCCGCTTTGCCCAGTCGTATCGAGGCGAAGGTCTCGTCAAGGAGGATCTCCCTCCTATCTGGGTCGAGATCGACAAGCTTCCTGCAGACCCCCAGGAACTCTTCCCACCTCTCCAGGCCCTTCAGGGCAGTCCTCCATCCTTCCAGTACCTCCACATCGTCACTGGCAATTTCCGCCGCTCTCTCGAACACCTCGAGAGCCTCTTCGTACTTTTCTTGTCCCAGGAGAAGTCTTCCAAGCATTTTCAGGGCACCGAGATTCTCGCCGTCGTAGCGCAGGCTTACCTGGAGCGAGCGCATGGTTTCGTCGACCTGTCCCAACATCTCCTCAATCTGGGCCTTGATTTCCCACAGTTCAGGGTGAGTCGACTCCAGTTCCAGCGCGGCCTTGACGCACTCATAGGCCTCCTCCCATCGACCCTGTTTGATGAAGACTTCCGCCTTGCCTTGGTAACCCTCAACGCACCTGGGGTCCTCTTCGAGAACCGATTCGAAGGCCTCCAGGCACTGGTCCATATCCCCCTGTTGCCTGTAGTGGGCCCCCTTGAGGAGGTACAGGCGGGACGATGGACCTTCAGTTCTCTCGATGATTTCCATTGCCTCCGGCCAGGGACCTTCTGAGGCAGCCACATGCCACAGGATTGTCAGAGCCTCCTCCTCACTTCCGCCCTCCAGGAGGAGTTTCGCCTTGAGGAGTGACAGGCTCGGGGGGGCCTGGCACGCGTCCATTCCTTCATCACAGACACCGATCGCCTCCTCGGCCCTGCGAGCGGAAGCCAGAACCCGGGCGAGAGCCGACCAGGCCTCCTCATCATCCGGACATTCTCCTAGGTAACCTCTGAGGAGGCCAGCGATCTTCGAGGACCCGTCCAGTTGACAGGCCACCTCGGATGCCTGCAGCAGGAAGCTCACGGTTTCGTCCGGATAACTCTCCAGAGTTTCAGGGACTAGATCGAGGGCCGCGCGAAGGTCCACCCTTGCTCGATCCCTGAGCCCAGCGGATAAACTGCGAGACGCCCTGCGAAGCAGCTTTCTCGATTTCCCGACAGAGAACTCTCTCCTTCGAGCATTGCGAATAGGCATTCCCATCCCTTCCTCCCGCCGTATGGAGATATGCTCTATAAGAAATTTGCTGGCCATAGCTAGCAAGGAGAGGGGAGCGGAGGATGCAGGCGCCGGGATTCGAACCCGGGCTGTTGGCTATCTCCGCGGCCTTGGAAGGCCAAGGTCCTACCAGACTAGACTACGCCTGCCCAGGGCGAATAGAGATAAGGCTCTCTTTAACCTTTACCGCGCGGAAAAGAAGAGATAGGCAAGGCCGGCGACCCTGCCTACCCAAGGGATGGGATCATCTTCTCTTCGTCCTCTAGGATGTACTGGGGCGAGCATCCGTAGGCTTTGTACACCTCTTCCCAGCTGTAACATTCCTCTTCATTCATGCTCTCAATTGCTC
>JBHHZZ010000114.1:0-1569 GCA_046758325.1 Thermoplasmata archaeon | reverse complement strand
TGTCTCCCATCCGTCATCATCGGATTCTCAATAATTAATGATAGGTCCCATATGAAACGATTTCTGACCTGTCGCACATCAACCCCAACCTCTATCCCGTGGGGAAGCGGAGGGTCAGAGACTCCTCACCAGCTCATCAAAGTCCCTGACATCTAGGTCAGGGTCCAGATTGAGGGGATCCAAGACAGCTCGTCCTCGGTTGACCCAGAAGGTCTTGAGGCCGGCAGCCTTGGCGCCCATGACATCGAAGGCGTTGGAGGAGACGAGGCCTACATCCTGCATGGCAAGGCCGAGTTTGACTGCGGCAAGCTGGTACACCCTAGGGGAGGGCTTGTAGGTTCCCACCTCCTCGGCGCTTAGGATGTGAGAGAAGTGGCCATCGAGGCCCACTCGCCTGATGAGGGCATCCAGCAAGGACCTCTCGCCGTTGCTGAGGACGACCAGAGTAAATCGGTCTTTCAGGATCTCCATGGCCGGAAGAACGTCGGGATATAGAGGCAGCTCCTTCCACGCCTCTGTGAGAGCCTCCAGCTGTGACGGCTCCATACGGGCATCCAACTGGCGGAGGGTGTACTGGAGGGCTCTTCGGGTTACCTCGGAGAAGGTCATGAAGCGGTCCATGAGGGATAGCAGGAAGGTGTACTCCAGCTGCTTCCGCCTCCACAGGGCTACGAATTCCTCAGGCTCCCTCACAATGCCGCGAGCTCTCTCCAATATGCTCCCCACGTCGAAGAGAGTGCCAAACACGTCGAAGGCCAGGGCGCGCATGAAATCCTCCAGGTCAATCCCCTCCCGGTTAGAAAAGGGTTCCCGTGATCCTCATCCTGGCCTTCGGACCTCTACGTGTCCAAGGGGCAAGCATCGTCCCATTCGTTCGCCATAGTTCCGCCTCCCTCGAGGCTCCCTCAATTGCCCTCGTCAGGCAGTCTGCCTTGATAGCGCAAACGATGAATACCAGCTACCCCTTACTGGCGTTACATCCAACCCGTCATCATTGAAACTATAAGGAGGTTGAGGCAATGACGGCTGGGAAGGCCATTGAAGCGCTTCTGGAGGAGGGGCGACTGTTCCCACCCCCTAGGGAATTCGCGGAGCAGGCCAACGTGAGGGACCCCAAGGTCTACGATGAGTCCAAGAGAGACTTCCTGAGCTTCTGGGCGGGACGGGCGGAACAACTCCACTGGTACGAGAAGTGGGGGAAGGTCTTGGAGGACGGGAATCCACCCTTCTTCCAGTGGTTTGTGGGAGGCAAGCTCAACGCTTCCTACAACTGCCTGGACCGGCACCTGGAGGGCCCACGAAGGAACAAGGCTGCCATCATCTGGGAGGGGGAACCTGGGGACGTCCTGGTATACACCTACCAGATGCTCTATCGAGAGGTGTGTCGGGTCGCCAACGGGTTGAAAGCAATGGGAGTCCGGAAAGGCGATGTTGTCACAATATACCTCCCCATGATCCCCGAACTCCCCATCGCCATGCTGGCCTGCGCCCGGATGGGCGCTATCCACAGCGTCGTCTTTGCAGGGTTCTCGGCGGAGGCCCTCGCCACCCGAATGGAGGATGCAGAGA
>JBHHZZ010000113.1:0-1637 GCA_046758325.1 Thermoplasmata archaeon | reverse complement strand
AGCACCGCAGCTCTTGCAGGTGAACTCTGCCTGCTGAATGGAGACCGCTCTCTTCCGCTTCCACGACTCGGTGTTCTGATACCAAGTCTTTAGGATCCGATCTCCGGGGTTGAGGAACCCTACGGTCTTCCAGCCAGACTCGGTCAGGACAGGATGCTCCTCCGTCAGAAGGATGTGGCCCTCTCCTCGGGCACCGTACGTCACCTCCCATATCTGGGCGTGGCGGCTCCCAGTGTGCGTGACCACGCTAGGAGCTATCTTCACATCGTTCTCCAGGTCGTAGGACCAGACCGTGTCTCCGGGGGACAGCTCTTCGACGTTCTTCTTCTGGCCGTCAGCCAGGAGAATCTTTGTTCCGGCCGGGTGGCACAGCCAATTGCAGCCAGTGGTTGCGATGGAGAAGATTTTCGATCCAGGCATGTAGTGGGTTACGGGCTTCTTCTCGATGGGATCTATGTGCCCCGTGATCACCTTCCCGTAGACGAGGAGGAAGAGCTTCCCGTCGATGTTCTGCCGGATACCGCAAAGCCCAATCTGTCCCGGCCCAATCTTGCAGTAGCGGGCGCACGCGGTACAGACGACCTTTCCCTCGTCCAAGGGGTTGTAGAGAAGGGCCTCTTTCATCGTACCTTCCCGAAAATTATGGTTGCGGAGGCCTAAATACTATTCGCAATGCATGCTCGCTACCTGAAGTGCTCATAGCCCCTGACCTCGAGGACCTCCTCCCGGCCGTGGATCAGTAGGGTGTTAGGTCCCTTCTCTCGAACTGTGCCGATGACCGTCGCCTGGCATCCCTCCCTCCTTAGGGCCGACTGGAGGGAGCTCCAGCCCTTCGGCCTGAGGGTGAATAGGAGTTCAAAGTCGCCGCCTTGGAACAGCACCGCTTCCCTCTGCTCCTCCTCACTCATGCCCTTCAGGAGCGGTGTGGTTGGCAGCTTCTCATACTCCACCTGGAAGGAGACGTCGTTCACCCCGGAAAGCTGGTCCAGAGATGAGGCCAGCCCATCGGAGATGTCCATGCAGGAGGTGACTGAGGAGCTCGCCGCCAGGATCAGGCCCTCACGAACCCTGGGACGCGGCCTCAAGAGGAGTTCCAGGGCCTCGTCGGATCGCCCCCTCTTCCCCAGGTTTGTCAGGGCCCATCCCGCCTCGCCCAAGAAGCCCGTCGCCGCCACAAGCTCTCCGGGCCGACAGCCCCTCCTCCGCAGGACCCTCCTTCCCTTCGTCCTGCCGACGGCAACTCCGCAGATGGACAGCTCCGACCCCTCCTTGGTGTCCCCGCCGAGGACCTGAGCACCGAACTCCCTGACGCAGGCATCCATTCCCCTGGCCATGTCCTCCAGGTAGGAGACCTCCATCCTTCGGGGCAGGGTGAGGGCCGCCATGAAACCGACGGGTTCCCCACCCATGGCGGCTATGTCACTGAAGTTGACGGCCACCACATACCACCCCACCTGCTCGGCCCGGGCGCCCTTCGGGATGTGGGTCCTCTCGTTGATGACGTCCGTGGTCAGCAGGAGGTAGTATCGACCCATGGGCAGGAGGGCAGCGTCGTCCCCCAGGCCCACATCCCCTCCTCTGGCGTGGATCTTGAGAAGGAGATCGACGAGCTTCCTCTCCCCCAGGTCTGAGAGCTT
>JBHHZZ010000112.1:0-1718 GCA_046758325.1 Thermoplasmata archaeon | reverse complement strand
CTTAAAAGCCTTTTTCAACTATTTTCGAATGGTAGAATGATGCGGATGATACTTTCGGGATAGCAACGACAACCGCGCAATGCTACACGCGTTAATACAGTGGACCACGGTTGTGAGTCGAATGATGTTTCAGAGATGCCTGTGGGGATGGGAGCGATTCGGACCGCTACTGCGCGTTGGTTCTGAGATGGCCAAGTCTCTCTCGCACCCTTTCTACATGGCTTCTAGGCCGTACCTCCCTCCGGTAGACATCAGCGATAAGGCCCTCCGGATCGATGATGTAGGTCACTCGACGGCTGAGTCCCAGGATTCCTAGGGTATCGTATAGGCGGGAGACCTTCTTGTCCTCGTCAGCCAGGAGGGCGAAATTGAGCCTGTGCTTCTCCGCAAAGACCTGGTGAGATTCCACTGACTGGGTGGAGACGCCGACAACCTCCACGTCAGAGGATGCCAGCTCCTCCATGGAGTCCCTGAAGGCGCATGCCTCGGCGGTGCACCCGGGGGTGTCGTCCTTCGGATAGAAGTAGAGGACTACCCACTTCCCCCTATGGTCCCCGAGGTGGAAATGCTGACCCTGCTGATTCACGGCCTCGAAGTCCGGGGCCTCGTCCCCCACGCTTAGCATATCATCCCCACCAGACTAGCCGTCGGCGGCTTAAGGGGTTTCTGTAATCCTGACGCAGTGCTCGTGAGGGGCTGTGGGGGCCACCGTAGGAGAAGCCCTTCTCACTGCTCACAGCGATAAGGCCTAAGGGGGCAGAACACATTCATATCGATAAGCAAGTTGCGGAGGCCAGGGATTGACTCCTCCACTAGGAATTGCCGCTTCCAGGGTTCTGCCCCGCTGGCTCAATACCCTTCGAGGCAACATCCTCTCCTGGTCCGTCTTCCTGGTCTTTGCACTAGTTGCCCATTCTCCCCTCGGCATGTACCACACACCCATCTTCATAACCTGGCTCAATCCACTCCTCTGGACTGCATATTTCTTGGGGCTGGGAAGGACGTACCTCGGTGAGGCTGAGGGCTCGTGGAGCCATCCCCATCTATACATCCTCTCCTTCCTCCTCTGGTGGGTTGAGGGTATGGCCGCGGCGCTGGTCGTACACGGGCTGCGGCGTCCCTGAGCGGTTAGCACTTCGCCGATTGTCGGCGTTCGCCTCGGCCCGCAAGGCTCATCGGCTTCTTTAGTGGCGCAGGGCAGGGGCAGTGTGAGTTGCGCATGACAGGCTTCGCTCCGTGGCCGCCAAACTCTAAATAGCGTTATCGGGTTTGAGGTCAGCGTTGAGACTGCACTTCCAGGAGCGGCCCTGGGACCTCTACATCGGCGATGCCTATGTGGCCGCCATGGCAGCCCTGATCCTCGTACGGGGGGAGGGCCTTATCCCAGCCATCCTCATGGTCATCTTCGTCCCAGGGTACATCCTGGTTGCCGCTCTCTTCCCCGATAATGAGGAGATAGACTGGATTGAGAGGATCGCCCTCAGCTTCGGGCTGAGCATAGCTGTGGTCCCCCTCATCGGTCTCCTCCTCAACTTCACCCCTTTCGGCATCCGCCTGGTGCCCATTGTGCTCTCCATCCTCATCTTTTCCGAAGGTCTCGGCGCCGTGGCATACCTACGGCGAATGAAGCTGCCGGTGGAAAAGCGGCTGACGGCGACCATCGAGATCAAGCCACCGGCCTGGCATGAGTACTCCGGCTTGGACAAGGTCCTCACCGT
>JBHHZZ010000111.1:0-1837 GCA_046758325.1 Thermoplasmata archaeon | reverse complement strand
TACCGCAGCCCCATTGCCTGGTTGACATTCACCCTGCGCCTCTCGCTCGGCTGGATCTTCCTCTGGGCGGGCGCCGACAAGCTCTACAGTGAGATCACCACCGGCAAGAGCGCCACGGCTGGGTACCTCAAGTTCGCCACATATGGTCCGTTCGCGCCCTTCTTCCAGTCCCTAGCTGGCAACGCTGTCGTGGACGCCCTATTAGTGTGGGGGCTCCTGCTAATCGGCATAGCCCTAGTGCTGGGAGCTTTGGTGCGCGTGGCCTCCATCAGTGGAATGCTGATGATGATACTGATGTACCTCAGCGCCTGGCCGCCAGAGCACAACCCCTTCATGGATGACCACATAGTGTACGGGCTGTTGCTTGGTGTCCTAGCGATCGTAGGGGCAGGGCGGTTCCTGGGCCTGGATCGAATCATCGATAAGTTGCGCATCGTCCAGAGGCATCCTATAATCAGGAAAATTGTCGGCTGACATCCGGTATGACGGGGCGGGACCAGAGCGCTCCTCCCCTTTACCCCTTTTTATCTTCCTGAATTACTGAGGCACGGCAAGGGCACCCAGAGGAGGATTTCGTCCCGCCATCATGAGCACATGCTCGAAATATCGCCGCTGGAGCTTCGTCTTCCGAAAGAGTAGGGAAACCCGGTTGAAACAGGGCGCAGGGATCCCCTGAAGCCCCGGAATCTTATAAGAGACAAGCCTTTCTGGCCTCGATGGAGCGGGTCCTCTGGTTCCTCATCGCCGGAAGCCGAGGAGGGTACAATCGGGCTCGCATCCTGAAGCTCCTCGCTGAGAGGCCCCGCAACGCGCATCAGATTGCTGAGAAGCTGGGGCTCAACTACAAGACGGTGGTCCACCACCTGAAACTCCTGCTGCGTCACGACCTCGTGGTGAATCCCATCAAGGATGAATATGGGGCGCCATACTTCCTCTCCAAGCAGATGGAGCACTATCTTTCGGGCCTCGACAGAATCCTCGAGGAGGAGATGGGAAAATGACGAGCTATTGGTGCTGGATTTTGGCAAAGGTAGATATTGGGCAAGGCGCAAGGAGGAGGCATCCATGAGCTTCCTGATGAACGCCAGCATAGCGGGGGCAATAGCCAACCTGGTCTTCCTGACCCTCCTCCTCTACGTGTATGGCACCACGTACCAGAAGATGAGGACCGGCTTCACCCTGGGACTGATCATCTTCGCGATGCTGTTCCTCATTCAGAATGTGATCACCCTCTATTCCTACCTCACCATGATGTCCCTGTATGCTTCAGGTGTGGAACTCCACGTCACCCTCTTCACGTGGGCGCAGACCGTGGGTCTGGGAGCCCTCCTGCTGACCACCTGGAAGTAGATGGATTCTGGCCAAACTTGGGAGAGACTTCGGCATAGTGCCTTATGCAGACCCTCTCCTCGACGCAGTATGTCCCCTTTCAATCGGGGCGCGCCGAGGAGGGGCGCGGGAAAAGTACCCAAGACCCTGAACGGGAGGAGGTGAATGCAGTGAAAGGAAAAGCCATAGTGGCGACGGTTGCTCTTCTTGGAGTACTCCTGTCTCTAGCACCCAACGTTTCGGCCAAGGCAACCCCTGTCTTCGGGGGAGCGATCTGGAACGACGGACAGCTGTGGGGCACGGTGCTGACCCCCGCATTGTTACCTGGCAAGGCACCCGCCTCATCCTTCGACACGCTATACAACTTCGCGGGCTCGGGACTTAGCGGCCAGAGAGCGGTATCGGACGCGGCCCCTGGCGATCGCGACTACAACGGGGGCCGATGGATGGTCTTCGCGGTTACCTTCACGGCCGAGGGTAAGGCCGTCCACGATCCTGACGGCGACGG
>JBHHZZ010000110.1:0-1853 GCA_046758325.1 Thermoplasmata archaeon | reverse complement strand
CGGCCACCACTCCCATGGGGAGGGTGAAGAGCGCCATGAATTCCTTGAACTCGAAGAATATCTGATGGACGACGGGGTTCGTTTCCAGGAAGTATTCCCTGGGACCCCCGGGAGAACGGTAGGCGATGTAGATCCAGTTGCCGAAGATGATCGTGACCGCCGCCATGACGGCGTTGAACACGCTCAGCAGCTTGAGGTCCTTGAACGCCTTTATCTCCCCGATGAGGAGCCTCCACCCCAAGTACAGGGTTATGGTGGCGGAGAGTAAGAATATGAAAGCAGCGATCCCGTGGAAGGCGGCAACCAACTTGGACTCGCCTTCGCCCACAAGAAAGCTCACGGGAGAGGTGGCAACGGCCGTAAAGCCGACTACTGCTATAGCTCCCGTCACGATTATGAAAACGGTGATGGCGGAGGGCTCCATCGTCTTGATCTTCTCTAGCAGGGGTATCCTGAAGCGCGCCATTCCCCTGTAGACTCCTCTCGTTCCATAAAAAGATAACGACATAGTTCTCTAGAAACAGAATAATTCCTCGATAACTTCTTGTCGGGACGTTTTCTGTACGAGTGACCTCAGAATGACAGGAATCTACTTCCCTGTCATCTGCTGTTTCACGGCAAAGGGATTTCTACCCCCACGGGGATTTGGCGGCAATGACCCTCAAAACCATCAGCGACACAGTCCACGGTTCGATAACGGTGGAGGATATGGCATTGGACCTTCTGGAGTCCTTGGAGGTCCAGCGCCTCAATGCCATCCGCCAGCTTGGCCTGACCTACCTGGTCTTCCCAGGGGCCAACCACACTCGTCTGGAGCACGTACTGGGAACCTACCACGTGGCCAAGGAGATCGCTCTCTCCCTTTCCCTGCCTGAGGAGGAAGTACAACTGGTCTCCACTGCTGCCCTCCTTCACGACCTGGGCCACGGCCCCTTTTCCCACACCCTGGAGAGGGTCCTGGCCGAGAGGACGGGCATGGACCACATGGAGGTTACCAGGAGGATCATCCTGGGACAGGAGGACAGCGTTCCTGGCATGGAGAGGGAGTTCTTCGAGGACCATCCTCGGGTCTCTGACATCCTGGAGAGATGGGGGCTTGACCCGCGGGAGGTGGCCGACCTCATAATGGGCTGCCAATCCGTCGGCCTGCGGCGCTTCGAGACAGCGTCGCCCACCAGAACAAGGACCTACCTGGGTCAGATAATCCACAGCGCCCTCGACGCAGACCAGATAGACTTTCTGCTGAGGGACTCCCTTTATACCGGAGTGGCCCATGGAATCATAGACCTGCCCAGACTTCTGGGTACGTTTCGCCTGGCAGACGGCAATCTGGTCATAGACCGCAAGGGCCTGAGCGCGGTAGAGGGGGTGCTCGTGGCTCGTGGGTTGATGTACACCTCTGTCTACTTTCACAAGACGGTAAGGATTGCGGAGAGCATGCTTGCCAGGGCGGTGGAAAGAGTCCCTGACTCCCTGGACACGGTGAGGTTTATGAACGATTCAGAGCTGATGTCATGGCTCCTCTCCAGAGGTGAATTGCAGAGGGAGACAGCCCTCAGGCTAAAGTACAGAAGGCTGTACAAGAAGGTGCTGACCAGGGATAGGAAGGAGTTGAGTAAGGTGGAGACTGAGAGGCTCATCGAACTTGTGGACCCCAGGAAGAGGATGAGGATGGAGGATGCGGTGTGCAGGAGGACAGGCATACCTCAGGGAAAGGTCATCATCGACGTCCCGGCGCCGGAACTCCTTCTGACGGAACCTAGAATCTCCAAGGTGGATCTGGGTGTCCTGGAGGAAGGTAAGGTCAGCCCTTTCAGAAGGGTCAGCGTCCTTGCCAGGGCCCTTCAGATACG
>JBHHZZ010000109.1:0-1876 GCA_046758325.1 Thermoplasmata archaeon | reverse complement strand
ATCATGACCCTGCTGAGGAAGGGCGACCACGTGGTGGTGGCTGACGACGTCTACGGGGGAACGCATAGACTCTTCCGCCAGATCATGGAGGGATATGGTCTGAGCTTCGACTTCGTGGACTTCACCGACATGGCCAAAGTCGAGGCAGAGATCGCCGGCAACACGCGGATGCTCTGGGCGGAGACCCCCACGAACCCCCTCCTGAAGGTGGCGGACCTGAGGGCCCTCGGGAAGCTTGGCAGAGAGGCCGGCCTGCTGACGGTGGTAGACAGCACGTTCGCGACGCCCTATCTGCAGAAGCCGCTGAAGCATGGTGTGGACATCGTGGTCCACAGCACGACGAAGTACTTGGGAGGCCACAGCGACATCATCGGCGGCGCCCTGGTGACGTCCGACGAGGAAGCGTACGAGAGGTTGAGGTTCTCCCAGAACGCCGTGGGAGCGGTCCCGAGCCCTTTCGACTGTTTCCTCGCGCTGCGAGGTACCAAGACCCTCCCGCTGAGAATGGACAAGCACTGCCAGAACGCCATGGAGATTGCTCAGTTTCTCCAAGACAGGAAGGAGGTGGTCCGGGTACACTATCCGGGCCTGGAGGAGCACCCTCAGCACCGCCTGGCGAAGAGACAGATGAGGGCCTTCGGCGGGATCGTGAGCTTTGAGCTACGGGATGAGAAACGTGCCAAGGCCTTCCTGAAGGCCCTGCGTCTCATCATCCTCGGCGAGTCGTTGGGAGGTGTGGAGTCCCTCATCGAGCACCCCGCCTCCATGACCCACGCCAGCATTCCGAGGGAGGAAAGGGAGGCCAGGGGAATCGGCGGGGGCTTGATCCGCTTCTCCGTAGGCTGTGAGGACTTGAGCGACCTGCTGGAAGACTTGAGCCGGGGTCTGAAGGCCGTCTAGCGCCGTCTGGAGATTGCCGCCTTCGCCAAGATTAATAGGGTTCCTGTCTATGGTTTGCCGCCATGGGTCTGAAGCTCTACAATACCCTCACCCGAACCAAAGAGGAGTTCCTGCCCCTCCAGGGCAAGCGGGTCAAGATGTTCGTCTGTGGCATCACCCCGTACGACTACAGCCACGTGGGCCACGCCCGGACCTACGTCGCCTTCGACGTCATGGCCCGCTACCTGAGACACAAGGGATACAGCCTCTTCTACCTCCAGAACGTGACGGACGTGGACGACAAGATCATCGCTAGGTCCTCGGAACGGGGCCTGGAGTGGGACAAGCTAGGGGACAGTTGCTTCCAGGACTACCTGAGGACCATGGCAGCCCTGAACGTGACCAGCGTCAACCTCTACGCCAAGGCGACGGACTACATCCCGGAGATCATCGAGCAGGTGGAGGCCCTCCTGGATAAGGGCTACGCCTATCGGGTGAACGGGGACATCTTCTACCAGGTCTCCAAGTTCCAGGGATATGGGAAGCTGTCCGGCGTCAAGCTGGAGGAGCTCAGGTCGGGGGCCAGGGTGAAGGTCGACGAGCGGAAGAGGGACCCTCAGGACTTCTCCCTCTGGAAGTCCAGGAAGCCTGGGGAGCCCTACTGGGACAGCTCGTGGGGACCCGGCCGGCCTGGTTGGCACATCGAGGACACCGCCATCAGCATAGCCCACTTCGGCCCCCAATACGACATTCACGGAGGGGGCAACGACCTCATCTTCCCGCATCACGAGGCGGAGATAGCCCAGGCAGAGGCCTTCACGGGCATGAAGCCCTTCGTGAAGTACTGGATGCACACAGGCTTTGTGGTGATCAAGGGAGAGAGGATGGGCAAGTCCCTAGGGAACATCATCCCTGTGAAAGAGGTCCTGGAGAGATACGACCCCGAGGTCCTGAGGTTCTTCTTGGTCTACACGCAGTACAGGAGCCCCATCGACTT
>JBHHZZ010000108.1:0-1890 GCA_046758325.1 Thermoplasmata archaeon | reverse complement strand
TCCAGGTCGGCGTCGGCGACCGGCGTGGTGGAGAAGGGCACCGTCATTGACACGGGCACAGCACTGGAGACGAGACTGATACCCAAACCCAGGAGCAACACTATGATCGCCGCGACCGCTGCGACGGGTTTCTCACGCCGGCCAAGGCGCGATTGCCATGTAGGGCGGTCCTTGCGGTTTGGGCTTCCAGTCAGTCCCATAGAATCCGTCATCCTTATCACCGTTCTCGGCCACGGAGGTCAGTCCAACGATCCCTTCTCGAGGAGCGCAGCGCCTGCCTCACGATGTAAACGGAGTATGCATACGCGCTCCAGATACCACCGACAACGAGGACGATAACTGCTTGGATGACGAGGATCCCTCTGGGCAGGAACGTCGTTTCACGGTCGGATGGTATCACGACAAGACGGAGCCAGATGACGCTGGCGAGATAGCCATCGCCTCCGGCGAAGGCAGCTCCGATCAGATACTCCCCCTCAGTCCTTGGAGCATATTGTACCCGGGCGACTCCCTGTTCGTTGGTGGATAGGCTTCCGAGGTCTAGGAAGCCGAATGCCGTCTGCACGAAAACCGAGACCTGCTTGAATGCAAGGGGGCTACCGTTGCCGTCCCGCAGACCCACCAGGACCTCAACTGGCTCCAGGGGGGCGTTGTTCGGGGAGAGGGACAGATCCATGACCGACAACTCCGCACTCGTCGGCGGCGCCCCGATCCAGACCAGGTGGGGATCGGATTCCATGAGGGGCTCCCCATCGGACTCCGGACCATCGAGCGCTGCATATGCGAGCTGGAAGTAGAACGATCCGTTGCTAGTCAGTTGGGAATCATACACATCGGCGGAGAAAAGCGGGATCGCGAGCTCGTAGATGTGATAGGGGCTAGCATGCGTGCCTACCGGCTGTATCACATCGAGGGTGCCTCCGAGGGAGAGGTCATCAACAAAGCCAGCACCTGTACCGTTCACGAATCCGTCGACGACCTCTACAGAGGAGCCCGACACGAAAGTGCGGATCACGTTGAGGTCACCGTTCCACACCTCGGTCGCCTGCAACCGAATCTCCGTCCAACCCTCCCAAGGACTGACCATGGCCACGTGCATCGTCCGATTGGCCTCCTCCGGGCAACTGAAATACAGAAGAATCTTCGTCTTCGAATCGAAGAAGCTCTCCGAGTACTCTCCAGGCTCCAAGACGCCATCGTGAACAGGTTCAGGGTTGGCAGGACACCTGACATCCCCCAGATGCGTGGCCTGGGCTGGAGACGAGATGCTTGCAGGACCTGGCAGAACGGAGAGACTGAGGAGCAGGATGATGGAAATCAGGAGAATGGCTGTAACGGACCTCACGCGCTCACCTCCTCCCTGGCTGTGGTGGTTTCGGTCCGAGCGTCCGCCACTTCTTGCACCTCCCACATCGAGACAATTGGAAAGAGCTTGGAGAAGATGGCGTAGAGTAACGCAAAGGCCGCGAAGGAGGCGGCCGTGATCGACCATTCAACCCAAGTGGGCTGGTAGATGCCCCAATCAAAGGGGACCTGAGGTGCAGCCATCGACGGGACGACGATGAGAAGCCGCTCTATCCACATCGTGATGTCGACCAGGACTGCGGCCAGCACGATGCCCGTGACCGTGCGCGTGCGGTTCAGGGAGAGGATGAATGCGGGCACGATGAAGCCGCCAACGAGCATTCCCCAGAACAGAACAGCGTATGGACCCGCTGAGAGAGCTGAGAGCCAGGCAACCTCACGGGCCTGCGCTCCGTAGGCGGCGGTGAGGTATTCACTGAGAGTGAAATAGATGATGGCGATGTCCAGCACGAGAAGTAGGAGTCCAAGGTTGCGGAAGTGCTGCAAGGTGATGTACTTCTCGAGATGATACAACCGCCGGAAGAC
>JBHHZZ010000107.1:0-1931 GCA_046758325.1 Thermoplasmata archaeon | reverse complement strand
TCCTCGGTCTGTTCGGCGTCGTCGCCGCAGCGGGCCTGATCTACTTCCTGCTGAGGGCCTTCGACGTCCTCTAGGCCTGATCGTCCTCATCGCGGTGCTGTTCGCAGCACTGCTACCGGCGGTCAACGCGCAGGACCCAGAGGCACCTATCTGGGACGTCATAGAGCCGAGGCTCACTGGCGTGACATCAGACGGGAACCTCACCTACCTGCTCGGCGCCCAGATCATGTCCATGGGCAACTCCACCAACATCACCGTGGTGGTCTTCGTAGTCGCTGAGGCCGATGTCATTGCCTCCCTTGGCTACTACCCCACCAGTGAGCAGGAGATCCTTGACACCATATTCCTCATGATATGGTTGGGCTGGCCGACCTACGTTGCCCAGAACACCACTGTCAACAGCCTTCCCTATACCCAGCCGACGCCTAGTAATGTGACGGTTAACGGCATCCTCCCACCTAGCACGAGGTTCTTCCAGGTGACGGCCATAGAGCAAAACAGGAGCGGCACGAACTACGAGTATGTGCGGGCCACCCTCTTTGAGACCATTGACTACGACACTGCCGCCCTCATCACATCCCATCCCCTCGCCCCGCACATCCAGTCCCTCGGCTTACCGGTTACTCCGACTCTTGCCCTTATCGGCCTCATAATCCTCCTTGCCCCAATGCTCCTCGTGACGAGGCTCAGCAAGCACGATGTCTCGCTCCTCCCCCTAATGTTGATGGGGCTAACCGCCAGCGCCTTCCTGCGGTTCTGGCCCCCGATAACGGTCATCTTCGTGGGCCTCCTCGCCGGCTGGATGGTTACCAAGGTCCTGACAGGAGGGATAGCATGGATCTCATCCCCGACTTCGCATCATATCTAGGGCTGCCTCTCTGGTTCGTCGGGGGGGTCATCGGTCTGGTAGCCGTCGGCATAGTGCTGGCGGTCGCCATCTACAAGTTCAGGATCCGCGGGCTTGCGCTGGCCCTCACGGTCGCGGGTGTGAGCGCCATCAACTGGTTGCTCTTTGCCTGGCCCCTCTGGGCGGTCGTTGTGACTGCCGTTGCCATCCTCTGGGAGGTGGTTCGATAGACGACATCGTATTCATCAAGATCACCTCCGCCATCCTGGTGATGGTCATCGTAGCCACGCTGGCCCAGACGGATTCGAACAACCCGATGCCCGAGATCGGCATACCTGTCACGGCGGATTCTTTCAATATCCACGCCCTGGGGAGCAGGGCCCCCCAGATCTCGCTGATCGAGGCTCCGAATGTAACGAGTCCAGAGAGCCAAGTGCAGAAGGTGTGCTGGATTCCGTGGTGGTGCCCGGACCTCCCGACGGACCAGGTCGCCAAAGCCATCTACATTTTCAGCGTAAGCTTTGCCAATCTCGTTTTGCGAATCGTCAACGCCATCCTCTGGGGCGGCACCATAGTCGTCCTCACGATTGCCAACTTCCTCATGATCTTCAGCTTCACAAATTGGGCGGTCTTTCAGGGAGACGTCTTCCTCCAGATTCTGGCTATTGCCCTCACCGCCACGCTGGGCGGCTCCGTTTTGCTCTGGATCTACTCGAAGGTGATGGGGTCCATTCCATTCGTGGGAGGCGGGGGATGATATGAGTAAGCGACGGCGCAGAAAGGATGCTGAAACTCTGGTGGCTGAGATACCGAAGGGTCGTCGTGTTGATGGCGAGGCGAGACAGCAACTCGCTGATGGGATCTCCCGGCGAGAGCTTCTCCGTAAGGTCACGGTAATCGGTGCCCTGGGAGGACTGACTGGGGCCAGCATGCTGAGTGGCTATGGGCTCGGAGTCGCCCAGGGCGCACCAGGAGCAGGTGCGAGTGGCACCACGATTACTGATGAGGACATAGATGCCAAGCGTATCGCGGGAGTCCGCATAGCCACTGAGTTCATCACCGGGACAGTTCCAGCGGGCACCGA
>JBHHZZ010000106.1:0-1958 GCA_046758325.1 Thermoplasmata archaeon | reverse complement strand
GACGCTGTATCGCTGTCCCGGGGGGAGAGGAGGGAGTTTGAGAAGACCATCTGGCATCGACTCACTGCGCCGCTAGCGCGAGCGATTCCTCCATCTGGATGTCCCAAACCTTTTTCGGGAGCAGCGCATGCGCGGCATCGTGGCGGGCAGCAGGTCCTGGGTCGACTACGGAATATACGCCCTCTTGTGCGTCGTATGGGGGAGCACCTGGCTAGCCATCAAGATAGGGCTGGTGGGTGCACCGCCCTTCCTCTCGGCCTCCCTGCGGTTCGTCATCGCCGCGGCGATCCTCATCCCGCTGTCCCTCGCCCTCGGCGCTCACTGGCCGAAGGGGCACCTTGAGTGGAGTGTCGTCGCTTTCGTAGGCATCGTCATGTTCATCTTCGATTACGGGCTGATATACTGGGCCGAGGCGAGCGGCGTGGAATCCGCCTTGGCGGCGGTCCTTTTCGCGACGATGCCCTTCCAGACCGCGCTGATGGCCCACGGCCTGATTCGTCAGGAGAAGCTGACGGCGAAGAGGGTGGTTGGTATCGCCATGGGCTTCGGTGGAATCGTCCTCGTCTTCAGCGGGGAGATGGGAGGGGTCGGTGTGGATAAGGCCCTCCCCATGCTCGCCATCGTCCTCAGCGCCACGTGCGCCTCCGCAGCTTCCGTCGCCATGAAGCGGTGGGGCCACGACGCGAGCCCGTACACCTGGAACGCGGTCGCCATGGCCATCGGGGCCACCGGCTTGATGCTACTGTCCCTCTCCGCGAGGGAGCCGCTGGCGACCCCGGGATGGCCTGAGGGCATCCTATCTATCCTCTACCTCGCGGTCCTCGGGACCGTCGTGACCTTTGTCGGCTACCTGCGGTTGCTCAAGACGATCCCGGTGACGACCATGTCCTTCATCGCCTTCATCACGCCCATCGTCGCCGTCTTCCTGGGATACGCGGTGGCCTCGGAGACGCTGGACCCCGTGGCGGGGGTCGGGGCAGCCATCACCCTCGGCGGCATCGTCGTGTACTCGTGGAAACGCAGGATCCCGGTCGCAGGCTCTGCTGAGGCCGCGCCCGCCACCATGAGTCCCGGGCCGCCTGAGAATTGAATCCTTCGTGGCCATGCCTGAAGGGCCAAGGAGGGGGCTTATCTGGAGAAGCCTCCTCAACTCTGAGTCTTCCCGTCGCCTTCTTCATGTCTATCCATTGCGGGCCTCGCTGGCCTTCCTCCTTATCTTCTCCAGCAGTCGCGGGGAGATGTAGTAGTTGGCCCTCAGGAGACCATCGAGGGACCTTTCAAACTCCTCTATGGAAATGCGGCCACTGAGTCTCTCCCTCAGGAGGAGGAAGGGCGTGCTGACCACCCGGAGCCCCAGGTACTTCGCTACGGCGATGGCGGCGCGGTCGTCCACGATCACCTCCTCGAGACGTTCCTGGCGGGCCAGGACTAGGACGGAGAGTTCCCCCGAACCCAGCCCGAAGTCCCTCTCGAGGGACCTTTCAGCCGGGACGACCTTGATGAACCCGACCTCTAGTGCCCCCTTGATCCTGAGAGACTCTGGATAGTTCTCTAGGGGCTCCATCAGGACCTTTCCCACCACCTCAGGGGTGGTCAAGACCTCCTCGTAGGCCTGCAAGAGGCGCAGCTGGTCCAGCCTAGCGAGGAAGATGAGGGGAGAGGCGTTGATTGCGGCTCGCATCATAGCTCCCCAAGGAGGGCCTCCAAGTGCTCCTCGTCCGTCCTGAACGGGACTCCCCGGACCTGGAGGATGTGGAGGAACTCCCAGAGGGAGAAGCCCGCGTCCTGGGCCGCCCGGGCGGCGCTGCACTCGCCCCGCTGATAGCGCCGGACGGCCTGGTTGAGGAGTATGTCCCTTATGCCCCTCTCGATGGCGCGCCTCATGAGGGCTGCCCTGTCTAGTCCCTCCCGCTTTGCCAGGGCGTCGAGCCTCCGAAGGGTCTTCTCGTCAAGACGGA
>JBHHZZ010000105.1:0-1974 GCA_046758325.1 Thermoplasmata archaeon | reverse complement strand
TGATAGACGCAAACCTTAACATGAAAACCGTCATTCAGCGTTAGAGTGGCTGGCGGAAGACTCAATTCAATGTATCTGGAACTCACAAAACCCAGAATAATCCTCCTGCTCCTCTTGGTGGCCATCTCCTCCTACGTCGCCTCATCTCCTTCCACCATCTCCGTGGGGGTCCTGGCTGTCCTGACTGCCTCGGGAGCGCTGAGTTCCGCTGGATCCTCTGCCCTGAACCACTACTTCGACAGGGACTTAGACGGCTTGATGGCTAGGACCAGACATAGGCCCCTGCCTGCAGGGAGGCTGGAGCCGCCGGAGAAGGCCTTCGCCTTCGGCCTTGGACTAGTGGCAGCCGGTGTCACCCTCAGCTTGCTGCTGATCAACCTCCTGACAGCCTTCTTCATCTTCCTAGGGGCCTTCATCTACGTCGTTGTATACACTCTCCTCCTTAAGCGACGCAGCATGTGGAACATAGTCATCGGTGGCCTCGCTGGCTCATGTCCTGCCCTGGCGGGATCGGCGGCCGCTGTCAACGCCATCACCATGCCTGGCCTCCTCATAGCCCTCCTAGTGTTCCTGTGGACCCCAGGCCACTTCTGGGCTCTGAGCCTTCGGAACAGGGCGGACTACCTGAAGGCTCGGATTCCCATGCTCCCAGCGGTCGTGGGCGAGGGCACCGCCGCCCGGACGATAGTGGCCTCCACTTTTGTCCTCCCCCTCTATGTTCCCCTCTTCTACCTGACGGGGGTCCTTAGCATGCCCACCTTCCTGCTGGCGTTCGCAGCAGGCCTTATCCTCCTCTACATTACCGTGGGCATCCTCGGCGACACTAAGGCAGCATGGCCCTCCTTCAAGTTCTCGGGTATTTTCTTGATGGTGACGCTGCTGGCCGTTGCGTTCAATGCCCTTTTGACCTAGGCCAGAGCCGGGCCATCACTCATGGGCGTAATAGTGGTCGGGTTCCTCCCGGACTGCCATCATGTCTCTCATGTCCTTCAGGAGATCCCGTTGCTCCTTGGCGTAGTACACAAGTGAGTGCTCTTGGAGGAGCTGGTGGATCAAGATCTTGACCTTTCGGAAGGGGTAGACTCCATGAAACTCGGCATAGCTCCTTGCTCGGGCCACCGTCACCTCGCGTGATCCCCCGGCGAAGACGCCGCCTCCGACTGTCCCTTCCTTCGTTGTGGCGCCGACTCCCCCGCCGGCGAAAGCCTCCTCGGCCCCGGTCCCGATTCCCGAAGCCGTCACGGGCACTATGTTTCCGAATCCGAAGATCCTGCCGATAATCCCCTGACTGGCTTCCAGGTCGGTGACGTTCTCAAACCTCACGGTCCTCTCGCTCTTCCTCAGTATGCCGGCCTTGAGAATGAGTCGGAGGTCGGTGATGATGTATGTATGGGTCCTTCGATAGAGGTCCACGAAGGCCATCCCCACGATGGCCGTGATGATGGAGTACAGGGGCAGGAAGAAGGGGTTGGTACCCACCTCTGGCGCCTGCAGGGTCATGGAAAGCGCCCCGGCAATGATGAAGACGAAGATGAACAGGACGGTCCAACGTATCAACACCACGGAGACGGCAACGCCGAACGCGATGAGGGCGATGGCCCAGATAACCATCCTTATGGCCACAATGCCCGCTGCATACCCCAGGAACTCTTCGAAGGAAACCCAGCCGGTAACAGCGTTGAAGAGGTAGCCCAGGCCGAGGCCCAGGGCGAAGAGGTAGATGAAGGGGGAGTGATGGTCCAGGAAGGACAATGGATGGGGCTGGAGTTCCGCCTTTATCTCCTCGTTCCTCAGGAGATCGTACCTGGACTTCCACTTGCCAGGAATGTGCCTGAAGGCGGCCTTTATCCTGTAGATTATCGAGCGCACCCCTTACCCTTCGACGGCCAATGCCGTCGTGCCGTTAAAAAGATTTTGATTGCCGACGCGAGGATGTCAACCCAAGCACCGTAGGTCACGCAGCCAGGATTGAAG
>JBHHZZ010000104.1:0-2068 GCA_046758325.1 Thermoplasmata archaeon | reverse complement strand
GACTCCCGATAGAGGAAGCCTTGGCCCTCCAGCAGGTCCCGGAGGCGCTGTAGGTCCGCCGACGTAACGATCACGTCGATGCCGTGGGTCCGACGGTAGGCCACGTAGGCCTCCACCGCCACTCCACCGATGAAGAGAGCGCGGTCTCCGAGGGCCTCCGCTATGCTCCGGACCACACCTCCTACGTCCATGGCCCCGCCTCCTCCCAGACTTTGATGACGGCTTGGGGGTCCAAACGAAGCCCGGGCCATCGGGCCTCCCGGAACTCCAGGTACAGCCTGGCGGCGTCCAGGGCGTGTCGGCCCCCCATGCGGTTGCCGTCCTCCACCACTCGTCTCAGGGGAGCCAGCAGGAAGCCCTCGACCTCTCGGCGACCCTGAAGGACTTCTTTGGGAGCTCGGAGGAGGACGAGGTTGCCCCTCTCCATCGGAGACGCCTTGGTCGTGCCCTCCCGGAGAACCTCCTCCACCCACTCCTCCAGAGGCCACACGTAGGCCCAGCTCGCCGAGGGGGTCTGGTATCTCGTGAGAAGCCAGGTGGCAACGTCCAGGGTCAGGGCGTAGGGGAGGGCCAGCCGGCGGGCAATGCTCCTGAGCGACTCAGCAGCCTCCAGGGGGCCTCCCGCAAACACGAAGCGTTGAGGGTCCTCGAAGGGGTCCAATGCGCTACGCAGAGCCTCCTGGGTTTTTGGCGAAGGCGTGGACTTCCCCGTCTCAATACCCGAGCTCCATGACCGGATGGTTGCCGCCGAGAGCCTGCGTCGAGCCCTTCCTGTCATCTCAAACGACCCCGCCTTCGACGAGGTCCCGGATCTCGCAAGAATCTGGGAGTGACGGGGCGGGTAGCGTTCTGCAATTATCGCCACCTCAGCCTGCCAACGGGCTGGCCCGAACATCCGATCGGCCTTCGACATCAGGAAGGCATAAATAGGATGTATGTAATGATTACACGAACCGCATGGGACGATATGAGCGCCACCTGCGACTGTACGAACGGTTGAAGGAGGACGGCCTCACCAAGGACCTTCACGAAGAGACTGCGACCGAGGCGCTGTTTCTAGCCGCCTTCCATCTGATTGACGCCTGCGCCGCCCTTCAGGGAGTCCACATAGGGAAGCACCAGCGCGTCCGAGCGGACTTGGAGGCGAACCGGTTCATCTTCGGCGAGCGGACGGAGGAGGTGTGGCGCCTGTTCAATGAGCTGGAAAGGGACCTTCGTCCTAGGTTCGCCTACGGCTTCTCCTGGACCCCGGAGGACTTCGCCCGAGTTCGGGAGGCTTTCGCGGCCCTGGAGGCGATCTGCGGGGAGGTACTGAAATGAGCGAGCAGGCCTTCGAGGACGCGATTCATCGGATGCGGGATCGGCTGCGGGAGGTGGCCGGGGTACGGACCGTCATCCTCTACGGCTCCGCCGCCCGCGGGACGGCCACCGAGGGAAGCGATCTCGACCTGCTCATCCTGGGAGACCGGCAGGCCCGGCGGCGCGTCCTAGACGTGGCCTGGCAGGTCGAGAAGGAGACCGGCGTCCGCGTCTCCCCGGTCTTCCTGGAGTCCCTGGAGGGCACGGACGAGCAGATGCTGGACACCCTGCTTCGGGAGGGGATTCCCCTGGTGGGGGAGCTGCCCGACCTGGGGATCTGGACCCTGGCCCTGGAACCGTGGCGCCTGGTCCGGTTCGACCTGTCCGGCCTGGAGGCGAAGGAGAAGGTCCGGGTCAGCCGGACGCTGTACGGGTACGGGACCCGGAAGAAGGAAGACGGGCGGGACTACATCTACGAAGTCCCCGGCTTCCTGGCCCGTGTAGGGGGCCGAAAGGTGGGCAGGGGGGCGTTCCTCGTGCCGGAACGCGCGGCCGCGGAAGCGGACCGAATCCTCCGGGCGGCTGGGGCGAGCCGAATCCTGATCCCCGTGTGGTTGCAGAGAGCCTGACCTAGGCCCCCCAGGCGGTCAGGAGGTACGGGGGTAAGGGTCGGAGGGTACGAGCGACGGAGTCGACCTCGAGCCCCTTCGGGGAGTTCGGGATGGAGCCGCGCCTTCATGGCCCTTCGGCCAAGGCGACACCATGCATG
>JBHHZZ010000103.1:0-2113 GCA_046758325.1 Thermoplasmata archaeon | reverse complement strand
ACGTGGTGGCCCTGCAACTCTTGGCCTACCACACGGCGAGGGAGAGGGGTTGCTCCATTGACAAACCCAGGCACCTGGCCAAGAGCGTCACCGTTGAATAGGGCTATCTGTCGAGGATGGGGAGGAGCTCGCTCAGGCTCAGAAGCTCGTAGTGGGGCCTCACCACAATGCCGTCAGACTTCAGAACGCCTCTGTTGACCCATACGCTTGTCAGGCCCGCTTCCAGGGCGCCATGCACGTCGTCGCGAAGGTTGTCGCCCACGTGGGCGCTTCTTTCAGCCTTGGCCTGGGCCCTGTTCAGGGCAAGACGGAAGATGGCCTTGCTGGGCTTTTCTACGCCCACATCCCCGGAGATGATGATGGTATGGAAGTAGTCCCTGAGCTGGAATCGGTCCAGCTTGGCCCATTGAATCTCACCCGGTCCATTGGATATGATGCCGAGGGTGTACTTC
Source organism: Thermoplasmata archaeon (assembly GCA_046758325.1). Classification (GTDB taxonomy): domain Archaea; phylum Thermoplasmatota; class Thermoplasmata; order RBG-16-68-12; family JAJISG01; genus JAJISG01. The sequence goes on along the minus strand of JBHHZZ010000103.1, from coordinate 1,661 downwards.
TCTGACAAACTCTCCAGGACCCTGATGGTATCCGGATACAGCCCGATGCTTGCCAGGCGGGCCCGCCTGTAGGTATCCGCCATCCGTCTTGCGAGCGCTGAGTCGCGGTAACCGTGGCTTTCTAATAGTCTGCGATAGGCCTCGTTGCTTACCTCCTCATAGGTGCCCCCTGGCCTCTCTCGAGCCGCGACCTTGTACAACTCGTAATATTCGTAGGGGTCTAGGGTAACGTCGATGTCCAGACGCTCGCAGACCAGCTTGAGGGCAGCCCTTGGGTCCAGTCCGTAATCGCACAGGGTTCCATCGATGTCGAAGTAGATGTACTCCAGACGAATGACGGCCACCAAGGGAGAAATCGCCCCGGTCTATTTATTCCTTCAGAGCGGCGGTCGGCAAATCTTTAATGAGGGGTTAATCGTTGGAAGTTGGTCCATGATTGACAGGCCCAAAGGAACCAGGGACTTCGGCCCCGAGGAGATGGCCCGTCGACGACATCTCGAGTGGGCCTTCTCCAGGGTAGCCTGGAGGTTTGGGTACCAGGAGGTGGCCACTCCGACCTTCGAGCACGCCGAACTGTTCATCGCGAAGTCGGGGCCAGGCATCGTAGAGGAGATGTACACCTTCAAGGACAAGGGGGGAAGGGAACTGGCCCTCCGACCTGAGCTCACCGCTCCCGTCATCCGCTTCTATATCAACGAGCTACAGAGCAGGCCGAAGCCCCTCAAGGTGTACTACCTGGGCAGCTGCTACCGTTACGACGAGCCCCAGTTTGGCCGCTATCGGGAGTTCCATCAGTTTGGTGTGGAGATCCTTGGAGGAGCTCCCCTGGATTCCGATGTGGAGGTCATTGCGACGGCGGTGGAGGCGGTGAGGGAGGCAGGGTTGAAGGGCTTCCAGGTACGTGTAGGACACATCGGCCTCATAAGGGACCTCCTCCTGGTGGACCCTTCAAGAAAGGCTGGAATCATAAACCTCCTGGACAAGAGGGATCTGGAGGGTTTGAAGCAGCAACTTGATGCCGCCGGAATCGCCGACATGACTGACATACTCCTGGAGTTGGTGGGCCTTAGGGGTGGTGCTGAGGTCTTGGACAGGGTATCAAAGATCCTCAAGGATCATTCGGGAGAGATAGAGACTGAAGCATTGGAATACCTCAGGACGTTGGGAGACCGGCTCAGCCTCTACGGCATCGAGGATGTCGTATACGATCTAGGCGTCGTCCGGGGGCTTGACTATTATACGGGGATGGTCTTCGAGATTCACTTTGACCCGTTGGGGGCCGCGAGCCAGATATGCGGCGGTGGGGCCTATTCATTGACGGACGTCTTCGGCGGCGAGCCCCTCCCCACCACGGGCTTTGGCATGGGATTTGACAGAGTACTCCTGGCTCTAGAGAAGTCGAAAGTTGAGCTTCCTGCTGCCGTTCTGGACGTCTTTGTCATCCCTGTAGGGGACCATATGAGGGATGCCGGATATCAGGTCTTGAGACTCATCAGGCAGACGGGGGCCTCAGCCGACGTGGACTTGGTAGGGAGGGGACCATCGAAGAACCTCGAGTTTGCCAATGCTTTGCGGTCACGATATGCCGTGCTGGTTGGGGAGAGAGAGTGGAAGGAGGGCAAGGTAGCGCTCAAAGACATGCAGAGCGGGGATCAACGAGA
>JBHHZZ010000102.1:0-2345 GCA_046758325.1 Thermoplasmata archaeon | reverse complement strand
CAGGATGGCCGCAATGATGAGGGCCCCGAGCGGGGCGAAAAGGGCATACCGAGCGTGGCCGCTTAGAAATGCGTACGCCATCGCTGACCGGACCCACAGGAGCCCGCTCAGGAAAGCTCCCACAGGGAGGAGAAGGGTCGGGCCTCGAACGGCCAGCTCTGCCAGGGCCGCGGCCAGGAGGAGATAAGGGAGGATGAACGCCACAAACAGACTGAGGGTGCTTCGCATCGTCCTCCGTAGGCTGAAGTCGAGGCCGGCGAAGACGTTCTTCACCCAGCCATACCATATCTCCCGCAGGGAGGGGTACATCCTCACGTCCATAGCGTCCCTCGCGTCCACCATGTGAAGGCGGAAACCCCTCTGCTTGACTAGACGAGCCAAGCGGTAGTCCTCGTCTACCCGGTCCCTCACGGCCCTGTGACCACCGACCGCCTCGTACGCCTCCCGCTTGAACAACAGGAACTGGCCGTTCCCGACCGCCCAGGGCTTGTCCTGCCCGTTGACCCACGCTCCCCGGTTGGTAACCCCAATAAGGAATATCATGAGGGGTAGAATCACCCTCTCCCAGAAAGACTCAAGCCTGAGGCGGGGCAATAGGGTGAGAAGGTCCAGTTCCTCCTTCAGCATGTAGGCCACCGCCCTCCGGAGCAGGCTACGATGATGCACCGTGTCGCCGTCGGTGAAGAGGAGCAGGTCGCCCTTTGAGGCCTGAAAGCCATGGTGGCAGGCCCAGTTCTTACCGATCCACCCCTCCGGGAGAGAGGGCTCCTCGAGCAGTCGAATCCTGGTCTCGTAGCGCCGCAGGATGGCCCCCGTATCGTCTTCAGAGCCTCCATCTACGACGATTATCTCCTTCCGGGGATAGTCTTGGTCCAACAGTGACTCGATGCATCCTGCCACGGTTTCCCCCTGATTCCTGACGGGGAGGATAATCGAGACGAGGGGTTCCACCCTGCCGCCGGCCTCTCCGGGCAGCCGGGGAAAACCCGCGAGGAGGGGGATGGAGGCGAGAGTGACCATTGTCAGACCGAGGGCGTATATGAGGAGGAGCAGATGCAGAGGCGAGAGGCCGAACATCATGACGGTTGTAGTAGAGCCATCGTCTACTTAAGCCTCCAAGGTTGATGAATGCTGGCGCCGTGGTAGATCCTGAAAGGCGAAACCATTCATGGCCCTTCCTCCCTCGGGAAGGTATCGTTTCTGCCGGCTAGCTCCATTCAAGATCACCTCGCAGTCGGAATCTCCTCGATGGCTGCGGGGTTCTCAACGCTAGAGAGGTCGCCAAGGTCACCCTCTCCCAGGTATTTGGCCCTGATAACACGACGGACGATCTTCGCGCTCCGAGTCTTGGGAAGGGCCGAGACGAAGTGAAGCTCAGCTGGCCTGAGGGCTTTTCCGAGTTCCCTGGCTACGTGCTCGATGAGTTCTCGCCTCAAGCCCTCGTCTTGCTCGTGCCTCTCCCGTAGAACCACGAAGCAGACGACCTCTTCCCCCTTGACCTCGTGAGGGACGCCTATGGCCGCCGCCTCCACCACCGCAGGATGGCTGATGAGGGCCCCCTCCACCTCGCTGGGCCCTATGCGCTTCCCGGCGACCTTGATGGTGTCGTCTGCCCTCCCGTGGAGGAACCAGTATCCGTCCTCGTCCACCGTTGCCCAATCCCCGTGATACCACACGTCCTCGAAGCGGGACCAGTAGGTCTCGATGTACCTCTCAGGATCCCTCCAGAGGCCCTTGGTCATGCTCGGTGCCGGGCTACGGGCCACCAGATATCCCTTCTCCCCCCGCACGCTCCGGCCCTCCTCGTCCACCACGTCCACATCCATGCCCAGGGCTGCTCCCCTGCCCAGGGTGCAGGGCTTCAAGGGCACGATGGGCAGTGGGAACAGGAAGCAGCCCATGATCTCGGTCCCGCCGGAGATGTTGATGATGGGGCATCGACGGCCGCCCACCTTCCTGAAATACCACATCCACGACTCCTCGTCCCACGGCTCCCCAGTGCTTCCCAGGATCCTGAGGGTGGAAAGGTCGTGCCTCTCCACCCACTCATCACCGTACCTCATCAGGAGGCGTATGGCCGTGGGACTGATTCCCAGCGTGGTGATGCCGTGGTCCTCCACCATTCGCCAGAGCCTCGAGGGATCCGGGTAGTCCGGCGTGCCCTCCATCATCACCATGGTACCGCCGAGGGTGGTAACGCCGATGATCATCCACGGGCCCATCATCCATCCGATGTCCGTCACCCAGAAGAAGACGTCCTTAGGCTTCAGGTCGAAGCCGTAGCCTATCTCCTTGGTGGCCTGGGCCATGGCGCCGATGTGGGTGTGGACGGACCCCTTGGGCCT
>JBHHZZ010000101.1:0-2380 GCA_046758325.1 Thermoplasmata archaeon | reverse complement strand
TCTCCTCCGGCGGAAACATCAGGCTCCCTACATATCAACTTTGTGGAGATGTGGGACAATGGAGTGAATGTCCAGGGCCCTCGCCCGGACCCTCTGGCTCAGAGGTCTTCGCTGGTGTCCGTCGCCGCAAACTTCCTCACTTGGAGAGGCGGGCATCCAGCCTCTCGATGAGGCTCCTGGCAGGCACCTCCTGCATGGAGATGATGGTGGTCTTTCCGGTCACTCCCTCGCCCGAAGGCTTTGCCTCGATGAAGCCCAGAGCGTCCAGGTCCTGCAGGTACTTCCAGAACTGGGTGTGTCCCCGCTTCCTTTCGCCGTACTCCTCGCAGACCACGGCGTAGGCCTCCTCCGCCTCCCCTGTAGTGACGTAGGCCCTCTTCTCCAGCTTCCTGGCTATGGACAGCAGGGCCACCATCTTGGCCCGGTCCAGGGACTTCAGGGCCTCCTCGCTGACCAGGGCATGGGTCGTCGCTCTGGCGCCTCTCACGTGCTCCGGTAGGACCTCTCGCATGTCCTCCTCCAGGGCCAGCTCTCCGGCCTTCCAGAGGAGTTCTATGGCATAGCGGGCATCCCCGTAGCCGGAGGCAATGTCTGCTATGAGGTCCACGCACTCCTCCCGCACCACATCCGGGAAGAAGGCCAGATCCAACCTGTCCCCCAGAATGTCCCTCAGCTCCTCCCGGCTGTACTTCCCAAACTCCACCACATTGCTCCTCCCGAAGGTGCTGAGGGTGGCCTTGTCCAGGCTGTTGAGGATATGCCTCTGGGAGATCAGGATCAGGCTGATGCTTCCACGGGGCCCCTGGTACTCCTCATCGAAGCGGGTGAAGTTGTAGATGAGGTCGGAACTCTTCTTCACGAGGACATCCGCCTCGTCCAGAACGACGACGAGGTGGGCCCTCCTCTTCTCCAGCTGCTTCCGAAGCACGCTCAGCTTCTCGGGAATGGAGAAGCCCCTGTCGGGAAACCTGTCATCCCACCTCTTCAGGATTGATAGGAGGACGGCGTCCTCCGTCATCCTCTGCCTGCAGTTCACCAGGACGTACTCGACATTCTTGTCCCTCTCTTGGGCGAGCCTCTGAAAGTCCATGCAGAACTTCTTAGAGACGTGGGTCTTCCCCGTGCCTACGTTCCCCACCAGAAAGGCGTTCTGGGAAAGGTTGGCCTCGATGAGGGGGTGGAAGAGGTTGTGAAGGGCCTCCAGCTGCTTCTCCCGGTGGGGCATCCTCTTCGGGACGTAGTCGAAGGAGAGCTTGCTCACGTCTTTGAAGATCGGAGGGCCGCCAGGGCGGGGCATTTCACGGGAATAGCCCCGGAGCTTGATAAAAACGTTGCCCCGCATAGCCCAGAAACTGGCCCCTGGACGGATGGAGGTCTCGGAACCATCTCCGACCGAGAAACCTTTTAAGTCCCGACGAGGGATAGAGGAGGCATGACACAGGAGGAGGCCCTCGGGTCCATTCTCAAGAGTACTCTTGGCATCGTTCACACGGAGGATATCCTAGTCGATGCGGTCAGGGATCTCATCCGGGAGGAGGTGAAGCGTTACATCCGCGAGCGGCTGGAGGAGAGGCCTCATCTCAAGGAGGAACTCAAGCGGGGGATAGCCGCCCTCATGGAGGCGAAGGTCAAAGAGGCCTCGGCCCTCGTCCTCATCGCAAAGAGTGCGGCGAAGCTCGGGGTGGAGCTTGTGCCCGCCCATCTCAGGGAGGAGGTCGCCAAGGAGCTGGTCGACGCCCTGGAGCGGGAGATAACCACCATCTTGGAGCGCGGATAGCGACCGGTTTCCGGGAGACATATCAAAGGTCAGGACGTCGATTGGACCCCCGTGCTTCCTCTGTCCGACGACTCCTCGAGACTGTCTGGGCAAGTCACTGAGGCACCATTATAGCCGAAAAGCCTCCGGGACGTTGGTTACTCATTTCGCTATTCACGGCGAAACGTTTAAGAATTCTCCAGGGCACCGCTCTCAAAGAGTAGAGATGACCAGAAAGCCCTCCTTCCATCTTCTCGAGGGGATCGTGAAGGCCACCAAGGATTCTCGCCTCGGCAAGGCGAAGACTTCCAGCTCGGAGGCGGAGCCTCAGGCGGTGGAGACATCCGACCTGAAGGATGAGCTGAGATCCCTCACCGTCAAGCAGTTGAGGGAGAAGGCGAAGGAGTGGTCCATCAACCTCCACGGCAGGAAGAAGAAGGAGGAGATTGTGGAGGCCCTGGCGGCGGCCTTGGCGGAGACAGAGGCCCCTTCCCCGGAGGAATCCAGCGAGGAGCAGGGCACTCCCGAGTCCTCGGACATCGACCTCCCCTTCGGAAATCTCGAGGACCTGTGGATCGAGGCCACCAAGAATCTGTCCAAGGGAGACTACAAGTCCGCCATAGC
>JBHHZZ010000100.1:0-2459 GCA_046758325.1 Thermoplasmata archaeon | reverse complement strand
GGGCAATTGGGTATTTCTGCAGCGCCCCTCCTTGGCGCTATCTCTCGGCCCGTTTGCCACCTGTATAGTTAACGCTTTTCCCCAATGATTCCCCACCGATTCCCAAATCACTCTGTGACCAATCCCTCTGATTGGCGTCTCTGGAATCAATCTCCTGCTGCAGAATCTCGCGAAATCGAGAACGAGCTCATGCAGTCTCAAAATCTGCTAACGAAGCCTGCTTCCTTCGGCGTCTTCCCCTACGCCGTACCTTCTCCTCTCGCTCGGCAGCAAGATATCGCGAGGTCTCATCAGACAGCTTAGGTGCCACAAAGAACCCACCACCCGGCTTGCCCACGAGAATCCTCTGCTTGAGCATCTCCCTCAGCCTATCCAGCTCTTCGTGCATCTTCTTCTCCTTCCGTTTGGCTGAGTAGAGGTAAGCCTCATCCCTCGTGTCCCTCGTCACCACGACCACCACGCGACCTGGACGATTGCGCCCCGTCCTCCCGCGCCTCTGAATGGTTCTTATCTCTGAAGGGATGGGCTCGTAGAACACCACGAGATCCGTAGACGGTATGTCCAGGCCCTCCTCTGCAACGGAGGTCGCCACCATGATGTTGTACACACTGTCCTTGAACTTCTCCAGCAGCTCCACCTGCTCCCTCTGCTTGAGCCCCAGGTCCTCACCGCGATCCGCCTGTCCCACGAATCTGAAGGGTCTCGCCCCCGGGAGCCTGCGAATCCCGCCAACCATCAGCTCCGCAGTGTCCCTGTAGTGGGTGAATACGATGACCTTGGAATCCGGCTTCTTGGAGAGCTGTTCCTCAACCACCTCGAGAACTTTGGTCACCTTGGGATCCTCAGGCAGCGTCACCCGGGCAAGCTTGAAGGCCTCCCTAACCTTGGGAATCTTCAGGAGCGTCTTGGAGGCCTTCGAACTCCCCTCCTCCTTCGCCTCCTCTTCCAGTCTCTCCGCGTAGGATCGTAAGGCGACGAGGCCCTGGGTCTCCACCAGCTCCACGGCGTGGTTGATCTTCATGGCAACGGCCAGGGTGGAGGCGGCGGAGTACAGGTGGTAGTTCTTCTCCCCTCTAGCGAGGCGACGCTGGACCTCCTTCTGGGCCGCGAGGATGTCCCTCACGTTGGCCCTGCGCCTCTCCTTCAGGAAGCCCCTCTCCATCAGCTCCGAAGCCACATCCTTGAAGGCTGCCCGCAGCAGGTCCCGGATGCGCCGCATGTTCTCCGGCATGTCGACCCGCACCCGCTCCACCTTCACGTCGTGGATGTAGTTGACCACGTCAGGGTCGAACTCCGTCCTGATTTCCACGCCTTCGATACCGAGATGCCTGCACACCTCCAGAATCCTCTCAGGATCGCTCCCTGGCGAGGCCGTCATGCCCATGACCAGGCTGCCCGCCTCTTTGCAGGCCCCTCCAACGGCCACATATGCGTAGTCACCCACTGCCCGGTGAGCCTCGTCGAACACCAGGAAGCCGAAGTCCCCCAAGGTAGCCCTCTCATGCTTCAGGTCGTTCTCCACCACCTGGGGCGTAGAAACCACCACGTCCTCCTGGCGCCAAATCAACTCTCGATCCGGTGGGGCGACCTCCCCCGTCATCAGACCAACTTCCGCCTTCAGATGCTCCTTCAGGAAGGCCGCATGCTGCTCCACCAGGGGCTTGGTCGGCGCCAGGAGGAGTACCTTGCCTCTGCCCTGTCTCAGCACTTCCGCGATGACCAGGAGGGCGACGACGGTCTTACCCATGCCCGTGGGCAGCACGATCAGGGTGCTCCTCTCCAGGCAGGAGCGGGCTATGTTCACCTGATAGGCCCTCTCCTCCAGCATTCCCTGAACGAGAAGGGGATTGTCGAGGAGCACGGGAAGAAATGGGCCCTGGCCCTTTTAATGCTTGGTGGACCGCTGGGCATCTATCCGCTTGGGCGACCTCCCTCGTCCCAGGGCATTAGTAGCCTTGCTTCCTCTTCATGGCTGTGAGGACGACCGCGATGGCCAGCATGACTCCGCCGATGATGAAGACCACCACGAGGGTCCTCCCCGAGAGGTTAAGCCCAAAGCCAACAGGCACCTGGACGGTGAAGATGAAGCTGGCGCCCACTTCCTCCTCCGGGCTGAGGGCCATGAGCATCCCCTGAACCAGTACACCCCTCTCGGCCAGCAGCGGGGAGCGGACGATGAGGGTGAGGAAGATCTGCTCGTCCACCGCCATTCTCACCTGATACTCCTCCACCGCCACTCCAGAGGTCTCGTTGACCCCGATGAAGGCCTCCCAATCCAGGGGGAGCCCATCCACCTTGAAGTGGAACTCCTCCTCCAGGTCCCCGATGTTGACCAGCATGAAGAGGAAGGAAACGGTACCGCCGGGGGTGACCTCCTTCTGGTTGTCCAAGGCCTTCACCAGGGCTCCCCGCTCCAGAGGCTGAGTGAGGACGACGATGTCGTCGATCCACCAGCCCCC
>JBHHZZ010000099.1:0-2495 GCA_046758325.1 Thermoplasmata archaeon | reverse complement strand
TCCCACCCCTCGAAGGGCGTCCAGCCACACCTATAGTGGAGATCATCGGCCCTGACCTTGCTCATCTTTCGGGGATCGAAGACCACGATATCCGCATCCGCGCCCACTTCGATGGTACCCTTGCCCCTCAGGCCGAAGAGCTCTGCGGGTCTCCGGCACAAGGCCCTGACCAGGACTTCCAGAGAGAGCCTGCCGCGCCTTACCAGGGCGAACATCATGGGGTATAGGGTCTCGACATTGGGAGCCCCAGGGGGCGCGGTGAGGAAGTCCTCCTTCTCCCCCAGTGTATGGGGAGCATGGTCGCTCGCGAGGACATCGATACGCCCTGATGAGAAGGCCCGCCACAGGGCCTCCCGATCCTCAGGATTCCTCAAGGGAGGGTTGACCTTTCCGAGGGCCCCTATGGGGGCATGCCAATCCAGCAGGAGGTGCATGGGTGTCACCTCCAGGGAGAACCTGGATCCTGCAACGGCCCCAAGGCCGAGTCTAGAGGACAGGTGAGCCAGATGGATGACTCCATCCCTGTGCCACGCCGCGAGGTTCCTGATGGCGGCCTCCTCCGCTTCGTCCGGTCTGGCTAGCCAGTGGTCTCGGAGGCTCGTCTCCTCCAGGGAATTGAAATGGCTGGGATCCTCGGCGTGAACCGCCAGACGCCTGCCAGCTCGTTTCAAAGCCTGGAGAATCCGACGCACCTCCTCCGGAGGAGGGCTCAAGCGGCCGAAGCTCTCCGCCATGTAGACCTTAAAGGCGTGGCAGTGGTCCTTCAGCCCCTCCATGTCCTCCGACCTCTCGACGCCCCCGTACAGGCCGAAGTCCACGTTCGCCCGTCGGGAGGCCATCTCCCTCTTCTCCAACAGGGCGGCGGCCGTCGTGGCCGGTGGAACCGTGTTGGGCATGTCCAGGACGGTGGTTATGCCTCCCACGGCAGCACTCTCTGTCCCTGTGTAGAAATCCTCCTTGTGGGTCAGTCCGGGCTCTCTGAAGTGGACGTGGACATCGACCCCGCCGGGGAGGAGGATCCTCTCTCCGTAGTCGTACACATCTTCCCCCCGGAGGGTCTTCCTAATCTCCTTGATGACCCCGTCTTCGATTCCGATGCAGAGGTGCCGCAGTTCCCCCCTATAGTACGCCCTACCCTCTATGACTATCATGGACAGCGCTCAGTCTTTTTCGTGCGATCGACCCTCGTGGCTCCACCTCTGAGAAGACCTCCGCTCGGAACCCGTATACCTCCACGCCGGGTTCGAACCAAGCGTCAGGGAGAAGTCCCGCCTTGATGCATGCCTGAGACAGGAACTCTTGGGCATCCCACTTCCACTCAACGGCCACCTGAGGAAGGAGGAGCCCGCTGAGCCCACCGTAGCGGATGATGAGGCCATCCCGTCCCACGACGATGGCCTTGGTGTACTCCAGGGGCCTGGAAACCTCTATCAACTGGGGGGCCGTCAGGAGGCTGACCTCCACCACCACCCGATCGAGCTCCTCGACCTGGAGGGGGGGAAGCCGCGGGTCATGGCAGGCCGACGTGGCGGCTTTGACGACGGCCTCCTGGAGAGTAAGCACGGGTTCCGCATAGCCGATGCAACCCCTGAGTTTCCTCTCAGGGTAGGTGTTAAGGGTCACAAAGGCTCCGCGTTTCTCCGAGAAGCTATCGGGGATCGAGGGCTTCGGATCTTCCTCTCCCCTCAGGTGGGCCTCTATGGACCAGCGGGCCAGCCTGACTGCGGCCTCGCCCTCAGCCTCGCTGAACATCCCTCCTTGGAGAGGACCTCAGCCCCTTAAAGACTTGTCTGCTCCGCGTATGCGGCCGGGGCTCGGTCCCCAGAAAAGTTTAACTCACCGTAGGGTGTTCCAAACACGGTGGGCTTTTGAGGAAGGCCATCCCAGTCATCGAGATCATGTCGAAGAAACCGGTCACCGTCAGCCCGGATGCGACCATCAAGGAAGCGGCGGAGCTCATGAGGGAGCGGGATGTGGGAAGCCTGCTGGCAGTGAGCTCTGGAAAGCCCATCGGCATCGTCACCGAGAAGGACCTGGTAACGAAAGTCGTAGCAGAGGACCTGAAGTCCTCGAAGATAAGGGTGAAGGAGGTCATGACCTCCCCCGTGGTGACTGTGAGCCCCTACCAGGAGATTCTGGAGGCTGCCAAAACCATGGCGGACCTCAACATCAGACGGCTGGCAGTCGTGGACGACGACAACCTGGTGGGTCTCGTAACGGAGAACGATGTCCTGAAGGTGTGGCCCGCCCTCATCGAGATCACGAGGGATAGGGCGGAGATGTCCGCCCCTGCCGGAGAGTCGGGGGTGGGATACTGCGAGACCTGCTCCATGTTCTCAGATCGGCTGAGCCTTCACAACGGCCAGCTGCTATGTCCGGAGTGCCGAGAAGAGTAGGGACTGGCCCCCTTTCCCCTGGCAATAATTAGGTCGGAAGATTTAAAGGCGGAAAGTTCTAAGAACGGCCAGGATGAGATTTGTCAAGATCTCTCAACC
>JBHHZZ010000098.1:0-2525 GCA_046758325.1 Thermoplasmata archaeon | reverse complement strand
ACCGTCGGCATTCAGTCCCTCCCAATCCGGGCTCGCCCCCCGTCGACGATTTTCCAGACCGCAGCAAAGGCGATTCCAGGTTCCAGGCCCAGATCCTCTATCAGCTCGCTGACGTAGTGAATTCCGGGATTTTCCTGCAGGTACTCGTCCACCAGCTTGACCGCCTCATTCTCGTCGACTTCCCGGATCTGGAGAATCCCGGTGCCTTCCAGCTCATCAAGTTTGTCCAGTACCGAATCCCGGATGAAGGCGCTGCGCGACGGCGACCCTATCAACGTGCGGGCACGCTCAATCCTTGAGAGATCCTCTCGCGTGAACCGCGTCGGAACCGCCATCGATTCGCTAGATGTCTTTTTTCGTCTCGGCGGGGCCATGTCTGTAGAATACGTATACATGTATAAACTAATGTCGACTACGGGTATGCTCCCCAGCCTCTTATCTCTCCTCTGATGGTAGAGACTCGCGGTCGTCCGGCAGGCCCGAATTCCCACCATCCTACACTTCTGCAGTGTCTCTATGATATCAAAGTCAGGGCAAGGAGAAAACTGTAACAACCCATGCCGTCTGCGATTCACGACAGGTCAGAAGTGATGAGATTCGCGATAGTTGGTCGTGGAGGCCCGAGGTGGAGTGGGCTCAGCCAGATTCGAACAGGCGACCTTCACGTCGGTGGGGTGGTACGGTTCCGAACACAATGACCGGCAATGCGATAGGTATATACTATTGAATCGCTATCTCGAGTCATGAAGAAGACCACCCTCACTCTCAAGTTTCGGGGCCTGGATGCGGAGATCCTCGACCGGATGGTGGCCTCGGGGCTCTTCAACAACAAGTCGGAGGCTGTCCGGGCCTCGCTGGTCCGGTACGCCCTGGAACTGGGGTTCCTCCGCCGGGAAGACCTGTGGACACGCATCGGGGGTCGGCCGCGGGAGGTCAGCGACGAGCAGCTAGCCCGGGACCTCGAAGGCCTCGAGGATGAAGCCTAGGGCCCTCCTGGACACGAACGTCTTCGTGTATGCCTACGAGCGGCCGGAGTCGAACTCCCGCCGAATTGTGGACCTCCTCAACGAGGGCCGCCTCGAGGCGATCATTACGGAGCGCGTCGTCCGGGAGGTAATGGCGTACTTCAAGCGACACCACGGCAAGGACATGGCCTCCCGGTTCCGGGACTACCTGTTCGCCGCCTGCACCGTGGTCTGGCCGGCGGAAGTGGCGGGGGAGATGACTGGCCTCCGAGGGGAGATCAAGGAGAAGGACCTGGAGCAGATTGCCGCCGTCCGGGCCCTGGGTCTCCGGCATCTTGTGTCCGTGGACCGGGACTTTGAGCCCTTTCCCGAGTATCGCACGCCGCGGGCCTTCCTAGAAGCCCTTGGCGAGACGACGACGGATTCGGAGTACTAGCGGGCCCATCCGGCTCGGCCGCCCTCAAAGGTAGGAGGGCGGTCCCCAGGCTCAGGCTCCTGGTTCCTGGCTTCGGAGCTTCGAGCCTCGGGCAGGATGTCGACTTGCCACTCAGCAGCCGCATCGGCCGAATTCGAATAGGCGACCTTCGACGTCGCAGACTACCGGCATACTAATCATACCGTAAGAATGAGTGCAGTGGCCAGGATTGGAACCTGGGAATCTGTATCGGAGCATTTTCGCTCACCCCCTCCTATCTGCTTTAAATGGCCTTACCACATTGAGGAATCCAACGGATGCGACGGGAAACCGAACTCTGGTGGCTTCAGGGCAAACGAGACCGCGAAACCGCAGGGAACTGCCACAAAGCGGGGGACTATTACGCCGCGGTTTTCTTCTGCCACCAGAGCCTGGAGAAGGCGCTCAAGGCCCTTATCATCGAGAAGAAGAAGGAGATGCCTCCTAGGACTCATAGCCTCCTGCAGCTCGCTGAACTCGTCGAAGTGCCTGGGAGCTTGATGCATTTTCTCCGGGAACTCACCCCCGATTACATCACGACGCGTTACCCTGACGCTGCAGGCGGACCTATCGCCGACCTCTACGACGTGGAGACGTCGGAAGGGGCTCTGTCGGGCGCGGATGAGGTATTTGCATGGATCGGAGAGCAACTCAAGGAGTAGAGGCATCCCTGCGCCGCCTCCTGCGCCGCCTCGAGGAGGCCATCCATCCTTCTCGCATCATCCTTTTCGGAAGTCGGGCCAGGGGAGACAACCTGATACAGAGCGACGTAGACCTCGTCATTGTTTCGAAGGCGTTCGAGGGGGTAGGATGGAGAGAGCGCATCCTCAAGGTGCTTGAACTCTGGGACGGGGATGTACCTCTGGAGCCCCTCTGCTATACGCCGGAGGAATTTGAGAGTAGGTCGCAGGAGATTAGCATCGTACGAGAAGCTGTGCGGGGGGGAGTGGTCCTCCTTCCACAATAGGGATAGTCTCTGCGTGGCAGACAGCGGGCCTCTCTTAGGCCGAGGAGCGGCGTGCCTCCCGCTTCAGGGCTCTATGAAACTTTCCCTGGATAAGACACTGGAGAAATAATGCAAGCGCCAGGATTCGAGCCTGGGAACC
>JBHHZZ010000097.1:0-2586 GCA_046758325.1 Thermoplasmata archaeon | reverse complement strand
CAGGAGCTTTGCCTCGGCGTCCACCAGGCGGGTGGCCGTGGCCTTGGCGGCGAAGCCGCTGAAAATGGGGACCGCGATGGCGCCCACCTTCCAGCATGCGAACATGACGCTGATGACCTCTGGGACCATGGGCATGTATATGCCCACGGCGTCACCCTCCCTGATGCCCTCGGCCACCATAGCGTTGGCAAGCCTGTTGGCCTCCACGTAGTGGTCCTGGTATGAGGTCTTACGGACATGACCGTCATCACTCTCCCAGATGCAGGCCACCCGGTCCCGGTCGGGTCCATGAGCTCGCCGGTCGAGGCCGTTGTAGGCTATGTTGACCTTCCCGCCGGGGAACCACCTGGCCCACGGCTTGCCAGAACCAAGGTCTAGGACCGCCTCCGGAGGCTCATACCACTCGATACCCAGGTCCTCCAGAGCGGCACTCCAGAACCACTGACTGTCCTCCACGCTCCTCTTCAGCAGCTCATCGTGGCCCTGGATGTCGTGCCTCTTCATGAAACGGTTGATGTTGGTCCTCTCCACCTGCTCCTGCGTCGGACGCCACACGATGCCCATGAGGAATGCCACCCTCGGAGATGGATTCTCTTACGCCCGAAAAACCTTTGTGGGGAGCTGTTTCAGGACGACCCCGCCGATCCTGCGAAACGGCGAACGCCCTGCAAGCCTTTATAGTCGTATCGGAGGTTCTCGGACGGAATGCTGGACATCCATCTCATCCGGGAGACGCCGGAGGTCGTGAGGAAGGACCTAGAGAAGCGAGGGGACCCAGAAAGGCTCTCCCTCCTGGAGGACCTGCTGCAGTGGGACAGGAAGTGGCGGGAGGCCTACGCTGAGGTGAACGAGCTCAGGCGCCGGAGGAACGTCCTTTCCAAGGAGGTAGCGGAGGCCCGTCGGCGAGGAAAGGATGCATCGGCAACACTCGAGAAGGCCTCGGAGCTCGGGGATCGCATCGAGGAACTGGAGGGGGAGATGGAAAGGCTCAGGTCCTCTGTAGACGATGCGCTGATGAGGTTGCCCAACATCCTGGATGAGGATGTGCCCGTCGGGAAGGATGATACGGAGAACGTCGAGCTTCGGCGGTGGGGAGAGCCCAGGGAGTTCGACTTTGACCTGAAGGTCCACGGGGAACTCCTGGAGGCCGCTGGTCTGGGGGATTTCGAGAGGGGTCGCAAGGTCGCCGGGGCGGGATTCCTCTACATGAGGGGGGACCTCGTCCTGCTGGACCTCGCCCTGCAGCGGTTCGCCCTGGAGTTCCTCCAGGCTAAGGGATACGAGCCCGTCTTCCCCCCGTTTATGATGCGCAGAGGGCCTTACGAGGGCTGCGTGGACCTGACGGACTTCGAGACGATGATGTACAAGGTGGAGGGGGAGGATCTCTACCTGATCGCCACCTCGGAGCACCCGTTAGCGGCGATGCACATGGAAGAGGTGCTGGATGAGGAGGACATGCCCCTGAAGTACGCGGGCATCTCTACCAACTTCAGGAAGGAGATAGGAGCCCACGGGGTGGACACCCGCGGGCTGTTCAGGATGCACCAGTTCAACAAAGTGGAGCAGTTCATATTGTGCCCTCCTGAGGACTCCAGGAGATATCATGAGGAACTCATTGGGAACGCGGAAGAGATCTTTCGGCAGCTGGAGATACCCCATCGCATCGTGAACGTCTGCACTGGCGACATCGGAACGGTTGCGGCGAAGAAGTACGATCTCGAGACCTGGTCGCCCCGCCAAGGCAAGTACGTGGAGGTCGTGTCCTGCTCCAACTGCACGGACTATCAGGCCCGCCGACTGAGGATACGGGTGGGGAAGCTCGGCGGTGAGAAGAGGTTCGTCCACACGTTGAACAGCACCGCCATCGCCACATCGAGGGCCCTCGTAGCTATCGTGGAGAACTATCAGAACGAGGATGGAACGGTGACGGTTCCCGATGTGCTTCGACCTTACATGGCTGGGAAGGAGGTCATAGAGTCTTAGCCGGGATCCATTGAGGAACGGCATCTCTGGGCTCGCCAATGTACGAAATCTTCAGATTCCATCCCAGGCAAATCCTTCATCAGCAATGCGCTTGTCGATGTAGCTGCCCGACGGCCAGACAGGTAGAGGATGTGGGCCTCGTCCCCCACTCCCAGATGGCCTCGGCCAGGTTCACCAGAAAGGTGCCCAGAGCGACAAGGCCGTCGTAGATGAGCTGAGCTGCGTCCAGAAAGGTGGTGACGACAAGGGTCCCAATGGACCCGAGCCAGTCCCTGAAACCCTTGGACATGGTGCCGGCAGGGCCGCCAGTCGCGCCGGCCCAGGGAATGATGCTAAGGGCATCCGTGGGCAGGTCGATGAGGGGCATGTAGGTCGTGACGTCGAAGAAGGCCGCAATGGCGTTGCCCTCGATGTCCTTGAGGGCCATGTAGGCGAGGGTGGACCAGTCCTCGTCCGCCAGGAAGCCCGCGTTGATGACCGTGTGGAGGGCGTCCTCATTGGCCTTCCCGATGTCCCTCCAGATGACCTTGGCGTTCTCGAGGAGGGGGCCTGCTGTGAGGCCGTCGGTCTGGTTGAGGCGATGGTACAGCTCGCTCTGGAAGA
>JBHHZZ010000096.1:0-2632 GCA_046758325.1 Thermoplasmata archaeon | reverse complement strand
CGTTTCTCTTGCTGTGGATGACCACCTCTTGGCTGTCGAGAATCCTCGTTGGAGCTGCGCCATCTACTTCTTACGCGGACCGCTAGTCCGCAGGTGGTAGAAAACCCCGAAAACGACGGTACCCGCTAGGGCCGCGATCATGATGGCCTGAACCAGGCCTATTTCGAGGCTGAAACCAGGACCAGGCGGAGACGTCGTGCCCACCGTGAGGATACCATGCATGCCTCCGGCAGCATGACCTGGGACCATGCACACGAGGATGTAGTTCCCAGGAGCGATTGGAGCCGTGAATTCGGCCCAGCCCGTTTCGCCCCCTTGCAGCGAGACATCCACAATCAGCTCCGCCTGCTGGTAGTAGTCCCGAAGGGCTGTGAAGTCGCTGAGAGGCACCAGGGCATTCAGCTCTGCGAAGAGAGTGAAGGTATGCTCAACGATACCGTCGTTCACAAGGGTCACGTTGACCTCTTCCCCCGGTTGGACGCTTATGGCTGAAGGGTCGAAGCTCAGGGAATCCTTTAGGTGCACCGTTATGACCGTCTGGGCATCGACTCCCGGGATCGTAATGAGACTGACCAATGATAGGCTCACCAAGAAGGCACCAAACCCATGGGCCCTGAACAACCTTTGCTGATTAGTGGGGCTTGTATGACTCGACTTGTCTTGATCACGTGTCATAGACCTCACCACTTTCACGGAGGGGGACCGTAGGGAAGGGGCTGACTCCCCTCCTCGAAGACGACCAGGGTCGCCGACATGGCATAATGGCCAACGCCGCAGTACTCAGCACACTGTATGTGGTATTCCCCCACCTTCTCCGCCTTGAACCAGTAGTTGTTGACCCTCCCGGGAACGGCGTCGATCTTGAACCCGAACTCCGGAATGTAGTAACTATGGATGACGTCCATCGAGGTGACCTCCAGCAGGACGACCTCGTTCACCTGCACGTAGAGGACGCCTTCCGTCCTGTTCCCATCGGGGTATACGAACTCCCAGGACCACTGGCGGGCGATGACGTCTACTGTGATGGTCCCCGGGGGGGCTGTGTCGGTTATCTGGAGGGTGTATAAGGTCATGCCGGCTACCATTACGATTACTACGACAGGGAGGGCTGTCCAGGTGAACTCCAGGATTGGGTCATTGGTCTTCACCCTTGACGGTAGGTGAAACCCCTTCCTCCGGCGGAAGCGGATGATCGCGGCAATGAGGAGACCCTCCACCACGCCGCCGATGATGAGGGCAAGGATGAGGACCAGAAGAAACAGCTGGTCCGTCGCGGCCTTTCCGGGTGTAACGGCTTCACCCAAGGCGGGCCTCAGCATGAGGAAGAAGGCTAGGAGAAGGAAGGCCACAACGAAGGCCAATCGCCGCCTCAACCGAAGCATCGCTGAACCCAAAGTCTCATCAATAAAAAACCTTCCCTTAAGCCGAGACCGTGAAGTTATCGGTTGGTGTGAATCGTTCTGATTAAGACTCAGGGGCCCCATTCCTGGTTTGGTACCCCCAGGAGGTGGGGCCGCCATGAGTCGAGAGAAGGGATGGGAACGAGCTATTTGTAGGTATTGTGGGTCGGATGAATGGATACGTTGGGGTTGGCGATATAGCCTCTCCAGGCCGAAGCAGAGGTATCGGTGCAAGGATTGCAGCAGGACCTTCGTGGTGGACGATGGCTTCCTGGGGAAGAGGTTGCCCCCAGAGGCGGTATGCGCCGCCTGGGACCTCTTCTTCCGGGGCACGAGCCTGGAGGACATTTTTCGACACCTGGAGGTCTGCTGGAGCCTCCAGGTCACCGCCAGGGCGATCCTGGAGTGGGTGAGGGGCTACTCCCGCCTGCTGGCTGACTGGGCCGAGAGCCTCATGGCCACCAGGAAGGTGGACGGCGGCCAGAGGTGGCACCAGGACATCGCCGTCCTGAAGCGTGGACGGGAGAAGCGATACGTCTGGCTTCTCAGGGGGCGGGGTCATGGAGGGAAGCCCATCCTCCTGGCCGCCAGGTACAGCGCCGACAGGAAGGAGGAGCACGCCGTGGCCCTCCTGAGGGAGGCCGTCCGGAGGACGGAAAGCCTTCCCCAGGCGGTGGTGAGCGACGGGGAGTGGGCCTTCGAGGGTGCCTACCACAAGGTCCTGTACCACAAGCACCGGAAGGAGGTGAGGCTGGTCCACGGGGTGCCCATCGCCTACAGGAAACACGGGAGGAAGCACAACAACAACCCGGCGGAGCAGATGGTGGACGAGCTGAAGGACTGGTACCGCCACATGAACGGCTTCTCCTCGGATCGGTCGGCCGCCGACCTGGTGAGGGGATGGTTCGTTCACGAGAACCTGGTGGACGCCCACAGCCGGAAGAGTACCTGGGCGGAGAGGGCTGGCCTGGACCTGGGGTTGCCCATGGAGGACAGGGTCCATGAGATAATCAGTAGGGCAGCCAGATGGAGGGTGGAAAATCGAAGGAGTTCCACCAACCGATAACTTCACGGTCTCCCTTAAGCCCATAGAAAAGGCGGTACCCCAATCCACCACCTGGCGCACCCGCAGAGGTGCGGCCCCTTCCCTGTCCTCGGCAGGATTCAAATAAGGGAGGTCAGCGTCCTCGGCCCCCCTTTCAGCCACAAGTCCCAAAACTATTTGACAGGGA
>JBHHZZ010000095.1:0-2703 GCA_046758325.1 Thermoplasmata archaeon | reverse complement strand
ATGCATGGAGTGCTACAACAGATCGTGAGAAAAGCCAGTCGGCGAAGCTCTCAAAGTAGGTATTGAGGCGCTGGTCTGAGCGATCGGCTTATGGGATCGGCCTCGAGTCCCAGACCTTCAAGGGCGAAGGCTCCCAGGAGGGGGACGTCGTCCTTTTCACCTAGGATCACAAGGCTTGGGCTCCTCCGACCATCACAGGATATCCCGGCCCAACCAATATCTCTGGAAACCTCAGTCCCGTCGGCGAGCGTGAAGGTACGTCTTTCCACGGGCTGGATTCCCAGGTCCTCGGCGGTCAAGCGGGGGATGACCGGATACGTAGCACCGGTGTCCACAACCATCTCCACCTCCCGCGAGTCTTGGGGATCCTGAAGGTTGAACACTTCTACGCGGACCTTGAAGACGCCCATCGCAGGACAATGTATCGCGAGGTCATGCCATATACTTTTCCACGAGGTCACCGAAACTGAATCTCGGGTTTGTGTCGAAAGTGCTCCAACGGAAGGCCTCGGAGGCATCCATGCGGATCAACCTCACGGGGCTCCACACGTAGAAGTTGGACTATTGACACAAACCCCTGAATCTCAAGCTGGGTAGCACTTCGTATGAGGTGTCGCCCTCGTCGACTCATCGAGTGAGCTAGTCCAGCCGGGTCTACCAAGTTGTTAGATTGCGTTGCCCAGTCTGTTGATGGTCAATATCAGCTCATTGAGCCGCCCAGCGCGGCCCCTGTCATAAGAGAAGACAATCCTGGGTTTCGAGCCGAGATCCGGTTCGTCCTCCTCTTCCGGCAATGCGGAGCTACTGGAGATCCTGCCCGAGGAGACCAGGTCCTGGAAAGTCTGATTCAGTTCCGAGATATGGTCGTCTGAGAGTTCCTTTTCGAGCCTAATGACGAGGCGATCTCCGACTTGGCGCGTGGAGTGGTATGTCGAGTAGTAGGACGTAATCCAGTCGGCCGCTTCATCGGGTGAACGCACGATCCTATAGAATCCGAGGTCTTCAGGGGAGACGAAGCCGCGAGCGAGCAGCTGTTCCCGCACGAATCGGTGCCAGGTCTCCCAGTACTGTTCCCCCGGAAGTTCCATGAGCACGACCGGCATCGGCGGGGATTTCCCCGTCTGCAACAGCGTCAGCACCTCAAATCCTTCGTCGTGGGTGCCGAAGCCCCCAGGGAAGAGCGCAACGGCATCGGCCTCCATGACGAAGAACACCTTGCGGGTGAAGAAATACCTGAAGTTGACCACCTTGGGGTCGTCTTGAATCATCCTCGTCGGCCCCTTCTCGAAGGGCAGAAGGATGTTCACGCCGAAACTGTTCTCCGCTCCAGCACCTTCGATTCCAGCCCTCATGATGCCCTCGGCCGCTCCCGTGATGACCATGAACCCCCTTTCGACCAGGAGGCGGCCGAGCTTTTCGGCGAGCTCGTAGTAGGGACTGCCCTTCCTCTCTCGGGCCGACCCAAAGATGGAGACCTTGCGAACTCCTCGGTAGGGCTTGAAAATGCGGGCGGCGTGGCGAAACTCAGCGATCGCCCGATGGATGACCTTGAGGTCCAAGATGTCAAGGTCGTCTCGCTTGCACCTGAGCGCGTTGATGAGGATGTCCCGGTAAAGCAGGGATCGCAGGTCCTGGTGATCCGATGTGAGGACTTCCCTCGCTTCTCTAAGGGCATCCTCCGCGTCATATGGATTCCCGCCGGTCATTGTTCTCTTCCCACCTGAGCCCCGATATTCCGTTCCGAGGTATTTCACTCTACGGTCGGGGGACGTGATACTCCCTGAGGTCGCGGTGATCGTGTAGAATGCCGAGGCAGGAAGAATGACGATGACTCTGACGAGCCCGCTGAACGGGGAAGGGCCAGAGCGCGGGCTGCTGCAAGGAATGCGGCGCTACCGGTGGAGTGTCGCGGTCAGTCTTATGGATAGTTATAAGTAACTATTAATGGGTTATAACCCCCATGAGTCTAACCACCATCCCTGTGTCTAAGGAAGTTCGCGACCGCTTGAAGCGCCTTGCCGCCAAGGGAGAGACCTACGATGAGCTGCTACGCCGCCTTGTTGAGGACGGGGAGAGACGTCTCCTTTACGAGCGCGAAAGGCGAATCCTCGAGACGGAGGAGTTCATCCCCCTGGATGAGGTCTAGCCTCCGCCGCGTCAGCCAGTCATGCCGCGAGACTACGCGGTCCTGGTTTCGAAGAAGGCCCAGCGCCAGCTCCGACGTATCCCTCGTCCCCTCGCAGAACGCGTAAGGGAGAAGCTCAGCCTACTGGAGGAGAATCCTCTTGAACCTCGTCCAGGAGCAGATATCAGTCTCGTATGGGGACACGATGATCCCCCCTTGTACCGCCTCCGCGTAGGTGAATACCGCGTGCTCTACTTCGTCTTAAAGACAGAGGTTCGAGTCACGGAGATCCTGCACCGATCAAAGGCTTATCGAGGTTTGGACTAGTGGACACTTTTGTGAGTCATAGGGGCACTATGGATGTAACGCGACCTTCCTGACGCAGAGGCGGGCCCAAGATGTCCTCAATCCATCCAGCCAAACTGCCGCAGCCGCTCTTTCAGCCGCTGGCGTGCTGTCCACCCATACTCCGGAGGAAGTAACCCCCCGATCGCATCCGCCAAGCCACGGAGCGTTCCCCGCCCGGCCAGGCTCTCCACGAGGTCATGGTCAACCTCGTCCCCCCTCTCCCACAGCAG
>JBHHZZ010000094.1:0-2728 GCA_046758325.1 Thermoplasmata archaeon | reverse complement strand
CCCCTCAAGGCGGCGGACGGGGGTGGCTGACTGCTCCGGCTCCCGCCCTTCAAGTACATCGCACCGGACACGCTCAAAGAGGCGGCCGAAGCCTTGGCGGCCTATGGGGATGAGGCCATGCTAGTGGCCGGTGGCACAGACCTCTATCCCAACATGAAGAGGAGACAGTTCGAGCCCAAGGTCCTCGTCGGCCTGAGGAGGATAGAGGAGCTGAGGTGGATAACGGGAGACGAGAAGAGCGGGGTGGTGATAGGCGCCGGCGTCACTCTCAGGGAGGTGAGCGCCCACCCAATTGTCTCCAGTCACTATCACGCCGTGGCCAAGGCCGCTGGCCTCGTCTCCACGCCGCCGCTGCGCAACATGGGCACCATCGGAGGTAATCTCTGTGTGGACACCAGGTGCAACTACTACAACATGCCCCATCCTTGGCGCAAGGCCATCGGCTTCTGTATGAAGAAGGACGGAGACATATGCCTGGTGGCCCCGGGAAGCAGCAAGTGCTTGGCCGTCTCCTCCTCGGACCTGGCGCCGGTGGTGGTGGCCCTTGGAGCGCGGCTGAGGCTCGTGGGCACGAAGGAGGAGAGGGTCGTCCCGGCGGGCGACTTCTACAGGGATGATGGCATCAGCTACCTGGCGAAGGAGAGGGACGAGATCCTGGCTGAGGTGCGTCTGCCCGCCGCGGACGGCTGGAGGACCACCTATTGGAAGCTGAGACGTCGAGGATCCTTCGACTTTCCCATCCTCGGGGTCGCCGCCTGCCTGAGGCTGAACGACGATGGTAGGGTGGAGAGCCTCAGGCTCGTCCTCGGCGCCGTCGCGTCCAGGCCCGTGGAGGTAGAGGGGGCGGAGGCGATTCTGGCCGACAGGAGGCCTTCCCCAGAGGATATCGAGGCTGTGGCAGAGGCGGCCTACAGGGTGGCGAAACCCATGGATAACGCCGATGGAGCCTTCTACTGGAGGAAAAAGATGGTGAGGCCCTACGTCAGAGGGGCTTTGAGGGAACTCCTGGGCATGGACGTTGCCTGAGGCCCTTTCGCCTGCTACTTACAGAACGTGTAGCAAAGTACGACCCATCACGATGCGGGAGCTGCTTCCTCCACTTCCTCTTCCTCGGGAGGTGCCTCGACAGCCTCCTCTATCTTCTCCTCCTCTTCCACCGCTTCAGGCATCTTCAGGAGTTCGCTCTTCCTGATCTCTACCCTGAAGATGGGCTGTACGGACTTGCAGGCTACGGCGACCTCCCGCGCCATATCCCCTAGGATCATGGCCTTGACGAACTCCGCCAGGGTCATGCTCACGGCCCTTTCGTAGATGACCCTGTGCATCACCTTACGGATGGCACTCTGTTTGGAGGACTGGATCCGTCGGTCGGTGATGGCCATGGGCTTTACCCGCATGATGGCTCCGTCCTTGGTCTTGACGTCGAAGGTCCCGTCTATGCGAGACCTCTTCCTGCGGGTAAGCCTCCTGATGTAGTCGGCGGTCATGTCGTGGCCGGTGAAGGTGGTGGATGCCTCGCTGCCTTTTATGTTGTTGACCCGAAACTGCACCTTGATGTGCATCTTGGAGAAGTCGCCCGTGAGATCTTGCACAGTTACCTCCGTGACTCTGTTCAGGAGTTTGGACACGTCCTCCGATGGTGTCTCACCCAAGACTGCGCGGTTGAACATCTCCGGAGCGTGGATGGTGTACCAGCCCTTGGCCTTCCACCTGTCCTTTACCCGCTTGGCTACTCGGTCCCTCTTGGCCATGAAGTTCGGGTGCGCTCTAAGGTCCCTGTCTATTTATACTTGATGACCCCCTGGAGAGGGCGGAAGCGAGCCTCTCGCGAGACCTTTTCCTGTGAGCTCTCAGAGCGGGTAACGTCAAGCATGCATGATGTGGGGGCGAGACCCTAAAATACGGCGGCGGGATAAGTGCAGGTGGTGCAGAGCCGCCTCCTCCGGTTAGAGATGGCAGCCATCCTCGTGGCGCTCATCGTTGTGGAGACCGGGGCGATTCTACTGGAACTGCGGTCCGCCATCATCCTAGATTGGTTCATCGCCCTGGTGCCCCTGGTCTGGCTAAACCTCTCCCTCCTCTTCGTATACGCTTTCCTTCGACAGCTCTACGGGACCAGGGTGGGATCGAGAGCCTCTTCCCAGGCCTCAGAGAACAGAATGAGGAGGCTGTTCCGGCCTGACTTTCAGGCTCTCCAGGCTGCCGTCAAGAGGCCCTTCATGAGGCTCCTGTGGGTCGGATCCGGCTTTGCCTATGGCCTCATCTACATGTATCTTCAGGGAATCCTTGTCGTGGATCCAGCCGGCGACCTGGTCCCCGTGATCTCCATCCTTGAGAGCCCCATAGGCTACGGTCCGGCCCTCGCCTGGGCTCCTACCACGACGTTTGGCCTCCTCCTCCGACCCTACACCTTCGCGGCTGCTGTAGCCCTCTCCCTCTTCTCCGGCTTGGTCCTTACCCTTTTTGTAGCCGTCATTTCGGCGAGCCGTGAGGCCATCAGGGCCCTCCCAGGCCCTCTCGCTGGCTTCGGAGTGATGTGCCCGGCCTGCGTCGCGAGTCCCGCCACCGGCCTATTTCTGGCCTACCTGACTCCCGCCGTTACCCTGGCCGGCCTCGCAAGCACCTCCGTCTTTTCACTCACCCTGGCCGTCTCCACGCTCCTTCTCATAACGACGTTTCTCTTGCTGTGGATGACCACCTCTTGGCTGTCGAGAATCCTCGTTGGAGC
>JBHHZZ010000093.1:0-2832 GCA_046758325.1 Thermoplasmata archaeon | reverse complement strand
TCGGAATAGCATTAGCCTTCAGATATCACTATAATCCCTCATCATGTCCCGCAGCCGGCGGAGCGCAGGAAAGGGATAGGTGTATTTGGAGGAGTAATGCTGTCTTCGAGGTGAAGCTATGGCAGTAGATCCGACTACGACAAAGTACTTGATAAGGGCCACCCTCGAAGCCGAGGGTGTGGTGGAGAAGCCCGATGTCATAGGGGCGGTTTTTGGACAGACGGAGGGGCTCCTGGGAGATGAGCTTGACCTGAGAGATCTCCAGAAGAGTGGGCGCATCGGCAGGATCGAGGTGGATGTAGTCTCCGAGAAGGGGAGGACCGAAGGCACAGTCCTCATCCCCTCCAGCCTGGACCAGGTGGAGACCTCCATCCTGGCCGCCGCCCTGGAGACCATCGACAGGATAGGGCCCTGTAAGGCGAAGATCTTTGTGAAGGCGGTGGAGGACGTCAGGGTCACGAAGAGGGACAGGGTCGTGGAACGGGCCAAGGAGATTCTGGCCAGCATGCTGCAAGGAGCGAAGGCTGTGGGCACTGACCTGAAGGAGGAGGTGAGACGGGCCGTCCAGGTGTCGGAGGTCGTTGGCTACGGCTCTGAGAAGCTGCCCGCGGGCCCCAACGTGGCGGACACGGACGCGATCATTGTGGTAGAAGGCAGATCTGATGTCCTCAACCTACTGAAGTGCGGCATAAAGAACGCCGTCGCCGTCGAGGGCACTGATATCCCCGAGACCATCATCGACCTCTCCAAGGAGAAGGTAGTGACGGCCTTTGTGGACGGTGACCGGGGCGGTGACCTCATCCTCAAGGAGTTGCTCCAGGTGGCGGAGTTGGACTTCGTCGCCAAGGCGCCCCGAGGGAAGGAGGTGGAGGAGCTTACTCAGAAGCAGATCATGAAGGCTCTCAGGAACAAGATGCCGGCGGAACAGTTCGTGGACATGTTCGCCATCGAGGCTCCCAGGCCGCCCAAGGCGAAGCCCAAGAAGGCGGAGGTCGCCCCTCCCAAGCCAGAAGAGGTACGCCTGTCGCCGGAGCTGAAGGCCTACCGAGACGACCTGAAGTCTCTCTCGGGCACGACGAAGGCTCGTCTGTTCATCAGCAAGGGCAGTCCGAAGGAGGTGCCCGTCCGGGACCTAGCGGGGGTCTTGAAGACGGAGGGGAAGAGTGTCAAGGCTGTGCTCTTCGACGGAGTCGTGACGCAGAGGATCCTAGATATCGCCAGTGATAACGGCGTGGAGTATGTTATAGGCATGAAAACGGGGAACATAGTGAAGCAGCCTACCAACGTCAAGGTACTCACTGCCGAGGATCTGAAGGTGAAGTGAGGTGTTGGCATAGCCTCCAAGGGCCTCCTGGACGCGCAGAAGGGCTTCTCCCTGGAAGCGATGGAGACGACAGCGGACGTGCTGATTCCTGCTGACCCCCTGAGCCGCGTCATCGGTCAGGAGGAGGGCGTCCGCCTTGCCCGCATAGCGGCCAAGCAACGAAGGCACCTCCTACTGGTGGGACCTCCGGGGACTGGCAAGTCCATGATAGCCCAGGCCCTTTCCCTCCATCTGCCGGCTCCCAGGGAGGAGATTAGGATAGTCCACAATCCCGAGAATCCCGAGAGGCCCCTCGTCGAAGTGAAGGGGAGGGAGCAGGTCCTCGAGGAGGTGGCGGAGATGAAGGGGGCCGAGGGAGATCTTATCGATCCCAAGGAGGCTCCGATAAACGTCGCCGAGAGGCTGAGCTACAGGTGTGTTCACTGCGGCCACTACTCCTCTCCGACGGAAGCGGTCTGTCCCAAGTGCTCCCGGCCGAAGGGCCCCATCCAGAACGTGGGAAGCCCCTTCGGGGACATCCTCAGCGGCATCTTCGAGGCCACCCTGGGTCAGCTCGGCGGGAAGGACAGGGTCACCACAACCAGGAAGCAGTTTGGCAAGGAGGAGGTCGTGGTCTTCGAGAGGGCCGGCGACCTCATCAAGGTGCTGGACCAGAAGGCCCTGGAGAAGAGGAGGGAGATAGAGAAGGTCAGCCCTCGGAAGGTCCTCGTGCGTCTGGACAGGAATCCTTTCGTTCTGGCCACGGGGGCCAGCGAGACAGAGCTTCTGGGGGATGTGAGGCATGATCCATACGGAGGCCACCCCCAGCTCGGCACGGAACCCTACGAGAGGGTCGTAGCTGGCTCCATCCATGAGGCCCACGAGGGCGTGCTGTTCATCGACGAGCTGCCTCAGCTGGGTCCTCTACAGAGGTACATCCTCACGGCCATGCAGGAGAAGAGGTTCCCCATAAGTGGGCGGAATCCTCAGAGCGCTGGGGCGAGCGTTCGAGTGGACGCCGTGCCCTGCGATTTCATCCTGGTAGCGGCCTGCAACATCCAGGATCTCCCCTACATCCTGTCCCCCCTGAGATCACGGATAGTGGGCTCTGGCTACGAGGTCCTGGTGGAGACCACCATGGAGGACAGCGAGGCCAACAGGGCAAAGATGGCCCAGTTTGTGGCCCAGGAGATAGCGATGGATGGCAGGATCCCACCCGCAACTCGCGAGGCTATCGTCGCCATCATCGACGAGTCCAGGAGGAGATCTCGGGAGCTGGAGGGGGCGGAGAGGTCCCTCACCTTGAGGCTGAGGGAGATGGGTGGACTCATCCGCTCTGCGGGGGACATCGCAGTAACAGAGGGCAGCGAGCTCATTGAGGCGGAGCATATTGCTAGGGCTGTCAAGGTCGCCAGGACGGCGGAGGAGCAGATTAAGGAAAGATATGGCTCCTACGAAGGCGGCATGTCGCGGGACATGACGCAGTCCCAGAAGAGCGCATCCCCTTATCACTACTGGAACTACCACGA
>JBHHZZ010000092.1:0-2977 GCA_046758325.1 Thermoplasmata archaeon | reverse complement strand
TCTGAGGAGTTAGGTTCAAATATCATGTTTCCTATTTAGTGAACAATAAACTAATTAGTGAACAGAGATGGACCCAACAGCCCCCAAGACTTATCTAATCCTGCTCAACGCGCTGGCACGAAGAGAGTTCTCACAGCGAGAGCTTGCCCGCGACCTTCAATTCTCCGTCGGTCACATCAACCGCGTTGTTCGATGGCTTGAGGAGAACCATTTCGTCGAAAGAGGCTTGGGGAGGAATCGAAATCTGCCAGGAAGGACCCGAGAGGTCTATTCCCTCGTGAACCCTACGGGGATGCTCCGAGCCGTTAGCTTGTTCCGTCCCATGCGTCAGCTGCGCCGGTTCAGCCTGACCCTCGACTCTCGGAAGGAAAAGGTCATCTCCGACCTGGCACGACGCCAGATCGTCTTCTGTCTGGGAACTGCACTGGAGCGTTTCAGCGAGTTCTATCGCCCGGACGAGATCTCCTTCTACGCGCTGGCGGAGCATGATTCCGACAGCCCAGAAGCCGTCCGCCGAGACCTATCGGCCTGGGGAGAGGGCATCACGCGCGTGAGCTGCTACGCTCTGGAATCGAGACTTCATGGTCGGCGAAGGGAGGAACCAGCGAAGGCGGTGGAGTTGTTCGACTATCTTGAGTCGGCAGGCTTCCTGGAAAGGAGTGGAAGCGGGCTTTTCACCACGAAGGTCCAGACAGTCATCGACCTCTTCTGTGATGGAAAGGCCTTCGCCACCCGAGACCTTCTGAGGGAACTCTGGGGGGTGGAGCTGTGAAGTTCGAGGATGTGTACTACGAAGAGATCACGACCGCCTCATACAGAGAGCTTGTGAATGTGGGGAGGTGGTTCAACCGCTTGATCGGTTACCACCCCCTCCTGGTGGGAGGGTGGGCCGTCTACTACTACAACCCGACGGGACTCGGCTCGAGGGACGTGGACCTGATCTTTCCCGACCGTCGATCGAAGGACAAGCTGGTGAACCTCTACCTCTTCAACAACGGTTACCAGAGGCAACGCATCTCGGAATTCGAGGAGAATTACGTGCTCGTAATTCAGACATCCAAGGGAGAGGAGCGCCTATACCTCGACGTCGCGACCGTTCAAGACCACAATGTGGTGCACGGCGGAGGTCCAGAGCTTCCATGGAGCCTTGCCTACGAACACCAGCGGGAAGCGACGTTTGAGAAGGCGACCTTCTACGTCCCCACACCTGAAGTCCTTCTTCTGCTCAAGGCCAAGGCAGCCCTAGACCGGGAGTACGATGCCAAGCGCGCCTTCGATCCGTTCCTCCTTCAACAAAAGAGCTGGAAGGACTACTACGACATGGCTTCACTCCTGAAAACCTGCGAGTTCGATGCTAGGCTGCTTAGTTCCTTGTTACACAGACACGACTTCGAATCCTATTTCGAGACGGTGATGGATTCGCTGGCGCGAAAGCGAGACGTCCTCGCTCGTCATGATGCTAGTTGGCCCGAGTTGGCGACGAAACTGGGAGATCTCCTTTAGGCATCCATGGTTGCTTTTCTGCCGTCTTATTCCCGGTTTTACCCAATTAAACCCCGACTTACTTCGTTCGGCATTCTCCACCGGCAGAAGCTCCTTCCCTGCCTGCACTATGTAGCTCTCCTGTTGAAGTCCTACGACCTCGGAAATTGCGAGGATTGGCTAGGAGCGTCAAGACCTAGAGCAGAAACTGGGGCGCAGGTCTGAGGGAGCGAGCAACGGGGTCAACTTCAAGCCCTAATCCTTCCAAGGCGAAGGACCCAAGCAGGGGAACATCCCCCTCTTCTCCCAAGACAACAAGGCAAGGGCTGCTCCGACCGTCGTAGGATATCCCTGCCCATCCCAGGTCTCGGGCGACCTGTGTCCCGTCAGCCAGCGTGAAGGTGCGCCTTTCAGTGACCTGAATCCCAAGCTCCTCTGCGAGTGTGCGAGGGATCACGGGATACGTTGCTCCGGTGTCTACGACCATCTCAACTTCCTGGCCGGTCTCTGCGTGCTGGAGGTTGAAGACTTTGACTCGGACCTTGAAGACGCCCATGCTAGATCATGTAGGTACTAGGCGAACCATATACCTTTGCACGGGGTTGCTGGAAGTGGACTGCGGCCAGGTGTAGCACTTCCGCCGTAATGCCGTCGCACTCCTCAACGATGTTGCAAAAGAGGCGTTCATGGCTCCTGCTCCTTGACCTCGCTTTGCCGTCCAAGAGAGGTCTGGCGCTCAGCCTTCGCCCTCAGCTCCTCGTATCTGCGCCTGAGGGACTGGTACTCCGAATCCCGTCGTTTTAACATCTCCTTCAGATAATCGTGTTCTGCACCGTAAGCCCAGTTCCATGCAATGAGTGAAATCGATAATAAAATCCAGGTAACGCCAACGGCGGTTGCTGCGGGCCCGCTAAAGCGATCAGTTTCTATGAGCACGATCATCGCCACGAGATTTACCAGCGCGACAAGGACGATGATGATGAGAACAGGATGCTCCCTAAGCTTGCCCACCCTCGACCCTCCTAGATCGACGTCTGTGGCTTTCCCATAGAGCGGGGAACCGTCCACGAAGTGGATTCGACAAGACGAATGTAGAGCACATATGGAGCAGTGCCTGGCTGGCGATGAAGATGATACCCACCTGACCGCCGAGTGGATGGCTCTCGTATAAAATACTTTTATTCCTTCCGTTCTGAGAGGAGGTTGCGCTTCTATTCCTGGGCAAAGGGGCGGGAGATGTCGCACTCCGCCCATATTTTCCCGAAGAGGAGGCGGGTTCTATGGGGGCGGCTGCGCAGACGCACTCCTATTCGCATGCCGCCTGTTTCCGTCCATCCCATTCAGGCGGAGAGGGGGCGCACTTCCCCTAGGACAGCCTCGCCGGGCATCCTGGCGGCATAAGCCTGCAGGTAGGGCCTCAGGTTCCTGAAGATGCGGGTTTCCGCCTTCCTGAGATGTTCACTGAATGTCGACGGAGCAAGGCCGGCTCCCTGGG
>JBHHZZ010000091.1:0-3057 GCA_046758325.1 Thermoplasmata archaeon | reverse complement strand
CCCACATCTCCACAAAGTTGATATGTAGGGAGCCTGATGTTTCCGCCGGAGGAGACATGGGAGAGGAGCTGGGATTTTACTCTCGGCCGCCCTCGGTGGAGCTCACCGATGGCTGCTACCTCGTGAAGGAGAGGAAGCCCGAGCTGAGCTTCCGACTTTTCGACCTCCTCCAGAAGGACGGGAGGCATGGCCTCATCGTCACTAGGCGTCATCCCGCGAAGCTGAGGAAGGAGAGGGAGTTGGGGGATGTCCGAGTGGTTTGGCTCAGCCATACCCCCGGAGAGGATTTCCACAACCCCACCGCTCTCGGGAGCTTGAACAAGCTCATCTGCCGGTTCATCCAAGACAACGACCGGACGGCGGTCCTGATGGATGGCCTGGAGTATCTGATACTGAACAATAACTTCGTCCAGACCCTCCTCTTCGTCGAGCACGTTAACGAGTTCGTCATGCAGCACCCGTCCATCGTCCTCATGCCCGTCAACCCCGGAGCGCTGGAAGGAAAGGAACTGGCCCTCTTGGAGAGGAACCTTGAGGTTCTGGAGGGGGAGGAGCTTTGGCGAGAGCTGGAGCGGGAAGAGGTAATCAAGCTAATCGATACATACTAGGGGGCCTCATTTGGACCTTCCGGATAGGAAGGGCATCGTAGCCCTGATCGCTGCCGCCTCTGTCCTTTCCTTGACGGCCCTCTACCTCTACAGCCTCACCATAGGTCCTACGGCCGTTCCCATAGGGGACCTCCATGAAGGGATGGTGGGGCAGTGGGTGGAGACCGTAGGCCAGGTCAAGGAAGCCCGACTCTCCTCCTCAGGCCTCCTCCTACGCCTCATGGATCCTCTGGACTACAGCGAAGTCGCCGCCTTCGTGCCTATGAAAACCTATGAGGGGATCCAAGAAAGGGAAGACATCCTCCCCGGGGCCGAGGTCGTGGTGAGGGGAGAGGTACAGTTATATCGCGGTGAGCTTGAAATCGTCATAGCCTCACCCGGGGATCTCACCATAGTCAGGAAGGCAGGCCCCTAGCCGGAGGCGTCAGGACGACCCAGAGGACACGCGCTCAACCGGATGCTCAGGCAGCGGCTTCCTTCCCCAGCTGCTTACCCACCACGGAATCCACCACCTCGAGAAACTTATCCTCCTTCCCTTTGGGCACGGTGGCCCCCGAGGCGATGTTGTGACCTCCGCCGGATCCGCGCACAGCCTCAGCACCGAGCCTCAGCGCCTCCGCCAGGTTCACGCCCCTCTCGATGAGGTAGTCGGTGGCTCGGGCTGACACCTTCGTCTTCCCATCCACCACCGCCAGGGCCAAGGTAGGCTTCTCCTGGTCCAAGAGATACCTCATGGCGACGCCCGCCACGGACCCTGCCAACGTCGCGCCATCGGCGTAGAAGAACTGTAGATGGTCCTTGGAGAAGGTCCCGTCGTTCTCGATGGTCATCAGGCCCTTCAGGACGGCCTTCCAGTGCTTCTTTCTGAGCTCCTCCGCCTTCTCCTTCCCGCTGAAGTCCCCGAGGCTGAGAGCCAGGCCTAGAGACTCCTCCCCCTGACGGGAGCAGGCGTTGACGTATGCCTCCAGATCGTCCACGTACATCTCGTATGCCTGGTACCAGTACCTCTCCTCCACCAGCTGCTGCACCGTCTCCGGTCGAGCACCCTGCTTGAGGAGCCACAGGCTGAGGGTCGAAAGCAGGTTCTCCCTCTCGTCAGACTCCAGGTCCCTGAACCTCCTCTCTGCGTCCAGCCCCAGCTCCGATAAGAAGCGCGTCACCTCGTCCTTGCGACCCGACATGCCCTTGAAGTAGGGTCCGACGGAGTACACCAAGGCCTCCTCCAAGGATAGGTCCGCCAGGGCCAGGCCTCTCTCAGACCTCAACACTCCCTTCTCGAGGGCCTTGCCGAAGAGCATCCCATTGATTCCCTTGAAACCACCAAGGTGCTGCCGGTCGGCGATGCATCCCACCAGAGCGATTCCTGCCAGGTCCAGGTTGTCATCCGAGAGAGAGGTGGAGAGGAGGAACGCAGTGGTCGCCCCGCACGCATCCTTCGTACCGCTGAGGCCAAAGAAGTGCGGGTTGATCTGGACGACCTTGTCGGAGTCCCTCAGCGGCTGATGGTGATCCAGGACGATCACCGGAATCTTCAACTTCTCGAGGAGGTCCACTTGGGCGCTCCCCATGTCGCTCACCAGGAGAACGTCAGCCTCCTCCGCGGCCAACGCCTGAACCTTCTCCGCATTCAGGTGGTGGGACAGGGTCGTGTGGACCTCCATGCCTTCCCGTAGCAGGGTCATGGTGAGAAGGGCGGCGGCGGCGGTCCCGTCCCCATCGTAGTGGGACAGGATGCGGGCCCTCTGGACTCCCTCCAGGACCTTCGCGGCCTCTCGCAACCTCTTCTGGAGGCCCTTGGGCAAACCCCTCTTCGTCACCTCCATCCACGCCTACCTTACCTGAATCTCCGCCGCCTTTCTCGAGTACTCCCAGTCCTCAGGGAGGACACCCTCCCTCTTGTAGTAACGGGCCAGACGGCGGATCTTGGCCTCGATGAGCTCCAGACTCCTCCTGTTGTGGATGTCCTTATGATGCTCCTTGAGATGGCTGTCCAGCCTGACCGCCTTCTTCATGAGATTTCGCAGGTCCTCCGGAAGGTCCATCTTCACACCCTTGTCCACGAGAATCCTGGTTATGGACTTTCCCGTCAGAAGCTTAACGCTGGGGATGCCGTACTGGTCCCTCAGGCGAATGCCTATCTGAGCGGTTTGAAGGCCGTCCTGATGCAGTTTCAGGACTAGCTTCTCCGCCTCCGCAGGCTTCATGGAGATCCACTCGGGAGGCTTCTCCGCAGGGGGGCGTTTGGAGGAGGACTTGCCCTTCCTCCGCCGATGCATCCTTGCCATGTCTTTAGCCTCGGGACCATCTTTTACGTGTTTCCTATATTTAACCTTAAGTCGGGTCGCCAGGTGAGCGGCACTGGGCCTGGAGAGAGCTCACCGTTCAAGTATGAAGGCGGCGTGATCCCCCTGATGAGGGTCCAGGCGCACCACGGAGACCACCCTCATCC
>JBHHZZ010000090.1:0-3135 GCA_046758325.1 Thermoplasmata archaeon | reverse complement strand
TCGAGGAGCGATCCCCGCTCCTTGAACAGGCCGAACATGTCCTTCTCGATCACCAGGGACCACATGTACGTGTAGTAGATGGCTGAGTAGTCGTTGAGATGGCCGAAACTGCACTGGAAGTGCGTGCCTTCGAACCAAGGCAGAAAGTCGTATTTCCGCTGAAGTTCTTTTGCCAGGGCGGTGCTGTCGATGCCCTTCGGGTCGTTATCATAGTAGCTCAGGGAGAGGGCCGCGTAGAACATCTGCCTCCGCACGTTCAGACCTCGGCCGACGGCCTGGGCACCCTCCATCCGTTCGACCAACTCGGCGGGAATCGGTTCCCCAGTCTCGTGGTGTATCGCGAAGCTCTGAAGCACCTCCGGATCCCGGGCCCACTCCTCCAGCAGCTGAGAGGGCACCTCGATGAAGTCCCACTCCATATGTGAAAGGGAATTCTTGGCCCATTTCACGCTACCTGAGAAGATGCTGTGCAGCAGGTGACCAAACTCGTGGAAGAAGGTCACCACATCGCCGTGCTCCATGAGGGCCGGGCCCGTGGCCTTTCTCGGGTCGGGGAAGTTGCACATCAGCAGCCCTTGGGGCAGCTGTATCCCCCTGACGCCCCTGAGGACGGTCGCCGAGGCCGCATGCGTGAACTTTCCCTCGCGAGGGTGCAGGTCGAGATAGAAGCGGCCTATGCGCTCGTCGCCCTCGAAGACATCGTACGTCACGACCGAGTCGTGCCAGACCGGGACATCAGTGACCCGCTCGTAGCGTACACCGAAGAGCTCACTGGTGATCGAGAGGATGCCTTCCAGGACCTTTTCGACCTGGAAGTATGATCGCACCTGCTTGGAGTCGAACCCGTACCGCTCGACTCGGACCTTCTCGGAATAGTAGAAGCTGTCCCAGGGGTCCAGCCCTTCCGCGTCGGGATCGTCCTGTCGTTTCTCCTCCAGCAGGGCGGCGTAGTCCTCCCTGGCGCGCCTCTCCGCCGCCTCCGTTATCCTGTCGACGAACTCGGTCGCGGCCTCGGCCGACCCTATCATCTTGTCCTCCGTGATGAAGCCGGCGAAGCTCTCATGGCCAAGGATCTGTGCCAGCTCGTAGCGCTTGGCCAGCAGCCTGTCGAGGATTTCGAGATTGATAGGGTGGCCTCGATTGTGGAATTCCCTCAGTAGTCGACGACGTAGATCGGCGTCCCGAGCGTACTTCAGAACGGGGAAGATGTCCGGGTAGTCCGTGGTGATGGTGATCAGGCCGTCCTCCCCGGGAGGATGAGACGCAATGTAATCCTCGGGGAGTCCTTTAAGCTCCTCTGCCTGTCTCAACTGAACGGACCGGACGTCCTCCCTGATGTTGCGCTCGAACTCCTGACCGATGGCGACGATCTCGTCCTGGAGCTTCCTGATCTTGGACCGGGTAGCCTCGTCGCGGTCCACCCCAGCCCGCCTGAAGTCCCGGAGTATCTTGAAGACGGCGTAGCGAGTCTCTGCGTCCTCCCCATCCACATCGAGGGCCGCGAAGGCCTCGTAGAGCGGTCGATTCAGGGAGAGCTCGGTCTCGAAGTTCTTGGCAGCCTGGTGGGCCTTCTCCCCAGCATCGCGAATCGTCGAATCCGGATGGAGATTGGACAGGACATCCCCCTGGTTGGAGACCTCGGTCACCTCCAGCAGGAGGTCGTTGAATGGGGCCAGGGTGTTGGCCACCGTTCTTGGCCCCTCGGTCGCCAGGATTCCTTCCAAGATCTGACTTGCACGGGCTAGGCACTCCTCTGCTCTCGCCGTGACCTCCTCAGGCGAGGTCGCGAACAGGAGTTTGGGAGTGGTCATACTCGCAACCTGTTCTTCCTCCGATGCCATGGTTCTTCCTCCTAGGAGTAACCAAACGACCGAGAACGCACAGCCTGGGCTATGAAGTTTGCCCGCTTCTTCCGCGGACTTTGCCCGTCGAGACGAACCCTATGGCGCAACCCCGAGCTGGCCCAACATGGCGAGGCGGTCGAAGAAGACATGTTCTTCTGCGATCTTCCCGCCCTCGAACCTGACAGCCGTGCAGAACGATATTCTGACGGTCCTGTCCGTCGGGGGTATCATCTTTCCGCCAGGACCAGGAAGGGGGCCCTTGTGGGTGCCCGTGAGGGTATATGTTGCGCAGACCCAGTCACCCTGACCAAAGCTCAGCTGCCTCTCCATCCGGAAGTCCGGGAAGGTGCCAAGCAGACCCTTGACCGCTTCGCGATGGGCGGCAAGGTCCCTGGTCGGCTCTGGTGTCATCGGGCTGTACGAGATCACGTCCTCCAAGTGGCGCTCGTCGAAGCTGTCCCAGTCTCTGTCGTTGAAAGCCTTATCTACGGATTCGATTGTCTGTAGGTTCTCCTCTACACTCATTATTGATCATCTCCTCCCCTCGCGGGGACTTTGGTGTTTTCTATGCACCCCTCATCGGGGCATGACAGGGAGGCCTCCGTATGCTAGCCGCGGCAGGATGACCCCCTCCGTTCTGCGAGGCAAGACATGACTTGTTTATGAAGATTCCGTGATAAATCGTAACAGACAGCAAGGGGGCGGCTTGACAAGGCCGCTTCTCCGTCATTCTCTTGTAGGTGCGTCACAAGAAGGCCTATTCTGACAGATTGACGATACTGGATAAGCCCGGCGTTATGTCTGGAGGCCCCGGCCGGTTCGTGTTTCCTTGCTGTGGCTGCCCAGGCAGGCTAGGCCTTCGACATGAGCGCTATGCGGTATGGATATAGCTTTGCCCGCATGACGCCGTGTTTCACGGCTGGATCGTTCTCCATCGTGCCGCGCGCTTCTCGCTCGGACTTCGCGTTGAATATCACGATACCGAAGCTGCTCTCGTCAGTGTTCTGGGTTCGACCATAGAGAATGACGATGCCCTTTTCGGTCAAATCCTCCAGATAGGCGGAGTGACGCGATACGATCTCGGCCTCCTCCGTCGTAGGACCCGTGGTCAACATCTCCGGACGCGTCGCCTGGATAGTGCATAGATACTGTCTCACATCGGACATGATTTGCGCACCCGCCAGGGCTTCTCGGATCGTTGCCGCAGTATTCCGTGGTGGACGAAGGTGGACGCGCCATGAAAGAGCGGCCGGACATATACGTCTTTCCGAGTAGGACGCTGTATCGCTGT
>JBHHZZ010000089.1:0-3201 GCA_046758325.1 Thermoplasmata archaeon | reverse complement strand
TAGTCCTCGCCGCTGGCCTTTCTCAGCGGTTCGGGGATCTGAAGCAGCTCATCGATGTCGGAGGCTGGAGCCTTCTCGAGGCGACCCTCGACTGTCTGCGAAGGTCAAGTGTGCAAGACATCATCCTGGTCCTGGGCCATCGTGCTGACGAAATCCTGCAGAGGGTGAAGATCGAGAGCATCAGGGTTGTCATCAACCGCCACTTCCGGAGAGGGATGAGCACTTCGATCAAGGAGGGTCTGAAGGCCCTGCGGGGGAACGAGGACGCTGTCCTCATGGTCCTCGGGGACCAGCCGCTGCTTCGTCCTGAGACGATCGATCGAATTCTGGAAGTCTACGGGGAGACCAGGGCCAGGGCCGTCGTCCCTGCCTACAACGGCCAATGGGGGAACCCTGTCCTCCTGGACCTCTCCCTTCGAGGGCGTATGGAGGCCATCGAGGGGGACAGGGGCTGCCGAGAGTTAGTACGAGAGCTCCCGGACACTCTGGTGGTGGATGTGGACGACCCTGGAGTACTGGTGGATGTAGACACGGAGGAGGATCTGGCGAAAGCCAAGGAAATGGCGGGGCCGACGGCTGGGAGAAGGGCGGATGGTTAGCGACGACGGGAAAGTATGGATACGTCTCGATGTCAATGATCAGACCTACGATGTGGTCGTACCCCTGCAGAAGACCCTCCTCGAGGTGCTGCGGGAGGACCTAGGGCTGACGGGGACGAAGCACGGCTGTGAGCTTGGGGAGTGCGGGGCCTGCGCTGTCCTGGTGGACGGCGAGCTCTTCCTGTCCTGCCTCACCCTCCCCGTGGATGTGCAGGGCCGAAGGATCACCACGGTGGAGGGACTCGCCCGGGGAGGCCGACTCCATCCGCTGCAGGAGGCCTTCACCGACCTGGGAGCAGCCCAGTGCGGCTACTGCACCCCCGGGTTCCTGATGGCCGCCAAGGGATTGCTGGATCGGAACCCGGAGCCAAGCAGGGAGGAGATCGTCGACGCCCTGAGCGGGAACCTCTGCCGCTGCACCGGGTACCTGAAGATCTTCGAGGCTGTAGAGCAGGCCGCTAGCCGGATGACCGCAGGAGGGAGTGCTGAGGCAAAAGAGGTTGTCAGGGGGGAGGCCCATGGCTGAGTTCTCCGTAATCGGGAAGCCACGACCCAGGGTGGACGGCCCTGCCAAGGTCACGGGCCAGGCCGTGTACGCCGATGACATCCACCTGTCGGGAATGCTCTACGCCAAGATCCTGCGCAGCCCGCTACCCCACGCTCGCATCAGATCCATCGACACTTCCGAGGCTTCAGCCCTTCCAGGGGTTATCGCCGTCATCACCGGCAAGGACCTTCCGGAGAAGTACGGCATCCTGCCGGTGAGCCAGGATGAGGAGGCCCTGTGCACCGAGAAGGTCCGCTACGTTGGAGACCCGGTGGCCGCCGTTGCTGCGGTGAATGAGGCCACCGCGGAGAAAGCCATGGAGCTCATCGAGGTGGACTACGAGCCGCTGGCCTCCTACATGTCTGTGGAAGAGGCCCTCAACAAAGAGGGAGAGCCCATCCACGACCTGGGACTGGGGCACAACGTTCACAAGGTCGTCTCCCTGGAGTTCGGAGATGTGGGGAGGGGCTTCGAGGAGGCAGACCTCGTCAGGGAGGACTCACTATTCTTCGAGGGGTCCAACCACCTTCCCATCGAGCAGCACGCTGCCGTGGCCCAATGGGAGCCCGAGGGCAAGCTGACGCTGTGGTCCAGCACCCAGACGCCACACTACCTCCATCGAGCGGCCTCCAAGGTCCTGGGGCTGCCGATGAACCGCATCCGGGTGATCGCCACGCCGGTGGGCGGAGGCTTCGGAGGTAAGAGCGACATCTTCAACCACGAGATGGCCGTGGCCAAGCTGGCCATGGTGACCGGACGACCGGTGAAGATCACCCTCACACGGGAAGAGGTGTTCTACGCTCATCGGGGCCGCCACCCCGTCCTCATGTGGGTCAGGACCGGGGTGAAGGAGGACGGGACCATCACGGCCATGCACTTCAGGTCCTTCCTGGATGGAGGCGCGTATGGAGGGTACGGAGTGGCGACGACCTACTACACCGGCGCCCTGCAGACCACCACCTACAGGATTCCGGCCTACAAGTTCGAGGGGCTGCGAGTCTTCACCAACAAGCCGCCGTGTGGTCCGAAGAGGGGTCACGGAACGCCGCAGCCCAGGTTCGCCATAGAGGTTCACATGGACAACATCGCCCGGGAGTTGGGCATGGATCCTGTGGAGTTCAGGATGCGGAACCTGGTGGAGCCCTTCAGCTATACCTGCAACTGGCTGCGAATCACGAGTTGTGGGCTGAAGGAGTGCATCGAGAAGGTGGTGGAGGCCTCCGGCTTCCGGGAGAAGCATGGCAACCTGCCGAGGGGTCGTGGGGTAGGCCTGGCCATCAGCAGCTACATCTGCGGGGCTGGCCTCCCGATATACTGGAATGAGATGCCCCACTCGGAGGTCCACCTGAAGCTGGACCGCAGCGGCACCCTCGTGCTGTTCTGCGGCGCCATCGACATCGGCCAGGGCTCAGACTCCATCCTTGCCTTGACGATGGCCGAGATCCTGGGCATAGAGCCCGAGGACATCAAGCTCGTTACGGCTGACACGGAACTCACGCCGGTGGACCTGGGTAGCTACAGCAGCCGCGTTACTTTCATGGCTGGGAACGCCGCCATCCAGGCGGCGGAGAAGCTCCGGGGAGTCATCGCGGAGGCCGTCAGCAGGAAGCTGGACGTCCCTGTGAAGCGTCTTGAGTTCAGAGGCCGCAGGATCTTCGACTCCCAGAGGCCCGAGGTGGGCATCTCCTGGGAGGAAGCTTGCGCCCTGGCGGAGGAGGCCCACGGCGCGCTCACCAGCTCGGGGTCCTACAAGCCGCCCAAGCTTGCCGGGCCTTACAAGGGCTCAGGAGTGGGCCCGTCGGCGGCTTATAGCTTCACCGCCTGCGTTGCCGAGGTCAGCGTGGAGGAGGAGAGCGGGATGGTGACCGTGGAGAAGGTCTGGATAGCCCACGACATCGGGCGAGCCATCAACCCCACCCTCGTCCTCGGCCAGGTCGAAGGCAGCGTGTACATGGCCCTCGGAGAGGCCCTCATGGAGGAGCAGGTGTTCCGAAAAGGGATTCACAAGATCCCCTCCATGCTGGAGTACAAGAGCCCTACGGCGAAGGAGATGCC
>JBHHZZ010000088.1:0-3281 GCA_046758325.1 Thermoplasmata archaeon | reverse complement strand
CGCCAGCCACTCTAACGCTGAATGACGGTTTTCATGTTAAGGTTTGCGTCTATCATGAAGAGGAAGGCAGGGACCATGGTGATGTGTTCCAATCGCATGTGGTCAGATACTTCAACCACCAAGGACTGCGATTCCGGGTCTCTGCGTTTCTTCCTCGGGGCAAGTACACTTGGTGTGAAAGCACCCGGGAGCACATCCTGGTAGACCATTAACTAGATATCCAACGATTGGCTTAGTCGCTTGATTCACGTGCCCAAGTTCCCGTCGCAGGAGTGGATTGAGGTCTTCATGGAGAAGCTCAACTCCAACAAGGACTATGAGGAAGCGGCCAAAGACTGGGAGGGCGACTTCCTGTTCATCGCAAAGCCCGAGGGCAACCTGAAGGAGAAGGTCGCCTTCCATGTAGACTTATGGCACGGCAAGTGCCGCTCGGCCCGGATGCTCTCCCCCGAAGAGGAGTTGAGGACAGCTTTCACCTACGAAGGCCCCTACGGCAACTGGATCAAGCTGATCAACAAGGAGATCGACCCCATCCGAGGCCTCCTCACGGGGAAGTTCAAGCTCAAGGGCAGCATGATGAAGGTCATGCGCTACACCAAGGCGGCAAAGCTCCTTGTGGAAACGGCGAGCCAGGTACCTACAGAGTTCGTCTGACTGCTCAGTGAATGGCCACCACTGCCCTGGCCACCTTCCCCTTCTCCAGGTCCTCGTAGGCCTGATTGACGGCATCAAGGGGATAGTAGCGACTTATGAGCCTTCCCGGGTCCAGCCTTCTCGCAGCCACCAGGCCTATCAGCGGGGGCAGGTCCCGGCGGGGACTGTAGCCGAGACAGGCTATCAGAGAGAGGTTGTACATGGAGAAGCCCATGATGTCTAGGGACACCCTAGAGCCCATGGGATGGAGTCCGATGACGACGACACGACCTCCTCTTCTTACTACCTCCAGCGATTTCTCCAGGCCGGGCTCAGGTACTGCCTCTACGGCAAGGTCGACTCCCTGTTGTCGCGTAGCATCGAGGACCATGCCTACTGGATCCTCCTTCGAGGCGTTGACAACGAGGGTCGCACCGAGATCACTAGCGATGCGGAGCTTCTCCTCCAACAGGTCGATGCCGACAATAGTGGAGGCCCCGAAGACGCTCGCCAGTTGAATTGCGGCCAGGCCGAGGCCTCCGCAGCCGAAGACCGCCAGGGTCTCGCCTGCCTTCAACCGCCCTCTGTTCCTCAGTGCATTGAAGGAGGTCCCGTAGGCACACGAGAGGACGCTAGCTTCCCGAAGCGACACTGCCTGAGGCAGGGGAATCACCACATGCTCCGGCACGGCCACCAGCTCCGCCAGCCCTCCCTGCCTGCCCGGAGTTATCCCCGGCATCTCCAGGTAGCGGCAGAGGTTCTCCTCTCCCCTCAGACACGCCTCACACGCACCGCAAGAAGCTATCCATGAGACGACGACGGGATTACCGACCTCAAGCCCGTAGGGATTCCTGCAGCCGGGCCCGAAAGCCTCCACCAGACCCGAAATCTCGTGACCCGGGATATGCCCCTCTGCCAGGGGAACGAACTCATCCCTCATCACGTGCAGGTCACTGTGACAGGCCCCGCAGGCTTCAACCCGAATCAGGATCTCTCCCGCCTCCGGGGCAGGGTCTTCCACATCCTCCAACCTCAGCGGCTTGCCACGCCCATGAAATACAGCTGCTTTCAACTTCTTCCCCAAGAGGCAATGAAAGAGCACAAGTATAAGGGTGGCGTTTCCTGAGTCGGTCGTTCCATGAACTTTGACATGCTGATCGATGGCCACTGGATGGAGGCCGCATCGCAGGAAAGGTATGACATCATCGACCCCTCCACCGAGGAGGTAATCGCCACCGTCCCCAAGGCTTCGAGGGAGGACGCCAGGGCCGCCATCGACGCCGCTCGGGATGCCTTCGACAATGGGCCCTGGCCTCGTGTGTCTCCCGGGGAGAGGGCCGCTGTCCTTGAGAGACTCGCCCGCCTCTTGGAGGAGGAGACGGAGCGGTTCGTGGAGCTGGAGGTGAGGAACGCCGGAAAACCTGTTCGACAGGCAAGCTTCGCGGACGTCCCCATGGCCATCGAGCACACTCGATACTTCGCCCAAGCGGCTGGTAATCTGAA
Organism: Thermoplasmata archaeon; assembly: GCA_046758325.1. GTDB lineage: Archaea > Thermoplasmatota > Thermoplasmata > RBG-16-68-12 > JAJISG01 > JAJISG01. The sequence goes on along the minus strand of JBHHZZ010000088.1, from coordinate 1,145 downwards.
GGAAGAGGTTGTGGAGCTTCCCGACATCGGCATCAAGAGTCGCGTCTTGAGGGAACCCGTCGGCGTGTGTGCGGGTATCATCCCCTGGAACTACCCCCTCCTCATGGCGGTCTGGAAGGTGGCTCCAGCTCTAGCCGCTGGAAACAGCGTCGTCCTCAAACCGGCTAGCTACACGCCGCTGACTGCCCTGGAGTATGCCCGGATGGGCACGAAAGCGGGACTGCCCAGAGGTACCCTCAACGTAGTAACCGGGCCAGGCAAGGAGGTGGGAGAGGAACTAGCCTCCAGCCCTAAGGTGGACAAGGTCGCCTTCACCGGCTCCACCGAAGTCGGCAGGAAGGTCATGGCGATGGCCTCGCCGACGGTCAAGAGGGTGACCCTCGAGCTGGGCGGCAAATCCCCGATGGTACTGATGGAGGATGCGGACATGGAGGAGGCCATCCGGGGAGCGCTCTTCGGTGCCTTCCTGCATCAAGGCCAGGTCTGTCTGGCTGGCTCCCGTCTACTCCTCCCGACAGAACTCCACGATGCCTTCTTGGAGAGGATCGCTGACAAGGCATCGTCCCTGCAACTTGGCCCAACGATGTCCTGGGATACTGACATGGGTCCCCTCATCTCCGATGGTCAGAGGAGGAAAGTGGAGGGCTACATCGCTCAAGGCCTGGAGGAGGGGGCTCGACTTGTATGCGGCGGAGGGCGTCCCAAGGAGCTGAAGACAGGCTTCTATCTGGAACCCACCATCTTTGACGGGGTCACCCGGGACATGACCATCGCCCAGGAGGAGATCTTCGGACCTGTTCTTTCGGTCCTTAGCTACGATTCAGAGGCGGAAGCTGCAGAGCTGGCCAACGCCACGTCGTACGGGCTGGCGGCGTCGGTGTGGTCCCGGGACATGAAGGGGGCTGAAGCGCTGGCCCGCAAGATAAGGGCTGGGACTGTATGGGTGAACCACCATCACATTCTCAGCTGCGCTGCGCCGCACGGTGGATACAAGCAGTCGGGCGTTGGAAGGGAGCTCGGCATATGGGGCCTGTACGAGTACACCGAACTCAAGCACCTTTTCCTCGACGAGTCTGGGGAAGCGATGAAGGACGCCTTCGGCCTGGTGCTCCCCGAGTGAAGCCAGGTGGAAAAGGCAAAATAGA
>JBHHZZ010000087.1:0-3349 GCA_046758325.1 Thermoplasmata archaeon | reverse complement strand
CCATGGAGGCCCCTCCTCCTCAGCCACTCCCCCCGGTTGGTCACCTTCACCCCGGTGGAGTCCACCGCTATGACCAGGTCCTCCTCCAACTCGAAGGGCACCTCCACCACCTTCGCCGCCACCCTCCTCCAGAGGGTGGTGTAGTCCGGGGCCTTCAGGCCTTCGAAGAGCCTCCTGAGGACCCTGAACAGCCCTCGAAGGAAACCCTCCATCTGCCTCCAGGGCAGCCTGAAGGCCGGCTTCACACAGGCCAGGAAATCCATCATGGTCTCCGGATAGGCGTAGGGCCTTCCCCTCTTGTCCTCGTTCATCCTGGAGAGCTCACGATGCCAGCCCTCCAACCAGTCCAGGTCGATGTAGAGCTCTCCCCTCCTGACCAGTTGATCGTTGTACTCCGACCAATTCCTCTTATACCCCTTCGTGCATCCCATCCCGCGTGGCATGGTCCCATCCCTGCCAATAGCCAGGCGGGATGGCCATGCCCATCCCTTCTAAAAGTCATTTGTGCAACACACTACTGGCTCAGAAGGGCGTCGTACACGGCGGCCACTTTCCTGGTCTCAGACCTCTCGCAGCGTCTGCAGTGCAACTCCCGCCCTTTCTTCTCCAGCGGAGCGCGGCATCGAGTGCAAAGACCCCGAACCACGCCTAGGGGACGGTCGTCGGTAGCCAGCTGGAGGGACGGTTTCACCTGGATGACCCGGGCCCTGACGATGTCTCCCAGTCTTAGCTCCCTCTTGATGTCCTCGGTGTACTTGTCCGATATCTTGGAGATGTGGATGCTGCCCTCCGTCTCTCCGGTGACGGCCCGGTTCACGCGCTCCACTGCTTCCACCTTGACCACCGCTACGGTAGGTCTGATGTTCTCCACCGTGGCCAGGACGACATCCCCGACCTTGAGCTCCACGGGTGGATTGAAGCCCCTCACACTCGCTATCTTGGAACGAGGGTCCAGCTCGAGCTCCCCCATCTGGGCGGCGTAGATGTCGCCCTCGGACTCGTAGGTCCCCTCCCCCGCTATGTACTCCTCGCTGACGGCAACGAGTTCGCCTGGAAAGACTACCTTACCTGTCATCCTACCTCCTTCACAATCCTATAAAGGTCTACGTCCAACTCCTCGACTTCCTTTCTGTGGAACGGGTGAGTATGGGACAATGGGAATTTATAGGTTGTCGAATAGTCGACGATGCCACCCAAATCCGCTATTCGCCGTTTCACAAACCCCCTGGTCTCCGCGTTGTGGAAGGTGTACGTGACTCGGGAGCAACGCAGGGCGACCTCCAGAAAGGGTACGTCGGCGTGTCTACGCTGACCGCCGAAGGGAGGGTTCGTGAAGACGGTGTCTACCTCTTCCTCAAACTCCCCCACATCCATGGTGAGGAAGTCCACCTCGAGGCCGAGGTGGGAAGCATTCTCACGGGCGACCTCGATAGCCTTGGTGTCCACATCCAGGGCGACTACCCGTTCGGCCCCCAGCCTCTTGGCCCCGATGGCGAATATCCCGTTCCCGCATCCTAGGTCGGCTACGACCCTTCCCTGGACGTCCTTGGAGCCGTAAGCATTGAAGAGGACCTCCGCGGCTACCTCCGCCGGGGTCTGATATTGCTCTAGCTCCACCCTTGGTTCAGTAAGGGCCTGCAGACCCTGCAGGAGGATGGCCAGGCCTCTCCTCTTGATCGGTGGGCGGACGACGGATGCCATTTTCTAGTCAACCACCCTCGCCCTGGTCTTCAACTTTTCCCATGGAGCTCCACCGCCTCCGCCCTCCTCTTGGCCTCGCGTAGCGTTATGCCCATCCTCCCTGCCACCTCCCTCAGGTCATCCAATTCAGGCTTGACGCTCACCACGTTGCCCTCAGAGTCCCGGGCGACCTTGAAGGTTACCTCCTCTCCTCCAAGGGCCTGAACCTTAGCCCTCACAAGCTCACGGTCGAGTACGAGACGCCTCTGGAGGCGGTTTACCCGCACCCCCAGGCTTCCTGTCTCCCGCATGATGATGGCCGCCAGCTGCTCCTCCTTTCCAGGTGGGGCTATGACCTGCAGGATGTGTCCCGGGCGGTTCTTCTTGGTCACTGTGGGGATCATGTGGAAGTCCAAGGCCGCTGAGGCCGACAGTATGCCAGCCAGGTGCCCAAGGACCTCCCCCGTGACGTCATCGAGGTTCGTCTCGAGGACCGACACCACTTCCTCCCCCGGCGGTCCGGAGCTCCCTAGGACGGCCTTGAGGACGTTCGGGACACCGCTGATGTCCCTACCTCCTGCACCGTATCCCACGGCCTCGGGCCTGATAGTGAAGAGGGGATCAAAGCCTTCCACCAGCGCTGCCAGAATGGCGACTCCCGTGGGTGTGGCCAGCTCCCCTTCTGCCGTCGACATGTGGTAAGGGATGGAGTAGGCTCTCAGGACCTCAGTGGTCACGTAGGGAGGGACGGGCAGATGGCCGTGGCTCACGTCGATGGGCCCCTTGCCCACCGCCACAGGAGTGGAGTACACCTGCGCGCCGGGCCTTGGAAAGCCCAGCAGATCCAGGAGCAAGGCTGTCCCCAGGATGTCCAGGACCGTGTCCACGGATCCCAGCTCGTGGAAGTGGACCTTCTCAGGGGTGGTGTCATGGACGGCCGCCTCCGCATCCACGAGGATTCTCCCGGCCTTGAGGGCGAAGCCCCGGGCCTCTGTGGACAGTTCGAGGGCTTTGGAAGTCGCCTTCAGCTGCTGCAAGAACCGCATCCCTGGGACCTCTCCCTCCTCCTTAGGCAACTTCCAGTCCGCCCACTGGGCCGCGAACCCGTAGCGTCGGACCCTCCTCCTCTCGATGAAGACCTCCTCCCCCATCTCCCGGGAGACCACCCTCGCGAGTTCCTCCAGCGGCCCGGCTGCGGCTCCCAGGTCCAGGAGGCAGCCCAGCACCATGTTGCCGCTGATGCCTGCAACGGAGGGATCGAGAAGGAGGATGCGTCCCAAGGAAGTCCCCCCATCAGGCGATATAGTGGTCGGCGGAGCCCTTGTAGTCCTTCAAAACGATGACGCCCGACAGCTGACCGATGATCTCCCGGGCTATCTCCTTGGTGAAGGAGTTCTCCGGTATCTCCTTAGTCTCCTGAATCCAGGTCAGGACTCTCTTGAGGCCATCCCTCATTTCGTCTGTGGACAGCACATCACTCATGCTGGACATCGCCTCCTCAGTCTTGTACATGCTTCTCACGAAGTTCTTACAGATGTTGACCAGGCTGTTTATTGCCTCCGACATACCCCATTCCCCTCATAGGATGGCTTCCTGACAGAATAAAGATTTGTGCCATGTGGACCCGCGAAACGATTATCTGCCGTCTGCCTCATGTGTGACGCGGATA
>JBHHZZ010000086.1:0-3579 GCA_046758325.1 Thermoplasmata archaeon | reverse complement strand
CCGCTACCAGGGATTCCAGGGAGAGGCCTTGGCGCAGGAGCTGCTCCGGAGGAGATACGTTCACGGAATCCGTTTTCAGCCGAGGGAGCCCCTCAAGGCATTCTTCGAGACGTATCCCCATGCTGCTTCCATCGTTCTCTTCCATCTTCCGGAGAGGCTGAGGTACAAGGCGAGAGGGTCCAGCAGACAGTGGGACGTGAGGAGGGAGGCTTTCCGGGAGTATCAGCGCCACCTACGCGGGTTGAGACGGGCCACGCCCGCCATGAGAATTGAGGATGAGATCCTCCAGCAGAGGCTCGACGAACTCAAGGGGGGACGGAGAAAGAGCTATGAGGACCTGCTGGACTCGATCCTCTGCGCCTACATTTCCTACTATTACTGGTACTGGGGGGCTTCGAGGTGTGTCGTCCTCGGCACCGTGGAGGACGGCTACGTGGTCCTGCCCGGGGATGACGACCTTCGACGGCGCTTGGATGTCCTATCCGAAGGACTAGGCCATCAGGACCTCTCGCAATAGGCCGGTCTCTGGAGGCCAGTGGACGGTTATCCTGCCGTTGTGGAGGGAGAGCCTTATGACGCCTGCATCGTGCAACCTCCGCAGGCATCTCTTCAGACTGGTATCGTCCAAGCCCTTCCTCGAGACCCTCGCCAACAGGGTGGGCAGGGTGTCGCCGTCCCTGACCGCCCGGGCGACCTCGATTTCTGCGGGGGAGAACCTGTCCCTTACCCTGAGCCCGAGGATCACGGGGAGCTTGATGAGCTCCTCATCCATGTGGTAGACCTCGACCCCGTTCTGGAAGGCTGCCAGCAGGGCTGCGTTCGCCAGCAGCTTGGTCCCTCCTGCGATGTTAACGATCGCCCTATCCGGCGGCCGATTGTAGTCGGTGATGAGCTCGTTCATCGTAGAGAAGCACTGGCGAAAGTCGAAGAGGTCTACCAGTACGGAGGTGACGGGCTGTTTCGAGAAGGATTCCAAGTGGATAATCCTCCGGTAGCTCGGATCCTCCTCCACCCCCCGTCCCACCACCAGGATCAATCTGTCATAGGCGAGCACCCGGACGGCTGCCATGAGACGCTGGCTACCCAGACCGAGGATAGAGATGAGGCTCGTCCTACCCCTCATCGCGCCTTCACCCCAGCAGTAGCTCGAGGGCCGGGGCGGGCCTCACCAGCTTTGCCCTCGGGTCCTTCGGGCTGGTAACCAGACCTATGACCCCCTTGGACTCAAGGATCTTCAAGTGGTGGTTCATGGTCGCCTTGTGGACACGAAGGGCTTCAGCCAGCTCCGACTCCGTGTACTCCCTCCCCTTGTTTTCCATCAGGAATTTCAGGATGCTCCGCTGCTTTGGGGTCAGGGCTGTAGAGTACTCAATTCGGAGCAGAGGAAGGTGAATCTCCTCGTAGGTCTCGTCGTGGACGTAGACTGCTGGAATGCCCTCGAGGATGCAGACGAGGAGGGCCGCGCTGCTCATCAGCCTGGTACCGCCGGATATGTTGAAGCGGGCAATCTCATGGCCCCTCTGTCTCACCCTCCTTACGTCGTCCTTCATCCTCTTGGTAATCTGAAGGATGTCGAAGGCATCAGGAAGTTCAACGCTCTCCCATGGGAGGCCGATGGTCTCGCAGTACTCCACGATGGAGTCCCTCGCCCTGTGGCTGTCCGGGTGATCACTGTGGTAAAAAGTGAGGCTCTCGAGATTTGGCGTCGAGCGGATGCTGGGAACGAGGCTCTCGGGCCTCCATCCCAGGGTGCCGAAGAGGGAGACCATCGGAGGGTAATAGAGACGGGAGCTATTTTTGGTTATCCGAGACTATATTACAAAGAATAATACTATTTCACCCTGGCCTTCCTGTCAGCCCGGGACACAGTTCAAAGAAGGCCGATAGAATACGATAGGTCAGACCCCATATCAACCTATCACCATGAAGAAATGTGGGGACCAGCAGTTCTCGCCCTTGTACTTCCACCGTCCCGGTCGTCCTGGACTCCTTGATGCTTGAGAGGGAGGCCCAGAATACCTCCCTGACCTCTCTACCCTCCTTCAATGGGACATCCTTCTGTAGCGAGTAGACGAGGGGGAACACCACAAGCCGGGGCTTGTTTGCGGGTCGCACCTCGGACATGATTCCGAGGGCAACGCAGGCCTTGTCCAGATCCAGGGAGACCTCTTCCATGACCTCCCGCTTGGCTGTATCGGAAATCGACCTGTCGCCAGAGTCCTTCATACCCCCCGGCAGCGCTATCTGACCTGACCAGGGATCCCCCTCCCGCTCAATCCTCTCGATGAGTAGAACCTGAAATTCATCCTGCCACTCTCTCAATATGAGTGCTACGGCCGCCGAGGGCGTATCTGCCGGCGGTTCAGCGTACCCCGACAGGAGCCTGTCCTTCAGATCCTTCTCCCAAGCCTTCATCCATACACCGGATGGAATCCCTTATCGGTGGTATCCCCTAGACGTCGGGGTACTTAGAGCATGGTCGGAGGTCGTGCCCAGCATCGTATCCAGAGTTGCCAGCGCCTTCTTATAGTTACGGAGCGTACCTCCTAGTTCGATGGGCCAGAGTCTCTTCGAGAGCCTATCTACCGAGGTCAGGGACGCCCTTTACAGGATGGGTATTGAGAGGCCGACCCCTCCTCAAGAGGTGGCCATTCCGGAGGTCTTCGAGGGAGAGAACCTCCTTCTGATAGCCCCCACTGGGAGCGGGAAGACGGAGGCTGTCCTGCTACCCATCTTCGACCTGCTTCATCGAGACAAGGATAGGACGGGCATCTCCCTCCTCTACATAACGCCTCTCAGGGCCTTGAACAGGGACATGCTCAGGAGGATCGAAGCCTGGGCCGAGGCCCTGGGATTCACCGTCGAGGTGAGACACGGGGACACCCCTGCCAAGGAGAGAAGGCGTCAATCGGTCAAGCCCCCGGACATGCTGATTACCACTCCAGAGACCCTCCAGGCCGTACTTCCGGGAAAGGTCATCCGCAGGCACCTCCAGGGCGTGAGGTGGGTCGTCGTCGACGAGCTCCACCAGATAGCAGGGAACAGGAGGGGGGTCCAACTCTCCGTAGGGCTGGAAAGGCTTCGCCGTTTGGCTGGAGACTTCCAGGTCATAGGCCTGTCTGCTACAGTTGGAAATCCGTCCGAGATGCTGTCCTTCTTGGTGGGTTCAGGCCCCGAGGGAAAGATCATTCAGGTCAGGGCCGACAAGGAGGTCACATACTTCGTAGAGTACCCTGAGCCTGTGGAGGATGACTACGAGCTGGCCCGCCTCCTCTACACATCCCCCGAGCAGGCAGCCGTCCTGAACAGAATGGTGGAGCAGGTGGAGGAGCACGATGCTAGCCTCATCTTTGTCAACAGTCGGGTCAACGCCGAGACCCTGGTATCCAAGTTCAACCTCTTCTTCAAGGGCGTCGGACTCCACCACGGTTCGTTGCCAAAGGAGGAGCGGGTCAGGACGGAGGAGGAGTTCAAGGGTGGCGGGCTTCGGGCCCTGGTCTGCACCTCCACCCTCGAACTGGGGATAGACATAGGGGCCGTGGACTTCGTCCTGCAGTACATGTCCCCGCGCCAGGTCTC
>JBHHZZ010000085.1:0-3595 GCA_046758325.1 Thermoplasmata archaeon | reverse complement strand
GTGTCCCAAGTCCCCTGTCCTCGCGGCCTTGATTCCGTAGTGGAGGGGGCCCACCTGCACCTCTTTGACTTTGAAGCCTCTCGCCGTCAATCGATCATTCGCGTCACTCAGGGACAGACGATGTTCCAGCGGCGGACCCATCTCCATGGGCTCCTTCTTCCAGTCAACTACTGCTGCATGACCCTCCGTCCTCAGGATACGCGATATCTCGAGGATGGTGGCGTCGCCCGCAAGCTCGTGGAGGGTGTTCACCAGGAGGACCATATCGACGGAGCCTGAGGGGAGCGGTATCACGTCCTCTAGGGACAATACTGGAAGCACGTTGCCCACCCCTTCCTTGAGGAGGCGCTCCTGGAGGCTCCACAGCATCTCCTCCTGAACGTCGACGGCGTAGACACGACCCCGGGTCCCCACCATTCCAGCAGCGGGAATGGAGAAGAAGCCAGTCCCGCAGCCGACGTCTGCCACCACCATCCCCTTCATCACCTCGAAGGCCTCTAGGATGGCCTGGGGGTTCTGCCACTCTCGTCTATCGGGACTATCCAGCAACTCCTTTCTGCTGGGATCGAACTTGTGACCCATGCCCCGGGCAGCCCGACCAACCCGATAAGGTTTACCCATGCGAGTGGCAGGGAGTTGTCCAGCCTTCCACGATGACGTATCCGTCGAAGTGAATGGCCAGACGGAAGGGTTATGCCGGTCAGCCGCCTATCCGCCGGGGGTATGCCAAGACAGAGATATGATGCCCTATTCTTTGACGTCGGTGGCACTCTCGTGTGGAGTGAGCCAGGCGCTGACGAAATCTGGGCTCAGGTGCTTCAGAAGCATGGCTACCGTGTCACTGCTGAAGAGGTCGTACGCAGAACAGGTTCTCCCGGGCCTGAAATAAATCGAGGCGACCTCCATCGAGCAGTCGCAGGGACGATGGAGGCCTTTTCAGGAAGCTTTCCAGCCACGAAAGAGGAGCAGCAGGGGTACTTCCGTCGCTTCGACTCGGCCGTGCTAGAGCAGCTAGGCATACCTCCAGAGGAGGGACTGTTGGACGCTCTTCAACGCGCATTCGATGTGGGAATAGCAACTCACGTGTATGACGATGTCGAATTGACCTTGAGAAGCCTCAAGGACGAGGGATTTCGCCTCGGCGTCATATCCAACGCCTCCCACGAGCTTCCTGAGAGGCTGCATCAACTTCAACTCGCTCGCCACTTCGATACCATCACCTATTCCTGGGAGGTAGGTGTCGAGAAGCCGAGTCCTCGTATCTTTCGCACTGCACTGAAACGGCTCGGGGTGGAGGCCAGCCGTGCGGTCCATGTGGGGGACAGCTATGAGGCTGATGTCCTCGGGGCTAGAGGCGTGGGCATCACACCGATGCTCATCGACCGAGACGGAACCGGGACTGCAGCTGACTGCATCGTCCTACGAAGCCTCCTGCAAGTGTCTGAATACCTATAGTGGCACTGAGCCTGCCAAAGGCTAATAGCCACCCCCGCCTTGCCGAGACAGGGATCTCATGGAGGACCCGGCTGACGCTTACTTTGGATGCTCCGACTCCGAGAGGGCTGCCTTCGAGGCTGGAATCAAGCTCGGCTCCATCTACCACCAGTTCATGGGCACGCCCCTGAGCCAGCAGAACGTGGACGTCTTGGAGAGGGCCATCGAGGAGGGAGTCAAGGTGCAGCCCTTCGTGGAGGACGTGAGGGTCCGCATCGATAGAAGGTATCTGAAGAGGAAGAGGAGCCCGTACAAGTACGTCTCCCTCACTGGCAATATGCTCCAGGTGGAGCTGAGGGTCAGATATGGTGACGCCGTGGCCCTGTGCGAGATGAGGTTTGTTGAGGATCTGCGCTATCCGCTCATGTACGTGAAAGAGATCAGGTGGGTGGGGGCCGAGACGGCCAGCAGGCACGTGTAGAGATATCGACCAATTTTATCACACCTGTTTAATACTTCGATGGCATTTACCCATCCCAGCGAAACCCCATGGTGACGAGCCTAAAGATTGGCATAACGGGACTCCCCAAAGCCGGCAAGACCTATGCCCTCCTGAAGGTCATTGAAATGTTAGAGGCCCAGGGGAAGACCGTGGGGGGCATGGTCACGGAGCCGATTCTGAGCGAGGGCAGGAGGGTGGGGTTCTGGGTAATGGACTGGAGCACGAAGGAGAGGAAAGTCCTGGCCTCCCGGGAGATAAAGTCCAAGGTCATGGTGGGGAAGTACGGGGTCGACATCGAAGCCCTGGATGAGGTCGGGGTGAGGGCTGTTGCATCCGCCACAGAGGAGGCGGATGTCATCGTCGTGGATGAGGTAGGCAAGATGGAGATGGAGAGCGTGGCCTTCGTGGAGTCTATCAAGGATGCCCTGGACTCGGACAAACCGGTCATCCTGACTCTCCACAAGAAGTCCAGAAACCCCCTCCTCCAGGACATCCGGAGGAGGGACGATGTGAGAATACTGGAAGTCACGCCCGTCAACCGAAACCTTTTGCCCTACAAGATCGTGGGGCTGCTGAAGGGAGAATGGGAGAGATAGACCTCTTGGAGGGCCTGGTGGAGGTCCAAGAGGGCCTGGCGAGGATCCTGGTCCCCAGAGGGCACACAGTCAAGGGCCCGGGAAGGGTGTCAGGGAGTCCGTTCTACAACAGGACCATGGCCTTTCCGCGACATGTCTCAGTACTCTTCTTGGAGGCCATTGGATCGAAGGTCCGACGAGTCCTGGACGGACTCTCCTCCACCGGCGTCCTGGGAATAAGGCTTACCCTGGAGACCAACGACGAATTCGAGATCACACTGAACGACAGGAGGAGGGATGCTCATGACCTCATCGTCAGGAACGTTGAACTAAACGGCGTTGGCCACGCCAGGGCGACCTGCGAGGACCTCAACTCCCTCCTGTGCAGGGAGCACTTCGAATATGTGGATGTGGACCCATTCGGCAGCCCCGTCCCCTTCGTGGACAACGCCCTCCGATCCCTTCGACCAAAGGGGTTCCTGGGGGTCACCGCTACGGATGCGGCAGCATTGGCCGGCACCTATCCCCGTACCTGTCTGCGGCGGTACGGGACCGTCTCAATCAAAGCACCCTTCTCCCACGAGGCTGGCTTGCGTATCCTGGCCGGTTACATCGTCAGGACAGCTGCGAAATACGACATGGCCGCTCGTCCCCTTCTCTCCCTATGGAGGGAACACTACTACAGGGCCTACTTCGAGCTCCTTCGGGGCGCTCGCAGGGCGGATGACGCTGTGAGGGAGCTGGGCTACGTCCACTACCAGCCGCGAGGTCCGCGAGGCATCGAGCCGAGAGGCGAGGTAGGCCCATTGTGGAAGGGACCCCTCTATGACGACGAGCTCTTGGGGAGGATGAGGGCGAGGGACTACATGCCTCGGGACGTAAGCCGATATCTGGAGATGTGGCAGGCAGAGTCCCGTGCTCCACCTCTCTTCTACACGACAGACGAGGTGGCAAGCCGGCTGCGGATTCAAGCCCCGTCAATGAAGAGGGTCTTAGGGAGGCTCAGCGATGCGGGGTTTGTTGCCTGCAGGACCTCCTTTCATCCAAAGGGCTTCAAGACCACCGCCAGCTGGGATGAGGTGCT
>JBHHZZ010000084.1:0-3631 GCA_046758325.1 Thermoplasmata archaeon | reverse complement strand
ATTAACGTTTTTAAAGCTCTTTGCGCGCATATAACACTTTGGATGGATTAGGATGAGCGGAATCAGCTGGGACAGCCCGTTCCACACTGTTCTGCTCATTTCTCACCCGGGGTGTCTGTCAGGAGCAGAGATGGAGGTGCAGATGTTGTTGAGGGCCGCATTCAGTCATGATCTCTTCGCTGAGAAGTGACATATTGAGCTGCCACACGGTTGGAGAACACGGCAGAGTCTCAGATGGTGCAATTCTCTCCGGAAAGTCCAAAAGGAATCGCCGCCTTGGACCCGAGCATGGAAGGAGTCACTATCCGCAGGGACGCTCCAATAAAGCTGTACGGCTTCACCGAATACTTCCAGGGATTTGAGAAGGTCCAGGCGGTCCGGGACCTGTTCGGGGACAAGACACGGAAGGTGCTGGAGGACCTCAAGGTGGAGTTCTTCTCCTCGCGGTGGGGGTACATGGGGGTCAGTGAAGAGGATGGTCACCTGAAGGTGAGCACCTACCACCTGAGGAATGGGGATGAGAGGGAGCTCTACCTAGATGTCATCCACGAGCTGGTCCACGTCCGACAGTACATGGATGGCAAGGAGTTCTTCCCCGAGGGCATCAAATACCCCGACCTGCCGACGGAGATCGAGGCGTATCAGGTGACCATCGGGGAGGCCCGGCGGATAGGCATGAAGGAGGAGGAGATCCTGGAATACCTGCGCGTTCCCTGGATGGATGACGAGGACTATGAGAAGCTCTTGGTCAATCTCGGGATCAGGATCGTCGCCAGTTCAGACTAGAGAACCCTCTCCACAGGAACCTGCAGGACCGAGTCCTTGGAACGAGGACCATTCCCACCTCCTTCGATAGTGACTCGTCGGGAAGAAGGTTTCCACCCACCGCCGCGATACTATCGAGGCTTCACAGCTCCACCCGGGGATCTTCCTTCACGGACTCGAGTATCAGGTAGGTGCAGCACCGTCGGACTCCCTCGACCCCTCGCATGCTTTCCAGAATCCTCTGCAGGTCATCCCTGTCTCTAGCCCTGCTGAGCACTGCGAAGTCCATCTCTCCCAGAAGTTGGTATACGGCCCAGACGCCGGAGATCCCGCCGAGTTTCTCCCCCAGGCTATGGCTCACACCCTTTCGGTGGGACACCCTGATGAGGGAAATCGTGTGGACATTGTATCCAGCCCTCTCAGGGTCCACGGCTGCGTAAAAGCCCTTTATGATCCCACAATCCCTAAGCTTCCTTATCCTGTAGTGGACCGAGGACCGCGATATTCCCAACAAGTCCACGAGCGACTGTAGCTTGACCTTGGCGTCTTCCTGAAGTTCCCTAAGGATTACCTTGTCCCGTTCCTCAAGGAGGGTCTCTCTGCTCTCCAAGCTGGCCACCGCCCCGAAAACAACTCATGGCATAAAAGCTATTCTTATGAATTTCATTAGGACCGTAAGAATTTCCTCACAGCATAGCTTCTCCGCCAGCATTCGGCCTGGTTGGATCCTCTCCCCTTTACAAAGGAGGACATCAAGGCGATGAATAGCACCTCCCTCGAGACTCCTAGAGGAGGACGCTCGCGAAGATCGCTCCTATCATGAGTACGCCAAAGACCAGCAAGAGGAGGATCGTCAGAGCGTTGGCGGGTATCATGGCATGGGGATCCTCGTAATGCACCCTCAGATGTTTCGCCGCTTTTACGCCGATGGGCAGACTCAGCAGGGAAAGGAGGGCTATCAGGGGCAGGAAGTTCAGGAGGACGGAGACCACCGTCACGGCGTATGCAGCCACGAGGAGGCCCTCATATACCCCGATCGAGGCCTTCCTCCCTAGTCTGGCCATCAATGTCCTCTTGCCGACGGACAGGTCGGCTTCCACATCAGGGAACTCGTTGATCCACAGGATGGCGGTCACCAGGAGGCCGACAGGGATCGATGCAAGAACCGCCGCCAAGTTGATGCCACCCGTCTGCACCAGATAGGTGCCCAGGACGATGACGGGGCCGAAGTTCAGGCCCACAATGAACTCCCCTATCCCGTGGTAAGCCAGGCGAAGGGGAGGGCCTACGTAGAAGTAGAGGGAGACCACCCCGATGAGGCCGATGATCAGTAGGAGGAGGCCTCGAAGGAGGAAGAGGTACAGCCCGATGAGGCTCCCGACCAGGAGGAGGCTAAAGGCCACCAGAAAGTGGGCCCGGGGGGAGATGATCCCCGTGGGCAGAACCCTTCCACCACCCGCAAAGGGGTTCTGATGCCTTACGGCCAGGTCGTTGCCGCTCTTGAAGTCGAAGTAGTCATTGAACATGTTGGTCGAAAGGTGAAGGGATGCACCGCCAACCACCGTCAGGGTGAGCAGAAGGAGATCTAAGCTGTGGAGATGCAGGAAAGCCACCGAGGCGCCAATCCCCAGCGGTATGAGGGAGGCGACGATGAAGGGGGCCCTCAAGGCCTTCAGCCACAGGACCCGCTTTTCCACCTGGACAGCGGCCTCCACGGCCTACACCTTGACCGTCCGTCCCATGTATCCAACCATCTTCCCATCCCTAATGATGGGTCTGACCGTCAGACGGGCCCTGAATTCCGCCCCATCCTTCCTCATGAAGGTCACCTCCTCTTCGAAGAGGCCCTCCTCAGAGGCTTGCTTCAGGAGCCTCGGGACGAGTTCCTGGACCGCCTCCGGTTTGTGAAAGATGGCCACCGTCTGCTTTCCCACTACCTCCTCCGGCTCCCAGCCGAACAGCTTGCTGGCTCCTTGAGAGAAGGTCTGCACAATGCCCTCTAGGTCACAAGTCACCACGGAGACATCCTCGCCTTCTTCGAATCCTTCGCCTTCCATATTATCGAGATGTTTTTACCGCTTCTTATATAAGCCGATGAGGGTTAACATGTAAACGGTGAGCCCCTGCGAAAGGCCATCCTTTCCTTCAGAACCAGCGACCTCTGTCAGCTGGGTCTGGTAAACCCTCGGTTCTTCCTGCACAACGAGCTGCTTGAAGTGCTGGAGATCTTCGACATAGATGAGGAGTACATCACCCAGATAGTGAGGGTTCGGAGGAGGGCCGACGCACCTGATGAGGGGAAGCTGGAGGAAAGGGAGCAGGTCTTGCTTTCAAGATACAACCTCAGCTACTTCCAGGTTCTCAGAAGGGACGAGAAGAGTAGGGAGTTCACAGCCCTAATCAAGCAGAGGACGTCTCGTGCCCTGCAGGGCATCCTGAGGCAACTCCGGCTAGACGCCTTTCCAACCCTTCCTACGATCATCGAAGAGGAGGAGAGCCTCGTCTCCTTCTGTGCCAAAGAGGATGAGCTGGCAAAGATCCTCGAGGTCCTTCAGGGGGTAAGACTGCCCTTCGAGGTCAAGTCCCTAGGGGAGTACATCCCGCCGGCCTCGGGAGGGGCGACGTATCTCACCGACAGGCAGCGGGAGATTCTCAGGCTGGCGCTGGAGCTGGGATATTATGAGGTGCCGGCGCGGGTAAGCCTGACCAAGCTCGCAAAGGTCGTGGGGATCAGCAAGGCCGCCATGAGCAAGAGCCTCAGAAGGGCGGAAGGAAGGGTCCTCAAGTCCATGATATATGGCCATTAGCGGTGAAGGGATGGTCCAGGATGTATTTTGTTGGGGTTGACCTCGCATGGTCTCCGAGA
>JBHHZZ010000083.1:0-3701 GCA_046758325.1 Thermoplasmata archaeon | reverse complement strand
TCCACGATGAACTCGTAGAAGTCCACGTAGAAGGCGATGGCCGATTGGACGTACTCCAGCGTGATGTCCAGGATCTCGGCGGCCCCGGCCCAGAGGGCCTCCCAGATGCTGACAGTCGTCGAAGAGCCGGAGGACCAGGTGTAGCTGGCCGACGGGGAGTGGAGGAGAGGCTCGTAAGGGATGGAGGCGATGGCGGCCCGCGGTATGCCCAGGAGGGGGAGATAGGCGGTGACGCCCACGGAGGTGGCGATGCGGTTTCCGGCGGTGTCGCGGAGGGCCATGGAGGCGATGGTGGACCAGTCCTCGTCCATCAGGCCGCCGACGTTGATCACCGCATGGAGGGCGTCCTCGTTGTCCTTGCCGATGTCCCGCCAGGCGACCTCGGTGTTCTCGAGGATGGCTCCTGCTGTGAGGCCGTCGGTCTGGTTGAGGCGATGGTACAGCTCGCTCTGGAAGAAAAGGGAACGTGGGATGAGGCGGACCTGCGTGTCCTCTTCCCCGAAGCCACCGCCGTAGTAGACCCGAGCCGTGAGGAGGACGAACCTGTCCTCACCTAGGTAGCGGCGCTCCACCACGTTGCCGTCGGCATCGGTGATGTTGTAGACGGTGGAGTAGTCCAGGGGGACCACGAGCCGCGTGATGGCCCTCTGGGGCACGACGATGGAGGCGGTGATGGTGAGGGGGTCCGCCCTCCTGGTGGAGGAGGTGCAGGCGGTGTCTGGACAGCGTAGGTTCCAGGTCCTGCTCTCTCCGGGGCTGACGGGGATGGTGAGTTCATCGTAGTTGACGGGAATCTCCCAGACCTGGCCACCTTCGTCCACCCAGTATTCGACGGCGATGTAGACCTCCCCGTGGTCGTCGCCGCTGTCGTAGCTCCAGGCCTCCACCCCGAAGGTGACGGAGGCATCGTCGTCTTCCACGTTGACGGAGAAGTCGTGGCCGTAGCTGCCCGACGGACTCGATAGGTAGGGAGTCCAGGCCTCATCCTCCTCGCCCCATAGAGTCGTGAGGCCGACGAAGGGTCGGGCGTTGCTGTCCCGGAGGACGTTGATAGAATCGATGGTTACATGAAGGAAGGCATCGCCCAAGGGCAGCTTGTCCACGGGATCGTCGAAGCCGTCGTAGTCCGTGTCGGCCTCGGTCGGGTCCGTCCCGTGGGCGAAGTACTCGTCGTCGGACCAGCCGTCCCCGTCCGTGTCCACGGCCCAGGGGTCCGTCAGGAAGCCGTCCAGGCCCATGGTGGTCTCCTCCGTGTCGTTGAGGCCGTCGCCGTCGGTGTCCGCCCTCAGCGGGTCGAGCCTCATCGTGACCTGGATCTCCACGTACTCGACCTGACCGATATCGGCGGAGGCCTTGTCCTGCACGCGGAGGTACCAGTCGGCCACGTTGGCCAGGTCGGATGTCGTGAAGCCGAGGCCTTCAATCAGGTCATAGGAGGTAAAGTTGTTGTCCTGGGAGCCGCCGATCCTGTTGCGGAGGCTCCGGCTGGTAGCGCCCCTGAAGAGGTCCACTACCAGATCTCCCATGAAAGTGTGGGTGATGCCCGTCATGACCTGGGCGTCCTCGATCTTGTCCGCGCTGGCGTAGAGTCTCACCCTCAAGGGCTCCGTGTACACCGTGCCTAGGTCGGGGATCGGTTCCCGCTTGGACGTCTTGAACACTTTGACGTACAGCTCCTGTCCATCCGGCAGGCCATCCCCATCGGTGTCGGGGTCCGAGGGGTCCGTCACCACGCCGTAGACGGAGGTCCCATACCACTCCTCATCGTCCCCCAGCCCGTCGCCGTCGCTGTCCTCCGCGTAGGCAAGGGTCGTGACGCTCCTCGTCTCCGTCACGCCGTTGACCGTCAGGACGAGGTTTCGTGGGTTCACCTCCACGTAGTCGGAGAAACCGTCCCCGTCGGTATCCGTCAGGGTGGCGTTGCTGTAGTGGACCAGGACCTCGTCGCCGGCAGGAGTCCCGGGGATGAATGGAAGCGTTCCTATCATTGCCTTAACGAACGGCTTGGGCTGCTCCGCCTCTTCCAACTTGCGAAGGCCCTCTTGGTTGATAGGCCTAGCAGGAATATCAGGCCCCCGACAATCCAGAGAACCCTTGACAGGGCTTCGATGGCGGTCTGCCCCTCCAGCGGTAGCAGCACCAGAATCAGGCCCACAAGCCAGGCCGACCCCCCTGCTGCCATGGCTAGCTTGGATGCGGGGGTCCTGGAAAAGAGGTCCAGCTCCGGATACTCGGCCGTTTGGATCTCCTTCAGCCTCGCCATGAGTCCCGGGTCCTGGTCCAGCCTCTCCAGGGGAGCCCTCTGGAAGGCCTGGGCTATGGCCTTCATCATCTCGTAGACCCGCCTCATCTCCGCCGTGCTCTCCGTCTGCCAGGCCACGTAGAGGGCCTTGAAGGGGTATCGGCGGCCGTCCTCCGTGTGGAGGGCGAGGGCGTAATTGACGCCATCGGGACCCGTGTAGAGCCTCTGGGTCTCCTCGATGGAGGTCACTTCTCGCCAGGGAATGGTCAGCTCTCGGAGCCCAAGGCGGGAGAGGGGCTTCCCGGGGGGCGCCACGTGCGTCGTGGTGATGGCGAGACGGTTTCTGCCGAAAGTGCCGAAGTAGCCGATATGGCCCCCGCCTACGGAGATTAGAATTAGATAGGCAAAGCCTTCTAGTCCCACGTCTCCGGCCAAGAGAAGGTACGCCGCAAAGATGCCAAAGCCCATGGAGGCCAGCCATATAGAAAAGGGCAAGGCCCTGGCCTTCCACAGCTTTCGTGCAGGTGTTCGGAACAGGACCTCGTCTCGTCTACTCCCCATGACCCTCTCATCCCCCGGCCACGTAGGTCACGTATTCAATGGTGTCATCCAGCAAGGCGACCGCCGAAGTCCCCTTGGCGAAGATGCTGAAGGCCGTCGCTATGGGAAAGAAGAGGCTGTACCAGCGGTGGACACCGGGATTGTACTTGTAGTCATCAGTGAACCAGGCCAGGCCAAAAGCAATACCGTCGGCCACGACTATGGCCAAAAGGCGCTGCTGAGTATTGTCCAGCATATCTTGAGCGGCGGTTCTTAATGACAGGAGAATCAGACTCCAAGAAGCCACGAACAGCCGAGCCACCGCCGCGTCCACGGTCTTCCACCCCCTCATGATGGCCGCGCCCGCAGTACCCAGCCACATGATGAACTTGCCCAGGCCGAAGGACCAGGCCACATGCTCGTCGAACCCGGGGTCGATGTACTCCTCCGCCACCGACGACCCGATGACGTCGTAGAGCTTGGAGACGACGAAGGCGCCCAGGAGGACTCCCACGAGGGCGTTGATGAGGGGGGTCAGCAGCTTGCTCGTGCCGAAGGAGGCCACCTCCGTCCACTTGGCGAAGACGCTCAGCCCGATAAAGCCTCCCATCAGGAGGAGGCCGAAGGTGCTGAACAGCATGACCCTCCAGAAGGCCTCCGCCGCCTCCTCGGCGGACATGGAGGCCAGGCGGGAGATGAGGTGGAAGAGCTGTTGGGCGAAGTCCTCGTAGAGCTGGACAGCCTGGTCTACTACCCACTGGAAGGCTGAGGTCAGCGTCTCGACGATCCAATCGAACAGGCTGGAGAGGGTCTCCCCCACCTTCTCCACCGCCTCCACCACGGTCTGGCTGACCTCGCCCGCCACCTGCATCCCCCACTCCCAGATGGCCTCGGCCAGGTTCACCAGGAAGGTGCCCAG
>JBHHZZ010000082.1:0-3838 GCA_046758325.1 Thermoplasmata archaeon | reverse complement strand
GCTTCAGCAGCAGCGAACAGGATCCTCATGGGAATTCCTACCTCCTTAGCAGGGGAGGCCATTTAACTCTGAGGGACTCGGTTGGTGCGGTTCGAGAGGTACGCTGAGATGCCCTCACGGGGTCGGGAAACCCCTTCAATCCAGGCATCTTGCATACCCTGCGCACAGAGAGAAGACGTGTCCTACTACGAATTTCGATCCGCAGATGAAGTTCACCGTCAGAAGCAACTTCGAGGTCCTATCCCCAGCGTTCGGAGAAGATGGACGCCCCCGAGATGGTGTCTCCCAGGCCCACGGTGTACCTCGGATCTTCCACGACCCTGGCGGGCACTGCCACGAGGCCCTCTTCCGCACACCAACCCTCCTGCAGGAAGGTGCGGTGTTCCAGTCCCTTCAGCTTGAGCACCTCGGACAGCCTCTCCATCTCCTTCAGGCCTCTCTCGGCCAAGGGGACCTCGGTGGCCATGGACAGGTCCTCAGGCCGGGGGCTACGTCCCAAGGCAGCCCTTGCCACTGCCACCAGAGCAGCAAAGAGGAGGCTGTTCCGGACCTCCACCGCGGGATTCGGGCTCAAAGCTAGGTAGTATCCCAGGGTGTGCATGTTCACCCTCTTGACTCCGAGGGCTCTGATGAGGTACATTGCCTCCAGCTGGTACACCGCATTCCTTCGAGCCTCCTCCCATCGTGGCAGTCCCAGCAGAAAGGCCAGGTCTGCCAGTTCGGCCTCATTGACGCCGACGCTGTCTAC
Organism: Thermoplasmata archaeon; assembly: GCA_046758325.1. Taxonomy (GTDB): domain Archaea; phylum Thermoplasmatota; class Thermoplasmata; order RBG-16-68-12; family JAJISG01; genus JAJISG01. The sequence continues at coordinate 3,090 of JBHHZZ010000082.1, read as the reverse complement.
TAGAGGCATGATGTCGTCCACGATGGCCTCCCTCTTCCTGAGATCCGGCACCGAGGTGATCTCCAGGTGGACGACCAGGGAGGGATTTGAGGCCTTGGAGGTCCTGATGTGCTCTCGCACCCTCCTGAAGCTCTCCTCATAGTCCTCCCCCATGTGGTTCAGGCCCGCGATGAAGAAGACATCGGACCCCTTGCTGACCGCGGGGAGGGCCTCCTCCCATTCCCTGTGGAAGAGGACCTTGGTCATGGGAGCCGCGATGAATCTGTTCGCCCTGGGCGCTGGACCATCGCCGAAAGAGAGTCCAGCGGGATACTCGAGGATGTAATGGACCTCCGGTTCGCAATCCCAGTAGAACTCCTCTGCCTTGACTTTCTTCACCACTCCGCCTATTCGGAGTGGAACCTCCGCCCTGCCGCCGCGGTACAGGGAGGCCAGCCTCCTGTTGAACCTGTCGGGGTGCACCAAGACCCTGGCCGCCCCGAAGTCAGAGAGCAGGCGGGCCACGATGGCCACCTGACCGCCGAGATGCTCCTCATACCCACCAAGATCCTCAAGGAAACGAATTACCTGAGGCGAGCAGATGACCTCCAGGGCCAGGCCGTTGGATATGGAGTAGCAGAGGCCCTCCGCCAGGTCATCCAGGTCCTTCGCAGCCTTGGCGTAGATGGGAGGCACCTCCTTTGGCGTCCTCAACCTGCTCAGCAGATCCTCGTCCACACTCCTGACCTTGTCGACGACGGAGTTGTAGGCGAGAAGAGCTCTCACGCCCTCCAGGGGGTTCCTCTTCAAGGCTGCGGCATAGTGACGCTCCCAGCTTCTAGAGGTGATTTCAGGCACCGAAACCGATCCATCTCCTGATGGGACTTTGGAACAGGGGGTTCCGCCTTAAGGTTTACTCAGCGCCCCTTGGATGCCTGGCGGGCTTCTGCCATCCTGGACCTCCTCACATCCCAGAAGATCGCGAAGGCTATCGCAGCGGCCAGTACGGCCCAGAGAGAGTCGGCAACCGTTGACGGCTCCAGAGGCCCGAAGACTATTACAACGGCCAACAAGGTCACATAGGTGAGCCATCCGACGACCCTGGCCCACGTCTCCCTCAGGCCCAACTTCAGGAGGACTTGGGGAATCAGGAACAAGGGTATGAAGAGGGATAGGAACCAGGCAAGAAAGTAGAGGACCTGGGTCATGATGGAATCCAGCATCGACACTGTTGCTGATGGTCATGGCCGACTAAAAGCTTCGCCGAGGACAGACGGGCTTCGTCTCGGCATGAAGGAGTCAACATAGGTTTAAGGCTCCCGGTGGGAATTCGGAGGCCGGTGAAAGTCTGCCTCATGACTTATGAGTTTCCTCCCAGAATATACGGAGGGGCAGGGGTACACGCCCTGCACATGGTGAATCAACTGCGGGACTTGGTGGAGCTGGAGGTTAGGACCCTGCACCCAGCTGAGGATGTCGACGGCGTTAAGGTGCGCCGCTACTACCCTTCCCTCCCCAAGGGCCCGGAGGACCCGGCGGGCAAGGCCTTGGAGGTCCTGTCCCTCAACGCCAACATGCTCTCCGATCCCGTCGACGCCGACGTCGTCCACACCCACACCTGGTACACGAGCTTTGCGGGCCTGCTGGCTAAGAAGATGTACAGCAGCAGGCTGGTGGCCACGGTCCACTCCCTGGAGCCCCTGAGGCCCTGGAAGGAGGAGCAGCTGGGCCGAGGTTACAGGCTCAGCTCATGGCTGGAGGATGTGGAGCTGAGGGCATGCGACGCGGTCATAGCCGTGTCCAAGGACATGGCAACCGACCTCAGGAAGCATTATGACATCCCCGCCGAGAGGATTCACATCATCCACAACGGTGTCGACGCCTCGGCCTTTTGCAGGAAGGAGGATCCGGCCCTCCTGGACAGGCTCGGCGTCAGGGCACCCTACATCCTCTTCCTGGGCCGCCTGAGCCGGCAGAAGGGCATTTTCGACCTGCTGGAGGCCTTCAAGCGCCTTCGCTCAGAGGTCAGCCTGGTCCTCGTCACTGGGCCGACGGAGACGGAGAAACTGGTGAAGGACCTGTCCGATGCCATCAAGGGCACGGAGCGGGTCCTTTGGATCAACAGGATCGTGACCCACGAGGAGGCTGTGGCCCTCTACTCTTCCTGCGAGGCTTTCGTGTGCTCCTCCCGTTACGAGCCCTTCGGCATCACCAACCTGGAGGCCATGGCTTGTGAGAGGCCCGTCGTGGCGACCAGCGTGGGTGGCGTTGTGGAGGTAGTGGTCCATGGGGAGACCGGCCTGTTGGTGCCGCCGGAGGACCCTGAGCAGCTGGCCGCGGGCATAGATGCAGTCCTCAGCGACCGGACGGGTGCGGATGAGATGGGTAGAAACGGGAGGAAACGGGTGGAGGAGTTCTTCACCTGGGAGAAGGTGGCCGAGATGACCTGCCGGCTGTATGAGACCCTCCTCGCATGAGGGGGTCGGGGCTCACACAATGCAGCGAAATGACTAAGGGGTGTGCATCCCCTTGCAGGGCGATACCAATGGAGCTGATGAAGGGAGTCCACGTCATAGAGACCATGGCCAACTGTGCCCTGCTGACGGATGATCGCCTCATCCTGGTGGACACCGGGATCGATGGCAACGCCTCCGATGTCCTCTCCTATCTGAGGAAGGTGGCATACAAGCCCACCGACATATCCAGCATCATCATCACTCACACCCATCCGGACCATGTCGGCGGGTTGGCAGTCCTGAAGGAGAGGTCGGACGCTGAGGTGGCCGCCCACCGCCTCGAGGCGGACTACATCTCCAGGAAGGTCGTGTATCCAGGGCCACCGGGGCCCCAGAGCCACGCGCCATGCCCGGTGGACGTGCTGTTGGAGGACGGAAACAGATACGAGGAGCTTCTCGTGATTCATACGCCAGGACACACCCCTGGAAACATCGCCTTGCTCGACGAGGCGAGGAACCTTCTCGTGGCTGGAGATACCGTCCGGACAGAGGGCGGCACCATTGGGCCCATGAGCGACACTTACAACATTGACCCCGCGGAGCACAGGCACTCCATCAAGAAAGTGGCCGAGTACGAGTTCGAGGCGCTCATCGT
>JBHHZZ010000081.1:0-3901 GCA_046758325.1 Thermoplasmata archaeon | reverse complement strand
GAGATCGCCCGGCGGTGCGAGAGAACGGCGATAGAGGCTCAGAAGGAGCACATAGAGATGGCCCTGGAGCTCAGAAGGAAGCACTACCAGGAAGTCACGGACCTCATCGCTTACCTCAAGCCTCTCCTAGAGGAAGCCCAGGACTACGGTATCGACATCGAGAGGGCCAAGGCCCTCATCCGGGAGGCCATCGAACTGCTCAGGCATGAGCAATACTTCGAGGCCATGGAGAGGGCCGAGGAGGCCCAGGAGTTTCTTAAGACCCTCCATCCTTCCATCGCCGCGGAGAGGGAGAGGAGGGGAATCGTGAAGCCTGAGGAGGGCATCTGCAGCCACTGCAACTCCGAGGACTTGGAATTTGGACACAGTGGCTGGGGCGAGTGCCGCTCCTGTGGTCACCGCTTCCTCTGGTCCATGAAGGAGCAGCCTCGCATCTTAACCTTCCTCAAGAGGAAGCTCGTCGGGTAGGTCGCTCTTCCCGGCAACCTTAGCGCAGCCTAGCAACCGTTTTCTATGGCCGCTCCCTAGGCGGTCCCATGAGGGTCCACTTGAAGGAGAAGGTCCGAGACTACTCCATAGAGGGAGAGATGAGCTGCGGGGCCCTGGTGGCCCAGATGCGAAGGGCCGGGGGCTTCACCGCCGCTAAGCTGGCCCACGCCCTGGAGATTCTAGAGCACATGGTGAGACGTGAGGAATGCATCACCTTCCTCTCCTTCCCAGCGGCCCTCATGGCTACGGGCTGCAGGGGCGTATTCGTTGAGATGGTCAAAAGGAAGATGGTGGACGTCATCATCACGACCTGTGGCACTGTGGACCACGACCTAGTCAGGGTTCGTCATCCCTACTACCACGGGGACTTCTACATGGACGACGGTGCCCTGCACAGAGCAGGCATACACCGTCTTGGCAACGTCCTGGTGCCTTCAGAGGCCTACGGCAAGGGCCTGGAGGACCGACTCATCCCCTTCTTCCGGTCCCTGTGGGATGAGGGCATGAAGGGGACGACCACCGCAGACCTTCTTCGCCTGGCGGGAGAGAGACTCGGAGACGAGTCCTCCCTCCTCTACTGGTGCGCCAAGAGGGATATCCCCGTCATCATTCCCGCCCTCACCGACGGCGCCTTTGGCTACCACCTGTGGAGCTTCTGGCAGGAGCATCGGGACTTCGTTGTCGACGTCCTCGGCGATGAGTCCCTCCTGGCGGACATCGTCTTCTCCAACAAGGAGACGGGGGCCCTGGTAGCGGGTGGGGGCGTCTCGAAGCATCACGTCCTCTGGTGGAATCAATTCAAGGACGGATTGGACTACGCTGTTTACATCACGACGGCCGTGGAGTATGACGGTAGCCTGTCGGGAGCGCGGGTCCGGGAGGCCATCTCCTGGGGCAAGGTGAAGGAGGGAGCGAGGAGGGTGACGGTTGAAGGGGACGCTAGCCTCATCCTTCCTTTACTCTATGCGGCGCTCGTGGAATCCCTCCTCTAGGGGGTCGAGGTTTTGGGGATGCCGGAGGAGTCGCGGAGGGTCCTGGAAGGGCATGGGGAGGTTCCCTTGATTAGGAGGAGGGTGGAGGCACCTCCGGCGACTGTACGTACCCTCAGGGAGGTTCAGGGCGACAACATCGGGGCAGCGGGACTCCTCTGGAACGAGAGAGGACAGGTGCTCCTGGTAAGACATGAACCTCCATCTCAGTGGGGGGATCAGTGGGTCGCCCCCGGCGGTGGAGCCAGGCCTGGAGAGAGTCCCGAGGACACCTTCCTCCGGGAGGTTCGGGAAGAGACAGAGCTCCAGGCTCGAATCCTCGACCTGACGTGTGTATACGAGTTGACGGTGACGGATGGAAAGGACAGGGTGACGGGCCTCTTCTTCCAGTTTGAGGCCATGGCACAGGGGTCGAAGGCCTTCCCCGGACCGGGGATAGACGTGGTGCGATGGTTCGACGATTTACCTCTCAACATGGCCTTCCGAGATGACTACTTGAAAGTTTTCCAAAGCAGACGGGAGGAGGTTCTCCGTCTTGGGAAAGGGCCCTAGAGAGTGAGCCTCCTCCGAGAGAACGGCCGCCCACTCTTTATATACTCGCCTCCTATCATCCCTTCCCCAGGAAAGGGCCTGGAGCATGCCTGAGCTGCGGAAGGACTACGTTACGGATACCTGGGTTGTCTTCTCCACGTCGAGATCCCAGAGGCCAATAGAGATGAGGAAGCGGTCGCCCAGGCCAACGACCTCCTCCCCCTGCCCCTTCTGCCCTGGCAACGAGCACATGACGCCTCCCGAGATCCTGGCCTACCGGTCCAACGGGGAAGTCAACGGACCCGGATGGTGGATCCGGTGCGTTCCCAACAAGTATCCTGCCCTAATCATCGAGGGGGAGGTGAAGAGGCGGGTCTCACAGCTCTTCCACTCCGTCAACGGCGTGGGAGCCCACGAAGTCATCGTCGAGACACCAGACCACTTCGGCAACTTCCCGTCGCTTGACGAGAAACACATCTACGAGGTCATATGTGCCTATCGGGAACGCTACGTGGACCTCACCAAGGATGCCAGGTTCAAGTACATCCTCATCTTCAAGAACCACGGCCCCGAGGCCGGGGCCTCCCTGGCCCATCCCCACAGTCAGCTCATCGCCACCCCCATAATACCTCGCCGCATCATGGATGAGCTCCGGGCCTCGAGGAATTTCTACGAGGAGACCGGCGGCTCGTGCATCTACGACGAGATAGTGGAGGAAGAGATGGAGGCATCGGAGAGGGTTGTCGCGGAGAACGAGGCCTTCCTGGCCCTGTGTCCCTACGCCTCCAGGTTCCCCTTCGAAGTCTGGATACTGCCCAAGGAGCATGAGGTTCACTTTGAGGACATGGTCTATGAGGAAATGCGCACCCTGGCCCATGTGCTGAAGGACACCTTCGCCCGCTTGGACGGGCTCCTCAACGACCCGCCGTTCAACTTCTACATCCACACGGCCCCTTGTGACCGGAAGGACCACAGGTACTACCACTGGCACATGGAGATAACGCCCAGGCTGTCCAACACGGCGGGATTTGAGAGGGGCACTGGCTTCTACATCAACTCAGTGCCCCCTGAAGACGCTGCCAGGCTGCTCAGGGAGGCCTCGGAGAACGTTTGAGGGCGATGCTGCTGTAGACATCGACGTAGGTCCGGGCTGACCTGTCCCAAGAGAAGTCCTGCCTGGAGATATTCTCCTTCAGCCGGTTCCACTCGTTCCTGTTCCCGTAGACATGCAATGCCCTGTCCAGCGCTTCCAGGAGACTCCTCGGGCTATACACATCGAAGCTGAAGCCCGTTGCCCTTTCCAGGCCCTGAGAGTAGTCAAAAACAGTGTCGGCCAGTCCCCCCGTCCTCCTCACGATGGGGATGGTACCATAGCGCATGCTGATCATCTGGCCCAGGCCGCACGGCTCGAACTTGGAGGGCATCAGGAACAGGTCCGCGCCGGCGTATATCCGGTGGGCGAGCCCCTCGTCGTACCGCAAGTTCACCGAAAGGTTGGGGTTCCTGCCAATCCACGACTTCAGACCCTCCTCGAACTTCCGCTTGCCCGTTCCGAGAATGACCAGCTGCAGCTTTCGGGCCAGGATCTCAGGCAGCGCCCCCAGGAGGAGATCCACGCCCTTTTGCGCCACCAAACGGGCTATGAAGCCCAGCAGCGGGACCTTCAGCCTCTGTAGGCCCAGTTCCTGCTGCAGTGCCCGCTTGTTGGCCTCCTTCCCCCTGGAATCCGTAGGCTCGTAGGTTCTGGCGATGAAGGCATCCTTCCTGGAGTCCCACACATCCTCGTCGACCCCGTTCAGCACGCCGTAGAACTGGTGGCGACTCTGCCGAAAGACCCTGTGTAGTCCGGACCCATATTCAGGCGTCTGGATCTCCCGGGCGTAGGTCTCGCT
>JBHHZZ010000080.1:0-3933 GCA_046758325.1 Thermoplasmata archaeon | reverse complement strand
CGTGGATCTTGAGAAGGAGATCGACGAGCTTCCTCTCCCCCAGGTCTGAGAGCTTGACCACGTGCCTCAGAAGGAAAAACGCCTATTTGAACCTGCGATACATCCGGGATGCGGGCTGCGGGATTCGAACCCGCGTTACGAGCTATTTGCACCATCGTTGGCAAGCTCGTGTCCTAACCAGCTAGACTAAGCCCGCCCGGCCGTGTAATCGCAGCTCTATTTAAAGAATCGTCCGCTGCCGGCCAGGTGAGTTGCCCCTTTGCGTGAAGCAAACATTATCTACCGAAGGCAGATAGAGCGCTGTAAATGGCCACCGACATAGTCAGAGAGGTCCTCCAGGACATCCGCACCCCTCTCTACAAGAACGCCATCTTCCTCATCTTCAACACCATCTTGGTCGCAGGGGCTGGCTTCCTGTTCTGGTTCGTCATAGCCCGCATATATCCAGTGCCGGAAGTCGGCCAGGCCTTGGTCCTCGTGAGTATCGCCAGTTTCCTGGCTGTCCTCTCGCAACTAGGCTTTGGAATCGGCCTCATAAGGTTCCTGCCGCGAACCAAGAGCGACAAGGGGAAGATGATAAACAGCTGCCTCACGATTAGCACCATAATCTCCCTGGTCCTGGCCGTCGGAATCCTTATCACCATAGATGTGTGGTTTCCGGGATGGAGGGGCTTCAGCCTTTGGGCTTTGGTGCCCATCTTCTTTCTGCTGGTTCCGATGATGGTGAACGCCCCCATCGTCGACAACACTTTCGTGGCCGGAAGGAGGGCGCTCTTCGTCCTGGTGAGGAACAGCCTGTATCAGTCGGTCCGCCTGGTCACGCCCCTGATCCTCGTGGTCCTCCTCGGGGTCCTGGGGGTCCTAGCGTCCCTCGTGTTCGCCCACGCCGTGGCCCTCTCCGTCGCCTTCTTCCTCCTCCTGCCCCGCCTCTACCCTGGCTTCCGCCCTGGCCCTGCCATCGACAGGACGGTCCTCAACGACATCTTCCACTTCTCCCTGGGCAACCATGTGGGGGAGGTCCTCCACGCCCTGCCCTATCCCGTCATCCTGATCATCGTCTCCCGCTTCTTCGGCGGCGCTGAGCACGCAGCATTCTTCGGCATCCCCTGGCTCATCGCCAGCCTGCTCTTCGCCGTTCCCCTCATGGCGAGCATATCCCTCTACGCGGAGGGCTCCCACTTCGAGGACCGCCTCTATGGGGACATCCGCCGCATTATGCGTTTCATGATCCCGCTCTTGGCCGTCGGCATACTGTTCATCTGGTTCCTGGGCGACTGGGTCCTCTCCCTCTTCGGCCCCAGCTACGCCGCCGAGGGTTTCGGCCTGCTGAGGATCCTGGCCGTCTCGGGCATCTTCGTGGCCGCCAACGGCCTCTTCCTGTCCGTGGCAAGAGTGAAGAAGTGGGTGAAGGCCATCATCGTTTTGATGGCGTACGTCGCCCTCGGCACAATTGTGCTCTCCTACTTCTTGATACCCATCCTTGGTCTGGAGGGTGCGGGCGTTGCCTGGCTCATAGCCAACGGCACGTCGGCCTCCGTGGTAGTCGCCATCTCCCTCCTGAAGATGCGTTCCCACGGAAGGTCGCTGGCCGCGGAGGCCTAGCTCTCTGACTTTGCGTGTGGATGGCCGAAGGAGTCCCGGCCTGGCCGACCGTCCCCTCTGCGGGCGCTGCACGCGGTCGGGCGGAGTTGCCAGCCCAGACTTCACTAGGGCATCCCTCAGGCCTCGAGGATACCCCCTATGCAGGTCACCTCCAGCCCCTCCTCCCGTAGCCTCCTCACATATGGGTTGATGCCGAGGGAGTCGCTGGCGATGTGGCCCGTGATGATGAGGTTCTTCCCCTCCAGCTCGGCATCCTCCCTGAGCCGCTTCAGCTCGCTCGGGGAGATGTGGATGTATATGAGGGTGTCCACCCCATGGGAGAAGTACGCCTTGGCGACGGGGTAGCCCCCGTTGGTGCCGGCCGCGTGAGCCACCACCCATCTGCCGAGGGGGTTCTTCTCGCTGCCCAGGCGGACCTCGATGGTCGTCTCGGCCAGGCGGAACTCCGGCAGCCCTTGAAGGGCTTCGATGGCATGGGAGACGGTAGACCGGGTATCACATTCCTCCAAGGCCTCCGCCATGCGTCGTCGGCCGATCTCATCCAGGGGCAGATGGATGTTCATGAAGGGCATGCCCAGCAATCGGGCAAAGGAGGGCACACGATCATAGTTGGCCGCGTGGCTAGCCACCTCCCTCTGGGAGATCAGCTCATCCACGGCCTCCATCGCCTCCTCCTTCGGCACGCCGCACGCCTCCATCATCTCCCGATGGCGCGTGAGTACCTGGCTGAAGTGAAGGGTCGCGGAGCCACCGGCGGGGTGGTGAGCTACCACCCCGTGGTAGCCCAGCTGCTTGGCCAGGAGCAGCCACGCCTCGTCTATGTCTATCCCCATGAGCAGCTTCCCCAACCCACCTCCCGCCACGTAGACCTCGGAATCAGCGGGAACCTCCTTGAGGCCTGCCATCTGCAGCGCCAGGGCCATGAGCCTGTCCGTATCCATGGAGGGCCAACGGTGACGGCGAGTAAAACGTTAGCTCTCGTCGCTGATTGTCGAACAGAAACCTTTATGATTGTCGAATACATGCCTGGGTGCCACGGCGGTACTACCATGGACGACTACTTCGGTGTCCAGGATGTGAGGAGGTGCCTGCACGAGTCGGGATACGACTGTGACCGGCTGTTTCACTACTGCAAGCTGTGCAGCGTGCCCCTCGACGACTGTGGATGCGTTCGAAATTGACAGTAAGTTATTAATGCCGATAATGATATTGGGCGCGGGGATGGGATGAGGTTGCCCGGGCACCGAGAGAATCCATTGTTTCTCCCCTCCGCAAACTCCTCCCCCGCGGTCCTTTAGGTGCCCAGGTCTTCCCATCCCTCTTTTCTCATGTTACACGGTGAATGTAAGGGTTAAAGAGATTCCATAAGACCCATCAACGACCTCGTCAATACAGGTAGTGGGTGGTCTCCTGGTAGCCGTTGAAATCTCCTTCGCCGTCTCCGCGGGCGTTCTGACCGCCTTCTCCCCCTGCGGCGTACCCTTCCTGCCCAACCTGGTGTCCTTCTACCTGACGGACGAGAGCGGGAGGCTGCGAGGAGGTCCGGGAAGCGCCGCCTTCGCCCTGGGACTCCTGACCTTCCTCATTCCCCTGGCGGTCTTCGCGGCGCTCCTGTCCACCGTCCTCGCGCAGTACACCGCCTTCTTCGTCCTCGGCGGCGGCATCACAGTCATAATCCTGGCCTTGGCCTCCTACGCGGGTAGACCCCTGGTATACTTTCCCGGGATTAGGCTGAGGTCAAGGTCCTCGGGCTACAGCGGCCTCTTCGTCATGGGCATCACCTACACAGCGGCCTCGGTGGGGTGCACCCCGGCTCTCTTCTTCGGTGTGGCAGCAACGGCGGTAGCCTCCGCATCCCTCGCTAGCTCCACCCTCATCCTCCTGGCCTTCACCATAAGCGTGGCCGTTCCGACCATCCTCCTCTCCCTCCTAGCCTCTGAGTATAGGGAGACCTATCAGGAGAAGATCAGACGCCTGATGGGACCCCTGAAGAAGGCATCCACGGCTCTCATGGTGGGGATGGGGGCCTACCTCATCCTCTTCTACATCCTGTACACGCTGGGGTGGGTGACCATCGCATGAGGCGGGACCGCATGCTGAAGGTCGGTGTCGCTACTGCCTTCTCCGTGGCCCTCGTTCTCAAGATGATTCTCCTGGAGCCGGTGAGCCTGGGCGTCCAGGGCTTCAGCCTCATGGTAGTCGCCTCCCTCCTGCCTCTGGCCCTCCTGCTGAGGCTTTACGGTGTTCCCGTCATCGCCACGGCCTGCGGTCTGGCTCACTGGCTGAATCACGGCGGCTTGGCAGAGGCGTTGACAGCGGCCACTGCGGTGG
>JBHHZZ010000079.1:0-3951 GCA_046758325.1 Thermoplasmata archaeon | reverse complement strand
CGCGCTCAGGAGCATAGGCACCAGCTCCATGAGCATTCGGAGCCTTTGAATATTCATTGTAGGCACGAATGGCCCCAGGAGGTTCGTGGAGCCTCCATGGAGCTATGCTGGGTCTCCACAGGAAGATTAGAAAAATCCAAAGGCGAAAGGCATAGGCTCCCGGGATGCACTCTAGGACACCTGCTCCACTAGGAAGCGATAGACGGTGTAAAGCATTACGGGCATCATCGAGTAGATCATTCCTATGCCGAAGACGAATTCGTGCTCCCGTGGATAAACCTCGTAGACGTGCAGCTCGAATACCACGATAAGTACGGAAAAGAGGAGCATCACTAGTTCCGCTATTATGAGGCTTCCAAGGCGCGTCCACTTGTTCATCTGGTGGAGGCCAATGCCGACGCTACCTCCAGCAAGCAGGAAACACAGGTGCTCCAACCCGTGAACAAAGTCATCTAGAACGGCCAGGTTGAAGAAATAGGGGATGTGCCAGAAGACAACGAGCACCGCAGCGAAGAGGAGAGATGGTATTCCTCCGGGATTTGCTCGATGGTTGGCTACGAGTAGCCCTCGCGAAAACCTCTTCACCATGCCCGAAGCGTTGATGGATGCTGTCCTGAGCAGTCCGTAGGCGGCGGTGCCGGAGATTAGACTCAGGCCGAAGGTAAGGGCATGCTGAAGGTGATGGAGCCCCTCGTGCTCCTCCAAGATGGAGTCGACAGGGGGGAGGAGAACGACCAGGGCTAGGACAAGAGATAGGCCAAGGATGCCTCCCCACAACTCATAACTCCCATCCTGTCGAGATGCACTCACGCCTTCCATACTCCCCCCACGCCAGCAGAGGTGCGTTGTCCCTTGAGAACCGCAAAAGCTGTGGCTCCTAGGGCGTAGATCATCAAGGGCATACCCAGTAGGAAGTGGTACATTCCCATGTCCGACAGCTGTTCCAACGGATAGGTTGAGTAGACAGGAGTGCCCGCGAACCAGAGCGCGAGGGAGAGGAGGCTCATGGGAATCATGGCCGCAACAAGGAAGGCATACTTCGCCGCGGGTCTTATGAGAGGCAAGCTGAAGGATACAGCGCCTCCGGCCGCAAGGACGAAAATGTGCTCTATGACGTGTATTGTGTCGTCCATGAGGGCCAGATCCCAGAAGTATGGGATGTGCCACCACGCGAGAAAGGACGTCGAGATCAGGATGCCAGCGATTCCGCCCCTGTTGACTAGGACGTTGCCCGTGTACACGAAACGGGCTATGGACCCGAAGACATTCCGCTTCCTCCTGAAGGTTCTCACTTGCTGATACACAATGCCGCTTTGGACGAGTCCTAAGAGGAACAACAGGACGTGCTGCAGGTGGTGCCCACTTGCATTGGACTCGACGAACTCGTCTACGGGTTCAAGGGCTGTGAGGAGCAGGACGAAAATGATCAAGAGAACGAATGTGGACGCGGGATCTTTCCATGAATACAGAAGCCTCTCCAACCAGGTCTTCTCATCGAGGACACAGATCCTGTCAAGGGCGGGCCTGTAGTAGAAGGCCCAGAGAAGCAGCCCCACAACCATGAGGGTCCAGTTCAGGATGAGACCTATCAGCTGTAGGGTCAGGTCCCCCAAGATGACGAGAAGCATTCCGCCGAACAGGGTTGTGGGCAGGAGGTAGGCTGGGTAGACTGCCGGACCCCTTCTGGAAATGCCAGGATCCCGACGGAAATCCCTCTTCCATGCTAGGGCAGCGAGGGGTAGGGAGTAGGCAGCCACGGGAAAGGTGTACCTTATGAGCGGATGGCCAAAGAAGAGGATAATGGGTATGAGGTTCTGGGGCCACAATGTGATGACGTGAGGGAAGGGGTTTGGGTAGCCATACACTCCGGGTAGAGGGGTCACGAGGGCGAAGGCTAGACCTGTGAGGAGGAGCAACCTAGCTGTCAGGCTGCCTCGGTGGCATCGTTCTATCGCAAGGGCGTAGAGGGCGGATATGAGTACTACGTGGATGGCCAGGGCGAGAGGCGCTATCTCGAGGGCCATCACTGGAGTGACTAGGACGACAAGAGAGGAGTCCAGTAGGAAGGCCGAGCCTAAGGCCGCCAACCTGACTCTGACGAAACCCGTCTGGTACGGGTCCAAGACGAAGGGCAGGTTCATCCCATAGATAGCCAAGAGCCCGGTGGTGAAGGAGATGGCCAAGAAGGCAGCTAGGAAGGTTATCCAGCCAGGATGAAGACCTCCGTTCCCCTCATCTTCGTCCAAGAGGCATTCCTTCCCTGGGGTTGGCCCATATTCTAGTCGCGAGTCCTCTTTAAGAAGAAGAGAACGAGAGCAGCCGCGGCCACCATGACAACTACTATCACGATTCCTATGGTCAAGGGGTCTAGCCCGCCGGCCTGCTCGCCTACCACCAAGACGCCATGCATGCCTCCGGCGGCATGACCTGGGACCATGCAGACGAAGACGTAATTGCCCACTTCGGCAGGTGCAGCAAAGGTGATTGTTCTCCCCTCGCCCGGGTTCAGGAACTCATCGACTATCTTGGGCTGGGTACTGTTATACTGTTGGAGGGCTGCGTTGTCGTTCAAAGGGACGGTCGCATCCTTCTCCTCGAACAAGGTGAAGGTGTGTTCAATGACCCCGTCGTTGATGAGATGCAGGGACACAGACTCGCTAGGCCGTACTACTATCCGATTCGGGTCGAAGGATAGCGCGTCTTTGAGGTGTAAGTCTAGGCCATTCGCCTGGGCAGGTTGAGCAACCGACAACGCCACCAGGCCTAACAGAAGGAGACATGCCGTGATGGTTACTGCAAACTTTCCATCAAGTTTCATAGCATCACAAACTGGATGAAAGTGTAAAGTAATATGAAGGTGACGCCTTAACTAGGGCTTCGCTCTAAGGAATTGAGGGGATGAATCTAAGCCGCGGACCGTACGCGGTTGCTCCCCTCACAGAGGACATAGACATATTCTTACCACTTATCGACAGGCTCACATCGTGTTGGACCTAGGACTGCAGCGATCGAGGACTTCCAACTATCTCACGACGTTGATATTCGTAATCCTGGCGGGCTAATACGTTCGCCGTTTCACATTTTTTTGGGCTTAGACTCCAGTGGACGGACCCGTTGAGGGGACAACTGTCTTGTCAATCTTGACTGTTTGACAAGGAAGATCTTAAGTTGAGGAAGCGTCCTGTGAGAAGATATGGGGAACTTTATGAAGACCATCAAATTGATTGACGCTGAAAAGCTGGAGGGCGCGGGATATGTCCTGTACAGGATGCTCAACCCCGCGACGACGGGTTCAGAGAAGTTTATGAGTTTCGTGGCCGAAGTCCATCCAGGCGGGACAATCCCAGAACATACGCACGGGCCGGCTGAAGTGGGACTCCACGTTCTAGAGGGGAAGGCGTCGCTGACCATTGACGGTCATGAGGAGTTGGTGGAGCCCGGGACTGCTGTCTGTGTTCCCGTTGGTTCGGCCATTGGCCTGAGTAATGCAGGTGAGGAGGTGCTGCGATTCATCGCCGTCTTGTCGCCTCCGATTGACGTAAGCGTCTGTCCAGTCTGCGGGATTGAGATTAGGAAGAGGGAGCAAGAATTTCAGCCGCTTCTCGTTGGACATATTCGTGATCCTGAGGCACCCTTCCCCAGATAGTCGAACTCCAGACGGGCTCCGGCTTCGAAATCCGCGAGGGCGGCTAGCTATGAGGGAATGGATACCACGAAGCTGCTGCCGACCCTCTGAATCTTCAGAGCAGTCCAGGACTCACGGACATATGACCTCTGGGTCTATATCCCCCCTCCGTGACGAAACAATGGGAGACCTCCTCACAAAGGATATGTACCGCCTCAAGGTTAAAGGGTCAGTGGGCGCGGTCTAAATGGAGGATACCGTCAAGATCGGGATCATTCTGGCCATAATCGCCCTGGTCATGTTCGCCCTAGGCTTCTTCTTCGCAG
>JBHHZZ010000078.1:0-4030 GCA_046758325.1 Thermoplasmata archaeon | reverse complement strand
GGGAGATAGGAGCGAAGGAGCCCAGGTTCATGGCCCAGGTTCTCAGAGACCTGGATCAGTTCCTGGTGGAGGAGGGAGTGAGGGACGAGGTGACCATCCTGACCAGCGGCGGCATCGTCGCCTCCGAGCACGTGCCCAAGGCGATCCTGTGCGGGGCCGACGCCGTCGTCCTGGACTCCACATACCTCATTGCCCTGGGATGGAACGGCAGCCCCCAGGATGCCCTCCAGCCCGTCCTGGACGCCTCCTGGGCCGTCCAGAGGATAAAGAACTGGGCCAACGCCTGCAGGGATCAGCTCCTGGAGATCATGGGGGCCATGGGCATGAGGGACGTGCGGCGGCTGGCCGGCGAGGTGGGCCGGACGATGTTCCACGAGGACCTGGAGGCGGAGTTCATGGCCCTCTTCGAGGGAGGTGGGGAGCATGGCTGAGCCCGTGGGCGTCGTTCAGGCTCCCTCCTACATCTGGCGGACCGTCAACAAGTACGATGTGGAGATCCTGCCGGACAGTTGCATCGACTGCGGCATCTGCGCCCAGGTCTGCCCCTTCGAGGTCTACGAGAAGAAGCCTGGACTGGTTCACATCTCCACTCCAAAGAGCTCCAACTGCATAGGTCCCCAGAACTGCCGGGGCAAGTCCTACTTCTGCGTCGACAACTGTCCCACGGACGCCATCCGCATCGAGGAGAACCCCCACTACGAGGCCCTGGGGGACGACCGATGGAGCCCCGACCTCATCACGGCCACGTGGTACATGGCGGAGACGGGCCAGCTGCCGCCGCCGGGCATCGAGTATAAGGTGGGGAACTCCGGGGGCGGCTTCGACAACCTCCACTTCCGCTTTCCAGAGAGGCCGGAGGAGGTAGACGAGGTGGACACCTCCATCGACCTCAACAGGAGGCCCTGGGGACCTCGAATCAGAATTCCCATTCCCGTGTATGGCGCAGGCATGTCCTACGGCAGCGTGAGCCTCAACGTCATGCTCAGCCGGGTGAGGGCCGCCAAGGTCTGGGACACCTTCTCCAGCACCGGCGAGGGCGGCTATCCGGAGGCCCTCATACCCTACGCGGACCACGTCATCACCCAGGTGGCCACCGGACTCTTCGGTGTCTCGGAAGCCACCCTCCAGAGGGCCCGCATCATCGAGATAAAGTACGCCCAAGGGGCGAAGCCGGGGCTGGGAGGTCACCTGCTGGCCGACAAGAACACCTCGGACGTGGCCCGCATGCGGGAGGCCGTCCCCCAGACCTCCCTCTTCTCCCCCTTCCCCTTCCACAGTGTGTACAGCGTGGAGGACCACAAGAAGCATGTGGACTGGCTAAGGTCCGTCAATCCCAGGGCCCTCATCTCGGTCAAGGTCTCCACGCCGGTGGATGTGGACATGGTGGCGGTGGGCAGCTACTACGCCGGCACCAACATCCTGAACCTCGACGGCGGTTATGGAGGCACCGGAGCGGCCCCCGACATTGCCAAGAAGAACATCGCCATGCCCATCGAGTACGCCATACCGAAGGTCCACCGCTTCCTCCTGGAGGAGGGCGTGAGGGACGAGATCGTCCTCATGGCCAGCGGCGGCATACGCACTGCCTACGATGTGGCCAAGGCCATCGCCCTGGGGGCGGACGGCTGCGTGATCGGTACCTCGGAGCTCGTGGCCCTCAACTGCACCCGCTGCGGCAACTGCGAGAGAGGCAGGGGATGCCAGCACGGCATCGCCACCACGGACCCTGAGCTGGTGGACCTCATACCCGCAGACATGGGGGCTCAGAGGATCTACAACATGTACCACGCCTGGAGGCTCCAGTGGGCGGACCTCCTCCAACGCCTCGGACTGGAGAACTTCAGGGAGCTGAGGGGTCGCTACGACCTGTTGAGGTATGTGGAGGTGTTGGTCTGAGGGAGGATATCCTTCGCATCCTCCGGTCCAGGGGGGCCATGGTGCGCGGCATCCCCTTCGTGCCCAGGAAGAAGGAAGCCGAAGGCGGCTGCGGAGTCCTCGGCCTGGCCTGCACCGAGCCCGTGGAAGGCCATCATCTGCTGCCGCCCATGGGACAGATGCACAACCGGGGGAACGGTAAGGGCGGCGGCATCGCGGCCGTGGGCCTGGACCCGGAGCAGATGGGCGTCCCGCCTGAAGTCCTCCAGGAGGACTACCTGCTCCTCGTGGCCTACCTCGATCCCTCGTGTCGCGAGGACGTGGAAGAGGAGTTCATCTTCTCCCCCTTCAACGTGGACCATCGAGAGGTGCTGCCCACGCGACGTCCGGAGGAGGTACCGGGGCTGGAGGTGGAGCCTCCCCAGGTGTGCCGCTACTTCGTCCGACCCCGGAAGGACAGGCTGAGGGAGTTCGCCAGGGAGGCTGGCCTGGAGGGCCTCCCCGCCCACGTGGTGGAGGATGAGTACGTCTACCGCAACTCCTTCCGTCTGAACGTCAAGTTCTACGCCTCCCTGGGGGAGAAGAGGGCCTTCGTGCTCTCCCACGGGAAGGACATGATGGTCCTCAAGATCGTGGGCTATGCGGAGCAGGTCATCCACTACTACCAGCTGGAGAAGGTCCGGGCCCACGTGTGGATCGGCCACCAGCGTTATCCGACCAAGGGCCGGGTGTGGCATCCCGGAGGGGCCCATCCCTTCGTAGGCCTCCACGAGGCCCTGGTTCACAACGGGGACTTCGCCAACTATGCGCGGGTGGCCAAGTACCTCAGGCAGAGGAACATCGTCCCCCTCTTCCTGACGGACACCGAGGTCTCCGTCCTCCTCTTCGACCTCCTCCGGCGGACCTACGGCTACCCGCTGGAGTACGTGATCGAGGCCATGGCACCGACGACGGAGAGGGACTTCGTCATGCTGCCGCCGGAGAAGCAGGCACTGTACAAGCAGCTCCAGGCCGCCCACATCCACGGGTCCCCCGATGGTCCCTGGTTCTTCATCATCGCTCGGAGGGGGGAGGAGGGGGAGATGCAGCTCATAGGCATCACCGACACCTCCATGCTGAGGCCCCAGGTCTTCGCTCTCCAGGAGGGGGAGGTCTCCATCGGGATGGTGGCCTCCGAGAAGCAGGCCATCGATGCCATCCTCAGGAGCCTGAGCCAGGAGGACGCCCGGTTCTGGCCCGTGGCCGACCGGTACTGGAACGCCCGGGGCGGCAGCTACTCCAACGGTGGCTCCTTCGTCTTCTCCCTGGGTCGCTCCCGCGGCCGCCTCGAACTGACCTGCACCGACAAGTTTGGGAAGCTGGTAGCGGTCGCGCAGCCCGCCCATAAGGTGCCGGTGGCCCGGAACGGGGGATATCGGAAGGAGGTCCTGCATAGCAAGGATCCGAAGGCGGCGGCGAGGCGGGCCGCGGCCCTCATGAGGGACCTGGACCTGGGAGAAGTGCAGGACCTGGTCGACGCCATCACGCGACCGGGGCTGAAGGACGATGAAGCCAAGGCCTTCGCCCTGGAGGCCCTCACCCTCCTCCTCGACCATCCATACCCCATGGAGGCTTGCCGAAGAAGCAAGGCCAGAGCGGTGCTCCAGGGTGCCGTGGACGCCCTCCTGGAGGCCTCCGCCCCCATCGGCCACGGGCAGGTGTACGAGCTCGTCGACTGGGACGGCCGTTCCAGGCTAGGGGAGCCGACTCACCAGAGCAAGGTCCTGGTGGTGGATGCCGCAGACTTTCCGGCGGAAGACGAGGAGAGCGCATCGAGGTTCATCGCCGAGGCATGTCGCCTCGGCTGGCGGAGGATCATCGGCTTCCGCCAACGGGGCCAGCGTTTCGTGGCATGCGGCCTGGGCCCGGACGCCCGACACGAAATCCACTTGTACGGGAGCCCTGGGGACTACTTGGCTTCCGGACTTGACGGGGCCCAGGTGCACGTTCACGGATCGGCCCAGGACCAGGTGGCGCAGATCATGAAGGGAGGCCGCCTCGTCATCCATGGGGACGTGGGCCAGACCTTCATGTACGGGGCCAAAGGTGGGGAGGCCTATGTCCTGGGGAATGCTGCCGGGAGGCCCCTGATCAACGCCGTCGGCCGACCGAGGGT
>JBHHZZ010000077.1:0-4082 GCA_046758325.1 Thermoplasmata archaeon | reverse complement strand
CCTGGATAAGACACTGGAGAAATAATGCAAGCGCCAGGATTCGAGCCTGGGAACCCAACGGGACCGGACCCGTGGTCTCGCTTCCCGAGCAGCCTTTTCAGTAGGGGTAAGGGAAAGGAATTAGTATTACTGTGGTAATACCCCATGCGTGAAGACCATCAGCCTCAAAGTTACGAAGGAACAAGCGGAGCTCATCGCCGAGGAGGCGAAGCGCCGAGGGTTCCCCTCTAAGTCGGAATTCATCCGCTATGTCCTCGCCCAGGCCCTCGAGGAGGAGCTGGCCTTGGAGACCGTCGAGGAGATTTTCCTGAGCCGCCGCCAGATCCGGGAGGGGAAGACCGTCCCCCTGAACGAGCTGCTTCGGGCCAAGTGAGACCTTGGCCTTCCGGGTGGAGTTCTCGCAGCTGGCGGCGGACAGGTTCGTGAAGTTGGAGGGAGAGGTGCAGGAGGAGCTGGTCAAGAAGATCCAGCAGGTTGCCGAGAGTCCTCGGCATTACCTTACCAGACTGAGAGGGGTGGATGCGTTCAAGATCCGGGCCGGGAATTATCGCATCATCGTCGATGTGGATTGGGAGAAGGAAGCCATCTACGTTCTGACGCTAGGCCACCGGAGTACGGTCTATCGTCGTTAGCGGTTACGCAGAGCGTTAGTGCAGCGGATGGGATTCGAACCTGGGGACCCCTACGGGCCTGGACCCCGAATCTAGCTCCGTTGGTCTAGCAAGGCCAAAATGCGGAAGTACGTGGCTATCAGCATTCTATCATTTACCGTTAGATCGGCGCGTGAATCCTGGCCCACGCGTCAATTCGCCGGTAGACGAGACTGTGCTCTGGTTGCACCGGTGTGCATGAGCCTACGCCCGCGGTCAACCTTGGACGCTTCGCGCGGCGACCCCGCCCATTACGTACGTCCTCTGCGTAGCTGCTTCATCGCAACGACAGCGATGACCACGGCTGCAATGCTGAGTCCCAGCCCTGCGTAGCCGGCGGCTAGCGCCGAGACATCCGTCGGCCCGGCAGGACCTTCCTCACCTTGCGGCCCCTCCGGTCCTGCTGGCCCCTCCGGTCCAGGCGGTCCCTGAGGCAGTACGACTGGCTCAAGGGTCACCATGATCCAGGAGAAGTCCAGCGTGTCAGGGTCTCTACAACTGGCATAGTGTCCCGCAGCCGTCCAACCAGTCGGAGTCTCGTCGGCATCCCAGTAGGCAATTGCCATTCCGACGGTCTCGTTCACGGTAAACTGTCGGTCTTGATCGAGGGTATCGCCGGTCGTGAGGGTTCGACGCATCTCGAATATCCACGTTCCCGGCGCACCTTGAGCGGACATGTTGGTGTGCGACCAGACTCCGTATAGCTCGTTCGCAAGGTCGTCGTCGAATCTGTCCGTGACGCTTGATGACCACTCGTCGTCAAAATTCCCGACGGGGTCATTCCCACCGGTATAGTTGGGGCCTCCCGCCGGCACCCCCGGTCCTGTGTCCAGCTCCCAATGCCAGATGTCAACGTTGCCGAGGCCACCACCCATATCAGGCGTCGCTGCTGGGTCGATCTGCCACAGCACGGCCAGCGCACCCGAGAGATGGTGATCCGTAGCGTTGTAATCGAAATCGTCCTCGATCAATACCAACACATACAGGTTGGCGTCGTCGTAGACCACTTTCAGCGTCAAGCCGCCCTCGAGCCTCTCGCTCGTCGCAAGAGGTCGTATCAAGGTCAAGGTGGTCCCTGGAACGGTTGCCCAATCATCGGCGAAACCGTCGACGACGATTCCGTGGAACTTGGTGGCACTGATGTCCACGTCTGCGGCAACGGGGTGAACAAAGGCCACTGACAGTGCGATGGCGACCCACAACGTGAGGAAACCTGCTCTAGTGCTCCGTCTTCTCACTGAGTGTCTCTTCATACACTCATCTAGGCCACTTCCCACTTCGGTCCCTCCTCACCGGGACTCCCTAGCCAGAGTCGATAAAGATTGGGTATGTATAGTTTATAAAACCGATATAATAAAAATGAATACTATCATAATATTCATTCACGAGGGCCCAAAGCATGGCCGAGGGAAACCGTGGAGCCGATGCATCGAGACGTACGGAGCTGTCTGAGGCATTCCAGGCCTTGGGAAGCGATGCCCGATTGAGGATTCTGCAGCAACTCATGCGAGGAGACTGCAGCGTGTCCGAATTGGCTCGGGCCATGAGCCTACACCCGGTTACCATCCGTTATCATGTCAACATCCTTCTGCGAGACGGCCTCGTCGAGCAATTGTCCCACCATCGAGAAGGGGCCGTGGGTCGACCGACGACTCGCTACCGGATTCGCTACGAACGGATGATTGGGGGCTTCCCGCCCCGTCACTATGAAGTGCTCTCCGAAATCCTACTCCAGACCATTACCGAATCCCTTGCACGCGACCGGTGGGAACGCGCCTTGTACGCTGCGGGCCGGGAAAGCGGCCGGCAACTGATAGAGGCGATCGAGAAAGATGCGCAAGTGTCGGTCTGGAACCCCAAGCGATTCGTTCATCTCTACATGGAAGGCGCGCTAGCCAACCTGGGGATGCAGACGGAGGTCGTTGAGCTGCGAGACGACTCGGTTCAATACCGCGCTTTCACGTGTCCCTTCCAAGAGCTTGCGCTGAAATACCCCGACAAGATCTGTGACTACCTCGATGTGGGGTTTCATGAAGGCATTGCGGAGAAACTGGGCACCAACGTGGTCCACGAACGCCTGGCATGCATGGGCCACGGCGATCCCCATTGCGAGTATTGCGTACGATGGACGGAACCCTCGCACGAGGAAGCTGGATGAGGGACGCGGAACAAGATGGAAACATCACTCGCAGACGTTTTCTCAGGATAGTGTCGGCGGGCGTCGCTGCAGGCGCACTGGGACTCCTTCTCTCCGATCAGTTTCTCGAGATCGTTGGAGTGTCTCGAACCGATCTTCGTGCGGTCTCGGGGTTGCGTCGGCAGTGGGTCATGCTCATCGATCTCGCAAAGTGCGACGGATGTAGGGAGTGTACCAGAGGGTGCAGTCGAGAACACTTCGTGCCCGAAGGACAAGAGTGGATTCAGGTCTTCAAGGTTCAGGACGAACTGGGAGCCGAATACTTCCTTCCCCGTCCCTGCATGCACTGCGAGAACGCTCCGTGTCTCAAGGTCTGCCCCGTGGGTGCCACCTACCGCCGGGATGATGGCGTTATCCTCGTCGATCACGACCGATGCATCGGCTGTCGATACTGCATGGCGGCGTGTCCCTACAATGCGCGGTACTTCAACTGGGGAGAGCCCGCCCACACCCCCGAGGAGCTGGCCCATGAATACTCGCCAGAAGCACCTTGGCCCCATCGAGTGGGGACGGTGGAGAAGTGCATGTTCTGTGCACACATGACACCCACCGGGAAGCTACCGGCCTGCGTTCAGGCTTGCACGAAGGAGATGGGCGACGGGGCCATCTATTTCGGGGACCTGCGAGAGGATGCCGTTTCGAACGGTGTGGAGACGATCCCCCTCGCCAAGACCTTGCGGGAGAGGGGTGGTTTCCGATTCAAGGACGAGCTCGGGACGCATCCTCGGGTCTGGTACCTCCCGCCTCGGAGGGGATAGGATGGAAGAGGACATGTACGCGGACCCGATCCTCGTTCAGCCTCTTCAGAGGACGACATGGCGTTTCTACGTCGTGTGCGGCGTGCTAGCCGCCATCGTGGCGGTAGGCGTCTTCGGCTACGTGACCCAGCTCCAGAGGGGCCTGTCAGTAACAGGAATGAACGACAAGGTGAGCTGGGGACTCTACATTTCGAACTTCGTCTTCTTCATAGGCATCAGCCATGCAGGTACCCTCATCTCCGCCATCCTGCGGGTGACGAACGCGGAATGGCGCCGCCCAGTTGTGCGGATGGCGGAGTCGATTACAGTCATAGCCATAATCATCGCCGCCGCCTTCCCCCTGATCGACCTGGGCCGCCCCGACCGTCTCATGCACATTTTCATCTATGGGCGCATCGAGTCCGCCATCCTCTGGGATTTCGTGAGCATCTCGACGTACCTGACCGGGAGCATCATCTATCTGAGCCTTCCAATGAT
>JBHHZZ010000076.1:0-4182 GCA_046758325.1 Thermoplasmata archaeon | reverse complement strand
CCTCGAAGGAGGTTCGGCTCGCCCCTGTCCAGCAGGCTGAAACCGCTGTTGATGTCCTCCAGGGGGAACCTATGACTCACCATTTCTTTCACTTTCACGAGACCTCTGGCCGCCAGGTCTATGACCTTCGGGAAATCTTGGAGACCGCAGCCAAGAGAGCCTCTGACCTCCATCTCCCTGAACATGAGCTTGGCACCGCTTAGCGCCACGTCCTTGTCTGTGTAACCAACCACCACTAGGCGGCCTCCCCACTTGAGCGAGTTGAAGGCCTGTTGGATCGTCGTCGGATTTCCTATCACTTCCAGGGCCACATCCACGCCTCCGCCGCTTACCGCCCGCACCTCCCTGGCGGTGTCATCAACCCCAGAGGCGTCGATCGTGAGCCATGCGCCGAAGTCCTTGGCAGAACGCAGCTTCTCCTCCTTCAAGTCCACGGCGATGACCCTCGCGCCAGCGAGGACGGCCATCTGGACTGCCGCCAGACCGACGCCACCACAGCCGTAGACCACAACTGTCTGACCCGGCTTGACCTCTGCCCTGTTGACGACGGCGTGGTAAGGCGTGGAGAAGGCATCGCTGATGATGCACCCCTCCTCCAGGGGGACCTCATCCGGGAGAGGAAAGACTGCCGACTGGGGCACCGTGACGTACTCCGCGAACCCGCCGTCCCGGTGGTTTCCCAGCATGACCATCCGCCTGCAGAGCGTGCCGCGGCCTTGGCGACAGTACTCGCATTGGCCGCATGGGATCACCGGCGGGAGGAGGACCCTCTGGCCCACCTCGGGACCGCCCTGGGGGGCCTCCTCCACCACGCCGCTTATCTCATGGCCCAGGACGAGGGGCGGCTTCTTGAAGGTAGGCACTCCGTGGAGGTAGTGGAGGTCCGTCCTGCATATCCCACAGGCGGCGACGCGGACGAGGACCTCGCCCTGAGCAGGCCTCGGACTGTCGACCTCCTCCACCCTCAGCTCGCTCCCTCCGTGAAACACTGCGGCCCTCATCACCTGTCCCTCCAGATGGGCTTCCTCTTCTCCATGAAGGCCGCGATACCTTCCTTCGCGTCCTCCGTCGCCATCAGCTCCTCTAGGTACAGCCTCTCCGCGGCGTGCACAGCTTCGGTCGGGCCCAGGGGCACGGCGGCCCTCATGGCCTTCTTGGCGATTTTCAGGGCAACGCGACTGTGGCCCTCCAGTTCCGAGCACACCTCCTCCAGCCTCTTGTCGAGCGCGTCCTCCTCATACACCGCGTTCACGAGGCCCATCTCCGCCGCCCTCTCGGCTGTGACCCGACGACCCAGTAGTATGAGCTCCGATGCCTGCCGAAGGCCCAGGAAGGTGGGATACATGGCAGCCGCGAAGGGTGGGAAGGATGCGAGTGTGATCTCCGGTTGGCCGAGGGTCGCATCAGAGGAAGCGTACGCCAGGTCGCAGGCCATGGCCAGTTCCAGTCCGCCCCCCAGGCAGTGGCCGTGAACCTTGGCTATGGTGGGTACCTCCAGGTAGAAGAGTTTCAGGAGAGCGTTGTGAAAGGATCGAAGCATAGCCTCGACTCGCTCCTCAGTGTGGTCGGCCACGTCCACGCCTGCTGAGAAGGCCTTTCCTTCGCCCCTTAGGGTGAGGACCTTGCAGCCCTCCGCCTGAGCAACCTGCTCCAGGGCGTTGTTGACCTCGTCTAGCATCTCCCGGTTGAGGATGTTCAGCGGGGGGCGATTCAGGACCAAGGAGGCCCTACGCTCCCCCAACTCGAATCGAATGAACCGATAACCCATCCTCTTCCTCCGAGGAAAGAGAGGCTTCGCCTACTAAGACCTTGCGCCCCGCCTTTTGAGACGCCAGTGACCCAAATAGGCCGCCCCTATGGCGCCAGCATACTGAGAATCCTGGCTGAAGTTCACCCTCTTTCCCAGCTTCTCCTCCAAGGCTCTGACCATCCCGGGGTTGAGGGACAGCCCTCCCGTCAGGGTGACCTCCTCTTCGACCCCCACCTGCCTGAGCAGCGCCAGGACCCTCTCCGCGATGGACAGGTGGGCTCCCATGACGATGTCCTCCGCCTTCCTCCCCTGGGTAATGTGGTTGATCACCTCTGACTCGGCCAGGACGGCGCAGATGCTGCTGATGGGCTGAGGGTCCGTCGAACGGAGGGAGGCCTCCGCCAGCTCCTTAAGGTCCATCTCCAGGGCCTTGGCGATTCTCTCCAGGAAGCGGCCCGCACCGGCGGCACATCTGTCGTTCATCTTGAACTTCAGCACGCGACCCTCCTCGTCAACCCGCATCGCTCGAGAGCTCTGGGCTCCGATGTCCAGGACGCATCTCGTGCCTGGGAAGAGGACGCGGGAGCCCCGAGCGTGACAGGTGATCTCCGTGATCTGAATGTCCCGCATTGGATAGGAGTAGCGGCCGTAGCCCGTCGTGGCCACATAGGCGATGTCCTCCCTGTCCAGACCAGCCTCCTGGAGGACCTCCTCCAAGGCGCTGGCTGCGGCTCGCTCGAGGTACGGTCCCGTTCTGAGGCTCACTCTCACCAGGACCTCCTGTCGTTCGTCCATGAGGACGGCCTTGGTGGTCCCCGCCCCGATGTCGATCCCGGCAGTCACGGGCATTAGCTCCCTCCAGCCTCCAGCCTCTCGGCCCTCCGTTCGCCTCCTTCGACCCTCTCCAGGGCGAAGAGGGCAGCCCCCAGGCATCCCATGTACTGGGAAAGTTCGCTCACGTTGATACCCATCCCGAACTTCTCCTCCAGGGCCCTCACCATGCCGACGTTCCTCGATACGCCGCCGGTGAAAGTGACCTCCGGCTCGATGCCTATCCGGCGGATGAGGGCGATGGTCCTGCCGGCGATGGCGTGGTGCACCCCCTTGAGGATGTCCTCCACCAGCTGCCCTCGAGCCAGGTGGGAGACGATCTCCGACTCCACGAAGACCGTGCACACGTTGGTGATGCGGAGGGGTTTCTCCGACCTCAGGGAGACGGGCCCGATGTCGTCCAGGCCAAGGTCGAGAACGGCGGCGGCATTCTCCAGGAAGCGGCCCGTCCCGGCCGCGCACTTATCGTTCATGCAGAAGTCCAGCACCTCCCCATCCTCGCTGACCTTGATGGCCTTCGTGTCCTGCCCGCCGATGTCTACCAGGGTCCTCGTCTTGGGGAACAGGAAGTGGGCGCCCTTGGCGTGGCAGCTTATCTCCGTGACCTGGGTATCCCCGAAGGCGATCTTGTAGCGGCCGTATCCCGTGCCGATGATGTAACCCAGCTCATCGTCCCGCAGATCGCTCGCCCTCAGGCATTCATCGTAGGCCAGCTCCGAGGCCCTCGTCACGTTGGCCCCCGTGGGCCTCAGGCTCTTCCCCACCAGGCGACGAGCCTCATCCAGGATGACGGCCTTGGTGGTGGTCGATCCCGCGTCTACCCCAGCGACGTACATCACGACCCCCTCACGATGCGCTGATGCTCCAAGCTCTCGAAGAAGGCGTCCACCCGGTTCCTCAGCTGAGCCTCTGAGAAGTAACGCGGGTCCGCCAGGTCCGACTCGATCATCAGGGTCGGCACGCCGAGCTCGTGGCTGAAGGCCTCCCGGAAGTCCGCCTGACCGACGGAGAAGGAGCGACAGGACTTGACGGAGTGGATGACCAGGGCGTCGGCCTCGAACTCCTTCACATAGTGGTTGAGCAGCTGGGCCCTCTTCTCCAGGTTCCAGTTGGTGTAGCAGTTGATGACGTACTCCGCTATGCTCTTCATGGGCCTCGCGGGATCGTGCATGAACCCTGTCTCGAACAGGCCGCCCACCTTGGAGTAGGTGGAGGCCACGCCGACGACGCCCCACGCCTTGAAGAGCTCCCAGAAGGTCCTGAAGTGAGGCCAGCATGGAGGACCCTCGTAGATGACTCTGAACTTCTCCTCCTCTACGGGGCCGACTCCCGCCCGGCTCCTCTCCTCCATCTCCTCAATGACGACGCGGTAGTACTCCACGCACTCCTTCGTCCCTCGCATCACGTTGATGGGGGCCATGAAGAAGACGGCTTCGAAGTAGGCGTCGAAGGGAGAGGGCCGGTGACGGGCCATGGTGAGGAGTCGGTCCCACAGATGCTCCGCCTGGCGGGAGTACTCCAACGCCTCCCTGAGCTTGGCCTCACTGAAGGTCTCCCTCGTCATGTCCTCGCAGTAGCCGACCAGGTCCCACAGCTGCTGG
>JBHHZZ010000075.1:0-4249 GCA_046758325.1 Thermoplasmata archaeon | reverse complement strand
TCGGCCGAGGGGGTTTTTAAGGTCGCCTACCAATGACTGGTGGATGAGGCTGAAGGCGGAGCAGGAGAGGTCTCTCATCATAGGGATGCTGACGACCTTGGGCGCCGGGACCGCGGAGGCCGCCAGCGTGGCCGAGGTGACGACGGAGGCGGATCTGAGGGGGTACCCATCCCAGGGCCTCATGAGGTTCCCCATGCTGGCCCGCCGTACGAGAAGCGGGTCCATAATGACAAGGACCGTGCCGGAGGTGGTCCGGGAGATGGACTCCGGGGCCGTCATGGACGGCCTCGCCGGCTATGGCCAGCACGTGGGCATCCAGGCCATGGACCTCGCCGTCAGGAAGGCGAAGGCGGTCGGCGTCGGTGCCGTAGCCGTCCGGAACGCCAACCACGTGGGGATGTGTGGCTATTACGCGGAGAGGGCCGCCAGGAAGGGGTGCGTTGGCCTGGCCACGAGCACCACGGAAGCCATCGTCCATCCTTTCGGAGGACTGGAGCCCTTCCTGGGAACGAACCCCATCGCCATCGCCTTCCCGACCCTCGGAGACCCGCTCATCCTAGACATGGCCACGTGCACCATGTCCATGGGCAGGATCATGGAGGCGGCGGAGGAGGGCCGGCAGCTGCCGCCCGGATGCGCCCTGGACGGAGACGGCAGGCCCACCACCGACCCTTCTGAGGCCCTTCGGGGCGTGCTGAGTCCGATGGCAGGTCCGAAGGGCTACGGCCTCGGCCTTTTCGTGGCAGCCATGGCAGCTCTGAGCGGGGCAGCCCTGGGCCGTGAGGTGGTGGGGACCATCACCGTGGATCCGCCCGCCAACAAGGGCGACTTCTATCTCGCCATGGACATCGGAGCCTTCTGCCCCCTGGAGGAGTTCACGGAGAGGATCAGCGAGTACTTTCGAGAGGTGAAGGGCTCTGCCTCCGCCCCCGGCTTTGGCGAGGTCCTAATCCCGGGCGAGAGGTCCATGAGGAACCGGGAGAGAAGCCTGGAGGTGGGTTACGAGGTGTACGATGACCTCTGGGCGGACCTCTACGAGCTGGGCATGGACATAGGCTTCGACATCCGATCTGTCCTCGTCTAGGAGCGAAGGATTTATGGCAGCGAGGCATCCACGGGGCGTGAACCCTGAGGAGAGCCCGACCCGCCATCGCTGGGTCTCCGCCCTGACCCTGTCGATCATAGCCCTGGCAATAATCATCCTGCTCCTCATCATCATCGCCTACGCCACGGGCTTTGCATCCCGAGTCACCCCGGGGGAGAACTTCTACGGCAACTGGCCCGCCGTGTTCCTGGCGTTCCTCATCTTCGCCCTCTTCCTCCTGGCCTTCCTGAAGCCGTGGAGACAGCGATCCTGGCGGGAGCTGGGCATCGCGCAGGCCTACCTGGTCGCCCTCTTCACGGAGATGTTCGGGCTCCCCCTGACCATATACTTCCTGGCCTCGGCCTTCGGCGTCAG
The DNA here is from genome assembly GCA_046758325.1 of Thermoplasmata archaeon. Taxonomy (GTDB): domain Archaea; phylum Thermoplasmatota; class Thermoplasmata; order RBG-16-68-12; family JAJISG01; genus JAJISG01. The sequence goes on along the minus strand of JBHHZZ010000075.1, from coordinate 2,790 downwards.
GATCGGCCTGAGCGGGGAGGAGGGCCACCTGTGGGCCTCCCTACTGGCTTCGACAGGCCTGCTGGGCTTGAGCTCCGGTGTCGCCCTGGTGATGATTGCCAGCGTCCTCCTCATCTCCTCAGGCATCATCCTCATCGTCCTCGGATGGAGGGAGCTGTACCGCGGCTCCGGGCTCGTGACCACGGGGGTGTACAGGTGGGTAAGGCATCCCCAGTACCTGGGCTTCTTCGTCATAATTGCGGGCTTCCTGGTGCAGTGGCCGACCATAATCACGGCCGTCATGGCCCCCATCCTCTTCTACGCCTACTACAGGCTCGCCCTGAGGGAGGAGGACGGGCTGAGGAGGACCTTCGGGGCTCAATATGAGGGGTATGCGGTCCTGGTCCCCGGATTCCTCCCGCGCCTCTCCCGACGTGGAAGGTGAGAAAATACTTCCGGGTCTCAGTAGGGAAAAGTATATTGAGTATTGACAAGACGCTTTTCTGTACCCCACAAGACTGACAATGGGTCTCCGTGTCAGGTTTTAAGAGATGCCCACTGTGCGGCAGTTCGGTGAAGCTCGACAACTTTCGCAGGCATCTGGAGAGGGTGCACCCCAGGGCCAAGGTGGAGGACTACATTGGTGAAACCGCACCCCTTCCCAGGCGTCCCGCCCCCGCCCTGGAGAGAAGGATTCGCAGGAGGAGGCTTCTGTCGGCCCTCCTCATAATCGGTCTTGTGGGGGTCTCGATAACCCTCTACGGCCTTGCCCTTCGATCACACAGCGGACCGCACCCCAGCATTCAGGTGGCCCCCGCATCCTACGACTTCGGGAGCATCCCGCCGGAGGTCGTAGCCACAACCTTCACCGTGATGAACATCGGGGAGGGAGAGCTGGTCATCCTCTCCATCGCCACCTCCTGCATGTGCACCTCCGCCGTCTTCCGCTTCAAAGGGAGGGAGAGCCCTACCTTCGGCGCCCATGGGAATCCGGAAGGGTGGAGCGAGCGGCTCGAGCCGCAGGAGTCGGGGCAGCTCGAGGTCACCTACGATCCGAACCTTCACCCGGACAGCGGCCCCATCACGAGGGTCGTCTACATAAGGAGCAATGACCCATCGACATCGGAGGTACAACTGACCATCACCGCCTACGTGGTCAGGGGTTGAGGATGGCCAGTGTCGATATCGGTCCTCACCGTGGCAGGCGCGAGGAGACTTCCTACAGGAGGTCCCGGGCCCTCTTCATCCTGATAATCCTGGCCGCCACCTCCGTCCTCCTTATCAGCTCCGCTGTGGGACTCTTCCTGGCTACGAAGCCCAGGGCGGCGCTCGCCGAGGGAGTCCAGGTCTTCTATAACGAGGCATGCGGCGATTGCACGACGTACGTCCGCGAGGTGCTCCTCCCCACCCTCCAAGGGGCTGGGTACGAGGAGGTGCAGCTGAAGGACTACATCAACGTGAGGGAGCACAGGGAGGAGTTCAACGCCCTCAATGACGCCTTCGAGGTTCCCTACAGCCTCAGGTCCCACCTGGCCACCTTCATCTCCGATGGTAGTGCCCTCGTCCTGCAGGGTCATATTCCCGAAGGGTTGCTCGATGCGGCCCTTGAGCTCCAGGCGGAGGGCCGGGCCGAGGTCCTGCTGATCTACCAGGACTCCATGGATGAACCGACCTCCTACAAGGTGTGGTCGGCACCCATGGAAGCCGTCGAGTACGATATCACCACGCCACCGGAGAGGTACTTCGAGGAGGCCCCAGGCCTCCCCGCCGGGGAGGGGGATGAGTGGGCTTTCGCCTCCCTCGTCCTGATGTCAGGCCTCCTGGACGGCCTGAACCCCTGCGCCATCGCCATCCTCCTCTTCTTCATCTCCTTCCTCTACGTCGCCCGAAGGCCGAGGGGAGAGGTCCTCCAGATGGGCGTCCTGTACATCTACGCGATCTACCTGACCTATTTCCTCATCGGACTGGGCCTGATGAGGGCCATCGTGCTGGCAGGCGGCGAGCACTTCCTCGCCCGGGTGGGCGCCTACCTGGTCATCGCCCTGGGCCTCCTGACCATCGGCGGCCTGTATGTCAAGCCCCTGGGGGCTATCACCCGGACCCCGCACTTCCTGTGGGAGAGGGCCAAACCCTACCTGATGCGGGCCACGATACCGTCAGCCTTCGCCGGTGGTCTGCTCGTTGGCCTCTGCACGTTTCCCTGCTCCGGAGGCATCTACGTGGCCATCCTGGGCCTCCTGAGCAGCCGATCCAGCTATCTCGGCGGCCTCGGATATCTGTACCTGTACAACCTCATGTTCATCATCCCCCTGGTGATAATCCTCGTGGCCGTCAACAACCGGACCCTGTCAAGGAAGCTCGCCGTCTGGGAGACCACCCACAGGTCCATAGCCCGCCTTTCGTCAGCCCTCCTGATGATCGTCATCGGCCTCATCATCCTCCTCTTCTTCGTCTAGATGGGGGGCTGGCTTCCCACCCGCGCCGGGGACCACGAGTTAGTTCTTGGGTCACCAGCAAGGCCATGACTTTATTCCTCCTTTGAACGCCGCCGTCAAGTTTCCCGAGTCACGTGACAAAGTGCTCCCGTCCAGTCGATTCCCTTCATGCGCCGCATTGCTCCCCTTCTTGCGTGATCCGCGGCAAAGTCCTGTACGCGCGCCTAGCATAGACACAGAGAGAAGAGGGGGTCACGGAAAATCCACATGTTCCCCTGTCGGAGCTGTTTCACGCACTGGAATTAGCATAGCTCGTACTATTGCGTGGGCAAAGTTTAATAATTGCCCACACATTTTCCTAGTCATGAAGGGCCTG
>JBHHZZ010000074.1:0-4403 GCA_046758325.1 Thermoplasmata archaeon | reverse complement strand
CTCCCCAGATGGCAAACGAGCTTCCAACGCCCAGCAATAGAGGCGATGGCAGGATGATCATGCTTGACCTTGAAGGCTATCAGGTCGCCCCTGAAAAGGGGGTCCCGTTCCCTCAGCCCATCGACGTAGGGTACCTGGCCTCCGTGGGCCACGCTTAGGACTGAATCCTGTTGGCTTGTCCACTCCAGCCAGTCTGCTAGGGCACATGGCTCATTCGAGGCAATTGAAGAGAGCAGGGAGTAGACCCAGGTGATGTCGATGGGACGGTCCATACGCTGTCCCCTGACGCCACCTGGCGGGCGGATGACCAGGGGAACTCGAATGAGGTTCTCCCCCAGTCCCGCCGAGTGATCAACGCCTCCGTCCTCCCCCAGGAGTTGGCCGTGGTCGGAAAGGACCACGAGGTAGCCCTTGTCCAGGAAGTCCTCAGGAAGGCCTTGGACGAGAGTGCCGAGCTGGGAATCCATGTACGTCACGTTCTGCCAATAGATTCCATCTATGTCCCGCCGCATCCCGTCGGTCATGGCAAGACGACCGCCCATTATGGCGAACTTGAGCCTATTCCAGCGACCGAAGACTCCCCGATACTGAATCCGTTTCCACCATGCAGCATACCTTCCACGGCCATGATATGGACCGTGGGCCTCCATCAGATTCACGACGAGAAAGGTTTTCGACCCATTCCCCCGCAACATCCGTCCCACGCAACGCGTCGCAGCCCGGGCCCCGTTGTCCGCTATCGGGGTGGAGAGGATGATGGCGGCTATCAGCTTGGCTAGGTGTGAGGCGCCGGGGATTTCACCATTGTGGTTGAAGCGACTCGAGATGAGGTCGATGGCCAGACCCAGACGCCACGCCATTGACAAGGAAGGGGGCTCCCATACCACCTCGAACCCCCGGGTCATGCCGAACAGGTCCGAGATGAAGGGATTGCAGGTGATGCACGCTGTCATATAGCCCTGGCTTCGGAAGACCTCGGCTATCGTGGTCACGTCCTGGCGTAGCTTCATGTGGGGGGGATACGCCATGTGCTCGCTCGGCGCTAGTCCGGTGAACAGAGACGCATGGGAGGGAAGGCTCCAGTGCGACGGTGCGTAGGCGCGGGTGAAAACGTACGATTCCCGGAAGAGTCGTTGCATCATAGGGAGGCGGGCAAGCAGGTCCTCCCGGTCCATCATGTCGGCCCGCAACGTGTCGAGGATGACGACAGCCACAGGCGGCCTGGCGCGAAAATCCGTTCCTTGCGTTCCCGTGTTCGCGTCCCCCGGGGCGTCGGGATGTATTGAGGATGCTTTAAGTGTTGCGCAAACCCCCCGCGATTATCCCTCAATCCTTCAATGCGCCGCTCAGCGAGCCCACGGGCCGGCCGTTCCCGAAGCGCAGAAAACCTTTATCTTGCTGCATTAGTTCGGCGGAAGGGGGCTAGCCATGAGGGAATCGTCTTCGAACCCTCCTCCGGCCGTGCGCATTATCCACTTCGCCGACCCCTGGTGCTGGTGGTCCTGGGGCCTGGAACCGGTCCTGCGACGGCTCAAGGAGGTGTATGGGGATCGGCTGGAGATCGTCTATCGTATGGGCGGCGTCTTCGAGGACATCGATGCCTGGCGCAAGGAGTATGGCGTCGACGAGGAGTCCACTGTGGACTGGGTGCGGGATTCTGCAGCCATGGCGAAGATGTCCCTGGACCCGGAGTACCTGCGGCGGACCGGGGTGCGTAGCACCTACCCTGCCTGCCTGGCCTTCAAGGCGGCGGAGAGGCAGGATCCTCACAAGGCGGAACGCTATTTCCGGCGGTTGATGGAGGCCTTCCAGGTGCACGCGAGGGCTCTGGCGGAGGAAGAGCTAGCGAACCTGGCGGAGGAGGTGGGCATCAACGGAAAACGCCTGCTTCGCGACATGGCCTCTTCAGAGGTTGAGGAAGCCTTCGAAGATGACAGGAAGGAGATGAAGTCCTCCGGGGCCAACTTCCTCAGCCTGATCATCGAGGCTGGCGGGGAACGGGTGGTGAAGGGAGACATATTCACCTCCACGCCCTTCGAGGAGGAGATCGATCGCCTCGCACCGGGGCTGCCCAAGCGCTCCCCCGTGGACATCCTGGAGTACTTGGAGAAGATGCAGGGCCACCTCGTTGCGGCCCATGAGATCGCCGAGGTGTTCCACATCGCGGAGGAGGACGCCGAGGAACGGCTGCGGAAGCTGGAGGAGGCCGGCTTCCTCGACGCCCGCCGCTTCGAGTTCGCCACCTACTGGATTCCCAAGACGGTTCAGCCAGAGAAGCTGCCTCTCGACGTGGTCAAGATATCGCACGTGCCGCCGGAAGCCCATGTGGAGACGACAGCGGACCTCACCCCCGTCGTGACATCGGCCGTGCAGAGCCTCTACACAGAGGTGGCGACGCGGCCTGACAAGGAGTATCACTTCCCGTTAGGGCATGAGGCCGTCGAGTACGTGGGGTACCCCAAGGAGGACATTGCCAAGCTCCCGCCCACGGCGGTGGAGTCCTTCGCCGGTGTCGGCTACCCATTCGCAGCCGAGGTCATCCGACCGGGGGACACCGTCCTCGACATCGGCTCCGGCTCCGGCACAGACGTCCTGTATGCCTCCCTCAAGGTGGGCCCCCAGGGCAAAGTCTACGGCCTCGATTTCACCGCAGCCATGATCGAGAAGGCGCGCAGCAACATCGTCCGTATGGGCGCCACCAACGTCGAAATCCTTGAGGGAGACGCCACGGGCATCCCGCTGCCCAATGCCAGCGTAGATGTGGTGACGAGCAACGGCGTGCTGAACCTGGTGCCGGACAAGGCCGCTGCGTTCAAAGAAATCCTGCGCGTCCTCAGGCCGGGTGGCAGCCTGCAGCTGGCAGACATCGTGGTTCAGGAGGATGTCGGAGCGGTGTGTGGCCTCAACCCGCAGCTCTGGGCGGATTGCATCGGAGGCGCTGCGGTGGAGGCTGAATATCATCAGACCATCAAGGATGCGGGCTTTGCCGACCTGCGGGTGCTAAGACGGCTGGACTACTTCGCGAAGAGCAGTTCGGATTCGACGAGGCGAATCACGAAGACCTTCGGCGCGGAGAGCATCACCCTCGCGGCGCGAAAGCCCTAGTCGCATCGTCCGCTTTCCTACACCGTGAACGGGACGCATCCAGAGCTTCAGGGCAGGGTGGCGGAGTCCCTAGAGTCTAGCCGTCTTGACCCGTAGGAAATGCTGCCTAATCTATATGAGGGCAAGGTGAATACTCCACGTGAGCCTTGTCGTGCTTTGTGACTTTGACGGGACGGTTGTTGATATCGATACGGCTGAGTTCGTGCTGGCCGAGTTCGCTGAGGAGGGATGGAGGGAATTCGATGAGCAGCTCGAGAAGGGAGAAATCACGCTGGAGGAATGCCTGCGAAGACAGTTCTCATCAGTCAGGGTTCCAGAGAGATTGATGCTGGAGAAGCTCGAACGAGTTGCGACCTTGAGGCCTGGTTTCGAAAAGCTGGTCGCACATTGCAGGACGCGGAGTCTCCCTCTCATCATAGTAAGCGGTGGCCTGGATTTCTGTATCAGGCATCTCTTGGGGCTGAACGGTCTGCAGGGGCTGGTCGAGGTCTGGGCTGCGAAGGCTGAGTGCACTGGCAGCGGTATCAGGTTTACGTTCCCCAGACTACTGGATGAGGCATCTCTCAGCCTTAAGGACGATCTGGTCAGATACCACAAGAAGCAGGGCAGGAAGGTAATCTACATCGGCGATGGCCTGATGGACTATCATGCGGTCAGAGAGGCCGACTTTTCATTCGTGATCAGGGACTCCAAGTTAGCTCAACTGTGTAGGGACGGGGGGATTCAACACTCGGAAGTCAGCGACTTCATGCAAGTGACTGAATCAATTCAGGCCATTGTGAAGCGATTATCCCAGTGAAACACCGCGTCCATCAAGGGTATCACGGATAATGTCTGGAATTCGATGAACGGTCGACACCGACAAAGAGTTTAATCGGATAGCTGCCTCTACTCCGTTCGTGGACGAGGCGGATAGAGAGCTCCTTCAGGGCATGGGAAACTGTTATGACGCGTGCGGGGAGGATTTCGAGAACACGGTGAGAATGGTAGGTAGAGCCAGGGGTCTGACCCCGGAGGAGGTTAAGGGGAGGCTCGCCACGATAAAGGAGGAGTCGGGAGAGACGGCTGAGTACAGGGAACTGAGGGCAAGGCTTCCCGAGGAGTTCCCCCTGTAGCCCTCTCTGGAAGCCGATTCTACAGCGCCAGCTGCCACGACTCCGATTTGTCGGCTGGGGCCCAAGGTTTAAACAGCGGCCTGGCCATAATTCATCCCGCTGGAGTGTTCGAATGAGGTGTATGGTCTGCGGCCGCCTCCTCGACGGGAAATATGGTGGGTTGGCGCAGCACTTCTACGATAA
>JBHHZZ010000073.1:0-4595 GCA_046758325.1 Thermoplasmata archaeon | reverse complement strand
CCCGCTGGGTCCATTTCACACTCTGTTCAGAACCTGTGGATAGCACCGACAGAGACTGATGAGTAGCTGGACGCCAAACTTATAAGCGCGTGAGGCTGATACCTACGAAAGACGAAGATTGGTAGGTTTCAGACAGAAGACTAGATGCCTTGCATAAGGAGGCAACTGCAGGGAAGGTTGGCAGTCGTGGTCGAGAGCTTACATCCCTTTGCACAACCGGGTCCATCGGATATCCTCAGGGTTCGCCAGATTTGTAGGTGTTGGACTAAGAAAGCCTTGGGGAACAGAGGGGAGCTGAGGAGTATGGTATCCCTCTGCCGCTAGAAGGTGGGTGGCAATCGTATAAGGGGGGCGAGAATCGGTGAACGTGTCGGTTCCAAGGGAGACTGAACCGGGAGAGCGTCGAGTGGCACTGGTGCCCGAGGCCGCAGCCCGACTAGTGAAAGAGGGTCTGGAGGTTAGGATCGAAGCCAGTGCTGGTGACGGAGCTCATTTCCCCGACGAAGCGTATGAGGAGGCCGGCGCTCAGATCGTCCCCGATGCCTCCTCCCTCTGGGGGAAGGCTGACATTCTCGTCAAGGTCGGACCGCCGATCGAGCGAAGGGGAGAACACGAGGTCGACATGTTGCGGGAGGGGTCCGTTCTGATCGGTTTCCTCAACCCCCTGGCAGATTTGCCGACGGTGAAGCGCCTCGCCAGTCGCAGGGTCACGGCCTTCAGCATGGAGATGATCCCCCGCATCAGCAGGGCCCAGAGCATGGACGCCCTGTCCTCCCAGGCCACTGTGGCCGGCTACAAAGCCTCCCTGATAGGGGCAACCGCCTTGGGCAAGTTCTTCCCGATGCTGACCACGGCCGCGGGTACGGTGAGACCCGCCAAGGTCTTCGTCATAGGCGCCGGCGTCGCGGGTCTTCAGGCCATCTCGGCGGCGCGCCGCCTCGGTGCGGTTGTGGAGGCCTTCGACATCCGGCCGGCGGTGAAGGAGGAGGTCCAGAGCCTGGGCGCCACCTTCGTAGAGGTAGAGCTGGAGGAGGAGACGGAAGGGGAGGGCGGCTACGCTAGGGAGGTCTCGGAGGCTGCTCGGCAGCGAGAGCGGGAGTTGCTAGCCGACCACATCGCCGGCTCCGATGTGGTGATCACCACAGCGCTGGTGCCGGGCAGGAGGGCTCCGGTGCTCATTACCAAAGAGATGGTGGCGGGCATGGAACCGGGGTCCGTCATAGTGGATCTCGCTGCTGAACAAGGTGGCAATTGTGAGCTGACCCAAGCCGGGAGAGAGACGGTCCACGACGGTGTGACAATCCTGGGGCCTGTGAACCTGCCCTCTTCAATGCCAGTCCACGCTAGCATGATGTACTCGAGGAACGTCTCAGCACTCCTCAATCATCTGATTAGGGACGGTGATCTCCACCTTGACTTTGACGATGAAATCATCGACGGTTCCTGTGTCACCCACGACGGTGTCATCCGCAACGGGGGTTTGCGGGTTGCCATCGAACAGGAGTCCAAGAGAGACTGATGTGAAGGGAGTGCTAGCATGCTGGATCTGCTGATATTTGGGTTGTTCGTGTTTGTCCTGGCTATGTTCGCCGGATTCGAGGTGATCACAAAGGTGCCGCCGACGTTGCACACACCGCTCATGTCGGGTGCCAACGCCATCTCTGGCATAATCCTCGTCGGCGCGTTGCTCATGGCGGGGCCCCGTGAGTCCAGCCTCTCGGTGCTGCTGGGACTCATCGCCGTGGTGATGGCCACCATCAACGTGGTCGGCGGCTTCCTCGTTACAGACCGCATGCTGCAGATGTTCAAGAGGAAGTAGGGGAGAGCATGGTGGAACCCCTCCTTGAACTGGCCTACCTCGCCGCCGCGTCCCTCTTCATCCTGGGACTGCGCTACCTGAACTCTCCAGCGACGGCTCGCAGAGGCAACCTGCTGGCATCCATCGGCATGCTGATCGCCATCGTGGCGACGCTCTTGAATCGCGGGGTTCTCAATTACGAGATGATCGTCATAGGGATTCTCATCGGCTCTGTCTTTGGGGCGACCGGAGCTAGGCTGGTCAAGATGACGGCCATGCCCCAGATGGTCGGCCTCTTCAACGGCTTCGGCGGGGGCGCCTCCGCACTGGTGGCCATCGCAGAGTTCTGGCGCCGCATGGGGACACCGGAGGGAGTGCCCTTGGGCACGGCGACCACCGTGATGGTGGGCCTCCTCATCGGCGGGATCACCCTCACAGGCAGCCTCGTGGCCTTCGGCAAGCTTCAAGGCGTCATCACAGGCTCCCCTGTGACGTTTCCGCTGCAGCAGCCCCTCAACGGCGCCCTCCTCATCGCCTTCGTCGCCGGCAGCGCGTACCTCATGATTGGGGGCATAGATCCGACACTCTTCCTCATCCTCGTGGCTCTGGCTCTGACGCTGGGCGTCCTCATGGTGATTCCCATCGGCGGCGCGGACATGCCGGTGGTCATCTCGCTGCTCAACTCCTTCTCCGGGCTGGCCGCGAGCGCCGCGGGTTTCATCCTGATGAACAATGTGCTCATCGTCTCAGGTGCTCTGGTGGGGGCCGCCGGACTCATTCTCACGAGGATCATGACCAAGGCCATGAACCGGACCCTGACGAACGTCCTCTTCGGCGCCTTTGGAACGGGGGAGGCTGCACCTGGGGCCGGGACAGCGGTGGTTTCCGAGAAGGCGGTTCGGTCCATTGACCCGGAGGAGGCAGCCATGGTGGTTGGCTACGCGCGCTCCGTCATAATCGTTCCCGGATTTGGCATGGCAGCGGCCCAGGCTCAGCACGCCGTGGCAGAGATGGCCGACCTCCTCGAGAGACGAGGGGTGGATGTGAAGTACGCCATTCATCCTGTGGCTGGCCGCATGCCGGGACACATGAACGTCCTGCTGGCGGAGGCCAACGTGCCGTACACGAAGCTCTACGACATGGACGACATCAATCCAGACTTCGAGCGGACGGAGGTGGCACTCATCATCGGAGCCAATGATGTCGTGAACCCCGCAGCCAGGCATGACAAGGGCAGTCCCATCTATGGAATGCCCATTCTCAATGCGGACAAAGCACGTCATGTAATCGTCATCAAGCGCAGCCTGAACCCAGGCTTCTCGGGCGTCGACAACGAGCTGTTTTACTACGAGAGGACCATGATGCTGTTTGGACACGCCCGGGAGATGGTGACGGAACTCGTCAGCGAAATCAAGCAGCTGTAGGCGACATCGACGGCCGTCCTACACTCCTCACTCACGAAACCGCCATTGTGGTGGATGACCTTCCAGAGCTATTGAGGGGTGATTTCTGATTCTGGCTAGAGAGCGGGTTGTACCCGAGTCCTCACTTGGCGACGACCTTCTCCAGTTTGCGTAGCAGGGCAGTAGCCGTGAACTCGGCCAGGCTGCTGAAGAGTGTCTCAGCTTCGGCCTCCCTCTCCTCTCTGGGGAATCCGAGGTGGCTTTCCACCTGCGAGGTCATCTGCTTCAAGGCCTGGGGGCGGGTAATCGAACTCAGGTGGTCGAAGAGCAACCTGTGAGTGCCCTTGCGCTCCATTACCTCCAGGCCGTCAAGAATCTGGCGGTGGGCGGTCCCCTCCCAGATAGACAGGATCATGGCCTCCCGAAACCATCGCTCCACGGGGTACTCGGCGAGGACGCCGACCCCTCCGTGGACCTCCATGGACCATTTGGCTGTCTGGGCAGCCATCTCCGCCGTCCAGTACTTCGCGAGGTGGACGAGCAGCCTGAAGAGGTGATAACGGTCAGAGTAGGGATGCGTCTCCCGCCGCACCTCGTCCAGAAGCCGCGCAGCTTCCCATGATAAGGCAAAGGCTGCCTTGAGCCCTGAAAGCCTGTCCTCGAACTGCCTTCTGAGGAGAGGATGCTGCAAGATGGGCTTGTCGAAGGCCTCCCGCTTCCCTGCGAATTCCAGAGCCTCAGCCATCGCTCGCTGGGCTACCGCTACGCTCCCTATGCTGTTGGCCACCCTGGATACGTTCAACACCTCCAGGATGAGGTAGATTCCCTGTTCGAGTTTCCCCAGGAGGTAGGCCTCACTGTCCCTGAGCTCCACCTCTCCCGTGGGCACGGAGCGGGTCGCAATCTTGTCCTTGATACGGCGGACGAGGTAGTTGAGCTCCCCGTTCTCCCGATGCTTTGGCAAAAGGAAGAGGGCCAGGCCTCGAACGTTCCTCGGGGCCCCCTCCGGACGGGCGGCGACGACCGCCAGCTCGGCCCCGATGTTGCTGGCGAAGTACTTGTCCCCCGTTAGGAGCCATCTGTCCTCCGACTGTTTGGCTACGGTCTCCACCGCAGCTCCGAGGTCGGAGCCTCCTCTGACCTCAGTCATCCAGGTGGCACCCTGCCACACCGCTGAGTCCTTTCGGAGGAGGTGAGGCAGGAAGCGGTCCTTCAGGTCCGCGGTCCCATGCTTGTCCAGGGGCAGGGCCGTGGAGAGGGATACGGTGTAGGGGCAGTACAGCCCTGGGTCGTAGAATGCGGTGACATAGCCCAGCAGGTAGAACGGGAGGAGGGAGTTCTCCTCAAAGACCCGCCATACGACGCCTGCCTGGTAGCCCTTCCTCAACATCTTC
>JBHHZZ010000072.1:0-4746 GCA_046758325.1 Thermoplasmata archaeon | reverse complement strand
TCCAGGTCGGCGTCGGCGACCGGCGTGGTGGAGAAGGGCACTGTAATAGCGAGGGGAGCGACACTCGACGTGAAAGCTAGCAGACCGCTCAAGGCCGACAGGGCGATCGCCACGATGACGGCCGTTACCTTCTGCAGCGGCATGGGACGTAGTCCTCCAGATGTAGGTTTCGTCCTCATCGTTCCCACCTCCCCCTACGCGGTCCTCGGGTGTCGAGAAACTCGAAATCCTTTGCCGGCCGATTCGTTGCCAGATAACCGAGAAGCAGGGCATACCCGTAGGCTACCCAGACCCCGCCCACACCAAGGAACACAAGGGACAGTGCGATGTTGTCTGAATGCATCAAAGGGAGGGCGGCGTTCGGCGTGTCCACGATGAGGGTGACCCAACCGACACTGGCCAGGACGCCGTCCCTTCCTTCGAAAGCAGCACCCACGAGGTATTTCCCCGCCCCTCGCGGGGCATAGACGACCTCTGCAACGCCCTGGGCGTTCGTCACCACCAGCCCCAGGTCCATGAACCCGAAGGCCGTCCGCACGAAAACCTGGAGTGGCGCGTACGACACGGGAAAACCGGTTAGGTTTCGAAGGACGAGCAGAATCTGCGTCTCGATACTGGGATTGTCCTTCACGGAGAGGGATAACTCCAGGTTGGACCATTCACCGTGCGAGTGATTCGGACGTGTCTCGATCGTCTGAGGCAGCGACACACCAGTCGCGTTGGACTGAAGGCCCACATCGAAGGCATTGTATTCCAGCTGGAAGTAGAAAGGGCCATTGCCACTAAGCTGACTGTCGTATGTGTCGGACGACGAGAGCGGTAGGGCGAACTCGTAGACGGTGATCTCATCTGTCCGCACGGCCGCTAGGTGGTGGACATCGTTCGTTCCCCCCTGTTGGACGTCCTCCAGCTCGCGCCCGGAGGTGCTGTTGAGGTAGCCGTCGAAGAACGCGGGCGTGATTCCCTCTCCAAGGGACACTCGAACGACGTTCATGTCCCCGTTCCAGACCTCCGATGCTTGAAGCAGGAGTCCGACCCAGCCTTTCCAGGGACTCACCATCGCCACGTGCAGGGTGCGGTTGGTCGTTCCCTCACAGTCGAAGTAGACCAGCACCTTGGTGGTCGTATCAAAGTAGCTCCCGCTGTACTCGCCCTGCGTGATCACGCCATCTTGAACGACGCGAGTTGCGGAGCTGCAATGTATCACGGTATTAGGTGCCGCAACGGCGGTCTCAACGGGTGCCCACGGCGATGTCGAGAGAGGGACCAGTATGCCGATAAGGAGAGCCAAGACCTGCAGCCCCTTCTTCATGCTCCCACCTCCCTCTCCAAGGGAACCTCCGCTGGTGCCTCGGGTTTCGCCCTTTCACGCGTCTCCCATATCGATACGATGGGGAAGACCTTGGAGAACAAGGCAAGGAACAGGGCCAATGCAGCAAAGGCGGCTGCAGTAATGGACCACTCTATCCACGTTGGCTGATAGGTGGCCCATGAGAAGGGCAGCTGGGGGGTTGCCATGGTAGGCACTACGATGAGGACCCGTTCGATCCACATCGCCACGACTATCAGGACCGAGGCCGTGACGATACCCGGAATCGTGCGGGTGGGGGGGAGGATCAGAAGGGCGGCTGGCAGGATGAAACCGCCTATGATCATCGTCCAGAAGAGTAAAGCGTAGGGGCCCTGCATGAGTGCCCTCAGCCAGAGGACATCTTGCGACTCCGCACCATACGCCACGGTGAGGTACTCGCTCAGGGTGAAGTACAGCAACGCGATGTCCATCACGAAGAGCAACGTTGCCAGCCTCTGGAAGTGCCTCAAGGTGAAGTACTCTTCCAGGCCGCACATCCGCCGGAACACCGCCATGGCGATTACAATCGCGGCGATCCCGGAGAAGACGGCGCCGACGACGAAAAAGGGTCCGAATATCGTGCTGTGCCACCCTACGCGGAGAGTCATCCCAAAGAGCCATGCTAGGACGGAGTGAGCCGAGATCGCAACGGGAATCAGAACCGCGGCCATGATCAAAATCCCCCGCTCCAAGACTTCGACCTGCTGTGGTGTCCCCTCCCAGTGCCGGGCCAGCCTTCTGTACAGCCAGAGGCGGACCCGCCCAAGAGCGTTGATGTCTTTCAGTATGGCTACGTCAGGGACGAGTGTCAGATACAGGTACACGATCGCTCCCGTGAAGTAGGTGCCAATCGCGAGGAAATCCCAGAGAACCGCCGATTGAATCCTGCCATATATGATGAGGTTCAGCATTCGATCGGGCCGGCCCAGGTCCAGGATCGGAAACAGCGCGCCGAGAAAGAGGGCCCCCACCGTGATCGATTCGGCCAATCGAGTGATGGGTGTCCTCCAATCCGTGTTAGTGAGACGTAGCACGGCCGACATCAGCGTGCCGCCGTAGCTGATACCGATGAAGAAGACGAGGTTCGAGATGTACAGCCCCCAGCTCACCCTGTCGTTGAGTCCCGTTACCGCCAAGCCCCTCTGCAGCTGGAGTACATAAGCGAAGGCACCTACGGCCGCGATGGCAGCGAGGACGCCGCAGACCGCGTAGAACCGCCAGGTCGTCCTCTGCAGGGGTCGAAGGATGACAGGGTCGACGTTCGATTCCGACTCCGTTCTATCCCCTCCGAGGCGCCAGGTACCAGACGTGGGGATGCGTTCCCAATTCTTCCTTGAAGCGGAAGCCGCCCCTCTCCCGCAGCGACTTCGTCAGGGGCAGGGTCTCCACGCCGTTGGAGACCGCATCCTCCCGCAGGTCTCCGAAGTAGATGACGCCGCTGCCCATTTCCTCCGTGCACGCCCGAACGCAGGCTGGCAACATCCCCCTCTTGGCGTAGTGGGCGCAGAAGGTGCATTTTTCCACAGTGCCAACCCTGTGAGGCCAGGGCTCTTCGACGGAGTACTCGTGGGCCAGCTCCTCGGGACTGTGGGCAGGCTCTTCCCAGTTGAAGTACCGCGCATTGTAGGGACACGCCGCCATGCAGTATCGACAGCCGATGCATCGGTCGTGGTCTATGAGGACGACGCCGTCGTCCCTCCGGAACGTGGCGCCCACAGGACAGACCTTCACACAAGGAGCGTTCACACAATTCATGCAGGGCCGCGGAAGGTAGTACTCGCTGCCCAGGTCATCCCGGACTCTGAGGACCTTGATCCACTCCTGACCTTCCGGCACGAAGTGTTCTCGGTTGCACCCGAGGGTGCACTTGCCGCAGCCGTCGCATCTCGCGAGGTCGATTACCATTACCCACTGTCGTTCCTGGCCGGAGACGGTGCGAATATCGGTGGGGGAATACCCGACGATCTCGAGGAGCCGGTCGGAGAACAGCAGCCCGAAGGAGCCCGCAATCACCCCCGATCCCACGATCCTGAGGAAGCGCCTTCGGGTGATTCCCCCCGCACTTCCCGCAGCGACCTGTCCAGCTATCTTTCCCTGGCCGTCCGTCATTCGGCATCCTCTCGGATGCGTCGGGTCCATCGTATCCTGTACTCGCAGTAGGGATCTCCGTGGCCCATGCATGCCAGACGCTCATGGACGACATCGGGATCCAGTTTTTCCGCCACACCTTCATGAAAACCCACGTCGAGGTAGTTGCAGATCATGTCAGGATATTTCAGCGCAAGTTCCTGGAAGGGGCACGTGAAGGCGCGATAGTGAACCAAGTCGTCCTGGAGGTCGATGACCTTCGTCCGCACCCCCATGTCCGCCATGACCCCCTCCAAGCATAGGCGGACGAATCGCTGAGGGCTCCATGCAGAGATCTGCGCCTCCCTCTCAACACCCTCAATCAGCTGCTGACCCTTCTCATGGCCTTCCGCATACAGCATTCTGCCCCATTGCTCGCGGTCAAGGGACACTCGGACCACATGTAGCAGTATTTCAGAGAGCATCTCGTACCGACGCGGGGGGAAACCCCCCATGCGCTCCGGGCGGACCCGGAAGCGCGCCATCGGACGACCCGCGACACCTTCTCGGCGTTGGGGCAGTCTCTCCACCAGACCATCGCGGAGGAGGATGTTTATGTGATAACGAACTGTAACGGGATTCAGGCCCACTGCCCGTGACAGCTCAGAGATGCCACGATCTCCCTGCATGAGTTCCATCAGAATCTTCAGTCGGGCGTCACTTCCTAGGGCGTGGAACGCCTCTGACAAATCCATGCGCTTCCCTCCTCGTTCTGGCATCGAGGTGGAGGAGGTGCGCCTGTTTGCAGACATGCTTATGCCTCCCTCTTGACTGACGGAGGCCGGAGGTGGTTCAGACAGTGATTTATCGGCCCCCGCAGTAGTCTGTTCATCCGATTGATGTTAGCCGGTAGTAATATAGATATTTATCTCTTAAATAGCGGGAAACAGAGAAAAGAACGTTTTTATCATTCTTATCATCATAATCCCCCAATCTCACCGCGACTGAGTAGGAGAGACTGGTGGTCCTGAAGCCGCTCCCGCCAGACGTCACCACTGACGACGGTCTGATCCGGGCTGCGCGTTGTCGTGTTTCTGGTCCGGCGGCTTGCCGCGTTGCACCACCAACACGCCCAGGACTATCACGAGAATGACTAGCACTCCGATGGTCACCTGGTAGGGAAGGAGGTCTGGCCCCGGCTCCGTCGGCGATATCGTACGGCCACTCACCATGAACGAGGGGGGCGATTCATTGCCTGAATCATCGAAGGCGATGACCCAATATGTGTACACGCGGTTGTCCTCGAGATTGCAGTCCTGGTAGCTCGT
>JBHHZZ010000071.1:0-4797 GCA_046758325.1 Thermoplasmata archaeon | reverse complement strand
CATCCTAATCCATCCAAAGTGTTATATGCGCGCAAAGAGCTTTAAAAACGTTAATTACATCAGAAAAGTGGCAACGGTAGGATGGCTGAATGAACATCGATGCTTCTGGGAAGGCCCTCGTAGCAGCCAACATGATCGTCGATTTCAAGAAGCCCCGACCTCTCACCGGGAAACGGGGCATCCATTTGTCCTCGGGTCGCCTAGGTAGAGGTCATCTACACGGGTGTATGGTCATTCTCAGGAACAATCATGATGTTCTCCTTGCCTGTCTGCGGGGGCAGGAAGCCCGAGAAGCCCCTATCAGGAGAGCACGGAGGGTGGGTGACAAGAGGTCTTATGGAGGGAAAATACAATGAAGGACTTGGATAAGACATACTCAGTGGAGTTTCAGCCGGAGGAAGCCGACATCAAGGTGGGTGGAGCGTCCTACTTTCTAATGCGGCGGGAGGCCTACTGCCTTCTCTACAAAGAAATGGCAAGCATAATAGGCCGGGGAGCGGAGGCGATACTGTTCAGGGCCGGATACGAGAGGGCCAAGGAGTTCTATGCCACCAGCCCAACCTCTCTGGGTTCCCAAGACCCTGACGACATCGTAGAGGCAGCCAAGTTCCTGTCTTCCCGACTTGGGCTTTACCGCGTCCTCTCGTTCACGTTGAATCCCAGCTCTCGCACCGCTGAGCTGGTCGTGGACAGGAGCTTTGAGGTGTGCGAGGGGCATCCTTCGACCGGATCACGTTGTCATTACACCCGCGGCTTCTGGGCAGGCCTAGTCGAGGAGATGTTGGGCGGGGACATATCGATAATCGGGAAGGAACCCGAGTGTCAAGGAACTGGAGATGAGCATTGCCGCTTTGAGTTTTCAGTACTGCCCATCTGAAACCGCCATCGAGGCGAAGCACCGGCCTGCGGGCGGAAAACGGTGCAGCCATGTGGCGGTTCGGCAAGGGTCTCCTCCCTGTTCTGCACCGGATGCGTATGGTCCATGCCTGGCTTGCTGCATTGAGCTATCACGACGTCTCGCTCTACACCTGAATCCTGTGTGGTTCTAAGGCCTGGCCAGAACTTCGTAGTGGGCTACTTTAGGCTCAAGTTCAAGCAGAAATTCCTCGTCTTCAGGGTAGTACACAGCCTTTTCTACTTTGGGTCCGGCAAACCCCCGGATCGCATCGATATCCTCCCACAGTGAGAACAGTAGAAATTCAGCCCTTCCTTCGCTTACTCGTCGGAGGACATACACGCCGCGATTTCCCTCGGTGGAACGGTAATCCTTCACGCCTGTCTTCATAAGATAATCGAAGTATTCGTCGCTCTTCGACTCCAAAGTCGTGCCGCGCCAAACTCTTGCTATCATCACCTCTCCCTCAACGAATGTAGGAGTTAACCCCCCGTTTTGCCCTCCGTCATAGCTGCTTCTGTATCGGCCCTCTTCAAGGGTACTCTTTTCGGTGGTCCCTTCCCTGAGGCGTACAGCTGGAGGTAAGGCATGAGGGCGTCCATGATCCGGTTCTCGGCCTTCCTGAGGTGTTCCTCGTACGTGGAGCGGCTCAGGCCCAGACTGTGGGCAACGTTCTCCGTCTTAACCTGGCGTGGAGAAACGTAGTATCCGTACCGGTGGGCCTTGAGAATCGCTTCGAGCTGTCTCCCAGTGAGCTCCGAGAACAGACTGTTTACCCATATGCTCGAGGGGAGGACGCTCAGGGGTAGCTCTCGCTTCCGTAGGAGTTCTGTGGGCCCTCGTTGCATGAGGTCCTGGAACAGACCGCGGGTGCTGTCCTCGTCGAAGCTGATTACGCGGAAATAGCCCCACCCGTCCCGGAAGACCGCTGGCGGCGCCTCTGTGCACTGGTGGGCCTCCCACACGTTCCATGGACTGTCGAGACCGCCGCACGTGCAGTGGAGCAGGAAGATGCGTGCGTCCTGTGCTTCCACCCATTTGTCGACGACTCGGCCGACCTCACCGATCTCTCTCTCGATCGCTTCCAGAACGCCCTTGTCCTGGGTTGGCACCTGAAGCAGTTCCCTGTCCCAAATGCACCACATGGAGATTGGAACGCCCGGATGGCGTCCCGACATCTCGATGAAGGGGTAGTCGTATTGCGTGCGGAAGGAGATCTCCCAGAGGCTCATCGTGAACCAGAAGGTCATTCAGGGACTTAGTTGTAGTGCCGTCATATGACGGCTCCTCTCACCGGCTCAAGATGGTTCTGTCGGACCCTCGATATCATGTCTTGGAGGTGCTAACCGTGTGGTCTATCTTACTCAGCACGATGCGGACGGGGACCCCCGGACGAGGTCACAGAGCCCTGCGTGAATACTGCCGGTGGGAGTATGGGGACTCAGACTCGGCCTGGTTGGTCGTCGCCTTGCTCAGAGAGGGAAGGGCCAGGATGCGACCGAAGCGGGGCCAGCGTCTCCGACGCTGGTTCTTATCGCTGATAGCCGCGAGACCCTTCACCAGACCCGTCTGCGACCGGAAGAGACTCTAGCCCCCATCCAGTGGATGAGCGTCTCCGAGCTGGGACCAGGAATCTTGCCTTAAGCATCCATTTCTCAGCGCTCTGCCCACTCCGTGGATCATTCCAGTAACTCGATCCAGATGCCATCGGGGTCCTCTACGTAGATTTCTGTATCCTTCGAGTCGGAGGGGGCCACCGCCACCTTCGCTCCTTTCTCCACGAGTTCCTCGAAGGCCTTCTCCACGTCTTCGACCACGAAGGCAAGGTGGTCGAGTTCCTCCCCCTTCCGATATTGTGTGAAGAACCGGCTGTCCTCCGGGTACCAGTTGAGCTCAAGCCTCTGGTGAGAGTCAGGGCTCCGCAGGTGGATGTACTCCCCGCCGTGAGGCATTGTACCTTTATCGATGACTTCCATGCCCAGAACCCCGGCGTAGAACTCGAGTGAGCGCTCTAACTGCCGGACGCGTATCCCAGTGTAGTGGAACCGGTATTTCATGCGGACCCGAATCATCGAAGGATTTATGTAATTGATACCGTCGTACGGCGGACCTGGTTCTGAGTTAGAGAGGGGAGCATTGGTAAGTGCCTGGAAGACTACTCAGACGATGTATTCCTTCGGCGTCTGCTATGCCCCGAGGAGTCCAGGCTCCTCCGTAACCGCATCACACGATCCAGCGGTTGAACCGTAGTCGGTCTTTTATCTCAGAATGTTGGCATTCTTCCGCCCTGCGCGAGTTCTTGCTGCCAATCCTCGGCATCACCCCTTCTCAAGCTCGAGCCCGCGGACTTCCCGCCCCACCTTCCGTGCCTCAATGACGCAATGAAGGGGGATCTGGGCTATCCACGGCCCCTGGGGGCTCCCGGCTATGAACTCCTCAGTGGGGGCCGGCTCCTCCAGACCTGTCACGACGAACCCGCAATCGCGGAGGGTTCGGAAGTACCAGGAGAGAGGCCTGTGGTAGGCGGCTGTCTCATAAACCTGGTCCGGACCCACCTGCCAGGGAATCCAATCCTTGAACGGCTCCCGGTAGCGGCTGACTTTCCGCCAGACCGTTGTCGTAAGGCCCACCGTCTCTATCACCCATGCGGAAGCGCTTCCCGTATCGAAGCAGGGGTGGGAGAGACTCGCTACTAAGCGCCCTCGAGGACGCAGCAGACGGGCGATCTCCCGGATGGCTCCCTCCGCGTCCGCGATGTCCATGAGGGCCATGTTGCATACCACCAGGTCGAAGGTCCCGTCCTCCAGCATCTCAAGATGGGCAGCGTCCGCGACATGATAGGCGATGCCGAGCGGCTCCTCGGACTCCCGTGCCCGTGCTCTCTCGATGATGGGGGCGGAGGCGTCAACGCCTGTGACCCGGGCTCCTAGGCGGGCGAGCTTGCGAGAAATGTAGCCGTTGCCGCAGGCCAGGTCTAGCACGTGCTGCCCCTCCACCGTACCGATCACTCTGAGAAGTGTCGGGTCGATGAGTGTCCGGTGCCAGAAGTCGCCTTCATCCCCTTGCTTCTCATCATACCAGGCAGCCATCTGTCCCCAGTCTTTGATCTTCATCTGCTCACTGTCCCCCTACTGGCTTCCGACCTCAATCCGTCCTCGGACCTTGGCATTTTTGAAATGCATCCTCGCTTAAGTCCTCTCGCCGATCCTCGAGCCTGGTTACATCGCCCTCATACGGGAGTGCGCTTCGAGGAAGCTCGTGGCACGTTCCCCCTAGCTCGAGGTCTGCCTGCCTCATCCTTGCTCTTGGAAGCGAAAACGGGAGGAAGAAGGTTAAATACAGTCTGTCTAAATGCGAGCCATCCCAAGACCCTTGGAGGCGGGCAGAACCATGCCGACTTCCTACGCTGCTCGGGCGGGGCGGCACGTGCTGACTGCGCTGTTCTCGTTCGCACTGTTTTACCTGTTTCTCACAATCCGGCCCGGCCAGGGTGTACACGCGCTGAACCGGTCCTTCGCGGACGCGGCGTTCGTCCTTCTGGTCATCACCATGGGTCTCGGCCCTCTGTCCAAGCTGGTCCCGCGACTTCGCCCTCTGCTGACATGGAGGCACGAGTTCGGCGTCTGGACCATCATCCTTGCCATAGGGCACCTGTACATCATCCTGGACGGGTGGGTGCGGTGGGACCTCACCGGATTCTACCTGATCCCGGCAGAGCGCGAGGGCGTAGCATTCGTCAACAGAAGCTTCCTCATGGGGAACCTCATCGGAGCGATTGCCCTGCTCTACGGAATCATCCTGCTCACGACCTCGAACCGGTGGGCCCTCAGGAAGCTCGGCAAGTCCTGGCGCTATGTGCAAGCCGGCTCCCGGGTCTACGTCCTGTTGGTCGTAATCCATTC
>JBHHZZ010000070.1:0-4803 GCA_046758325.1 Thermoplasmata archaeon | reverse complement strand
TCCGCCTTCCTGAGATGTTCACTGAATGTCGACGGAGCAAGGCCGGCTCCCTGGGCAAGATTCTCAACCTTTGTCTCGCTCGGCAGTGAGTAGTAGCCATTCTCAAGGCCCAGAATGACGGCCGAGAGCTGACGATCCGTCAGGTCCGCGAAGATGTCCGAGGCGGGCATGAGCATCATCTGTTCCATTCGGGCGTTTTCGATGGGGCGGAGCGAGTCGATGCGCATTTCACCGATGGCTCGTATCTTACCGAAGAGCTCTCGAATCGAGCCCTCGTTCCACGCGATAACCCTCCACGATTCCCAACCATCGCGATACACGATGGGCGGGATGTCCCACACGCCTACCTCTTGAATGACATCCGAGACTGACTGGCGCGCGTCGGGATGATGGTGTGACTCAGGGGCACAGCGACATCCCTGTGTGATGAGGAGCGTGCTTTCATGCAGCTGGGAATCGTACCTCTTCCCGAAGACTGAGTCAATCCAGCCTCTGAACGACTCGAGCTGTTCGCCAGGCCCTGAGACCTGGAAGATGTCACGGTTGCTAACGCACCAGTGCAGGATTCGGAGATCTGGAAGATCCCGGGACTTGTTCCCGATGGGGCAGTCGTGCCGCACCTTGAATGCAGCGGCATACATACTCTCCTCTCTTTCGGCCATGGTAGATCGGCTACAGCAAGTGCCGTTCGGCAACATAAGTCTTGACCCGCCCTACAACGGCTCTCTCAGCCGGCTCAATCGGCTTCCTCTATGGCGTCTATCATGATGTGAGGTGGTAACAATGTGGTCTTGGGCACTTGGTCCAATAAGCCCTCCCAGAGGGCGAGGCGAGCGAGCCTTGGCGAAGTTTGCGAAGTTGGAGTACGGGGATTCGAATATCGGATGGCTGTTGAAAGAACTTCCTCCTAAGGGAAACTCTGGAAAGTGGATGCGCCTACGTTCCTGGCTTGGCGGCCTTCTGCGTGAGAGGATAAGATCCACCGCAGAATCGTCCGTCAAAACATCGGGGCGCTCTGCTGCTCCTACTGGCAGACGAGGGACTATACCAGCCTGCAGGCCTCCAAGATGCCTGGTGGAGGATTAGCATGTTGAGGGCCTATTCCCATCACATCTGTGAACACTCATCCCGCGAATACCTCGGGGGCGGAGGCAAAGCATCCTACTATCGATGCCTTGAATGCGGGTCAATATTGATTTCCCAGGGAGGCAGTATATGGATTCTCCCCCGCTCAGAACATTCGATGGGTTCATCTCACTCCAGTTAGGGGCCGGGCCCCTTGTCTAGAAACCCGCTGTGCGACGTTTCTTAGATTCTCATCAACCCGTAGTCCAGTGGATTCATGAGTAGCACTTCGCCCACATATCTACGCCAAGGGTCCGGATCCGCTATCTCTCAATGACAGATAGCAATCGTCTGAGGAGTTAGGACCAAGAAATTGTGTTTCCTATCTAGCGAACATTGAACTAACTAGTGGGGTACACTCCATCCCACGTTCCACAACGTTTATGTCCCACAAGCCCATGCTATATTTCATGGCCCGCATCAGAGTCGACAGCAAAGGGCGAGTTTCCATCCCCGCATCGCTACGACGGCAGGTAGGCTTGGGAGAGGGCGACGAAGTGAGGATCGAGCGCGAGGGCGCAAGGCTGATCATCGAGATAGAGCCGCCCCGGATTCGAACCGTCAACTCCCGCGGGGGATGGAAGAAGAAGCCCTTCCTGACCACCGGGGAGGCCCTCTTTGGAGCGTAAGTTCCTCGATGTCAACGTGGTCGCCGTGTTCTTGGACGAGGATCATGTAGGCCATTCCTTTGTCCAAGAGGCGATCATGCCGGGCCTTCGAGGTGCATTTCGAGTCCTCCTCAACTCATATCATCTGTTAAGGGCGAGGTGGGTGCTGGTTTCCCAGTGGGGGCTGGACCCGGCCGAAGCCGACGCCGCTGTGGAATCTCTCGCCGAGATCAGGTCCGTGGCATACGCCGAGGGGGATGGCCGAGTGGTGCTTCGGGCCATCCGCTTGTCGCGGGATATCGGCCACGATGTCTACGACTGCTTCGTCGCTGCTTTGGCCGACAGCGCGGAGGCCACGCACCTAGTGACGACCGACGCGGGAATGCAGACAGTCTGTGAGGCAGTAGGAATCGAATACGAGAACCCCGTCCCCCTCGACATCCTCAGGCAGTTCGGTGTGGCGGGCCGTGACTGAGCGTAGGTCTGCGCAGCCGGCTGAACTCCCTCCGGATTGCCTGGACCTCCGCCGCCAGACTGGCGAGCTCCGTACCCGCGTGCGACATCGCTGACCGGCATAACCCTTTGTGTATCGTTGAACGACGGCGCAGCTCAGTCCTTCTCCGGGGATAATCCTAACACGCCGAACGTGTCGAGCTCATCAATCAACCCTGAGACGATCGGCTCCACATGGATCTCCAGCTTGTATCTGCGGAAATACTTCTGCAACGCGTTCAGATCGCGTGTCAGGCGTGTTGAGGCGATGGTCAAACGCTTCCAAGGGCTCACGCCGAGACGGTCCACCCGGACCCAGTCCGAGAAGTCGATGAACCACGGCCTGTCCTCATGGACGAGGATGTTGAATGCGCTCAGATCCCCGTGGACGATTCCCGCACGGACCATCTCTTGGATGGCGGCCAGGGTCTTGGCGAGGAACACCTCCGGGTCGGCCAACCTGACATCCTGCAGCCGCGGAGCCGGACCATCGTCTTCCCCCAAGTAACGCATCGAGAACATGTGTTCCACCCGCCGCGCCGGCGCCGGCACGAGGACGCGGGCCTTCCATGCCTGATACAACGCTTCATACTCCCGGGCAGCCCGCCACGACATGTTATCCAGCTTGTTGGGTCGGCCACCGCGGTGGGACGTCCGATAGAGGCGGTAAGCCTTGACAGCGATGGGGCCGCTCTTGTAGTAGGCGAGATAGACATCCGCTTCCTTCCCCGCGCTCAAGAGGCCCACAACGTTCGTCGCCAGACCCGAAGAGAGGATGGCCTCGACTGTTCGGCGGTAGCCTTGCTCTTGGAGCGGGAGCGTCCCAGTATCGATGCGCCAGCGGACGCTCTTGTCCAGCGGGTCGGGCATGGGATGTTTGACTTTCGGACGAAACGGCGTTCACAACGCGGGCCCGCAAAGCCGGAAACAACGACGAAGCGCTCAGACGGTTCCCGGCATATCCTGAAAAAGCATTGTCGACATCATACCGGGAACCACCTCCTAGTCCACTGGACCTGGTGCTACAGGACACCGGAGCGATATAAAGCTGTTCGTACGCCGAGATGTCCTGCATACAAACCGGCAAGACTGTACACCGGGGAGTCGGGCTTCCCTGCGGCCACCCCGCATCCTGGGGAGACGATGGCAATTATGAGGGAGGGGAATGGCAGCACAGCCGCCAGGGTACAGCTATAAACGGCCGGACCCTAATCCGTCCAGCGGATGAAGTCCCCTATTCCCCCGTTCCGACTGAACAGCGGCCTCGAGATGCCCTCCCTCGGCCTGGGCATGTATGGAAGTCCCGCTGGCCGCGTGGCAGAGAATGCCGTCCGCTACGCCCTGGACACAGGCTACCGCCTCTTCGATACGGCGAAATTCTACGGCAACGAACACTCCGTGGGCAAGGCTATTCGCGAGAGCTCCCTCCCCCGCTCCGACGTCTTCGTCACCACCAAGCTGTGGAACACCGACCACGGCTACGAGTCCACCCTCCGGGCCTTCCGCGCGAGCCTGCAGCAACTGGGCCTCGACTACGTCGACCTCTACCTGATTCACTGGCCCGTGGAGGGGCTGCGCCTCGAGTCCTGGCGCGCCATGGAGACCCTCCTAGACGACGACCAATGTAAGGCCATCGGGGTGTCCAACTACATGGTCCGCCACCTGGAGGAGCTCCTGGCCCATGCCAGCATGGTCCCGGCGGTGAACCAGATCGAGCTGCATCCCTACAACTACCTCGCCCGACTGGATACAGTGGAGTTCTGCCGCGCCAAGGGCATCCAGGTGGAGGCCTACAGTCCCCTCACCAAGGGGAGGAAGCTCAGGGACGCGCGGCTGTTGAGGATCGCAGAGGCGTACGGGAAGACCCCCGCCCAGATCCTCCTCCGATGGTCCCACCAGCACGGCTTCGTCGCCATCCCCAAGTCCTCCCGCCGGGAGCGCATCCGTGAGAACGGCGCCATCTTCGACTTCTCCCTCTCGCCCGAGCATATGAAGGAGCTGAACTCATTCAGCGAGAACCTGGTCACGAGTTGGGATCCGACGGATGCGCCGTAGGCTCGGGCGGCTGATGGCCTCTCATCGGTAGCCTAGCGCCGGGCTGAGGGCTATGTTGCTCCGCATGAACGTGCCGCTCCCCCTCGCGATCTGGCGCCCCTCGGAGTCCACCAGCTCGGATTCCGCCACGAACAGCCGCTGTGAGCTGTGAACCACCTTTCCCGTCGCCCTCATCTCCCCACTGGATATGGGCCGCGTGAGGTACACGGTGAAGGACACCGTGAGGACGAAGACGTCCTCCACAAGGGAGCTGACCGCGAAGAAGGCGGCATCGTCCAGGGCCTTGAAGTACACCGATCCGTGGACGCCGCCGGCGGCGTGGAGGAAGTCCTGGCGAACCGGGAGGACGACCTCTGCGTGGCCCTCGGTCACGTGCAGCTCCGGCATGAAATACTCGTTGATGGGAGCCTCAGCATACATGCGCTCGAGCTTCCGGAAGTGCTCCTCACCTGACATGGCTGAGACCTCTCCTCTGAGGGCAGCTCATTGCCGGCCCGCTGCACCGTGCAGGTCTGCCTGCCAT
>JBHHZZ010000069.1:0-4852 GCA_046758325.1 Thermoplasmata archaeon | reverse complement strand
GCTGCCGCCTCCGCCTCCTCCACCGCCCCCTCCTCCTCCGCCCTCGATTAGGGGGTCGATGAGGAGAGTGTCGCCGGGCTCCAGCCAGGTAGCCTCGAAGTACACAGCGGCGAAGATGCCGTCCGATTCCCTCCAGACGGAGACCCTGTCGAAGAGGTGGCTCGCGTCCTCCCAGTTGATCCCGAACTCCGTCTCATACTTGGAGTCCATGAAGACGATGGAGTTGAGGGAGGGCTCTACGGAGTCGATCTGCGACGCCGCCCGGACGGGCCCCAGGATCGGCGTGACGCCCTCCTGCTCCCAGTGTCTCAAGAGGACGTAGTCCGCCGCTGCCGCCTCGATCTTCCAGACCACCCGGAACCATCCAGTTGCGTTGGTGGACACCAGCTCCGCCGATATCTTCGGGCCCGCCGACGGCAGGTCCACCTTGGCCCCGGAGTAGCTGACCCTCAGGAGGAGCCCTCCCTCCAGAGGCCTGCTAGTCACCACCTCCTGGCTGTCCTCCAGGTCGTCGATGGACAGGCCTCCGCCGGAGGCCATAGGCACCTCGACCCATTCGCCGCGGGACAGCCTCTCCACCTGCCAGGTCTCGGCCCTCGCCTTCTTACCCACGCCGTTCAAGGACCAGAGGATGGACCTGTCCGCGTGAATCTCCATCTTGAAGTGCTCGTTGGTGTATACGTTCCCATCGAAGGTGGCCGGGGCCGGTCCCGCCGACGCCATAACGGGGTTGGCCGCGAGGCTCGTGGTGAAGAGGGCGATGATGATAACCGCAGACAACCTCAGGCCGAGCGATAGAAGCCTCATGAAGGAGAAATGCAGATTTCTCTATTTATGCTTTTCCCGGAAAGCGGCCTTTTTGGAACGATGTGCTACGCATCCGTCGATTGTTGAGAAGATGTGCGGACGATTCATAAGCCTCGCCGGAAACCTGACGCCCGTGCGCATCCCTCCTTCACCGACGAGGTGGACGAGATCTTCCCCGAGTGGCCCCAGGGCGAGCGCTTCTGGGCCCAGGCCAAGGCAAAGGACAGCGTCAAGGACCTCCGCAAGCGGTACGTCTCCTGGTACGCCGCCGCCCAGCACTACAAGGACGTGGACCACCGCGTCCTCACGAAGTTCCAGTACTTCGTCTACCTCAAGGGCGCTCGCCCGGTCCACGACTCCCTCATTCCTCGCTACTTCACGGCCAAGCTCCCTCACGGCCGAGGCGTCGTCGAGTCCGGTGGCTGGTTCCAGTACTTCCGCTTCCCTCAGGTGCCTAAGGGTGAGGAGTACGCCTTGAAGCTAGTCGGTACTGTGGAGGAGGACCTGCGGTGACCTCCGATAGCTTCAAATCGCGTCCCCCTCTCCACTATACTATGGACCATCAAGGCGATTTTCGGGCCCAGATCGCCGGAGCAGCCTTCCGTAACGGCAGTTTTCGGCGCGCGCTTCGGCACCGCGTTTGCCGGAAATCCTCCGGCAAAACACCCCAATTTCACACCTACTGGCTCACAAGCGGCCGTAGTCTAGCGGTAGGACAGAGGCCCCCCAAGATTTCGGGGCAAGCCTCTAGCCCGGGTTCGAATCCCGGCGGCCGCATTGTGGCCTGACCTAGGGACTGGCGACAAGCATCTTTATCATCAGCGGCGTCTCCCCACCACTGCGGCGACGATATGGACGGGACTCCGACCTGGCAGCTGTTGGCATCAGCGCTGACAGCCATCACAGGCATCCTCCTGATAGCGGGAGCTTTCAGTCCCTCTAACCCCGCTCCATTCCCTGCCATCGTCGGAAGCGGGGTCATCATGATCGCTCTCTCCGTATACTTCCTTAGGCTGCACCTTGCCTTCGTGAGGGGCCAGAGAGGGGACGGGGAATAAGGGCGGTCTTGGTCTCCGCGGGAGGCACATTGGGCCAGGCAGCATGAGGGCAGTGTGTGACCTCACACCCCTCAAGCAATCCCATGGTGTTGTCTGGATTCCACGGCCTCGAATGGACGCTCGCTGGAGGACGCACTTTTCTTTATAAGGTTGAGCGTTTTGGACACCGCGGCAAGCCATGAAAGGAAGGGAGTGGTACAACCTCACAGTCAACGAAGCATTCCAGCACGTCAACTCCTCCCCTCTTGGTCTCACCGAAGAAGTCGCGAGGAGGAGATTGGAGACCTACGGGCCCAACGAGCTGCTCGAGGTCAAGGCCGTTTCTCCGTTGAGAATATTCCTATCGCAGTTCCTCAACCTTCTCGTCCTAATACTCGTCCTGGCGGCGACAGTCTCCGCAGCCATCGGATACTTCAACAATTCCGCGGAGGAGTTGATTGACGCCGGCGTCATCATGTCCATAGTTGTTCTCAATGCTGTCTTTGGCTTTGTCCAGGAGTTCAAGGCAGAAAGGGCGATCCAGGCCCTAAAGGCCCTGGCAGCACCTAGGGCCACCGTCATCAGGGAGGGCGATAGGAGGTCCATACCAGCCTCAGAGCTCGTGCCTGGCGACTTGGTCCTTCTGGAGGCCGGGGACAAGGTCCCCGCGGATGCCCGCCTGGTGGAGGTGGCCAACCTGAGGGTGAATGAGGCCTCCCTGACGGGCGAGTCCATTCCCATCAGGAAATCCATCGATCCAGTGACGGGCGATGTCTACGTGGGTGACAGAACCAACATGCTGTTCATGGGCTGCACGGTCGAGGTTGGAAGGGGCCGAGCCCTGGTCGTATCCACGGGCATGCAGACAGAACTCGGAAAGATAGCGGGCATGGTCCAAGAGGAGAGGGTGGAGGATACGCCCCTCCAGAGGAGACTCGCCAACCTCGCCAAGCAGATAGGCCTAGGAGTCCTGGCGGCATCGGTAATCATCTTCGTCGTCGGCCTCACTCGTGCTGTAGATATCGTCCTCATGTTCCTGACAGCCGTGAGCCTGGCCGTGGCGGCCATCCCCGAGGGCCTGCCGGCGGTGGTTACCATAACCCTGGCCCTGGGCCTTCAGAGGATGGCCAGGAGGAACGCCCTCATCAGACGATTGCCAGCGGCGGAGACCCTGGGAAGCGCGACGGTGATATGCTCCGACAAGACGGGAACGCTGACTCTAGGGGAGATGAACATTCGGCGGATCTTCACCCTCTCGGGGGAATACCAGGTCGAGGGGAGGGGCTTCGTCCCCGAGGGGAAGTTCCTCGTCGACGGGGACGAGGTGAACCCCCTGGACGATCAGAATCTCTCCCTCCTCCTCAAGGCCGGCATGCTCTGCACCAACGCTTCCGTGGTGAAGGATGGCTCCGCCTGGGGGGTCCTGGGGGACACCACTGAGGGCACCCTGATCGTTGCCGGGATGAGGGCAGGCCTGAGGAAGGAAGACCTGGAGCAGGAAGAACCGAGGGTCGGGGAGATAGGCTTCGACTCCGTCAGGAAGAGGATGACCACCATCCACCGGGGGGACGGTGTGGTGGCTTACGTCAAGGGAGCACCCGAGGTCCTCCTCCAGCTCTCCTCTCGGGTCCTGGCGGAGGAGGAGGTCGAACTCGATGAAGGGCTTCGGTCCAGGATACTAGAGGAGAACAGGGCGATGGCATCCCAGGCCTTGAGGGTCCTGGCCATAGCCTACCGTCAACTGCCGGAGGACCTGGAGGGGTACGAGGAGGAGGTCGTGGAGAGGGACCTGGTCTTCCTGGGTTTGGTGGGGATGATGGATGCGCCCAGGAAGGACGCCGTCGAGGCGGTGGCGGAGTGCAAGCGGGCCGGCATACAGGTGGTGATGATAACCGGCGATCACAAGCTGACAGCTGTGGCCGTTGCAAGGGAAATGGGGATCATAGAAGAGGAGGATGGGGCCCTCACGGGAGAGGAACTGGAGAGGATGGACGATGAGGAGCTGTACAGCGTGGCCGACAGGGTCCGCGTGTATGCCCGTGTATCGCCCCATCACAAGGTCCGCATCGTCGATGCCCTCAAGCATGAGGGCCACATCGTCGCCATGACGGGGGACGGCGTCAACGATGCGCCAGCGCTGAAGAGGGCGGACATAGGTGTGGCCATGGGGATCACCGGGACGGACGTGGCCAAGGAGGCATCGGACATGATACTCACTGATGACAACTTCGCCTCCATCGTAAGGGCCATTGAGGAGGGTAGGGGCATCTTCGACAACATCAGGAAGTTCGTGGGATACCTCCTCTCGGCCAACGCAGGGGAGGTCCTCGTGATGTTCCTGGCCACCATGATCTTCGTACAGCACGAGTTCCTTCCCTTCTTAGAACCGATTCAGCTCCTATGGATCAATCTGGTGACGGACGGCTTGCCCGCCCTGGCCCTGGGAGTGGACCCCGTCGCCAAAGACATCATGGGAAGGCCTCCCAGGAGTCCGAAGGAGAGTCCCCTCAACAGGGAGGTCGCCGGCGTGGTGTTGGCAGTGGGGCTGGTCATGGCCATTGCGGCCCTTTTCGCTTTCCAGTGGCAGGTGTTCGGTCGAGGAGACGGCAGTGCCGATGTGGTGGAGAGGGGCAGGACCACTGTCTTCACCCTAATTGTGGTTTTCGAGCTGTTCTTCGTCTTCTCCATCAGGTCCCTCCGGGAGCCCATCCATCGAACCGGCCCGTTGTCAAACCCCTGGCTCGTGGTGGCCGTCCTCGCTTCCCTGGTCCTCCAGCTCCTAGTCATCTACGTCCCCATCCTACAGATACCCTTCAAGACCACCCCCCTTGCGCTGGACGACTGGCTCCTCATAATCTTCCTGTCAATCCTGTTGATCGTTGGCTTCGAGGCCTGGAAGGTGATGCGTGGGCTCGTCAGACAGAAGTCCAGGGAGCCCGGGAGGGCTCCCCCGTGATAGAGGTGGACGGGTCCTACGGAGAGGCCGGTGGACAGATCTTCCGAATGGC
>JBHHZZ010000068.1:0-5286 GCA_046758325.1 Thermoplasmata archaeon | reverse complement strand
GGGGATAAGGGAAGATGCAAATATATCTTCCTATGCAGACCTCGGTTGCCCAATCGAGGTCCGAACTTTTTATGTCCTGGTACTCTATGGAAAAGCAGCCACTGTAGCTCAGCCGGTTAGAGCGACGGTCTCGTAACCAGGCGGGAGAACCGTAGGTCGAGGGTTCGAATCCCTCCAGTGGCTCTCGCTCATACGCAATGTGGCCCCCGGTCTAAGAGGACTCCTCCATGTACATCTTCCCCAGCTCCCCGGCCCTCCGTGTTGCCTCCTCCACGGCGTCCATCAGAATGGCCCTGAAGCCGCTCCTCTCCATGAGGTGAAGGGCCGAGATCGCGGTACCGGCTGGCGAGGTCACGAGGTCCTTGAGGTGACCCGGGTGCTCCTCCGAATCTCGAGCCGTCATGGCCGCCCCCAGGACCGTCTGGACGGCCAGCTTGTAGGCTTTCTCCCTGCTCAGGCCTACCTTCACACCGGCATCGGACAGCCCCTCAATCACCTGGAAGATGTACATCGGACCCGTTCCGCTGAGCCCGGTAACCGCATCCATGAGACCCTCCTCCATCTCCATCACCAAGCCCACACTCGAGAAGAGGTCCCTCACGTACTTCACATGCTCCTCCTTGACGAAACGGCCCCAGCACATCCCCGTAGCGCCTTGGCGGGCCACCACCGCCACGTTCGGCATGAGACGGATCACGGGCACCTCCTTTTCAATGCAGTCCTCGATGAACCGGGTGTGGATGCCGGCGGCCACGGAGACCACCAGTTTCTCCCCAGTGATGATGCTGGAGACCTCCGTCAATACGGACGCCAGGACCTGGGGCTTTACGCAAAACACGATGACATCCGCCCAAGAGGAGGCCTCCTTGTTGTCCGTCACTAACCTGATTCCCAGCT
The DNA here is from genome assembly GCA_046758325.1 of Thermoplasmata archaeon. Classification (GTDB taxonomy): domain Archaea; phylum Thermoplasmatota; class Thermoplasmata; order RBG-16-68-12; family JAJISG01; genus JAJISG01. The sequence continues at coordinate 4,389 of JBHHZZ010000068.1, read as the reverse complement.
CTTCCTGTAACCTGTCTGCCTTTTCCGTCGATGGGATGGTGGCCATCAGCTGGTCATTGCTACACTTTCCTGAAGCCAGGAAACCGCGGATTAGAGCCTTGCCGATGTGTCCCGCGCCGACGATGGCAATCCTGTCACTTTTCATGGCAAGCGAGGGCCCATGGCTTTCCTTCAGTAAGGCCTTTGCGATGAAGCGGGTCGGATGGTGGAAGGTTCAAGGCGCCATGAGTTCAGTATTCCCAGGAGGCCCATGCCTCTGCGTCCTCGAGATGATCTTCGTGACGTAGAAGCCGCCGTTGCCGAAGCCGAAGGCGTGATATCCCTCTTCGTGAGCCGTCTGTCTCATCTTGACGCATCGAAGGCGCAGCTGGACCTCTGTCTCGCCAACATCGTAGTGCCTGAGGAGGAGTACACCGTCCGCCAGGAAGTCTTCACCATACCGGGAGAGGGCGAGGCTGCCCACGGGGAGCTCTGAGATGAGGAAGGTCGTCAGGCCCAGATCCCGCAGAAAACTGAAGAAGTGGAAGAGTTCACGGCGGGGATTGTTCAGTGTGCCCAGGGCATAGAGGACATCCAGGGGGTCGATGGCCACCAGCTCCCGGTGGTTGACCTCCACCGATTCCTTGATCACCCTCTTGAGGATGTCTACCCAGTCCTTGTCGACCTCTAGGTTCTCCAGTTCCACTCTTATCCTCCCTGCGTCCATGATGTAGAGCCTCTCATCACCCAGTTCGTCCATGCCCAGACGGGTCATGGCGGAGGTCAGCTCACTCTGCCCCTGTTCCAGGGAGATGAAGAGGCCTCCAGATCCACGACAGGCGTTGCTGTGGAGGATGCTGTAGACCAGGGAGGTCTTTCTGGCACCCGGCGTCCCCGTCACAAGAACAACGTTCCCCTCGGGTATCCCTCCCCCCAGAAGGTCGTCCAGACCCTTGACGTAGGTGGGTACGTACGCCAGCATCGGCTTTCCTAGGTATGGCGGTCATAAAACCTTCACGATGCGGCTATCGACGGTGATAGCTAGCCATCCACCCTTGCGTCCTTGAACTTCACCTTGGACCTCTCGAGGGCCTCTATCACAGGAAGACTACGTCCGGCCAGGCAGTAGATGAGGGAACCACCGCCGGTACTGATGTGGTCTATCTGCTGAGAGATGCCCAGTTGCTCTACCGCGGTGACGGTGTGCCCCCCTCCCACCACCTTGAAAGCCTTCGACCTGGCCACTCCCAGAAAGAGCTCCTGGGTCCCGACGGAGAACTCCTCCATCTCGAAGACTCCCGCAGGACCGTTGAGGATGATTACCTCGGCCTCGGAAATCTCCTCCAGGTAGTTCACGATGGTGTCGAGGCCCACATCGTGGATGGGGTAATCGGTGGGCAACTCCGCTGTAGCGATTGTCTTCCCCTCCCCCTTGACGTTAATCACGATGTCCGAGGGCATCCATATCCTGTCCTCGTGCGCCTTGAGAAGTCTCCTCGCCTCAGACAGGACGGCATCACAGGCGGGTACCTCCCTCCTCAGGAACTCCTCGTTGGCCTTCCCAATGCTCTTACCTTGAGCCCAGAGGAAGAGGTTGGCCACACATCCTGTGGTGAGGATCCTGTCCACGATCCTCTGGGAGAGCATGTGGCGGGCTACGGCGATGGAGTCGTCCACCTTGATGCCCCCGAGAATGGCAATCTTCGGCTTCAGGTCGCTGTGGATGGCACGGCCTAGCATCCTCACCTCGTTCTCCATGACCCTTCCGGCCAGGCTCGGAATGACCTCGCAGAAACCCACCAGGCTTGGCTGAGCCCGATGGGAGGCGGCGAAGGCGTCGTTGACGAAGAAGTCTGCCTGGGGTGCCAGGATGCTAATCATGTGGGAGGACGACATCTGGGCCGGGTCCTTGTCCTTGAGGACCATCTCCTCCGAGTAGAAGCGGGTGTTCTCCAGTAGGAGGAAGTCGCCGCTGTTGAGGCCCCGGATGGCCTCCACGGCCGACCTGCCGAAGAGGCTGTCCACGTACTTCACATCTCGGCCAAGGTAGTAGGAAAGCCTCCGGGCATGAGGTTCCATGGTGGTGAAGTCGTCCTTTCCCGGCCTGCCCTGGTGGGCGAGGATGGCCACCTTCGAGTCCCTCAGCTCCCGGAGGGTCGCCATGTGCTGCCTCAGGCGATTGTCGTTGAGGATCCTACCCGAAATGGGGTCGATGGGCGAGTTGATGTCCAGGCGGACGAGAACCATCTTCCCTCCGAGCCCAAAGTCGTCCATGGTGAAGAAATCCAGGGCAACTCCCCCTTTCCAGCGCTGCTCTGGATAGCAGATAGCGCTGCCCAATTAATATGTTGTGTCCGGTCCGGGGCCCAGATCGGGGTGTGTTACCACATATCATTTCGTAACACAACTTTTAAGTACCCCATCATTATTACTGCCCATAACGGAACCAACGGGGAAGTGAAAGAGATGTGGGAACGACTGCACAGGCGGCTACCCGCTAACGTGTCTAGCTTCGGATTGTGGATAACCCTGACGGCCCTGGCGGCCGTCGCTGCCTTCTACGCCATAGGATTTACGCAGGCGGCAGCGGCCCATGACGTGTTCCACGACCTGAGGCACGCCTTGGGTATGCCGTGCCACTGAACTTATGTCCATCAGAGGGACACTGAAAGTCGGCCTAGCCGCAGGCTTGCTCGCTGGCCTCGTTCTGGGCCTTTACATCATGTTGGTGATGGGTCCCATCATCGACGAAGCGAAGGCCATAGAAGGTGGCGAGGAACCTGTTCCCGCCTCGGTCACGAAGGCGGTGGCCTTCACCGGCGGTATCGTGACAGGCGTGCTGATATGCATCCCCTTCGCCCTCGTATTTCCAGCGGTCGACAGCATCCTTCCTTGGCGCAGTGTAATCAGAAAGGCCTGGGCCTACGGCGCTCTTGCCTTCATCATCTTTAGCCTTCTACCGCTCCTGGCCGTCCCCGGCGCTCCTCCCGGCGTCGAAAGGAACCTGAGCGTCGAGGAAAGGCAATTCTGGTATATCGGTACGATGCTGTCCGCCTTCGGAGGCGTCCTGGCGGGCTTCGGCCTATACTACTTCCTTACGCCGAAGGCCCGGTCTTTGTGGGCGAAAAGAGTACTGCTGGCCGTCAGCCTCCTGATCGTGTCCTTTCTCTGGCTGCTGCCTTTTCTGCTGAAGCCAGAAATAACCGCGATTCCCGGCGACGTTCCTCCAGAGTTGATACAGACCTTCTCCTACCTGACCATTCTTGAATGGGTCCTATTCTGGTCCGTCCTCTCCACGGCCCTAGGCCTTCTGTGGTCCAGGTTGGAAGCGACTCCAGAGTCCAGTGCGTCACAAATCCCGGCCTGACAAGCCCACGTTATCACCCCTGGAACTGGCGCATTAAGTTATTTAAGACGCCCTGGAGGAGTTCAGTTAGAGGACGGCCGTGTTCAGAGACATGAAGCTCCCCGAGGGGAAAGTCACCAAGGTATTCGTGGGGGGAACCGACGCCTTGAAGAAGATTCTTCCCCTCTTGAGCAGGAAGAAGTTCACTGGATACCTCAGGATAGTGGAGAAGAACAACCGTGCCCATGGCTACGTGGTGATGAGGCAGGGAAGGCGGGTCCTCACGGCTGTCCTGGATTCGAACGGTGTGTCGACGGGTAAGGAAGCCCTTCCCCGCTTCAGGAAGCTGACTCGTAGCCCGGGTGCAATGATCGAGGTGCATGTCGATCTCGATGTGGACTCGGCCATCAAGGCCCTCAAGGAGCTCCATGGGAAGGGCCCTGCGGGGCTCGGGGCCTTCAAGAGAAGGCTGGAGGAGTGGAGGAAAGAGGGCCGGGATGCAGGCAGCCCGGAAGCCATCACGGATCGGGACCTCTCCGAGGCTATCAAGGCCTTCGCTGATCAAACGGAGAAGGCAACGAGTGCGGCTGACTTGGAGGAGATCGTTGAGAGGGCCCTTGCTGAGGGCCTCAGGGCCGAGGGAAAGGAACCCAGGAAGAGGACGAGAGAGGGCTCCCTCCAGGAGCCCAAGAAGGAGACCGAGGCTCGGAGGAGGAAGACTACGAGGGGGAAGGAGGCGGAGAGGGCCAGGTTGAAGGCCCCGAGGGCCGAGGAAAGCTCCTCTGTGTCCGGAGAGCCACGAAGAGTCAGGTCTACGGGCGATGTGACCCGGGATATCGGGCTTCTTGAGAAGTACACCTTCGAGAACTACGTGGTCGGGGACTCCAACCGCTTCGCTTACGCGGCCTGCCTGGCCGTAGCCGAGGGGTCTGTGGATCCCTACAACCCCCTCTTCGTTGTAGGCAAGCCAGGCCTTGGAAAGACCCACCTGCTCCAGGCCCTGGGCAACCGCATGCTGGAGCGGGCGCCGAAGACGAAGCTGAGATACCTGTCGGCGCGGCGTT
>JBHHZZ010000067.1:0-5312 GCA_046758325.1 Thermoplasmata archaeon | reverse complement strand
GAATATTGATGGCTTTCGGGAGTAAAACCGACATGGCCGATGCCCACAATCGCGACTTCCTCCATTTCACTCCCCACAATACGCGGGTCCACCTAGGATACACCTTGCAATAAATACCTTCTTCCGCGAACCCTTTCGGGTCTCGAGCTGACGAACAGCCTATCGATCCGTCGAAACGGAGCCTCGAGCCACTGATTGGCGCGCCCTCGGAAACCCGTGCAGGCTAATTCTTTATAGAAACAGCTCCATGGTCTTTCGTTGACGGAGTATTACCTTGACATTGAGACAGAGGGTGATGACCCCCTCCAAGACAGGATCATAACCATCCAGTTCCAGCAGCTGGAGAAGGGCGACCCCGTGGGGAACTTCAACATCCTGGTGGAGTGGGAGTGGGGAGAGAAGGAGATCATCCGCTCCATCCTTGAAAAGGGCCTTCTGGACGTCGGCTGGGACTTCGTCCCCATAGGCAACAGGCTGAACTTCGACATCACCTTCATTGTGGAGAGGGCGGGGAAGCACAAGCTCATCTCCTGGGATCCCTCTCAGCTCAAGTACTACTTCTTCAAGAAGCCCATGCTCGACCTCTGGCCAGTCCTGGTCCTCATGAATCGGGGTAGGTTCCAGGGCTCCAGCCTGACCGCCTTCAGTCAGAAGAAGGACAGGGGCAGCCTCGTCACCTCCCTCTACAGGCAGGGGGACTATCAGAGCATCCTGCGCTACATCGAGGAGGAGAGGGAGGCCGTTCTGGACCTCTACAGGGAAGTGAGATCTGTCCTATCCACCCTCGGGGACCGTAGGAAGGCCCGCCTGACCGCGGACTAACGTTCAAAAGGTTCATGGAATAGAGGGTCTTTGAGTTGGTTGGCATGAAGCTAGAGCTGAAGGAGGAGCATGAACTCATCCGGCAAACGGTGAGGAACTTCGCGGAGAAGAGGGTGAAGCCCATCGCCAGGGAGCTGGATGACGAGGCCCGTTTTCCCCTAGATACAGTGAAGGAGATGGGGCGGCTGGGCCTCTTGGGCATGGTGGTTCCCCAGGAGTACGGCGGGAACCTGACAGACTCCATATCTTACTGCATTGCCGTGGAGGAGATCGCCAGGGTCGATGGCTCGCACGCCCTCATCATGGCGGCCCACAACTCCCTCTGCACCGCCCACATCCTCCTGGCGGGCAATGATCAGCAGAAGGACGCATACCTAGCCAAGCTGGCCACCGGTGAGTTCATAGGTGCCTGGGCCCTGACGGAGCCCTGGTCCGGATCTGATGCCTCCGGCATGAGGTCCAGGGCAGTCAGGGACGGTGACGAGTGGGTCCTCAACGGCGTCAAGAACTTCTGCACGAACGCCCCGTACGCGGACGTCCTAGTCATCATGGCGATGACCGACCCCACCCGAGGGTCGAAGGGGGTCAGCGCCTTCGTCCTGGAGAGGGGGACCTCCGGGCTGGCCGCCGGCAAGGAGGAGGATAAGCTGGGGGTGAGGGCCTCTGCCACATCCCAGGTGATCCTAGAGGACTGCAGGGTTTCAGAGACGAATCTCCTGGGCCGGCTGAACGAGGGGTATGGGGATGCCCTCAAGATCCTTGATGGCGGTAGAATCAGCATTGCTGCCATGGCCCTCGGCATCGCCCAGGGGGCCTTCAAGGAGGCCCTCAGGTACTCCAAGGAGCGGGAGCAATTCGGCCAACCGATATCGGGCTTCCAGGCCATCCAGTTCATGCTGGCGGACATGGCCACGCAGATAGAGGCCGCGCGCCTTCTAGTGTACCGGGCCGCCTACCTCAAGGACAAGGGCCTCCACTACAAGAAGGAAGCCTCCATGGCCAAGCTGTATGCATCTGAGGCAGCCATGAGGATCGCGACGAAGGCGATCCAGATCCACGGTGGCTACGGGTTCATCAAGGACTATCCTGTGGAGAGGATGTTCAGGGATGCGAAACTGTGCGAGATCGGCGAGGGTACCAGCGAGATTCAGCGGCTGGTAATCGCTCGTGAGATTCTGGGCGAGAACCGATACTGGGAACCTGCAGGCGAGTGAAGGTAGATATGCCTCTGGGACGATTCGGGATTGAATGACCGTGGGGAAGGTGCCAGAGAGGAAGTCCGATGGCAGAGACGAGCCTCCGCCTAGATATCCGAAGGACCCCAAACACTATGCCGATCCCGCAAACTGGAAGTACCCGCTGCACACCCCCTTCCACGCCCGGGCGGCCCGCAGGTACTTCGACAAGCCCGAGAACCGGGTGAGGTACACGGAGGAGGAGCAGAAGTACATAGACTGGAGGATAGACCAGGCCCTACTGAAGTTCGGCGTGATAGAGGGCAGGGCCGTGGATGATAGGAAGGTGCCCTTCGAGAAGGACCTGGAGGAGATGGGTCTGGAGGACCTCCTAGTGTTCTTCCTCGGAAAGGACAGGCTCAGGAGGGCCATGAAGATCGAAGACGTCTCCTTGTCAAGGTCCGGGAATATTGTGGAGGGCGAGGTGAAGAGCTATCCCATTAGGTTGGACCTGCGGGACAAGAGGATTGTGCACAGCTGTCCGGACTGGGAGAGGCGCTCTGCCGGCGGCCTGTTCTGCAAGCACGTGGGCGCCGCCTTTCTCAAGCTGCGGGAGGTGGAGGCCGTCCAGCTCCTCAGGAGACTCGTCCTAGAGAGGGAGAAGTGGATCTTCCAGACAGGGGAGCCGGAGGGCTAGTACCTCCCTTCTCCGGTGCCACTCTCTGCATCCCGCAGCCCAAATCCACTCAGGGCCTGGGACACTGGGTGGCGGCAGACCGGGCACCGCCCGCCGACAATGCAGGCGCTGCAGAGGAACTGGCCGCAGAGGTGTTGATATATCCCAGCGGCTCCGTGCTTCCGACACGTCTTATCCTCTGTTCCGCCCTTCAAACCGGAGGGAGGACGGTATTGGCTTTCCTCCTGACGGGCCTGGTCATGGAAGATGCGCAAAGCCCCTTCCAACCCCTTGGCCTGATAGGCCCCTATCCTGAGGTTTCTCGCCAGACCTAGAGCATTCCACTCTTCCCGCGGCAGATCGAGGGCAAGTTTCATCAGACGCTCCATGCCTGGGGCCTGCTCCTCGAGCATGTTGATATCCATGACGCCCCGAATGTAGCCGAGAACCTCCCTGGCCTCCTGGAGCTCCATGTGAGGACACTCCCGCATCACTTGGGAGATTCGAGGCAGCCCCAGAGCTGTGTTCGACACCGTCGAGAGAACGTCCCTTGAGAGTGTCTCCAATCTGTGGATGTCCCCATCAGATAGCGAGAGCACGTCCGTCGGCTCAGGCTCGTTGACGTAGCCGATGACGTCCTCTAGAAGGTCCACAGGCACGTTGCAGTATTTGAACACCTCCTCCTTCGTGGCTGGCCGAGCGTTTACCGCCTCGAACTCCAGCACCCTCCAGGCGTAGGCCTTCACCCTTTCCTCCCGTCTTCTCTCCTCAACGCCCTTGCTGCCCTTGAGCGCATCATCGCTCGTGGGGTTCAGAGAGAGGGCCTGCTCATAGGCGTCCTTGGCCTCATCGTAAAGGCCCAACTCCACGTAGGCGCCACCGAGACAGCACAGCGTGTTCTCGTCCTTGGGCTGTATCTCTAGCGCGTTTGAGTAGGACTGCACGGCCTCCCTCCAATGACCAAGGCCTTCGCACAGCTGGCCACGGGCTTTCCACAGTTCTGCGTCCCTAGGGTCAAGGCCGATGGCCTGGTCGTAACAGGCGATGGAGGCCTCCTCCTGCCCCATCCCCAGGTAGAGGGATGAACACCGGACCCAGATGCCCTTGGACGGCGGTCCCGCCCGTAGGGCCCTCTCCAGAGCCTCGATAGCCTCTCTCCGACGCTGTAGTGCGTCCAAAGCCTCCGCCTTAAGGAGCCAGAGCTCCCTGTTCCCGCCCCTCCCGCCGAGGGCCGCCTCCAAGTTGTCTAGCGCCTCTTCATGCCTCCCCAAGCCGATGAGGAGCGAGGCCAGGGCAGCCAAGAGGTTCGGCCTTCCAGGGTGTGTGCTGAGGGCGTCCTCCACCAGCCGAAGGCCCTCCTCAGGCCTGCCGAGGTGGAGCAGGGTCATGCCCTTCTTAGCCAGGATTTCCGGTTTCGCCCCTCCGTAGTAAAGGGCCTGGTTGAGGCACTTCAATGTATCGTCCCACTTTCCGGCTTCTGAAAGCACCATGGACTTCCAGTAGTGGGACCATGGATCTGAGGGCGCCTGTGACACCAGGACCTCGATGCTCGTGAGGGCCTCATCAAACCTCCGCAGACGAGCAAGGCTCAGGGCGCGCCCTCTTAGGGCATCCCCATCGTCTTGGTCAAGGGCCAGGGCTTCGTTGAAAGCCAGGAGGGCCTCCTCATGCCTGCCAAGGCCGGCGAGAGCCTCCCCCTTTAGCCTGGCGGCCTCTGCGTTCCCCCTGTCCTTCGATATGACCTCCTCGCAGGCCTGCAGGGCTTCCTGGTAGTCCTCCATGGATATGAGCAGCTTTGCCTCCTCCACCCTAGGAGCTGGATCACCCGGGCTAAGACTCGACGCTCTGCTGAGGCACTCCAGAGCCTCCGTGTTCTGCTTCAAGGAGGTAGCCATGGCCGCCCGGAGCATCCAGGCCTGATGGTCTTTCTCGTCGGCCTCAGTGAGAGCTACAGAAGCCTCATAGGCTTCCTGGAGACGATCGAGCTCACCGAGGCACTGCACCTTGCCGTAGAGGAGATCCTTGTCGCGGCTCCGTCTCCCCAACGCCTCCTCAATGGCGTGAAGGGCCTGTCGATACTCCCCCAGCTTCATGAGGCACTCCGCCCTCTGGAGCATGGCCCTATCGTTCTCCGGCTCGACCTCAAGGACCTGGTCGAAGGAAAAGAGGGCGTTCTGAACCTTCCCGGCCTGAAGCAGACACCTCCCTTTGGCCATCCATAGCCTTCCCTCCCCCTTCAGCTCAACAGCCCTGTCGAGACACTCGATGGCCTCCTCTACCCTGTCCATCCGCTGTAGTGAGAGTCCACGGTAGTACCAGCACTCGTGGTCATCTTGAATCTGGAGGGCCCTCTCGAAGGCCTTGACCGCCTCCGGGAAGGACCTGAGGGCGTGGAGCTGGACCCCACATCCCTTCCATGCAGCGAAACTTCTCGCATCTACGCCAATGACTTCCTCGTAGACCCGACACGCCTCACCATGCCGTCCTGTGCTGGAGAGCAGCTCTGCCTTTTTCAGAAGCAGGTCCACGTTTCTCGGAAGCTCCTTTAGGCCCCTCTCACAGGCTTGGAGGGCCAGCTTCCCCTTGCCGAGGGCAACGGCGGCTTCGGCCATCTCCAAGTATGCCTTCAGGGATTTCGG
>JBHHZZ010000066.1:0-5457 GCA_046758325.1 Thermoplasmata archaeon | reverse complement strand
CGAAGAAGGTCGTGATCTCGTCGTCGTAGAAGGTGAGGCCCGTGGCCCCCAGGCCTAGGGAATAGGCTGCCAGGTACATTTTCCCTCCGACGATCCCGGCCTCCAGTTGGGCGACTCTGTAACCTCTGTTCCCGAACCTCCTCAGGACTTTCTGAAGGTCCGCCAGAAAGAAGACTACAGCGCTCGCGTCGGCTGCCAGCGGCTGCTCCAGGCAAAGAAAGCCGGCTGTCCTGCGGAAGGCGCCCTCTTTGAGCAGCTCTAGCTCGGCCTGAGTAGGGGAAAAGTAGTAGGCCCCTGAGGGGAGACCCTCCACGGAGTTTATGATCAGGTAGATGTCCAAGAGGTCTGTTCTCGGTCCATCGAGGAAATCAGCCTCGAACCCCTTGGTTGAGCGGTGGAGGATGGCGCTGAGATGGTCCAGACCTATCGGAGCATGCCTGAACCTCCTAGTAGACCCGCGACGCAGGATGACCTCTCCTAGAGGTTTCCCACTGGGGAGGCGAGACTCCAGAGGAAAGGTTCGGCCGTGGAGCGCCCGGGGTTCTCTGCGAAGGTGGCCCTTCCAGGATTTCACCTTCTCCTCGCTCACTAGAGAGGAAGCGGCGTGGATCCGGCGTATCTCCGGATAATCCACCTCCTCCCTTGAGAGAGGCACCACATCAGTCTCCAGGGGCGGTAGCTCCGTCTCTTCGCCCTTCGCGGCCCCTCCCAGTCCGAGCTGCACGAGGCAGAGGCTCCCCTCCCGCTCCCCATCGATGCCGAGGAGGAGGTCGACACGTTCATCGAGGAAGCCGCCTACGATCTTCGCCCTCAGGCCTGCCGAGGTAGCGGTTGCCAAGAGGTTGGCAAGGATCGTCCCGGAGTCCCAGAAGCAGTAGCGGTAGGATCGGGCCTGGTACTTCCAGGCGCTGCGCCAGAAGATGCCGGTAAGGACGAGGATGGCGGGAGCCGCCGTGGTTTCACCGGTGGCCGCAGCGACGTGCGGGCGAAAGTCGCCAGCACGAAGCCTCGTCAGCGCGAACTCCTTTGGGGAGAAGTGGTAGACCCCCGGCGGAAGGTCTCTGACATCGCCGCAGATGACGTAGACCTCCACCGGGTATAAGGCGCCGGCACAGGCAGCGGCGCGAAAGTAATACTCCTCCCCTCCCGGCATCGGGGCCTTCTTGGTGATTCCGGCGGAGAAGTAGAGGATCTGGGCGAGGGTCTTCAGGTCCAGAGCACCCCCATCGCGGTGTGTGGACGAGATGGCCTCTAGGGTACTCATTGAGGGCTTCGAGAAGTCCGTAGGCAGTGTGACGGTCTGCAGTCGTTTGTAGACCTTGAACGGAAGAGGCTTGTTGGGCCAATCCAGGCTATGAAGGCTCATCCTGATGCTGATGGGGGAATGCTTTGTTGCAGTGTGATACTCCTTGGCAACCTCAACATCGCTGTTCGGGGCCATGATCCCTGGTCGCTCAAGGCGCAGGCCCTCTTTATCCTTTGTCGATGCGTCCTTCAAGGCGGGAACCATTTGGTTCAGGGCTGGTGAGGCGCATTCTCGAAAGCCGGTTGGGAATCGCTTCACGAAACTCAGACCGATTTCTTGATGTAGCTTTCCATGTCTCTCCGCGCGCAATGGCTTCCACTGGGCGAACCAGGCAAAGCGTCCTCTTCTCCTTCACCGGGATGGTAGCCGGTGCGGTTGGCGTCGTCCTAGGCTTCTCCCTCGGGACCAGGATATCCCGTGCAAGCCTCTGTGCATATGAGCCTTACGATGGGGAGACTACCGTCGCATCCGTGGCCGACCCCTGAGGAGGATCGGTCGGTGACCCGCCTAACAAGGCAGACTCCCGGGATGCGCCAATTTCGCGCCTGGACAGCTGGGCAAGCGAAAATCCTGATGGTCAAAACCTTACAATCATAAACCGACATCGTCGAGTAGGACCTCGCTGATGAGCAGATCGATGGCCCACAACGCCGATTCGATGGAGCGGTCGAGGTCCTCCAGCCGATTCCTTCCCGCAGAAGCCGCCATCCTCCTTCGCGAGGCTTCCAAGGTGTACGATGTGGGGACGGTGAAGGTCCACGCCCTCCGCCGGGTGAGCCTCTCGATCCTGCGGGGAGAGTTCGTCGTCCTCCTGGGCCCGAGCGGCTCCGGCAAGACGACCCTGCTGAACCTCGTCGGCGGCATCGACTTTCCTACGGAGGGCGAGGTCTACGTCGATGGGACGGACCTGGGGACCCTTGACGAACGAGGCCTCACTGCCTTTCGGAGGGAGAAGGTGGGCTTCGTCTTCCAGTTCTTCAACCTCATCCCCACCCTCACCGCCCGAGAGAACGTCGAGGTAGCTGCCCGTCTCGTTCCTGACCCGCTAGCACCGGAAGCGGTGCTGAGCAAGGTCGGGCTTGCCCAACGAACCGACCACTTCCCCAGTGAGCTCAGCGGCGGGGAACAGCAGCGGGTCGCCATAGCCCGTGCCCTCGCCAAGCGTCCACCGCTGCTCCTGTGCGATGAGCCCACGGGCGAGCTTGACTACGAGACGGGAAAGGGCGTCCTCGGGTTGCTGAGGCAGCTGAACCGCCAGGAGGGGATCACGGTGATGCTCGTGACCCATAACAGCGCCGTTGGCGCCATGGCCGACCGAATCGTGTACTTGCGCAGTGGCGAGGTCGTGGGCGTGGAACCCGTGAGCGATCCGGCGGCGCCGGAGTCTCTCAGGTGGTAGCGTGTCCGTCCTCGGCCGCAAGATGCTTCGGGATATCCGTCGCACGAGGGGCCAGTTTCTCGCCGTGCTCACCATGATCGTCCTGGGCGTCGCGATTCTCGCTGCGGTCTATGGTGCCTACGCGAACCTGCGTACCGCCATCGATGACACATACGAGGAGTTGAGGTTCGCTGACTTCGTGGTGGCCTTTCAGCCGGCGCCTGAATCCATAGGGGCGGAGGTCGCCTCCCTCGAAGGAGTCGCAGCGGTTTCTGCCCGCCTCGTCCTGGAGGCACCCGTCGCCTTCGCTGGAGGCCAGGAACTCATCCTCGGCCGTCTCGTGTCAATCCCGACCGAAGACGACCTCGCGGTGAACGAAGTACGCATCGAGGAAGGTCGATATCCCCTCGCGGGTGAGGCGGAGGTGCTCCTGGAGCGACGCTTCGCGGAGCATCACGGCATAGAGGTTGGCGCGACCCTGTACCTGCGCAACGCCACGGGTGCGTGGCCCTACACCGTTTCCGGTCACGGCGTAAGTCCGGAGTACCTGTGGCCCGCAAAAACGGCCTGGGAACACATGCCCGATATCCTTCGGCGGTGGGGCGTCCTCTTCCTTCCCCTTCCTGACCTGCAAGCCCTTGCTGGCATGGAGGGTGAGGTGAACCAGGTGGCGGTTGTCGTGGAACCTGAGGCCGCCCAGGACGACATACTCAAGGATGCCCTCGCCCTCCTTGCTCCCTACGGCATCGCCGACGTGGTCACCCGGCAGAACCAACCGAGCGACATGGTCCTTCGCATCACGGTGGATTCCCTCAGCCAGCTTGCCTTCATCCTCCCCCTCTTCTTCCTCATCATCGTTGCCCTCAGCACCTACGTGCTCATCACACGCCTCGTCTACGTGCAGCGGTCCCAGATCGGTATGCTGCGGGCCCTTGGATACTCTCGACAACGCATACTAGCGCACTACCTGTCGTATGCTCTCCTGCTGGGCATTTCTGGGTCCGTCGCGGGCTTCCTCATCGGCTATGCGCTCTCGTTTTCGGTGACGGACATCTTCTCCGGGTCGGTGAACCTGTCTGGCGTGGCGGTGCAGCTGCGACTCGAACTTCTCGCGGTAGGAGTGGGACTGAGCCTCGCGTTTACGATGCTCGCCGGCATCGTCCCCGCTTGGCAGGCCTCGCGCCTCGGGCCGGCCGATGCCATGCGACCCCCGGTGCCTGTGTGGGGCCGCAAGCCCTTCCTTGAGCGGTTCTTCCCAGGGTTCTCTCGGCTCCCCACCTTCTGGAAGCTTTCGACCAGGAATGTCCTCCGAAACAGGCGCCGTACGTTCTTCACAATCATCGGCCTTGCCCTGGCAGTCAGTGTCCTCCTTGTGCCCCTGGCCTTGATCGACTCCATGGATTGGGCCACAGAGGCCCAAAGGAGCCTCATCCAGCGGTACGACCTCAAGACTTACCTCCAGTTCCCTCAGCCAGTGGCGGACCTCACGGCCCTGGAGGCCTGGCAGGAGATTGTCGCCGCCGAGCCGACGATAGAGATGCCGACCTCCATAGTGCGCGACGGCGAGACGTTTTCCATAGTCATCGTGGGTCTGGCGCCTTCCGCACAGCTCTACAGGCTGTACGATCGTGAGTGGCAGCCTATCACCACTGAGGGCGATGGCATCCTCCTTGCTGCTGTATATGAGAAGCGGGGGTTCCGCATCGGCGATCGGATCGACATCCTCTCCCGCTCCGTGGAGGTCTCAGGCTTCGTGAGCGATTTCGGTACGACGGGCTTCGTCACCCTGGAGACTGCTCAGCGGTGGCTCGGCCTGGAGGGCATGGCCACCACCGTCCAGCTGGAGCTAGCAGCAGGCCTCGAAGAGCAAGCAGTGAGAGATAGCCTGTCTGCCTCTCTTCCGGTGCTGGCATTCGAGAGTACCCGCGATGTCCTCGAGGACTGGAACGAGATGATGCAGCTATTCTACGGGTTCATCTACATGCTTCTAGCCTTCGGCGTTGCCATCGCCCTGGCAATCGTCTTCAACGCGATCTCCATCAATGTTCTGGAGGAGAGCCGCGACCTGGCGACGATGCGGACCCTCGGCACACCACAATCTCAGCTTACGCGGTTGATTACCACCGAAACCCTCCTGCTCGTGCTCCCCGGTGCCCTCCTCGGCCTCGTCCTCGGCACTTATCTCACGGGTTACTTCACCTCCCTGTACTCCAGCGATCTGTTCGTCCTCGACCCAGTCATCTACCTGCAGACCTACCTCCTCTCCTTGGGGCTAGCCATCCTCGTCGCCCTGTTCTCGGAGTGGCCGAGCCTCCGCTTTGTGCGCCGCATGAGTCTCGCAAAGATCACCAAGGAGCTTGTGAGCTGAGCTCTTCATGACCGCAGGCGACATCCGCCCTGCGGAAACTACCTATACGGTGGCTGCCTTGTGCGAAGGCAACCCAGGGGGCCAGATACCAGCGGCTCCCTTGCAGATCGCACAGCCTAACCTCTGGAGGGGTTTCCCATGGAACTCGATGTCCTCCGTTCGCCGATGGCGTTTTTGAAAGAAATGCTGGGCGCCTTCCCTCATGAGAAAGAGCTGAGGGAGTACGAGGCCTGGTGGCATGAGGGAAGGGCCATCTCCGACGCCATGGACCGCGCAGGGACGCCCTGGCTCCGGATGTTCGACCGTCTTGGCAGGCGGGTGGACGAGGTTCTCTACCCGCCCGAGTATCGGAAGATGTTGAGGAAGGGCTACCAGGCAGGCGTCGTATGGCGGGTCTTTGAGGAG
>JBHHZZ010000065.1:0-5998 GCA_046758325.1 Thermoplasmata archaeon | reverse complement strand
TGAAGCAGTACGTCTTCGACAACTTCGACCCGCAGACCGCTTCGGAGGTCTCCTGGGCCCCGGTGAGCGCCATCGAGTCCTTCGCCCGGGCCATAGCGGAGAACGGTGGCAAGACCCTCTTCACCGTGGGCATGGGGCCCAACCACTACTGGAACAACGACCTGAAGGACCGGGTGATATTCCTCATCGCGGCCCTCACCGGGAGCGAGGGCCAATTCGGCGGCGAGGTGGGCAGCTACGCCGGCAACTACCGCTTGGAGCTGTTCAACGGCGTGGGCCAGTGGGTCATCGAGGACCCCTTCAACCTCGAGCTTGACCCGACCAAGCCGGCGACCCTGAGGAAGTACAAGGAGGACGAGTCCGCCCACTTCTACAACTACGGGGACCGCCCGCTGCGGGTCGGGGACTACCTGATGGGCTCCTCCCACATGCCGACGCCCACCAAGAGCGCCTGGTGGGTGAACGGCAACTCCATCCTCGGCAACGCCAAGTGGGCCCACGACGTCATCGTGAACACCCTCCCGAAGATGGAGATGATCGTCGTGAACGAGTGGTTCTGGACGGCCACCTGCGAGTACGCCGACGTCGTCTTCGGCGTGCCGAGCTGGATAGAGAGGAAGTACCCGGACATCTATGGGGCGTGCACCAACCCCTTCCTCCAGGCCGTGGTGGAGTCCCCCCTCCCATACCTCTTCGACGTGAGGGACGACCTGGAGACCTACATGGGAGTGGCGGACGAGCTGGCCAGGATCACCGGTGACGGGAGGTTCAGCGATGCCTGGAGGTGGGTCCGCGAGAAGAGGATGGAGGTCCCGGGCCAACGGTTGATGGACGCCTCCAACGCCCTGAAGGGGTACAGCTTCATCGACGTTGTGGAGTCCTGCAGGGACGGCGTCCCCTTCTACGTCATGGCCCGCACCTCCCCGCGGATCGGCGGCTGGGAGCAGGTGAACGAGTCCAAGCCCTGGTACACCAAGACGGGCCGCCTGGAGTTCTATCGGGAGGAGGACGAGTTCCTGGATGCCGGGGAGAACCTGCCGGTGTGGAGGGAGACGGTGGACGCCACCTACCACGAGCCGGCGGTGGTCGTGTCCGAGCCGCACCCGGCCATCGGCCCGAAGGGACCCCAGGAGTACGGCATCGACCCGGCGGACCTGAGCACCGAGACGCGGCAGGTGAGGCACGTCGTCAAGCCGTGGAGCGAGGTGCGGACGACGAAGCACCCCCTGGACCAGGACGGATACAGCTTCATCCTCTACACCCCGAAATACCGGCATGCCTGCCACTCCATGGCCCTCTCCCAGGACATCTCCGCCGTCTACTTCGGACCCTTCGGCGACTTCTACCGTCACGACAAGCGGACGCCCTACGTGGGCGAGGGGTACGTGGACATCAACCCCCTGGACGCCAAGGAGCTGGGGATCGAGGACGGGGACTACGTCTGGGTGGACGGCGATCCCAGCGACCGCCCCTTCCGGGGGTGGCAGGGCAACCAGGCGGACTACAAGGTCACCCGATGGCTGGTCAGGGCCCGCTACTATCCCGGCATCCCCCGGCGGACGGCCCGTGCCTGGTTCCACATGTTCATCGCCACCCACGGCAGCGTGGAAGGCCACGAGACCCGGCCGGACGGGCTGGCCAAGAGCCCTAGGACGGGGTACCAGGCGGGCTACCGATACGGCTCCCACCAGTCCATCACCCGGGCCTGGCTGAAGCCCACGCTCCTCACCGATTCCCTGGTGAGGAAGGACGGCATCGGCCAGACCTTCGGCAAGGGCTTCGCCAAGGATGTCCACGGGGCAACGGGGGCTCCGAAGGAGTCCTTCGTCAAGATCACCAGGGCCGAGGCCGGAGGCATCGGAGGCGTGGGCCTCTGGCGTCCCGCGAGCCTCGGCTTCCGACCGACCTACGAGAACGAGGCCGTAAGGCGCTACATGAAGGGGGAGTTCTTCGGAGGTGGATAGGCCATGCCGAAGGTGTACAACTGGCAGCTCGGACGCGACATGGACTACTGGTACGAGGAGTCCCGGCCCGCAAAGCAGGTGGCCGCCGTCTTCGACATCAACAAGTGCATCGCGTGCCAGACCTGCACCATGTCCTGCAAGACCACCTGGACCTCCGGGAAGGGCCAGGAGTACATGTTCTGGAACAGTGTGGAGACGAAGCCCTGGGGCTCCTATCCCCTGGGCTGGGACGTCAGGATCCTGGAGAAGCTGGGACCCCAGGCCTGGGGCACCCTGGGCACGTCCCCCGTCTACGGCGGAAAGACGATCTTCGAGGCCGCACCCCAGGGGGAGCGGGTCCTCGGATGGCTGCCGGAGGACGAGGACTGGGCCAACCCGAACCGGGGGGAGGACGAGACCAGCGAGCCCATCGACGAGACGAAGTACCACATCAGCCAGGTGCACGCCATCTGGAACTTCTTCCTGGCCCGCATCTGCAACCACTGCACCTACCCCGCTTGCCTGGCGGCCTGCCCCAGGAAGGCCATCTACAAGAGGAAGGAGGACGGCATCGTCCTCATCGACCAGGAGCGTTGCCGCGGGTACAGGGAGTGCGTCAAGGCCTGCCCCTACAAGAGGGCCATGTACAACCACGTGACCCGCATATCGGAGAAGTGCATCTTCTGCTACCCGGCGGTGGAGCAGGGCATATGGCCCCGCTGCATGCGCAACTGCATCGGGAAGATCCGCATGGTGGGCTACATCCATCCGCCGGATGAGGCGGACCCCGAGAACCCCATCGACTTCCTGGTGCACGTGAAGAAGCTGGCCCTGCCCCTGTACCCGCAGCTAGGCCTGGAGCCCAACGTCTACTACATCCCTCCCATCCACGTGCCCAGGGACTTCAACCTCCAGATGTTCGGTCCTGAGGCGGACGCCGCGGTGGAGACCTACGAGAGGGTGAGGCTGGGGGAGGAACCCGAGGTGCGAGCCGTGCTCCTCCTGTGCACCAGCACGGACAAGATCCTCACCAGGTTCCAGCTGGAAGGGGATGAGGTCATCGGGTACGACGTGAACGGGCAGGAGGCCGTTCGGGTAAAGCTGGTGGAGAAGGAGATAGTCCGCCCCTACAGGGACGACGATGTGGGGGTGTATCGCCACAACATCACGTGAGGGTTGGTCATGAGGGCGCTGCACGTGAAGGTCCTGCTGCTGGTGGCCATCGCGGCCATCTCCTTCGGACTGGTCCAGTCGAACATCTCCATAGCTCAGCCGGCCCTGGTGATGCACAGCGTCTATGTGGAGGGGACCCTGCCGGTCACCGACCCCACCAGCGCGCTGTGGGACCTGGCCGAACCCGTGGAGGTACCTCTATCGGGTCAGGGCGTGACGGAACCGATCCGCCCCCTGCCCAGCACCGCCGGCGTGAAGGTCCGAGCCCTGAACAACGGGACCCACATCGCCTTCCAGGTGGCATGGCCCGACGGCACGAAGGACAACAGGACCACGAAGAGCGATGAGTTCAGGGACGCCACCGCCCTCCTCTTCGCCTCCTCCACCCTCCCGGGCATCTGCATGGGCTCTCGAGGCCAGACGGTCCACATCGTCCAGTGGAAGGCGGACTGGCAGGCGGACATCGAGGAGGGCTTCCGCGACCTGGAGGACGCCTACCCCAACTTCTGGGTGGACTACTACCCCTTCGCCGTGGGCGATCCACCGTACACGCTGCCCGACGCCTTCCCGGAGGAGGCCCGAGAGCTCCTGGTAGGCTGGGCCGTGGGAAACCCCTTCTCGGAGCCTCTCAAGGTGACCTCCGTGGAGGATGCCATCGCTCAGGGCTTCGGAACCATCGCGACTCAGGAGCGGCAGGACGCCATCGGTCGAGGAGTATGGCGGGACGACTCGTGGACGGTGGTCATCTCCCGGGAGCTGAGCACCGGAGATCCTGAGGACTTGGAGATGGCCCCCGGAGACCAGTACTACCTGGCCATCGCCGTGTGGGATGGTGCCTCTGGAGACGTGGGAGCCCGCAAGTCTGTGACCAGCTGGGTGACTCTCCAGGTCTCCGCGCCGCCCCGCGTCCTGGAGGCCTGGCTCGTAGCCCTCGTGGTCGTCCCGCCTGTCGGCGCCGTATTCTTCATCCGATACATCATCGGGAGGCGGAAGCGTGACTGAGGCCGAGCACATCCCTGAGGCCGAGGATGCTATGGTCCGCGGAGCCTTCTACGGCAGCCTCGCCAGGGCCTTCGGTCCCGTGGAGGAGTCGTTGGTGAGTGGGCAAGCCGTCGAGGAACTCCGCTCCTTGGGCTCCGCCTGGCCCGAGCTGGCATCCTCCCTGGCCAGCCTTCGAGAGGTCGCAGGCACGGAGCCGGGCGATTTCCAGGCCTTGGCGGCGGAGCGTCTCCGCCTCTTCGAAAAGGGAGAGTGCCCACCCTACGAGGCCTCCCACCGGAGGGAGGAGGACCCCCTCAAGGACGTGCTCATGGCCGACGTGGCCGGCTTCTACCGGGCCTTCGGCCTGGAGCCCCGGGACGACCTGCCGGACCACCTGGTCTCGGAGCTGGAGTTCATGGCACTTCTATGCCTCAAGGAGGCCCACGCCAGGCTCAGGGACAATCAGGAGGCGCTGGAGGTGGTCCTCTCAGCCCAGGAGAAGTTCCTGGCAGATCACCTGGGGCGATGGCTGGAGGGTTTCAGGGAGGCCTTGCTTCGACAATCGAGGCTCGACGTCTACCCCCTCCTCGTCGACCTCCTGGTGGATTTCGTCCGCGCGGAGATGCGTCACCTGGGAATCCCCGCGGAAGAGACCGCCTCTGAGAGGGGTGAACGCCGTGGATCTTAGGAGGACCCTCGCGTTCCTCCTCCCGTTCGCGCTCGCCCTGACCGTCACGGCCGCGCTTCTGGAGTTCTTCCTCCTCCGCCTGCTCCTGCGTATGGGCGCCCTCATACCTGCTGGGGAGACTATTGATCGCATCTTTGGCCTCCTGATGAACGGTGGCCTCGTGAGCCTCAACGTGGCCTTGATGGCCGGCGCAGTATCCATAGCCGCCGTCGCCCTTCTCCTGCGAAACAACATTCTCGGGCGATCCCTGGCAGCCCTCCTCATGGCCCTCCTGGCCATGGGCATCCTCCTGGCGGTCCTCGCAGAACCTTTCGTGCCCTTCCTCTATCAAGCGCTCGGCATGGCGACCCTGGTGCCCCTCATCCTCCTCCACCCTCGAAAGCGCTCCTGGGATTTTCTGGGCTCGTGCGCCATCGTGGCCGCAATAGGAACCACCTATTACTACCAGGCCGCCCTGAACTCCTCCGCCCTAGGACTGGGCCTGCCCTACGCCTCCAGCATCTTCAGCGGAGGAGAGGTCATGGCCATTGCAGCCCCCATTCTGCTCCTTCCAGACAGGCGCTGGCGGGCATGGGTGGTACCTCTGGCCCTCCTCCCGGCCATCGCTTTCCTGATGGTCTCTTCCAACACCTTCGTTCCCCTGATCGCTACCTGGACCGTGTACTTCACCCTCCTCCTCCCGGCGCCCATATATGCCGTGGCCCTGGGCGCTTATATCTACAGCGTGACGGACCTGCTGAGTACTCGGTCCCAACGATGGATGGGGGTTGGCCTCATGCTGGTGACACTAGGGGGCAGGATGTTCCAGAACACTTACCTGGCCCTGCTGTCCCTCCTGGGCGCTCTTCTCATAATCCTACCCATCTCGGCGCTGGTAGCGGAGGCTTCGGAAGTCCCCGCGAGCTCCTCTTCCGCGTTGACCGACTCCAGTCCCCCGGATCGCGGAGAGCCAGGCAAGCCGTTTCCCATGGCGCGCAAGGAAGGCTGAGGTATTCCGGTCATCCCCACCAGGGACGATGAGATGGCCCTTGTACCTATCTGCTCTTGTCCCCTTCACCGTTGACCCGTCATGTTTCGCCTTTCTGGAGACTGTGAAGTTATCGGTGCGACCCCGAGGCATAACTCTAATTACCCTTGCCTTTATTTTTATGTGTGCTCGCAGCATTCGACGCCAAGGAGTTCCGCCGGGGAGGCGAGCGGAAACCGGCCCGCC
>JBHHZZ010000064.1:0-5998 GCA_046758325.1 Thermoplasmata archaeon | reverse complement strand
CTCCGGCTCACCGTGACGGAGGTCGGAGAGATCCAGGTGCCCGCAGGCAACTTTCAGGCCTTCGAAGTCGTCGCCGAGGTCGTCCAGGATTCCGCCTTCGGCCCCTTCAGCACCCTCTTTCCGGGAACGAGGCAGGTGGCCTACTACTCCAACGAAGTGGGCAACGCCGTCCTCTTCCAGTTCTTCAGCGGGGATACGGAGGTCGGAAACGCCACCCTCAGGTCCTTCACCTATTCCCCTCCTTCCGGAGCGCCCTTCTGGCAGCAGCCTGCCTTCATCGGCGGCATCCTGGTCGTGCCCGCCGCCATCCTCATCTACTATTACTGGAGGGAACGGCGGAAGGGTCTGTGAGAGATGGTCCGTCCAAAAGCTTTTTCACATAAGCATCGCTAGGCTACGTCACATGATCGTCCAGGCGGAAGGGCTCACGAAGCGGTTCGGGGACGTAATAGCCCTCGACGGCCTCACCTGTGAGATGCCCGAGGGCACCATCGGCCTCCTGGGACCCAACGGGGCCGGGAAGACTACCTTCCTGCGCCTCCTCCTCGGTCTGCTGAAACCCACCGCAGGACGGGCCACGGTACTGGACTTCGACTGCCAGACGAGGCCCCTGGAGATCCGGGAGCGCATAGGATACATGCCTGAACACGACTGCCTCATTCCGGAGATGACCGGGATAGGCCTCGTCGCCTACATGGCCCGCGTCAGCGGCCTCGACGCCAACACCGCCCTCAGCAGGGCCCACGACATGCTGGACTTCGTGGGCGTGGGGGAGGAGAGGTACAGGAAGGTGGAGGAGTACTCCACGGGGATGAAGCAGAGGGCCAAGCTGGCCCAGTCTCTCGTGCACGACCCGGACCTCTTCCTCTTCGACGAGCCCACCGCCGGCCTCGACCCCGAGGGCAGGACGGAGATGCTCGACCTGCTGAAGGCCATCTCGATGATGGAGGGGAAGAGCCTGCTGATATCCAGCCACCTGCTGCCTGACGTGGAGGACATCTGCAGGCACGTGGTCATCATCAACGGCGGACAGGTGGTGGCCCAGGGGGAGCTCGGCGAGCTGCTGGGCCGCGGGCTGAACTCCCTCAAGGTTCGCATCAAGGGGGATGTGGAGGCCTTCGGTTCGGCCCTCAAGGAGAAGGGGGTGGAGGTGCATGTGAACCCCTCCTTCATCCAGGTGCCGAAGGCGGACGGCGTGGAGGACCTCATCTTCAAGGCCGCCTTCGAGACCGGGGTCCAGATCCGCTACCTTGGTGCCGAGGCTCGCAGCCTGGAGGAGGTCTTCCTGCAGATCGTGGAAGGGGGTCGGACCTAGTGGTTACCCTCAAGCTTCCCACATACGTCCGGCGGGAGGAGCCCCTGAGGGGACGGGCTCACAGGCTCGTCACCATATTCACCTCCGGGGCGAGGAGGGAGCTGAAGAGGCCCCTGAACATCATCGCCCTGGTCCTGGCGGTGGCCTTCGGCGTGATCTCCACCATCTTCAACATCTTCCTGGCGCCCCTCATCAACCCTGGGCAGGAGATCACCGCCGCCTACTTCTACAACACCCTCGTCAACCCGCCGGTCATGCTCCTCATCCTGGTGGTTGCCACCGCGGTGGGCTCCGGTCTCATCAGCGATGACATCCGCCACATGTCCCTCACCCTCTACCTCAGCCGCCCCATAACGGCCATCGACTACATCCTGGCAAAGGCCTCCATCGTAGCCCTCGCCCTCGTGATAGCTGTGGCCTTCCCAGGGATCCTGGGCCCCATAATCGCCGGTCTCCTCGTGTATGTCACCTGGGAGGTTGCAGTGGAGGCCCTCCTGGCGGGGCTCGCCCTTGGCCTCCTGGCGACCGCCCTCTTCTCCTCCCTGGTCCTCGTCTTCTCCAGCCTCACGTCCAGGAAGGGCGTGGCGGCGGCAGCCACCTTCTCCACCGTCCTCGCCCTCCAGATCGTCTCGGGTGCTGTGAGCAACATATTCGAATCGGAGGAGATCCTCCACCTCTCCCTCTATCAGAACCTGCTGGCCGTGGGGCGAATCCTTTACGGGGTGGAGGCCAATGGCATCGCCTGGGACGTCGCCCTCACGATCCTCCTGGGCATAATCCTCGTCAGTTCCCTCGTCGCCTACCTGCGGGTCCGCACCATGGAGGTGGTAGCTCAATGAAGGTCATCAGAGGGGAGGAGCTCACCAAGTGGTATGGGGAGGTGCTGGGCCTCAACCGCTTCTCCGCCTCCTTCGAGGAGGGCATCACAGGCCTGGTGGGGCCCAACGGCGCCGGCAAGAGCACCTTCTTCAAGCTCGTAACGGGACAGCTGGTCCAGAATGAGGGCACCCTGTCGGTCATGGGGGAAGTTCCCTGGAATAACCGGGAGCTGATGGCAAGGATCGGCTACTGTCCCGAGCACAATCAGGTGTACGGCTACATGACGGGCTTCCGGTTCGTCTACACCCTCCTCCGCTTGAGCGGCTTCCCTAGGGAGGAGGCCTCCCGGCGAGCGGAGGAGTCCATGGAGCTGGTGGGCCTGGAGGCCGAGATGAACAGGCCCCTAGCGGGCTACAGTAAGGGGATGAGACAGAGGACGAAGCTGGCCCAGGCCCTGGCCCATGAGCCCCAGCTCCTCATCCTGGACGAGCCTCTCAACGGCACCGACCCGGTCGGCAGGGCCCACATGATGAAGGTCATCCGTGGGTTACCGGAAAGGGGGATAAGTGCCGTGGTGAGCAGCCACATCCTCTTCGAGGTTGAGAGACTGACGGACAACGTTGTCCTCATCAACCACGGGAAGGCCATCGCGTCGGGCAGGATTCCGGAGATCAGGAGGCTCATCGATGAGCATCCGCACACCGTCCTGGTCTCGACGCCCATGCCGAGGGAGTTGGCCCAGCTGCTGGCCGCCGAGGAACACGTGGCGGAGATCGCCTTCAATGCGGACGGCAGCTTGGTGGTGAGGACCAGGGATCCGGAGAGGTTCTACGGCGAACTGCCCAGGATGGTGGTGGAGAGCCGCATTCCCGTCCGCTCCATGGAGAGCCCCGACGACGACCTCGAGGCTGTCTTCCGATATCTGGTGGGATGAACATGATGGCTGAGGTGGGCAGGTTTGCCACGCTGGCGGGTCTGACGGCCAAGACCACGCTGAGCTCCCGCAAGGGGGCCGTAACGTGGGTGATGGCCCTCCTCCCGCTCTACATCGTTGGCGGCCTCGTCGCCTACGGGAGGGAGGTGGACGTCCTCCTCTACCAGACCATCGTCGTACCGTTGTTCCTCCAGGTGGTCCTCATCGTCACCGCCCTGGTCCACGGCTCCCGCCTCTTCAGGGAAGAGGTGGAGGACAACACACTGGTGTACCTGACCACCAGGAGGATATCCAAGGCCAGCCTCGTGGCCTACAAGTTTCTCGGCTACTACGGCAGCGTCGTCCTCATAGTCACGCCTCCCCTCATCGCCAGCTACTTCCTGGCGTTGTCCAACGCGGGCATCCCGGTGGAGGAGGACATCGAGGTCCTGTGGTCCCTGATGGCCATGGCGGCCATCGGCTCCGCGGCGTACGGCGGTCTCTTCCTCCTCATGGGGCTCGTCCTGAAGAGGCCCCTGACCGTCGGCCTCCTGTACGGCTTCCTCTGGGAATCCGTTGCCGTCTCGCTGCCCGGGGACGTGCCGCTGCTAAGCATATCCCACTACCTCTGGTCCGTAGGCAAGAACCTGGCGGAGTTTGGTATCCTGGCCCAGTACAGGACCGGTCTGGACCTTACGTGGTCCGTCCTCACACCACTGCTCGTGGCCCTCGTCTCGGTGCTCCTTACCTACCTCCTCCTCATCGGCCGGGAGGTAACCTCGAAGGACTAGTCTCTCGCGGCCTTTCAATAACACGGTGCAGAGTGGACCAAAATCCTTATCATCCGCCCGAAGGTAGGCCAAGGTAGCCTTCGTTTCCGATTGGAGTGAGAGGTTAGCGGATGGAGTTCATCGAGACGGTGGATCTGGGAAGGTCCTTCGGTGAGGTGGTCGCGATAGAGGGGCTCAACCTTCACGTTAGGGAGGGGGAGGTCTTCGGCTTCCTGGGGCCCAATGGTGCTGGCAAGACGACCACGGTCCGCATCCTGTGCTGCCTCATCGGGCCGACGGAGGGAAAGGCGTACGTGGCTGGTAACGAAGTGGGCCGCGAGCCGGACTCCATGAATATCCGGGGCATGGTCGGACTCCTGCCCGAGGCCCCCGGACTCTACGAGAGGCTCAGTGCCTACAAGAACCTGGACTTCTACGGCCGCCTGTACGGTGTGGGGGAGCGGAGGAGGGAGAGGATAGAGGAGCTTCTCAAATGGTTGGACCTCTGGGACAGGAGGGACCAGCCAGTGAGCACCTTCTCCAAGGGTATGAAGCAGAAGATCGCCATCGTTCGGGCCATGGTCCACGAGCCCCCCATCCTCTTTCTGGACGAGCCGACGGCCGGGTTGGACCCGGTGGCCGCCAAGACCGTCAGGGACTTTCTCCTGGAGCTAAGGGGCGAGGGGAGGACCATCTTCCTCAACACCCACAACCTGTACGAGGCCGAGAAGGTCTGCGACCGGATCGGCGTCGTCAACACCCACCTGCTGGCCCAAGGCACGCCGCGGGAGCTGTCCGCTCGATACTGGAAGCCCGCCTCGGTAGTCCGCTTGAGGGAAGCCACTGAGGACGTGATCCGTGCCGTGGAGGCCCTGGACTTTGTGGAAAGCCTGGAGGTGGAGGACGGTGAGCTGCACATCGCCCTGGAGGACCCCAAGGCATCCAACCCCATCGTCGCCAGGACCATCATGGAGGCGGGCGGTGAGATCGAGTTCATCATCGAGAAGGAGCGGGGCCTGGAGGACGTGTACATGAGGCTGGTAGGGGAGAGCTGATGAGGCTGGAGAAGGCGTGGATCGTAGCCACCAAGGAGCTGGCGGAGTTCAAGAGCAACAAGTACATCATCTTCACCCTCCTCTTCGTCCCCCTTCTCCTCTCCATCCTCCTGCCCCTGACCACATTTAGCTCCATCGCAGCCCTGGCTCCCTCGGATGAACCCCTGCCGCTGAACCCCGTGGTCACCAACACGATGGTGGGAGATGCCATCGTCGGGGCGGTCCTGGTCAACTACAGCGTCGAGGACTCCATCATCAGGGAGTCTGTGATTCGTGGGTCCATCATCAGAAACTCCACCCTGGTGGGGGTGAACGTCGAGGGAAGCATCCTGGAGGGGGTCACCATCCAGAACTCCCTGGTCCAGGGGTCCAACATCATCGATCCGATTCGGGTGGAGAGGACGAGCCTGGTGGAGAGCGCGGTCCTGGGGAATCGAGGGGAGGAATTCACCTCCACGATGGTGACCCTCCTCAACTCCTTCCTGCTCTTCTTCATAATCATCCCGGCGGCCATTCCCGCCGTGATCGCCAGCTATAGCTTCGTGGGGGAGAAGGTTAGCAAGAGCCTGGAGCCCCTCCTGGCCACACCGACGACGGACGGTGAACTCCTCCTGGGGAAGTCCCTGTCCATCTTTCTTCCCACCATGGCCGCCACGTGGATGGCAGCCGTCCTCTTCATCTGGCTGACGAACATGGTCGTCACTCCCATACTGGGCTACGTGCCCCTACCTACAGTAGAGTGGATCCTTGGAATCCTCCTGCTGGCCCCCCTCTTCTGCGTCCTCAGCATCACGGCCAATGTCCTGATATCTAGCCGGGTGTCGGACGTGAGGGCGTCCCAGCAGCTGGGGACCCTGGTGGTCCTCCCAGCCATCCTCCTGTTCATGGGGGTGATGATCGGCTTGCTGGCCTTCGGCATATCGCAGCTCCTGCTCTTCGTCCTCGTCGTCCTCTCGGTCGATGTGGGGATGGGCTACACGGCCCTCAAGGTCTTCCAGAGGGAGGAGATCCTCGTCTCGTGGAAGTAGCCTTCTTCCTGCTCCTCTGAACGACCATGGGTGTGTACGCCGGGGAGGGGAGGAGTTTGCTCGCCGCTGCTCAGGTCGTGGAGTACATGCTGGAACGG
>JBHHZZ010000063.1:0-6206 GCA_046758325.1 Thermoplasmata archaeon | reverse complement strand
ACCGAGGGGACGCCTCGAAGCTCACGGGGGCCAGCCCGGGGGACGCCTTTGTCCTAAGGGAAGCCTGAATCCAGGAAATGCTATCTAGCTGGACCTTCTAGGGATGAGCAATGAAGAAGAAGGTCCTTCTAATCGTCTGCGATGGTCTCGGCGACCGCCCCGTCAAACAGCTCGGGGATCTGACCCCCCTACAGGCCGCCCGGAAGGACAACATGGACTGGTTCGCATCTCATGGAACTTGCGGGCTCCTAGACCTCATAGCCCCTGGCATCAGGCCTGGAAGCGATACCGCACACCTGGCCCTCTTTGGATACGATCCTTTCGAGGTCTATACGGGCAGGGGGCCCTTCGAGGCCGCCGGGGTTGGGCTGGAGGTGAAAGGAGGGGACGTGGCCCTTAGATGCAACTTCGCCACCGTTGACGACACGATGAAGGTGGTGGACCGTCGGGCCGGCAGGATAAAGGAGGGCACCCGGGAGCTAGCGGCAGCCCTTGCTGGGATAGAGATCGACGGCGTCGAGATATTCTTCAAAGAAGGTACGGAGCATAGGGCGGCCCTACTGCTGCGAGGCCCCAACCTAGACTCACGGATCACCGACGGAGATCCCCACGAAGTCGGTATGGCTGTCTCGGAGGTGGAGGCCACAGTCCCGGAAGCCGAGAAAACCGCTCGGGTCGTGAACGAGTTCATGCGGAGAGCGGCGGAGCTGCTGGCCAAGCATCCTGTCAACCTCTCCAGAAAGGAACGCGGTCTGCCGCAGGCCAACGCAATCCTCCCGAGGGGTGCAGGTAAGTTCCCAGACATCCCCCTCGTCTCCCAGAAATGGGGGCTGAGCTTCGGGGCCATCGCTGGAGTAGCTCTGATAAAGGGGATCTGCCGCTCGGTGGGCATGGACCTACTTGAAGTGAAGGGGGCGACCGGAGGCCTGGACACCGACGTACGAGCGAAGGTGGTGGCAGCCGTGAAGGCCCTCGACGAGTACGATGTCGTCGTGGTGAACATAAAGGCCCCAGACGTAGCCGCCCACGATGGCGAGGCGAGGGAGAAGGCCAGGGCGGTAGAAAGGATAGATGACAGCCTGGGCCTCCTGCGAACTCAACTCAAAGAGGACTGGATAGTGGCCCTTACCGCCGACCATTCTACTCCTTGCGTCACGGGAGACCACAGTGCAGATCCCGTTCCCCTCCTCGTCTTCGGGGACGGGGTGAGGAGGGACGGCGTAGAGACCTTTGACGAGATAGCTGCCGCAGGGGGAGCCCTCGGCCGACTCAGGGGAAAGGATCTCATGCCCCTACTCCTCGATCTAGCCAATCGGAGCAAGAAATTCGGCGCATAACGGGACATTCTTATAGGGGCTCTGCCTGCACGCAATCAGGAATGGCCCCTCACGCATAGCCATACGAGCCATCCGCATCAACCCCGAATAGGGGAAGATTCATCGAAGAACTGGCCTCCTGGAGGACTTCTATGGTGGATCTGTCCATCCTGGTACCCGTATCTGGCGTAGTCTCCCTGGCCTTTGCCGCCCTGCTGACCTGGGACGTGCTCAGACAGCCGAAGGGCGACGAGGCGATGCGCAGGATAGCGAAGGCCGTAGAAGAAGGGGCTAGGGCCTTCATGAGAAGGCAGTACACCACCATTGCATACCTAGCGGCCCTCATAGCCATTGTCTTCGCCGTGGCCCTCGGGACGGTGAGGGGTGCAGCCGAGGGTCTGAAAACCGCCGCAGCCTTCTCCCTCGGGGCGACGTTCTCCGCCATATCAGGCTACGTCGGCTTGCACGTCTCCATCCGTGCCAACAGCCGCACAGCCAACAACTCTCTCCGCAGCCTCGACGAAGCCCTCAGATCCGCAATTCGTGGCGGCGCCGTATCTGGGCTCATCATCATAGCCCTGAGCCTTCTGGGTGTCTGGGGCATCTACCACCTCTACGGAGGCCCCTCAGCAGAAGACCAGGGCCGTGTCATCCTGTCCATCGTGGGATTCGGCTTCGGCGCGAGCCTCGTAGCCCTCTTCGCACAGCTGGGAGGTGGCATATACACGAAGGCCGCGGACGTGGGAGCGGATCTCGTCGGGAAGGTGGAGGCGGGCATTCCGGAGGACGACCCTCGCAACCCGGCCGTGATCGCCGACCTTGTAGGGGATAACGTAGGGGACTGTGCCGGTAGGGGCGCGGATCTCTTCGAATCCACGGCTGCGGAAAATATCGGAGCCATGGTGCTAGGTGTCGCCCTCATCCCGTTCTTCGGAATCAACGGCGTCATGTTCCCCCTGGTCGCCAGAGCCATGGGCCTGATGGCCACGGTCCTAGGCGTCCTCGTGGTGAAAACAAGGGAGGAAGAGAGGCCCATGTCCGCCCTGAACAGGGGCTACTTCCTCGCCATGGGACTCACCACAGTTCTCTTTGCCCTCGCCTCCTGGCAGATGCTGAGTCCTCAGGGGATGCCTCAGGTCACACTGCATCCCCAAGTGTGGCTCCTATTCTTCCTGTGCGGCCTGGTTGGGATCCTCACCTCCCTGGCCTTCGTCTATGTCACCCAGTACTATACGGAGGGGCGCTACAGGCCTGTAAAGGAGATCGCGCGCTCGTCACAGACAGGTGCCGCCACAAACATCATCTCCGGTTTTGCCGTAGGCCTAGAGGCCACCGCTATCCCCGGCATCGTCATCTCTGCCGCCATCCTTATTTCCTTCTACCTAGGGCAAGCGACTGGCATATCCGAAGCCGTCGGCGGAACCCCCATCCCCATCGGCGGGCTGTACGGCACCGCTGTGGCCACCATGGGGATGCTCTCAACCGCCGCCTATATCCTCGCAATGGACACCTTCGGCCCCATAGCGGACAACGCTGCAGGCATTGTTGAGATGTCAGGAAAGGGAGAGAAGGTGAGGTCGAGGATGGACGGCCTCGATGCCGCGGGAAACACCACCAAGGCCCTGACCAAGGGTTATGCAGTGGGCAGCGCCGCCCTCGCCGCCTTTCTTCTCTTCTCGGCATATCTGGAGGAGGTGCGTCTGCTGAGGGCCGCGGGAGGATCTCCGGCGAGAATTTCAATCGACCTCTCTCTGCCCCCAATCTTCGTGGGGGCGATAGTGGGCGTCATCTTGGTGTTCCTGTTCAGCGCCCTTGCCATCAGGGCCGTAGGGAGGGCGGCCTACTACATCATCAACGACGTTCGGGACCAGTTCAGAGAGAACCCGGAGATAATGAAGGGCAACGACCTGCCTGACTATGCCCGATCCGTCGATATCTGCACCCGGGGTGCCTTGAAGGAGATGGTGGCTCCCGGCATCCTGGCCGTCGCTGGCCCTGTATTGGTTGGCATTATCCTGAAGCCTACGGGCTTGGCGGCGGAGGCGGTGGGGGCCACGCTCATGGTAGGGACCATCGCTGGGGTCATCCTCGCCTTGGTGCTCAACACCGGTGGTGGAGCGTGGGACAACGCGAAGAAGCTGGTGGAGTCGGGCCTCTACGGCGGCAAGGGAACGGATACTCACAGGGCCTCTGTCGTCGGCGATACCGTGGGAGACCCCCTGAAGGACACTGCGGGGCCCTCCCTCCACATACTCGTGAAGCTGTTGAGCACGATAACCCTCGTACTGGCACCGCTATTCCTTTAGGAGCAAGACAGTGAAAGTTGCCCCGAACGGCCATGATCACCGCTTAGCGGAGCCTCGGATGAGGTGAACGTAAACAGGGTGCGGCCTTGGCCGCTCAGACGAGGCTGGATGCAAGGGTGAGGGCTCACATCTCTCCGCCAGACGGCCACCGCCAGCCCGATAAGTTCATTACCCCGTTTCTCTTCGTCATTCCTCGTCGAAAAACCCTTGCTTCGTGTGGCATTTGACACAACCCCCGCCGATGGCGAAATCTTATGAGGGTGATGCCCCTGGAGTGGCTGCGATGTACGTGAAGGTCACCAAGGAAGATGTCGTGAGGATACCCCCCGAGAGGCTCGGGGAGGACTTGGATCAGGTAGCGAAGGAGCTGACAAGGAACACCCTCGAGGGCAAAGTTGGGGAGGATGGAGGGCTCACCTTAGTGGCCTCCAACATCCATAGGGTCGGGGATGGCCGCATCGTCCACGGTGACGGAGCCGTATATCAGAAGGTGAGGTTTGACGCGCTGGTCTTCAAACCTATGATTCAAGAGGTGGTGGACGGCCTCGTTGTGGAGGTCTTGAAGTTCGGTGCCTTCGTCCGCTTCGGACCCCTGGATGGCCTCCTGCACATCAGCCAGATAATGGACGACCGCGTGGATGTGGATGAGGAGAATCAGCGCCTCATCGGTAAGGACACCAAGAGGGACCTTCGCCTGGGAGACAAGGTGCGGGCAAGAATCGTTGCCGTCAGCCTCAACGAGAGGAGTCCTCGGGAGAGCAAGATAGGACTGACTATGAGGCAGCCGGCCCTGGGCAAGTGGGAATGGATCGAGGAGGAACGGAAGAAAGCGGAGAAGATGAAGAAGGTGTAGTGGTGCCCAAGGTCTATAAGGCGTGCAAGGTGTGCAGTTTCATATCCGAGGAGGACACGTGTCCCAGGTGCGGAGGGAAGACCTCGAAGGACTGGCAGGGCTATGTCATCATCGTCGACCACACGAAATCAGAAATAGCGAAAAAGATGGGAATCAATGCAAACGGAAGGTACGCCCTACGGGTTCGGTAGGCATCTGAAGCTCCCAGAGGCTATGAGGTCAGAGCTGAGGGTCCCCCTGGGAAGATTGCTTGACGGAAAAGAGTTCGCAAGACAGGTCAAGGGCTTGGAGAGGTTGGTTACCGTTGGGGACTACTGTACTATGGAGGCCCTGAAAGCCTCCTCAGAGCCTGCGGTGGCCGTGGTGGACTTCAAGATCAAGAGGAAACGTGATGACCACATGAAGAGCTATGCTTCCTCGAGCAAGGTCAAGGTTGTGGAAGTGGAGAACGAGGCAGCCCACATATCGCCCGACGCATGGCGGGCCCTACAAGACGCCTACGCAGGCCACGACAGGGTTCTCATCCAAGTTCGGGGCGAGGAAGACTTGGTGGCCCTTCCCGCCATTGCCCTGGCACCTCGTGGATTCACCATCGCTTACGGGCTCCCAGATAGAGGGGTCGTTCTCGTGGAAGCAGACGAGAAAGCCAAGTCGAAGGTGAATGATATCCTTTCTAGAATGGAGGTGCTGGATGAAGGTTGAAATAGTCTCCAAAGAGCAGAACAAGCTTTTGAACAGGCTGGAGGTCATGTTCAAGGTTCAATTTGATAAAGGGACGACGCCTGCAAGGGATTCAGTGAGGGAAGAATTGGAGAAGAGTCTAAAGGCCAAGAGCAAGGTGCTGGTTATCGACTACATGAAGACGGAGTTTGGCAAAAGGGAGGCGAGGGGCTACGCGAAGGTCTACGCCTCCCAGGAGGACGCCTCACGGTTGGAGAGAAGACACATACTCAGACGGAACAGGCTCTTGGAGGCGGATTGATGACTAAGAGAGAGCTGTATGAAATCGCTGAGGACAAGCTCCAACGTAAGCGGCAGTCCTGTCCGAAGTGCGGACCCGGGGTCTTCCTGGGAGAGCACACGGATCGTCTCTCCTGCGGTCGCTGCGGATATACTGAGTTCAAGAAAAAGGCCGCCAGCTGAGGCCCAAGGTTCTGGCGGAGGGACGAGAACACCCTCAACGACTTATACGGGCTCGCCTGTATCTTTCCGATCTCTATGGCAGGCCTCCTTCAGTTCAAATGTGGGGAGTGCGGCGTCAACTTCAACGCCTTCCCCCCAGGAGAGGGGTATACCAAGGCAAGCCTGGAGCCTGAGGAGGGTGCAAAGGCCCTTCCCTACTACTGCAGGAACGACCACAAGAACATGGTCTATTGGACGAAGGATTGAGGCTTGTGCTCACAGCTATCTCCAACTCCTCTTTCATACTGAGCGATCATTAGACCTCTGGCTGGACATCCTTTTCGTCCAGCAATAAGCTATATGCCAGGTTAATAATACACTCAATCGGGGAAGAGGGCCTGTAGTGTAGACATCCTCTTTGAGGACTGCAATGGACATCACTGGGGCCTCCGGAGCCCCAAACCGGGGTTCAAATCCCCGCAGGCCCGCTCTGTCCTCCAGTGAGCCAAATCCACATCTGCTCATCAAAACAGTCGGTTCAACCTCCCCTAATGCTAGTTGCTCTTGCAACCTTCTCATAGTTTGTGCCAGAAAGTACTAGTTCTCTTG
>JBHHZZ010000062.1:0-6517 GCA_046758325.1 Thermoplasmata archaeon | reverse complement strand
ATGCGTGGGAGCATGTGTAAGCCTCCAGAGCGACTGAGCTTTCCAGTGAATTCCGCAGGCCACCACATAGGATGAAGCAGCCGGTACTTCGGTCGTGGATTTGTGATGATTCCAATGCGTCTTCCGGTGACTCAACCCCACCTGCTATGGCGTACCAGGCTCCTTTCTACAGATTTTCGATGCGGACCGGTTCGACTGGGTCAGCGAGCTCAAAGTCAAAGACCCTGGAATAGAAGTAGAGTTCGCTGTCGAGGGCTTTCTTGATGTTCTCGGCTCGACGAAAGCCATGCTCCTCTCCCTCGAACGTGACGTATGCAACGGGCAATCCTTTGGAAAGAAGTGCCCGTACCATCAACTCCGCCTGGTCAGGTGGGACCACTTTATCCTCGAGTCCTTGTAGGAGGATTACTGGACAGGAGAGGCGGTCTGCGAAGTGAATGGGCGAACGTTCCCGATAGACATCTCGCCGCTCCGGATAGGGTCCGATGAGTCGATCTAGATAGCGCGACTCAAATTTGTGTGTCTCCTTTGCAAGAGCTTCCAGATCACTCACGCCGAAATAGCTGGCTCCCGCCTTGAATACATCACGAAAGGTGAGAGCAGAGAGCGTCGTGTAGCCACCTGCGCTACCCCCGCGGATTGCGAGCCGTTCACGGTCAACTCTCTCGCTTTCGACCAGGAAGCGCACACCGTTCGCACAGTCATCCACATCGACGATTCCCCACCGCCCTTCCAACCGTTGCCGATACGCTCGTCCGTAGCCTGTGCTGCCGCCGTAGTTAACGTCGAGCACGGCAAAGCCGCGACTGGTCCAGTACTGGATTCCGATATTCAGAGTGCTTGTAGCGGCCGAAGTGGGCCCACCGTGGCTCATGACAAGCAAGGGTGGTCGTTCATCAGTTGGACCAACGTAGTCGCGGTTACGCGGTGAGTAGAAAAATGCGTAGGCCTTCCGCTCGTCCTGCGTCGGGAACTCGATAGACTCAGGTGTCGACAGATAACCAGCGTCCACATCCACATCGCTTGACCGACGCAGCACCTCAATCTGTCCCGTGTCCAGGAGGAGCTGGGCTATCGACGGCGGTTCTGCCGGCGATCCGGCACCAAACACAACTCGTCCAGGTGCAGTGCGTAGGTTCGCCATTATCTCGGTGTAAGGGTTTTCAATCACATCGAGACTCAAGTTGACCGTGTCAAGTCCCGCCAGGTGCCAAATCCCCCTCTGATTGAAGGCACAGATGATACGATCCTCCGATTCGAAGCCATATGTGGACAGGCCGAACAGCCATTGGGGTCTCCCGAACTCAGCCTCCATCTCACACACGGGCTCAATGCGGTCGTCGCTCCACCGATAGAGGTTCCACCAACCGGTACGGTCTGAGACGAAGTAGAGAACACCATCCGGAGACCACTCGGGCTGGAAGATGGATTCATTGATGCCGCCCGCGACGCGACTGGCTCGGCCGAGGGAGCCGTCTGGCTCCAGTTCGCCTAGCCAGAGTTCAGTGCCATCCCAGGGCATGTTTGGATGATCCCACGCGAGCCATGCGAGGAAGGAGCCATCGGGGCTAAGACGAGGAGAGGAGTAGAAATCATTCCCTGAGACCAGGATTTGCCGGTCCCCATTCTCCCTGAGATCCAAGGACAAAAGGGCGTTCACCGGCTCTCTTTTGGCGATGGTGTGATCTTCGCTCACGCAGATCATTCGTCTTCGACGTTGGTCGATTATGCCATCCGCGTAACGCACGTCTACCTCGGGGGTAATCGGCCTGGGTGGATGCCCGAGATTCTGGCGATAGAGCCTCTGATCCGAGAAATTTGAGAAGTAGATCGTGCGGCTGGCTACAACGAAGGCGCCACCGCCATACTCATGGACGCGCGTGCGAGCATCAAAGGAACGCGGCGTCACATCAGTCCTCTCGCCATCTGACGTCCGTCGCACGATGACGTTTCGGCCGCCTTCCGACGGGCGCATTTCCAGCCAGTAGATGTCGTCACCGTCGAGGGTAATCTGGCCGAGGCCGATTATCTTGGAGGCGATTAGGTCCGAAGTTATAGGAGACCTCCATGAGCCATATCGAGATACGCGTGGCTTCGTCATGATATCTCATCCCTCCAAGTCATACGCTTCAGCCCGGTTCTGATGTAGCCTCGATCCCTTAGCGGCCATGCCGTTATAGCAGTTGCCGCGAACGTACTTTCGCTGTACGTCTGTCACCCAGAATGACCTGCCCTCCTTCGCGTGGGTGTATCTGGGAGGAGTACAGTATGCCTGTCCAGCGAGCTATTCTTTCTTCTCGGACACCTGTTTCAGCTGCACGGGTCTGTCGCACATGGGGCAGAAGGGGTTCATGTGGGCATCGAAGGCAGCGTCCGTGCCTGTCCAGCCACAGTAGGGGCATATCAACTCAAACATGTCCAGTTCAGTGAACTGAGGCCGCCCTTATATAAAGGGGTGACGAGCTGAGTGAAACTTTCGGCCCTCTCCCTTCCATTTGTATATATAGACCCTGACACATTCGAGGGTGATGTCAGGAGGGACCTTCGAAAGGGAGCTAAAGGGTATTCTCCGAGGAGACGAAAAGGTCCTGCGCTGGGTGACTAGGTCATGTACCGTGGAGGAGCGAGAGGACTACTGGAAGATCGGCGAGAGGCCATTTACCGTCCTGCGAGCCGCAGGCTCCCTGGGCATAGACCTCGTTGCCATTCGAGACGATGTCTCGTTTCCCATAGAAGTGAAGGCCTCCAAGAAGGACACCCTCTGGTTGAGCAAGAGTCAGAGAACGAAAGTCCAGGCTCGAGAGCTCCTGGAAGAATGTTCCCGATCCCATGTCCTACCACTGTACGCCTATAGGCTCAAGAACTCCCGGGGGGACAGCTGGCGAGTATTTACAGTGGACAGCATCCAGGTGACGGGAGTTCTAGAGAGGATTCAGAGGGACTTACCCAAGGTCAAGGTAAGTAAGGGGGGACACCACATACTGAGGTGGACTGAGGGGTGGCCCCTGCACCGCTTTATCGCATACATGGCAGACGGAATGTGAGATGGTTACGAGAAGGAATAATACGTCGCCGGGTCCTAGGGAATGAGGGATCACTGTGGAACTGGAACGCCATCCTGAGCCTCTGCATATCAAGGAGGAGGTCCTGAAGCTTATCGAGAGACACCCAGAGACCCGGGAAGAGGGAGGACATTCGGTAGCTGACCCCATAAGCTATTGGTACGGGAACAAACTCCCTCGATATCTCTGGAAAGGCGGCTGGGGACCGAAGCTCAAGGAGATCGGCTTTGATGAGGACAGGTTCATGAGAACCATCGGTGCCCATAGGGCGGGTTTCCTCCGGTGGATCGATGACGAAATGCCATGGGAGAAATTGCTGGACCTGCTGATATTGTCAGTCACCAGGACGGCTGAGAGTTTGAGGGCCAAAACAGGAGTCTAGTTCCCGGTTCACGCCGCCCTCTCCCTCGATTCTATTTGGTAGCCCAACGTGGATGCCCTCCTCCCTGACTGGAACTCTCTCCTCGAAACTTCAGGAAGGGGATGAGGGGCGTGCAGGAGGTCGCGAAGGTGACCGCATGCCATACTGGAAGCGCCTCAGCACTCATAGGGTCGTTCATCCAGGACGTCACCTGACCCTCTTCTCATCACGGGCAATGCCTCCATCGAGTACATTCTCATAAAGGTGTAGGGCGAGTTTACTGCTTCCCCAATCCATCAGCCTCGCGGCTGTAGCTGAGATACCAGATCTGATCGCTCCGGACCTCGACCTGTAGCGTGCAGATTTCCCCTCGCAGTACTGTGCATAGCATGCACCGGTGTCCCCGCGAGAGGGGACGATGATTCGCCCCGGCGCGAAGCAGGCTGAAAAGCTTTAACAGTAGCAGCCAATAGGCATTCGAGAGAATAGCATGAAAATCGTGCCAGATACGAGTGTGATTGTGGACGGTCGAATAACTACTATAGTCCGTCGCAAGCAGAAAGGCCTAGCCGAGGTAGTAATCCCAGAAGCTGTGGTTGCTGAGCTGGAAGCTCAGGCGGATAGGGGGCAAGAGACGGGTTACAAGGGCTTAGATGAGTTGAGAGAGCTGGCTCACCTGGCCCGCGATGGCTCCATCAAGCTGAAATACGTGGGGGAGAGGCCGTCCCTAGAAGATATCAAACTGGCGGGCGGCGGTTCCATCGATGCCATGATCCGGGCCGTTGCCGAGGGGGAGGAGGCAGTGCTCGTGACGAGTGATTGGATCCAAGCACGGGTGGCCGAGGCCAAGGGGATTAGTGTGGAGTACATGCGGCCCAGGGCCCCCAGCAGGCGAAAGAAGCTCACGCTTACGAAATACTTCGAGCCAGATGTCATGTCAGTTCACCTAAAGGTGGGCACGATCCCCAGGGTCAAGGCCGGACGACCAGGTAATATGGTCCTTCGGAGGGTGAGCACCAAGAAAATGACGGAGAAGGAACTGAGAGGAATGGCCCGGAGCATCCTAGAGGAAGCCAAAGTCAACCCCAAGGGTTTCATAGAGATGGACGAGGGCGGGGCCACCGTCATACAGCTGGCGGACATAAGGATCGCCATTGCCAGGCCGCCTTTCTCCGACGGCTTGGAGATAACCGCCGTGAGGCCGGTGGCGAATGTAGGCCTGGACGATTATAGATACGCCGATGTAATCAAGGAGAGGCTCAAAAAGCGGTATAGGGGCCTACTTATCGCGGGCCCCCCTGGAGCGGGAAAGAGCACCTTGGCGCAGGCTGTGGCTCAGTATCTGCACGACATCGGTTGGATTGTCAAGACTATGGAGAAGCCCCGGGATCTTCAGGTCGGCGATGACATAACCCAGTACACGGCCCTGGGAGGTGACATGACCAAGACGGCGGATGTCCTTCTCCTGGTGAGGCCGGATTACACCATCTACGACGAGATGAGGAAGACCGCGGACTTCCAGCTCTTCGCCGACATGCGTATGGCCGGCGTGGGGATGGTGGGTGTCGTTCACGCTACCAGGGGCATCGACGCCGTTCAGAGGTTGATCGGAAGGGTTGAGCTTGGGATGATCCCCCAGGTCGTAGACACGATACTCTTCGTGGAAGACGGAACCATCAAGAAATTCTACGACCTCCGATTCACCGTCAAGGTCCCGGTGGGCATGGTGGAGGCGGACCTGGCACGCCCGGTCATTGAGGTGGTGGACCACGAGACCGCCAGGGCTGAGTTCGAGATTTACACCTACGGGGAGCAGGTCGTAGTGATGCCACTGGAGGGCATGGAAGGCATCAGTCCCCTATGGAGCCTTGCCGAGAGACAGATCGCCTATGAGATTGGCCGCCTCATCAGTGGCCCCATTGAGGTCTCGGTGAATGCAGAGGGACATGCTACCGTGTACCTAGACGATAAGGATATTCCGAGAATCCTCGGCCGGGAGGGGAAGAGGATTGCCGAGATTGAGAGGGAACTCGGCCTCAGGCTAGACATCCGATCCGTGAAGGAGTTGGGAGGGACCAAGGTCGAGCGGAGAACTCGAGTCGCGGAGGTTGACATGGACCGGAAGAACGCGATCTTACGGGTGGGAGAGGATTTCGCTGGTCGCAACGTGGAGGTCCTAATCTCCAGCAAGCCCGTTTTCCAGGGTACGGTGGGTCGTGACGGTCTGATTAGGGTTGCCAAGGGTAGTGAGGCGGGCAGGGTCCTCCAGGAGGCATTTTTCTCCAAGAAACAGGTGACCGTTTCTCCTATGGACTAGCCGGACCATGAGTCTCATCACCCTCCTCACGGACTTCGGTCAGGGGAAGTACGTGGCCACCATGAAGGCCGTCGTCCTCTCCATAAACCCTCAGGCTGCCATTGTGGACATAGACCATGACATTGCTCCCCAGAACGTCCTCGAGGGCGCCTTCGTCCTCGCATCGGCCGTCAAGTACTTTCCCACTTGCATCCACGTGGCCGTAGTGGACCCGGGAGTAGGTGGTGGGAGGCGTCCTCTGGTTGTGGAATGCGAGAAGGGGACGCTGGTAGGACCCGACAATGGACTCCTCGTTCCGGCCGCTAAGATTCTAGGCTTGCGAGGCAGCTTCGAGATAACGGAACGGGATTACTGTCTGCCTGAGCTCTCCGACACGTTCCACGGTCGTGACATATTCGCTCCTGTGGCGGCTCACCTGAGCCTGGGGGTCCCGCCGAACTCCGTGGGGAAGCGGGTGGATGATTTGGTGCAGCTGGATTTCGGAGAGTACGAGGTGACTTCTTCGGAGGTAAGGGGAGAACTCCTCTTCAAGGACCGTTTCGGCAACCTCTCGACCAACGTACCCGAGGACGCCCTGCCGTCTTGGCTAATCTTCGGGAAGAAGGTGGAGCTGCGCTTGCAGCACGTGCTCAGGCTCCCCTTCCTCAGGACGTACACTTCTGGAGAACCGGGTCAGCCACTGCTTATCATATCCAGCGACGGATACTTGGAGATCGCCGTCAACCGAGGGGACGCCTCGAAGCTCACGGGGGCCAGCCCGGGGGACGCCTTTGTCCT
>JBHHZZ010000061.1:0-6555 GCA_046758325.1 Thermoplasmata archaeon | reverse complement strand
TCGGAGGAGGAGAGGGCCGTCATCGAGACGAGACGACGACGTAAGCCTGCCCTCCCCAGGAGGGAGAGCTTGCTCTACCCCGTAGTGGCCGTCGTAATCGTCGTCGTCCTGGTGCTGGTCGTGGTCTACAATCCCGGTCAGCAAAGTCATGAGCCCACTACGGCTCCCGACTTTACCCTTACCAGCAGTGATGGGGAGCAGGTCCACCTGGCGGATTACCGGGGAAACGTGATCCTCCTGGACTTCATGGACACCGATTGCCATTTCTGCCAGGAGGAGACAGCCGAGGTTCTCGTCCCTCTCCATGCCGCCTATGGTAGCCGTGTTGTCTTCATATCGGTGGATGTGGGCTTCGTCGGCGACAGTGATACCTTCGGAGACATAATCACCTTCAAGGCCTTCTACGGGGCCACCTGGACCTACGTCTTGGACGATGGTACCGTCGCCCAGAAGTACGGAGTCACCGGTACCCCGACGACATTTCTGCTCAAGAAGGACCTTACTGTCCACTCCACCTTCAGGGGCATGACCGACTATGATACGCTCTCCGCTTCCCTTGATGCGGCTCTGGGAGGTTGACCATGGAGGACGCGTCCTGGAGGATCCTCCTCTACCTGTCCCTCGCGGGTCTGGGGCTAAGCAGCTATCTCGCAGCCGTCAGCTTCGTGACCGCGGACCTCTCCTTCTGTGAGCCCCATCCCCTTCTCTCCTGCGAGGCCGTCATATACAGCCCCTACTCTAGGCTGCTGGGAATCCCGGTGGCGCTGATTGCCGCGGTGGGCTTTGCCGCTCTCTTCACAGTCTCTTACGGCGCCCTCATGATCGGTGGGCCCCTCACGGTAAGGCTCGTATACACGGCATCGGGTCTGTCGATCGCGGGGCTATCCTTCGGCGGATATCTCACCTTCCTGGAGCTATTCGTCATCGGCTCCCTGTGCCTACTGTGCCTCGCCTCTTTCCTCGTCATTGTGCCTATGGCCCTGCTGAGCGTCCGTGGTCTGCTGTCCAGCACCGTGGCCTCGTGAGAGCGCGCCTCGTTGGGGATGAAGGCTTCTGAACAGGTTGAAATATGCCCATGGTGTTACAGCCGTAGTGCCGAGCAGGAAGGCCGGGGAACTCGGGGACTTCGTCGCCGGTAGCCTGGTCGTCCGCGGGAGCTGCTACTTTCACTGCGACCAGGAGACCACCTTTCGTGCCCTTGAGGGCCTTCAGAGGCATGTGGGCCTCTACCACTGTCCCGCGGGATACGTTTCCAGGATGGTTTACTACGATGTGAAGCCCGACCTCCAATGGTTCCTATCGTGGGTCCGCTCCGCGGTGGCCCCGCTAAGGACAAGCGAGAGGGATGTCCGGGTCGCCACAAGGCACGGCTGGGAGTTCGGGATCGACGAGCGGCCTGAGGGCGGGATAGAGCCCTACGTGCTGCGCCAGGTCTACTGGACCCAGCCTAGGCCCTCTTCCGGTCGGACGGACGCCCTCTACATCTGCCTCGGCGATCCAGAGGCGGAGGGGTGTGGCTCCCTCTTCGTCCAAGCTGTGGCCGACTCTAAGCGGCACTGCCCATCATGCCTCAGCGGACTGCCCGAGGAGTGAGCTCCTCTAACCATGAACTCCTGAGGAGGGCATCCAGTCGTTCCGCGGTGATGGCCACGCCTTCAGAGTAGCCCGTGAAGCCGTGCTGGATGGTTCCGTCCTCAAACTCAAAGAAGATCTGGGGTATGAGGTAATCATCGACCCAGTCTCCGAAGGCCCTGACGAGCTCGTCTGCCTGCCTCTCCTGCTCTGGCTCGTCTATGTCTAGAAGGTTGAGCGGAATTCCGTGCTCCTCAGAAAACCTCTGAAAGGCCTCCACCGTGAGAGGGTAGCAATGGGGACACCAATGGGCGAATACGATGTGGATTCGTTTGATGGAGTTCATCGGACAGCCCTCCGATGCGTGCCGGAGTCCGCTTCAGCAGCATCGTGAGTAAGGCGGAGAGCTTTTTATAAAGAGCGGTGTATCACGGCGTTATGAGAGGCATCCAATCCGTCACGGCGGACAAGGAGAGGATCTTGATAACCAAAATGGACCCCATCATCCTCTTCGTATCTCGCTTCAGCGATTGCCTGAGCTTCTATAGGAAGGCCCTGGGACTCTCCCTCAAGAAACAGGTAGCCGGCTGGGCTGAGTTCGATGTCGGCGGCGCAACCTTTGCCCTCCACAGCATGGAGGACCACGAACCGAAATCGTCGACCAAGACTCACGAGGGTCCCCTGGCCCTGCACTTCGTCACCAGGGACATGAAGAGGGTGCAGGAGGCCATCGAGGCCTGGGGAGGCTCCATGGTGGAGGGACCTGAGGAGAAGGACTACAGCACGAGCAAGGTCCTGGAGGCCACCTTCAGGGACCCGGACGGCAATGAGATGGAAATCGTCGAGTACCTGTGATGCGGCGCCCCCAACCAGGGATGGGACTTCTTGTCCCGCCTTTGAAGGCATTAGGTGGTGCCTCTCTTTGTGATGGACTTGCGGGGGGTCTGCCGGGTCCCCTGGG
This sequence comes from Thermoplasmata archaeon, assembly GCA_046758325.1. Classification (GTDB taxonomy): domain Archaea; phylum Thermoplasmatota; class Thermoplasmata; order RBG-16-68-12; family JAJISG01; genus JAJISG01. The sequence goes on along the minus strand of JBHHZZ010000061.1, from coordinate 4,022 downwards.
CGCATCGGCCTGCTTCAGGCCTCGTGACTAACGACCTCCTCCACGGTCTGGAAACCCTTCGCCTTCATCACCTCCTCCAGTTCCTCGATCAGCTGTCCTATCACAAGGGGACCGCGGAGGATGAGGGCCGTCAGGACCTCCAATGCCTGCGCACCAGCAGCAAGCATCTCGAAGGCCTGGGCACCACTCAGGATGCCGCCAACACCGATTATGTTGACCTTATCTCCCCACTCATCGCGGAAGTCCCTCACCACCTGCAGGGCCAGAGGGAAGAGAGGCCTCCCGCTGAGCCCTCCCCTCCCCACACCCAGCCTCCTCTCCTCAACAGGGAGGGTGTTGCAGAGGGTGAAGTTCTGGAAGCCCCGTCTTACTGCCCGATTGCCCATCTCCAATGCCCTCTCCCTACCTTCCTCATCCTCGTAGGGGGAAAGCTTCAGGAAGGCTGGCCGTGGCAGAGGTTTCAAGGCTGTAAGGAGGCCATCGAAGGCGTCAAGGTCCTCCTCAAAGGTCCGTCCCGTGGCCGTGTTCGGACAACTGAGGTTCACCTCCCAGGCCCTCGCCACTCCTTCGAGGTTTTCATACACCTGTACGAAATCGGCCGGGGTCTCGCCGACGACGCTTACGAGAACGGGCACTTTCGTTTTGAGGCCCCTCAGACGGCGTCGAACGTGGGCGGGCCCCTTTGAGGGGAGGCCCATGGAGTTGACCAGTCCGCCCTCCTCTCGGCGACGGACGAACCAAGGTCTGGGGTTCCCAGGATGCGGCCCCGGACGGACCGATCCCACCACGGTGAACCCGAACCCCAGGCTCATCATGGAAGCCGTGATATCTCCGTTCTTGTCGAACCCCGCGGCAAGACCGAAGGGGTTGTCCATCTCCATCCCCCCGATTCGAGTGCGCAGTTCCAGGGTCGGAGGACGGACGATGGGTAATCGGCTCCAAAAGCGCCTTCTGAAGGCCCACAGCGACACATCGTGGGCCATGTCCGCCGGGAGGGCAAACAGGACAGGCCTCAGGACCCGATAGAGGTCCATTCCCTCCGACCAACGCCATGAGCATATTAAGCCTTCTCCAGATCTCACTGGACGACGGCCATGGGATAGCGGCTCTTGAAGGTCCTGCCCAGGGCGAACCGCTCCAAGCCAAAGGGCGTCAGGTCGAGGGTACGATAGCTGCCATCGGTGATGAGTTCTGCCAGGCATTTCCCCACGGCGGGACCGAACTTGAAGCCGTGGCCACTGAAGCCCGTCGCCAGATAGAGGCCATCCACCGTTGGCGCTGGACCAATGATGGGATGCATGTCCGGCGTCGCTCCATCCGCACCGACCCAGCCACGAACGAAATGGGCATCTTTCATCTCCGGCCATCTCTGCCCCAACCGCTCGGAGACGGCGGACACGAAGTCGAAGCTCACGCCCTCAGGCAGACCGTCAGGATCCCACGTCCCGCCCACCTCCTCGTCGGTCCCCACCAGCAGGGTCCCACTCCTCTCAGGCCGCCAATAGGTCGCGGTCGTCATATCGAAGGCCATGGGCGACTCTCGAACGTCCCCGGGCGGCAGAAGGACGCCCAGGGAGAGGAGGGCCGGCTCAACGGGCACGTCGATTCCTGCCGTCTTGCCCAACTTGGAGGACCAGGGACCCGCAGCGAGGACAACCACATCGGCTTCGATGGAACCTCTCGTCGTTACGACACCCCTCGCCTTTCCGGACCGCACGCGGATCGAGAGGACCTCTGTGTCCGTCAGGACGGTTCCGCCCATTTCCTTGACCTCGGTCGCGTAGGCCATGTTCACCTCGTAGGCGTCCCCGTACCCCGCGTCCCTCTCCAGGGCCGCCAGCGTGATGCCCTCCAGGTCAAGGTACGGGTAGGCCCCTCGAGCCTCCGCAGGAACCATCGTCTGAACGTCCACCCCGAGCCGTCGGTGCATGGCCACGTTGTGCTTCAGAGCTTCTTCGTGCTCAGGTCCCGCCAGCAGGAGAAGGGGCTGAGGCTGGAAGTCCACCGGGATTCCTACCTCCTCCTCAAAGCTCGCGAAGATTCTGCGGCTCTCCTTCACGATCTCCACGCATATCTCGTTGGAGTAGTGATGCCTGATGAAGGAGGCGGATCTCCCCGTGGCGCCGGCCCCCACGTTGGCCTTTTCCACGATGACGATCTTGCCCGCCTCCATCCTGAGGAGGTTGAAGGCTAGGCTGGCGCCATGGACCCCCGCCCCCACGATTACCACATCGGCCTTGTTGAGCAATCCCGTGAGCAACACCAAGGCGGGGAATAATCCTTTGCCCTCCGGGCCCGTGGCTCCCTCCATCGAGAGGCGAAAGACAACCCTTTTAGGCCTGGGACCCTTGCTGTAGGCGAGGATCTCATGGATCTGAAGGCGAGGCAGGAGGAGCTAGGGCAGCTGAGAAGAGAGAAGGACAGATTCTTCAAGGAGTCCCACCACTCCCCCATCCCCGACGAGGAGAGGGCTTCCTTCACGGGTCTGGAGTACTATCCCTACAACCCGGACCTGGTCCTGGAGGTGGAACTGCAGGAGCTTGACGAGCCTCAGAACGTGGTGATGGCGACAAGCGTTAGTGGGGAGGAGGTACTCTACCATAGGGTCGGCTACTTCGAGTTTGAGGTCTCTGGACAGGTGCAGCGCCTCTACGCCTATCGCAGCGCCCATGAGCATGAGACCGGAAGGCCCACCCTCTTCATCCCCTTCCGGGACGCTACTTCTGGGAAGGAGACCTACGGCGCGGGGAGGTACCTGGAGGTGGAGGTGATTCCTTCCGGCAAGTACGTCCTGGACTTCAATCTGGCCTACAACCCGTACTGCGCCTACAGCGACCTCTACGTCTGTCCTCTCCCGCCCTCGGAAAACTGGCTGAAAACCGAGATTCGTGCGGGAGAGAAGAGCCACCCTGGAAAGCGCTGAGGCGCTTCAGCACCGTCCCTGTCCTCCTGCTTGCAGGGCCAGAGTCCTCCAGATTATTCTGCAAGTTGAGAACCATGCGGAAAGCCCTATAAAGATACACGGTGCACGCGCAGTGGGAAGGGTCTGTCCCCCAACCGAGGCTCGTGGATGAATATCGTAGTACACATGCCAGTGTCGCCGCCAGCGGCTCCTGAATATCCCAGGCAGACGGGACTCGATACCCTCCTCATCCTGCCGAGGGGCTTCAGGAACTCGGGGAGGCAGCCGTCGTGAGGTGGCATGTTCTCTTCGTGACGTCCCTTCTCGTCATCTCGAGCATCGCCTTGTTTGCGGTGGTCCCTCGTTCCGCAGTGGGGGACGCTGCCACCCTGATGCCCGATTCCGACATCTCCACCGCCGCCTGGACTCCGACTCCACTGTGGCAGAGGGTAGATGAAAACGTAGACTCGCCAGACGGTGCGACCATCTCAGCCTCGAGCAAAAACGAGGTAGCCAAGCTAGGTCAGACCGACTCTCCCGTCGACGTCGACACCGTGACAGCAGTGAACCTGCGGGTCAGGGCAAACTCATCAGCCGGGTCAGCCCACCAACTCCAAGTGGAACTCAGGTCTTCGGATGAGGCGACGACCTACGCCTCTTTTCAACCCACGATGTCGACAACGATGACCACCTACTCCTCCGGCGACATCACGGTGTCGATGACCAAGGCGCAGATTGACGATGCCATCCTGCGGATACAGACGATTGACACGGGCCAGCCCAATGCGGGCACTTGGGAGGTGGATGCCCTCAACAACGACATAACCTACACGGCCGCCCCCTGTGCCGCCATCACGGTAACGACGAGCGACCCGTCTGGCCAATTGTGGTTCAACGAGACGGTAGAGCCAGACGGTCAACCGTACACCACGCAGTATAACGTCTCAGCGTCCTTCCAGGACGGGACGACTCCTGCCATCAGGGTGACGAATGACGGTGCGGGGACGTGCGACATCACGATCAGATTGATGAGCGACCCGGGCACGGGTCGGTCCATGAAGTACAATACCACGAACAGCGCCCCATGGCCAGGTGACGCCTCCAGGGACGTTCCAGTAGA
>JBHHZZ010000060.1:0-6774 GCA_046758325.1 Thermoplasmata archaeon | reverse complement strand
GGATCGCATCCCAGCCTAGGGGCCCTTGTGGGCCTGGCCATCCTCGCCATCTTCGTCCCCTACACCCTGGATTACGGCCTGATGGGGTTCGGGCTCTCCCTCTTCGTGGCTGGCCTGGTCGCCGGTGGCGTGGCCAGGGGAGGGGCTAGGATCGGGGCGGGGTCCGGGGCGAGAGCCGCTGGCATATTCATGCTGCTGCTCCTGATCTCTTGGGCTCTGATACTTCTGGGAGACCAGGGCCTCTTAGACTTCTCCTCCTCTCCCGAGGTCGCCGAGTTCATGCCCTACGTGGTCCTGATGGAGGGCCTTTGGGAAAGAATCGCCACCCTGCTGGAACCCACCCTCCAAGTCTTCGTCGCCATGGCCGGAGGCGACATCTTCGTCGAGCTCCTCTTGAAGGTGCTGGCACCCGCGATCCCTGCAGCCATCGGAGGGGCAGTAGCGGGGGCCGCTACCGGAAGGCCGGAGCCCAGGCCTCTGCCCGTGGCGGTGAACCCCCAGTACGCTCCTCCTTACTCACCACCCTACTATCCGGGGAACCCGAGCCCCAGCCCACCACCGGAGTTAGCCTACCTCTGCCCCTGGTGCGGCCTCAAGGTCCTCCCCCACATGGTGAAATGCTGGAACTGTGGAGGCCCCCTACAGCTTCCTCCGCCGCCCCCGTACTAGCTCACTCTCCCTCGGCCGCTCCGAAGGGCGGGCCGAAGGGTGTCTGATGTACGATGTTGAGCCTCTGAATGAGCTTCCACTGGACCTTGGCCAGGTTGCCCATGATCTCGTTGAAAGCCTTGTGGTCCGGGTTCGGCTTCTGGCACAGCTCCTCCCTCAAGGACTCGAGGCCGCGCGCCAGCTCCCGGGCACTCGATCTCAGGAGGCCCTCCACCGATGGGTCCAGGGTCTGCATGTTCCTCAGCTGGAAGGTGGCCCCGCCCACCTGCCCGAGAATCATTCCCGCCATCATGTACATGCCGTCATCCAGAAAATCTCCCAGGACCTGCATCAGGGCCGAGAGGCTGCCGAGTTCCGAAGTTGAGTTGGACTTGAGATCCGAAATCGCCCTGTCGAAGGCTCTTGACAGGTCCTTAGCGCTGAATATCGCTCCCTTCACATCATCACCTCACCGAAAGATAGCCACAAGGGCGAGGCCCAGCTGCAGCCGGCGAGCCGGGCTCTTGGATGCAATGGTGGTGGCGTACATGCGAACCACTGTCGCCTCCAGTCTGTCCAGGAACTCCCGAGCGCGCTGGGCCCTCTCCTTCTCCTCCCTCATGGATGCCCTCTCCACGATCTGGGACGCGGCGGCCTTGCTGAGCATGATCTCCAGGGCGATGAGGCCCAGCCGTCTAGTCCGAACTCCTCCCGCGCGCATGGCGGCCAGCTCATGAGACATCTCCGCCAGCCTCTGGAGGTTCAAGGTCAGTGGCATCCAATTCCCCCTACTCTATGGGGACCGGGGGGAATAAACTTTGCCAGCCTACCCTTCCAAGAGGGCCGGATGACGTCTCGAGCGGTTCAAAGCCCCGCATCCTTCATGACAATTCGGAAGTGGTAATCCAACTCATCCCTCAATTTCTCAATCATCCCGGACCATGAGCCTGATCCCTCCTCAGGATTCGGAAGCTCCGCCATTCCGTAGTCCGATAGGTCCTTCACTTTGGGTCGAACCACTGGGTGCAACGCTTTCACCATCTCCCTCACCGAGGACCTGGCCTCATCGTCCATGACTATCACCAGGTCCTGGTGCTTGAGCAGCTTCTCCGTTATCACCTGCGGTCGGTATTTCTGTAGTGTGAGGGCCTCGTGGAACCCCAGGAGATTCTTCGCGTGCTTCACCAGGATGCGTGCGACCCTGTCCCCCACCTTGCCCGGGAGACCCGCTGAATCGATCCTCACGCGGCCCTCGAGGCCGCTACTCGATACCAGGTTCCTCATAATAACGAAGGCGACGGGACCCCCCTTGACATCTGCCGCGCTGGCGAAGAGGATTCTACCTGTCATCGGTTTCTCCGGGCCTTTAGTACAAAATACCTTCAGCATTTTGAGGCTTTCCCTCATTATGAAGGGCAGGCCGAACAGTATCCTACTTCGTGCCGTCCAATAATGAATTCTGTAAGCATATCTTGATGGAATCCGTCCATTCGACAACGGTCATGGGGCACACAATGAGGCACTTTGGTCCTGAATCGCAACGAAGGGGCGAAAGCTTAAATCTCGGACGCAGTAACAGGTGCGGGGAGGTGCCATGACCGAGGACGTCGTTGTCATCTTTCCGGCCTTCGAAATATGGGGCCTCAACAGGAAGAAGCCCTGCACCATACTGCTGAGCGATGAGAGGATGATTGTGCTGAAGGAGGAAAGAGGCGACGGACGAAGGCCTTTCACAGGGCTGACCAGGGAGATAGAGAGCAGAGGCCTTCAGGCCTTCCTCCGGGGCCCCCACTACTCACTCCCCTTCGACAGGATTCGCTGGGTCCAGGTCAAGCCCTCCTTGATGGGGGCCCTCCTCAAGATTCAGACCCCTGGTGGTGGCTACCGCTTCAGGGTTGGGAGGAGGCATTCCAGGAGGCTCGAAGAGCGCCTGAGGGATGTTCTGGGAGAGAGGGTGAAGAGACTCGGGGAGTGATCCGGTTCGTCCATCCTCCGTTCGAGGCCCGACATCAGCCCAGGGCTGGGAGTACATCCCTCGCAAAGAGTCTGATGGCTCCGGGACCCAAGCCAGAAGAGTGAAGGTCGAGGATCAGATAGTCAGCGCCGGCATCGATGTATGGCCGGAGCTGGTCGATGAGCTCGGCAGGACCTCCGGCGAAGAGGAAGCTGGGATAGGAGAGCCCTAGGAGGAACTTGAGGTAGGAGAGGGCGACACCCGGCCTCTTCAAGGCCAGGCGCAGCCCCTCCAATAGAGCCCGCCGGGCGGCGTACTTCCCCATCAGGTTCTTGATCCCCCGTCGAACCTCTTCCCTATCCCTCGAGAGGACGGCCAGACCAGGGATGGAGAAAGTGAAGCCCTCCCTTCCAGCAACCTCTGGTCTCAGGAGGGCTATCCTCCGAGCACACTCCTCGGGAGTAAAGGGAGTTTCCGCAGGGCTCAGGAAGTTGACACCGTCTGCAAGTCGAGCGGCCATGCTCAGTATCCTAGGCTTTCCGCCTCCCACCCAGAGGGGTGGATGAGGCTTCTGCAACGGCTTTGGCTCGCAGATCGCGTCCCTGAAGGTATAGAACCTGCCACGGAAGCTGGTCCTTTCCTCCGTCCATAGGGAGAGAATCACCTGGAGGGCCTCTTCCAGCTGGCCCACCCTCGTGCCCGCCGGCGGGAATTCATACCCGTAGGCCTCGTACTCCTCCCGATGCCAGCCGGCCCCCATGCCCAGACAGAGACGGCCCTCGCTGAGGCGATCGATGGTCGATGCCATCCTAGCCACCAGGCCCGGGTTTCTGTAGGAATTGCAGATCACGAGGGTGCCCAGCCGGACCTCCTCCGTGACCCGGGCCAGAGCAGAAAGGGTGGTGAAGCACTCGAGGAGAGGCCTTCCAGTGAAGAAGAAGTGGTCCTGCAGCCAGACGGAGTGGAGGCCCTCGGACTCCGCCATCGAGGCCAGCTCCCTGATATGCTCGAAGGAGAGGCCCTCCTGCTCGATGAAGATGCCTGCCATCACACCATTCGTCATGGGTATCCCGGAAAATCTCCTTCAAGCGTTAGAGGCCGGCGTTAAATAGCTACACCGAGCTAAAAGTTATCTAGTACTGGAGGGTCCCCGTGCAACCAGAAGAGGAGGTGTCGTATCGCCCTCCGGATGCGAAAAAGACCTCCCGACGTCGTTTCATCAAGCTGGTCCTCGGCCTTGGGGGAGTCGTTGCGGCAGGTGCCGTTGCCAGTCGATTCATCTTTCCCAGCGGCCAGCAGGACACAGACAGCATCACGGATGGAGGGGATTACCTGGACGTCCTAAACGGCAGCATAACCTCCGGAGGGCCTCCCAAGGATGGCATTCCCAGCATCGACAGCCCCCGGTTCATGTCGAGGGAGGAGGCGGATTCCTTCCTGCGACCCGAGGACATCGTCTTCGGCATCGTCTACCAGGGCGTGGTGAGGGCCTACCCCCAGAGGATCCTGGTTTGGCACGAGATCGTGAACGACACCTTTGGGGGGGAGGAGGTATCCGTCACCTACTGCCCCCTGACAGGCTCCCAGATCGCCTTCTTGGGCAGATCGACGGACGGATCCCCCCTGACCTTCGGGACCACCGGCAGTCTTGTGAACAGCAACCTCCTGATGTATGACCGCCCGACGGACAGCAACTGGCCGCAGATCCTCGGCATCGCCATAAACGGCTCCCAGCGTGGAAAACCTCTGAGGGAGGTGCCCCTGGTGTGGACCACCTGGGAGAAGTGGCGGAGCAAGCATCCCGATACGGAAGTTCTCACCACGGAGACGGGATACATCAGGAACTACAGCTACGACCCCTACGGCTCCTACGTCCCAAACGTCGGAGGATACTACCTCACCGATGGCCTGTTCTTTCCAGTTCTGAACACCTCGGACCGCTTCCCCGCCAAGAAGGTGTTCTTCGGCCTCAAATTGGGGACCGAGCGGCTGGCCATCCCCCTGGCCGAGTTCCGCTCCGTGAACGTCAGGAACGTCTCCCTGGCCAGCACGCCCCTGGTCCTCCTGTACGACGCCGAACTGGACACCATCAGGGCCTTCAAGAGCCAGGTCCAGGGCGAGGCCTTGACCTTCGGGCTCCGGGAAGGCAGGATAGTGGACGAGGAGACGGATTCTGCGTGGTCTCCGGAGGGTGTGGCCGTGGAGGGAGCCTTCCAGGGGACCGTTCTCGAGCAGGTGAACGCCTTCAACGTCATGTGGTTCGCCTGGTATGCCTTCTACCCGGACACAGCGGTGCTCCTCTGAGGAACATATGATGAAGCTCCCAGAAGCGGTTAAGCAAGGGTGGACGAGGCTGAGGGACATCCTCTCCAGTCGCCGGATGAGGCGCGTGGCCCTCCTGTCGGGCCTGGCCTACTCCTTCATTTACCTGTTCACCATCGGCCACCTCGTCATCAGCCCAGGCTCCACCCCTTTCCCGGGAGAGGGTCTGATCAGCCTGGTGTCCCTGGACAACCTCTGGAAGGAGAGGGCCCCCTACAACTTCGAGCCCATCGCCGTCTTCCATCCTTTCCAGGGCTTCGCCATATTCCTGGCGGTGCCCAACCTCCTCCTGGCGGGCTTCCTAGGCCTCCTCCTGGGACTGAATATCTCTGCCTCCGTCCACGCCTACACCCAGGCCAAGGCCTGCGGGCTGGGCAAGTCCTTCTCGGGTATCGCGGCCAGCGTTCCCGCCTTCCTCACCGGCTTCGCATGCTGCGCCCCCACCTTCATCATCCTCCTGGGAACCGCCTTCGCCGCCGGCTTTGTGGTCCTCTTGCAATGGTTCATGCCGGCCGCCCTCGGGGCCCTCGTCCTGGCCCTCGCATGGAACCTGTTGCGGCATCTCCCATCAGTTTCAGTATAGATGATAGTAGCATAGATTTAAAGAGGCATTAAGACCATTTCTTCCTATTACACAGAGAGGGGTTGGCCTCTATGGCTATGAGCGCTGGATTGAGGGGCATCGTAGCGGGAACGAGCAGCTTGAGCTTTGTAGACGGGCTCAAGGGGAGGCTCATCTACCGGGGATACGACATCACGGACCTGGCCCGCCACTCGACCTTTGAGGAGACCGTCTACCTGCTGTGGAACGGAGGCCTGCCGAAGAGGGAGGAGCTTCGCGCGTTTAGGGAGAGCCTTGCCAAGGAGAGGGGCCTGTCCAAGGAGCAGCTCAATCTGCTCTCCACCTTCCCTGACGACACTCCGCCCATGGACGTTCTCAGAACCATGGTGTCCCACATGGCCCTGTGGGACCCGGACAAGGAGGACAATTCGCCAGAGGCGAACATGAGGAAGGCCCTAAGGCTGGTGGCCAAGTTCCCAGTCTTCGTGGCTGCCTTTCACAGGCTGAGGAGCGGAGAAGACATCGCGACCCCCCGGGAGGACATGGACCATGCCACCAACTTCCTGTACATGTTGCGGGGCGAGGAGCCCACGCCGGAGGAAGCCAGGGCCCTCGACATCGCCCTCCTGCTCCACATAGATCACGAGTTCAACGCCTCCACCTTCTCGGCTCGGGTGACGGCCTCCACGCTTTCCGACCTCTTCAGTGCCATCACCTCGGCCATCGGCACCCTGAAGGGCCCCCTCCACGGCGGGGCCAATCAGAACGTCATGAGGATGCTGCGCCAGATAGGCGAGCTCTCCAAGGCAGAGGAGTACGTGGTCCAAGCCCTGGAGAGGAAGGAGAGAATCCCAGGGTTCGGTCACCCGGTGTACAAGACCATGGACCCGAGGGCGGCCATCCTCAAGGAGATGTCCAAGAGGCTCTGCCAGCGGATAGGGGAGCCCAAGTGGTACGAGATGTCGGCCCTCATCCAGGATGTCATGATGAGAGAGAAGGGCCTCTATCCCAACGTGGACTTCTACAGCGCCACCACCTACTACGCCCTGGGCATACCCGCAGACCTGTTCACCCCCTTGTTCGCCTGCAGCAGGGTGTCGGGTTGGGCGGCCCATGTGATGGAACAGTACGCGGACAACAGGATCATACGGCCCATAGCCGAATACGTTGGACCCAAGGACCTCGTCTACATATCCTTGGACAACCGGTAGTCTCACGCGATTCTCGCGCCCAGCTCGCACTCCCAGTCAGGCTTCAGCAGGACGACCGTCCCGTCCGACTCCACCGC
>JBHHZZ010000059.1:0-6779 GCA_046758325.1 Thermoplasmata archaeon | reverse complement strand
CTACTGTTGAGCTGAGGGAGGAGGACATGAACCCGGGTCAGAGGATGAAGAGCGTTACGGTGGAGGAGGGCACGGTGGCCTTGAGGGGAGAGTCCCTCGAAATTCGGCTTCCCGTCACATGGGCTAGGAAGCTCATCCTCTGGGCCGATGGCCTGGGTAGAAATATCCTGTGCAACGCTGATATCAGGAGGTTCAATCTCGTGGGGGCGACCAAGATGGGGGAAAGAATCGTCCTTACCTACGTGGACCGTAAGGGGGGCCTCAAGGCCGAGACAGTGTCCCGAGAGTTTCTCCCCGTCCTTGAGGAACTCCTGAAGGGCTCAGAACCGCGGCCGGGAAAGGGACATTAGGGTTTTATAGCGATCTGAGGCTAAACCAGATTGGACTCGTAGCCTAGCCAGGATAGGGCATCGGCCTTCTAAGCCGAGGATCCCGGGTTCGAATCCCGGCGAGTCCGCTCCTTCGGAGACCATGGCATCTCCCCAGAAGGCGCCTGGACTCGTCATGAGGGGTTCTTAGGGTCCGCCTTGAGACATCTCGCTTCCTGCTGACTAGCCGAAATCCCCGGAGCCTTCGCCAGGGCTTAGGATTCCGCCTCCCGAACGCCTCGAAGACACGATAGCCTCAGACAGAAACATGGCTACCTACTCTGAAAATCACCCCAAAAGAGACTTGTACCGAGCAGCAACCACTCTCCAGATGATGAAAAGGACGACCATATCGACCTTGCTCATCAAGATCCTGGGAATATGGGCTTCCGTGATGTACATCTTGGTCTTCTTCTTGACCTTCCAAGACCCCATCTCCAGGGCAGTAGTGGGAATGGCTGGGGGACTTGCGGTACTCTGGATCATAATCGGCGGGACCATCATGCTGAAATCCCGCCATCGTGTCAGGAGGCTCGTCCTCAACCTTCCGGGAGGATGGAAGAGCAAATTCGTTCTGTTCGCGACGGCCCTTGCGCTTATTGAGGAGGCCATCACAACCACGATGACCAATTTGGCACCCGCCTTTGGGGCGAAGGTCGGCGAGGCCTACATCACCGCCTCGGCCGACTACCTGGATGTGGTCCTCTTTCATAGCGTGATAGTATTCATACCCATGTTTGTCGCCTGGGCGTGGCTTCTCTCCCGATATGATTTTGACGCAAAGTCCGTCTTCATTCTCTTCGGCATAACCGGCACCTTGGCAGAGGCCTTGACGTTTGGAGTACAGAACCTGGGCGCAGCAGGCTTCTGGGTCTTCGTTTATGGTCTCATGGTTTTCCTCCCTGCGTACACTCTTCCTCAGGACCGTGGGGCAGAAAAGCCCAGACCGTGGCACTACCCTCTGGCTGTTGTGGTACCCTTTGCATTTGCGATTCCCGTTGCCCTGATCGTCAGTCTCATACATCCAATCCAGGTACACTTCTAGAGAGGTCGATGATGGAAATCGGGAACGCATGAGGATTCATGGCGAGCTTCGGCTGGATGGTGACGGATGCGACCCAGAGTTGGCAATCAGCAGACCACCACATCACCAATAAGTTAATATGGCCCGCTCTTTAGGGACAAGGGGTGATGCGATAAAGCGGAGCTCCCGGGCATGGAAAAAACGGGGCAAAATGCGATGGAAGTGGCGCAAGAAGCGGATGCGCCGCAGAAAGAGACAGCAGAGGATGCGTCAACGATAACCAAGGGGGCATGGGGTAGCCCGGGATCCTGGCGGGCTCCAGTTAATGGGTGTGAATTGGAACGGGTTTGCTGAGTCGTGATGAATAACTGGAGCGACGACCCGTTGAGCAGGCCTCCTGGCCTGCGTAGGTGAAACCCGCTGACGGGGGTTCAAATCCCTCTGCCCCCACTACTTATTCCTCAAGCTCTTTGAAAAGGAGAGGTGCACGTAAGGATAGTATCCGATGCACTCTGGACGAGGGACCGACCTTGAGCGGAATCAGCGGTTCCCGTGGACCGCTGTGAACGCTCCTCCACGCAAACCCTCAGGGATGGAGTCGATTACCCTCCCTTTCAGGTGCTCCAGTCCCGGATAGAAAGGGTCCACGGCCTCCACCTTTCTCAGATACTTCAAGGCCTTTGCCACATGACCCTCCGAGGCGTATATGACCCCGAGAGTGAACAGGGCGTCCACATCCTTCGGATCGGCCCTCAAAGCGACCAAACACCTGAGCAACTTCGCTCTATGGCGCAACACGGGAGGCCCTCGAAGTTGCTGCACCGTTAGGGGACCCCCATAAAAACCATGCGGCCCAATTCTCAGCAAGGTGAGTTCGAGACAGCAAGCTGACGTTCCACGCTATCCTTTTTCTACAGCTATCCATTATGGAACGGGATGAGCCTGGAGGAAGAGGTTCTGGCCAAGATCAGGCCCACGCGGAGCGAGAGGGACAAGGTCAGAGACGTGGCTCGCGAACTCGTCGAGACCTTAGAGAAGGCGGCTCAAAGGAAGGGGATCCCCGCAGAGCCCATCCTGGTAGGCTCCGTGGCCAAGGACACTTTCCTGAAGAATCCGGAGATCGACGTCTTCGTGGCCTTCCCTCCGAAGACTTCCAGGGAGGAGCTGGAGCGGTGGGGACTGGAGCTAGGAAAGGTCTTGGACCATCCAACAAGGCGTTATGCCGAGCACCCGTTCACCCACGGCTTCTTCAGGAACCACGAGGCCGACGTGGTGCCCTGCTACAAGCTCGACAAGTCCTCGGCCCGCATGACGGCCGTGGACAGGACCCCCTTTCATCTGGAGTACGTGAGGGAGAGCCTGCAGGAAGGGCAGAAGGATGAGGTCAGGCTGCTCAAGCAGTTCACGAAGGGGATCGCCGTCTACGGAGCCGAGGCGAGGGTTCAGGGCTTCTCCGGATACCTCTGCGAGCTCCTCATACTCAAGTTTGGAACCTTCAAGCAGCTGCTACAAGCCGCGAAGCGGTGGAGGCCCCGGGTACAGCTACAGCTCGAAATGGGACCCGCGAGGGCCTTCGAAGAGCCGTTGGTCTTCGTCGACCCGGTAGACGGCGAGAGAAACGCGGCATCAGCGGTCTCCATCGACTCCTTGGCCACCTTCATCCACGCCGCTCGGGAATACTTGAGAGAGCCCAGCGAGGCCTTCTTCTTTCCGGAGATACCGGCACCATGGAGCGTCAGTGAGCTCAAGAAGGAAATGAAGAAGCGAGGGACCCTCATCCTAGCCGTCTCTTCAACAGCGCCAGACCTCCCTGAGGATGTCCTATATCCCCAGCTCCGGAAGGCGGAGCAGGCTACCCTTGCCTACCTGTCGAACCACGACTTCAGGGTGTTCAGATCGGAGCCGTTCCTGCTGGAGGGAGATTGGTGCGTCCTTCTGGAGGTCGAGGTCAGCAAACTGCCGGGAGTGAAGAAACACCTGGGGCCACCCCCTTGGCTGAAGAATGCCTACTCCTTCACGCGGAAGTGGGAGTCCTCTCCCGATCGAGTTGCCGGCCCATACGTGGAGGAGGGCCGCCTGGTGGTTGATGTCAGGAGGACCCACGTGGATGCGGCTCAAGCCTTAGGCGATGGGCTACCTGACCTGAGCCTAGGGAAGCATTTGGACGAGGCAGTGCGAGGCGGCTATAAAATCCTCCGGGGAGAGGAGATCATAGATACCGGATACGTCGGTATCCTCACGACCTTCCTGAGAAGGGAATTTCCCTGGAGGGCGACTAAGTCACGTTGACGTCGACCCTGAATACATCGGATTCCATTTTCTGATGGTCGACTGCTCTAACCTCGATCCTGTGCAGTCCCTTCTCCGCGACATCAACGGTGGCGGAGAACCATCCGTTATCCCCCGTTGGATCCATTTCTCGCCACTCCCCTCCATTCACCCTCAATTCCACCCGGACCACCTGGACATTGTCTGTTGCCAGTACTAGAAACTCAAAGCTGCTGTTCCCACCCAGCGGAAGTACCGCCTGGCCGAGGTTTCCTAGGACTTCGGGACTGGCACCATCAATCTTTGCCTGATGCACCACTGGAGGGGAAATATCCAGGAATGGTGGATTCAGCAGAAGGACCCAGAAGGCGAGCCAAGCGAACAGGAAGATGGCCCCGTTCCCAACCCAAGACTTTCGGTCAAACTTGGAGATGTCGAGTTTCAGGAGCGGGTAGATGTACTTGAGACCATACAGGGCGATGAAGCCGAGAGGCACGGCGATAAGAGCGACTCCCAGCAGGGTCAGGTAATAGGATAGGAGGCCTACGAGTAGGGCATACGCGATGGTTGCTATGGCTGCCTTCGCCCCCTCCACCTCCTTCCGCATGAATTCGACCTCGTCGAACTCAGGCATCTTGAAGTGGTACTCCTCTTCCTTCTTCCTCTTCTTCCTTGCCAACACGCTGAGATAGACCAGGGGGTCTTAAACTCTTTTCGAGTCAGGCAGCATCGAGTGATGGACGACGCCCGATCAGCCCCTCTGGTAGCACGATGAGCAGGCCGCATGGAGAGGTCTCCCCTTCCCCTACAATCGGCAAACGAAGCTTATATCTTCCAACGGATGCTATCGGTGCGTAGTGGACCCGGAGTGTGCCCACAAAGACGTCGAGTTCATCGGTGAGGACAGGGGCAGGAACCGATACTTCAGGTGCAAGGCATGCAGTTCTGTCCTCGTGACGGACGGGACGAAGACCTGGTCCATCCCATCTTCAACGGCGAATGGTCAATAGTGTAAATACCTGGGACTCCAATCGGTACATGGTATGTTCTTTATCGGGAGCCCCTATGCTTGGAATGTACCGGTTGAACGGGGCCCGCCGATGCGAGCAGGCCGAGCTCCACATCTTGTGAGGGGACGAAGGTAGGAATGGACATCTTCAATGTGAATCGTTTGAGGCCAGCGTGATCGAAGATGGCTTCAGGGATGGATCCTACACCAGGAAAAGGGGTAGCCCACACCGCCTAACGGGCTACCGCCTTTCTCACCTCTTTGGCAGACCTGATGAGACGCTCAAAGACACCAGCGGTGGTGAATATGCCCACAAAGTCGTCCCCCTCGAAGACGGCCACCATGGGGACTGCGTTTCTCATCATCCACAGGAGAAGCGGGAGGACTCTCGTATCGGGGCTGACGGCGTACAGCCCCCCCTGTCCGGCCATCTCCGACACCTTCGTAGCCTTGGCGCTCTTGCCCGAGGCGAAACCCAGCAGAGCGTCCAAGTAGGTGACGATGCCCTGGGGTGCATTCCTCCACACCAGGTAGGCCAGCTTCCGCTCAGAAATCATTCTGTAGAGCATCTCGCGACCACTCGCCCTGGGTGAGATGGCGGGAATCTGCTCCTCCAGAAACTCTTCTACATTTGCATCTGTGAGTGAATCGAGAAGACCCCGCAGCTCGATATTGTCGTAGACCCCGAGATCGGGCTTTTTCCAGGCCAAAGAGGACATCTATGTCATCAGGCGGTGAAGGGCATATGTATCCAACTTTTATATAGTCGGTTTTAATATATACTCGCATAGAGGCGGGGCATGGAAAGTAGAAAGATTCAGAAGGTTGGCATATCCACCCTTACTATCTCCCTGCCAAAGCAGTGGGCAGATGCGCAGAGCCTGAAGAAGGGCGATCAGGTGTTTATCGTCCAGGAGGGAGACTCCCTTAGGCTCCTGGCCCCGGAGGGGGCCCGGAAGCGCTTGGAGAGGCCAGTACCTGACTATGTGATCGACGCCGACTCCGTTGAGGACCACGGGATGCTGGAGAGGATAATCGTTGGGAACTACGTCCTTGGCCGGGAGAGACTTGTGGTTAGGTCCGGCTCCCGGCTGAAGAGCGAGCACCTCGACGAAATTCGCGGAGTCACCAAGAGGCTGATGGGCTTGGGCATCATCGAGGAGACCGGGGAGAAGACCGTCCTACAGTGCTCCGTGGAGCCCTCGAAATTCCCCATCGAGTCCCTCATCAAGCGGCTCTACAACCTGGGCAAGACGATGCTCAACGAGGCCATCGAGGCCCTAATAACCAAGGACAGGTCCCTGGCGGAGGATGCAATTCGGAGAGAGGACGACGCCGACATGATGTATTGGCTCATCGTTCGCCTGGTCCTCTCCGCCCAGCAGGACGACGGCCTCATCTCAAAGCTGGGGATGGAGACCAGGCTACACAACGCCGGATATCGCCTGATATCCAAGGAGCTGGAAACGGTGGCGGACTGCGCGGAGTCCATCGCGAAGAACGTGATTTGCCTCATTGACAGGCAGGCCAATTTCGACTGGTCCCTCCTGAGGACCCTGAAGGAACTTGCCGACGAGGCTGCGTCCTCTTACGGTAACGGCCTTGCGGCCCTGATAACCAGGGACCTGAAACTAGCCAACAAGACCGTCAACGCCAGTCGTCAGCTCGAGACGAAACTACAGAACTTCCTGGAGGTCCTCTTCAAGGAGGTGGACCAGACACAGGAACTCATGGCTATGAAGACCATCGTGGACAACCTCTCCAGGATCGCGGAGTACTCCCACTCCATATCGAACGTGGCCTTCAACAGATATCTGGAAAGGTCGAGCCCTCTCTGCAAGGCCGTGGTGACGGAACACTCCTAGTCCTCCTCTGAGCAGTTAGAGCCGCGCAAGTCTTAAGAGGGGGTACAGTCCTCGGGCCCCCATGGCAGAAGAGAGAGAGGTGGGTCAGGCCCTAAGCAAGCGGGCGATTGCCACTTTCATCCTGATTGGAGTTTTCCTCCTGTGGTTGGGCCTTCTCTTGGTGGCTGTAGGCGACAGGGGCCTAGCTTCGGCGGGAAGGATCCTCTCCGTCACCGGATCCCTCTTCGCCTTCGCTGTGGCGCTGG
>JBHHZZ010000058.1:0-6977 GCA_046758325.1 Thermoplasmata archaeon | reverse complement strand
TACCCAAGAGCAACGCAGAGATCGCCTTCCTCGAATCAGAGAACGGGAATCAGCTAGAACTCACCTGGTACAAGGACCAGAAGGTCTTCAAGGTGCCCGAATACGAAGAGGGGGTTTTCGACCACATAGCCTTCGTTGTGGAGGACATGGATAGCCTGTTAGAGGAGTGCAGAAAGGGGGGAGTGACCATCACCGACGAGCCGTTCTACCTCAGCCCCGGCGGGAGCAGGCTGGCCTTCATAGAGGATCCAGATGGAACCCTCATAGAGCTGATAGAGAGGACCTAGGCAAGCTCGATTCGGATGACCTCGGCCTCCACCGCGTACCTCTCCGTCCCTTCATACCAGAAGGCCACTTCGCGCCTCCCGTACTTTTCCTTGAACATGTCCATGACCCGGCCGACGAGACGAGGGGCCTTTTCGATTCCGGTGGCCTTGATGTGCAGTATCACTTCCCCTATCTGCAACCGGGCGCTGGGGTTGGCCTTCAGGTTGCGATGCCATTGGGAGTCCCCGTGGGAAAGGAAGAAGAACTTCCCACTCTGGTAGACGAAGTATACCTCCACCTCGCGGGCCTTGCCAGTCTTCCTACCTATGGTTGTCAGGTGAGCGATGTTCCGAAGCGCAAGTTTCTCCAGGTTCACCTTCATTCCGGGTACCCCTCTCCCCCAAAGTCTTTCACCATAGCACCGCTCTCGGGGTCGTAGATGGCGTAGTCGCAGAAACCTATCGACTTGTGGCGTTCATATGTGGGCTTGGCTCCCTGAATGTTGGCCACAAACAGGGTTAGGATTGCGCCATGGGACACGACAGCTACTCTCCCCTCCAGGCGGGCAGACAGGCCTACGATGCACGTTCGTATCCTGGCTTCAGCCTCATCAGGATTCTCCCATCCTGGAGGAGGTTCCCCTGAGAAATAAGCTTCCAGCTTCGCCTCGAAGTCCTCGTCCTCGTAGGGCCTCTTGACCTCCCGCAAGCCCTCCATCATGTACACAGGTATCCGATGGCGGGCCGATATTGGTACCGCGGTCTGGATGGCCTTCCTTTCGGGGCTGCTGTATATGTATGCGACGGATCGCCAGAACTCCAGCTTGGCGACGGCCCACGCTGCCTGACGCCCTTGAGGAGAGAGACCCCATTCGGACGGATGCCCATGGCCCACCAGTGGACGGGCGTGCCTCAGCAGGATGATTTCCGCGGCCACGTACGAAGCAGAGGGAGGTCCTCTTGAAAAGCCCTTTGGCGTTTCCCGAGGGGTCGGAATAGGGGTTTCTCGCCACAGGAGGGGGAAACCATTTCTCATATGTGGTGCATGACCGACCGTTGCGCCTGAAGCTGCGAGAGGAGCTGCGCCAGAACTTTGAAGGCTTGAGGGCGGACCTCCTGATGTTGGAGGGGGTGAAGGTCCTCGACCGCGGGGAGGAGCTGGAAGCCTACAAGGAGGAGTGCTTTGAGCGGCTTAGGGGGGATTTCGAATTGGAGGGTCTGAAGGACGAGGCGAGGATCCGGGCCTACAGGGACTTCTTCTGGCGGGTAGGCATCGACCCCACCAAGATTCGGCCCGCTTCCGAGGCCCTGCTCCGAAGGGTCCTCCAGGGGAAGAGTATCCCGACCATAAACACCCTGGTGGACTCCTACAACCTTGCCTCCATGGAGACCCGGGTCGCCTTGGCTGCCTTCGACCTCACCAGCCTGGGGGGAGACCTTATCATGCGCTTTGCGGAGGATGGGGAGGAGTTTCTCGGCATCGGCATGAGCTCGCCCGTTGCCCTCAGGGGCAAGGAGATCGTCGTGGAGGACGTCGCGGGCCTGGTGGCCGTGTACCCGTACAGGGACGCCGACAGGACCAAGGTCTCCTTGGAGACGGAGGACGTGGTCATCATGGTATGTGGCGTTCCGGGGATCGACGATGTGGCTCTGGCGGAGGCCCACGAGAGGGTGTCGGACTTGATCACCCGCTTCTGCGGCGGACGGGCCTACCCACCACGATGATTCAGAGGCCCAGCCTCCATGCCAGGAGGGCTGCCGCCAGCAAGAGGACGAAGGCGAACTCAAGGTCGATGATCCTCCACTGCAGCTTGCTCACCTCCTTCGGCATGACGAGGCGGTGGGCACACCCCTGACCGTGACAGATGGTCTCCCCCTGATCCGATGCGAAGTCCAGGCAGGTGTGGCTGTGGTAGCACTTTGTGATGCCGTACTTCCAGAGGTGGGCGATTCCGAGGACGGCGGCGAAAGCTCCCATAAGGAGGACGGAAAGAGGAGGAAAGCTCAGGGCGTGGAGGTAGTAGCTGCCGACCACCGGTCCGAAACCCCATCCCGCCCCGTACCAGAAGGCGTTATGGAAGTTCCCCTTCGCAACCTCCATGTTGTAGGCCAGGATGGTGAAGACCCCGAAGGCCAGCAGGGCCAGGAGCCACCACGAGTAGAGGTAGGAGAGGTAGAGTCCAATGCCCGCGAATACGGGCAGACCGAGGGCGGCCCTGGCCTTGAGGTGAGCGTTGCTGAATTCCGTGGAGGCATGCCTTCCCTTCAGCTCGTCCAGGGCATAGGCCCCGATCTGAAGCCCGAAGAAGAAGGCCACGAAGCTCCAGGCGAGGCGGTCCCAGTATATGATTGGTGCTAGGGAGGCACCCATGATGAGGTAGCTGTACACGATGGCAGCCCTGGGCAGGTGCAGGAGAACTCTGAAGTCCCTCCACAAACCCCTGGGCTTCGAGAAACCCACTTCGCTGAGTTCCAATCCAAACCCCCTCGGCTCTATGTCCTCGGCTCTATAAACTCCTGCGGATGGCATCCGCCGACAAGTAGCCTGCCTGCAACAGCCACCTTAAAACCCTCGGAAGGCGGGGACGAACCGCCGTGATAACCACAACCCGACGGCCACCTGGACTAAGTCCGAGCGCCGAGGAGGGGCGCTGGAGAAATACCCAGGTCCCCGCCCCGGGGAGGAGGTGATCATGTGAGAGTGAAAGCCATGAGGTCAAAGACGGTGCTCATCCTGGTCCTAGTCTTCCTCACGTCAACAGCCTACGGGCTGATCTCATCCTACCTGAGCCCTGTCATCACGAGGGATCTACCCACCATAAACCCAGCCATCCATCTGACGGTGGACGGGGTTCCCGAGAACGCCTCCGCTGGCGACGTCTTCCAGGTGGTGGCGACAATGAAAAACAATGCCAACAGGCCCGCACCCGCCGTCCTGAGGTTCGAGGTGCGCAACGGAGACGGCATAGGCTTCGACGAGATAACGGTGTACGCCCAATGCGGCGCCGAGGAGAGGGTCACCTCCAAGACCTTGATCTACTACATCGGGTGGCATGGTCCCCTGCTGGCCCCCAACGGGTCCTATTTCGTTGAGGGAACCTCGGTCTCCGATGTGGAGGCGACCCTCGGCGATACAGCCCACTGGCAGGTGGTCCTCAGGGAAATCCGTATGAGGGATCCTCAGGGCTACGAGGAACTCATCGACCCGGGGACGAACGCCTCAGCGGGACCGATAGCTTCGAGCAGCCAGGCGCTGCAGGTCCTCTACTACTACGGGATGGTCAGCGCCGCGGATGAGGGCAGCTCGAACCCGGCGGACTGGACCCTGACGATGGCCTTCTCTGACACCGTGGTGGCCACTGGAGGCACTTCCGTCGACGGTTTCCTGGTGGAGATAGGCCTTAACGCCCAGGGCAGCTACAACTTCAAGTTCTGGGCGGAGAGACCCGATGGCCTGGGGGTGCCCAGCCACCCATGGAAGTGTGAGCCGCTATAGCCCACCTTCCTCCTTCCATTTTTTTGGGGAGATTCAGGCAGTGTTCTCACTCAGCCTCTTCCCGTGTCACAGCCGGGGCCGCGAGGAGCTTTGCCATCAGCTCTTGAAGGTCAACCTCCGCGTAGGTCCTCCAACCCAAGGAGAGGAAGCCCTCATCGTCCTCCATCAGGTAGCCGGTCCTGACGAAGGTCTCCACCAGGGAGGCCGCCCTCCATCGACCGATGCGTTCCCTCAGCAGCGCCTCCACGTCCTCCCGCGGTGCCCTTCCCTCCTTGGCGAGGAGGAAGGCCAGGGCTGCAGCCAGGGCCGCCAGGTTGTCGATTCTCCACCCACACAGCTTGGCATCCCGTGGACTCATCCTGCCCCTCATGACAGCGACGTAGCGCCGGCCCCCCTCCTCCCCGAAGGAACTCGGTTCCAAGACCTCCTTGACGTCGAGGTCCACCTCCTTGAGAAGATCTCGAAGACGGGCGATGACCACCGGATAGTTCTTCCCAAGGCTGGTCCTGAGCTCCCAGTCGCGGGCCCCAGGCTTCCTGCCCCTCTTGAAGAGAATGAGGTGAGCGGCCCTCCTGACCTTCTCCATGGGAACCGCTTCAACCATCTCCCACCTCCTTGGAGATCGCCACGGCTAGGCTGACGGCCTCCCTGCGTCCCCTCCTTCTCTGATTGGGACTCAGCATCCACCGGCCGTCCTCCTCCACCACCTCCGCGTAGCCGTAGCTCACCAGGAAGCTGACGCCGTACGCGCGCCCTACCATCTCCTGGAAGTCACCCCTCCTCACGAAGCTCCAGTAGTCCTGGGGTCCTGAGGCCTTGAGCTCCTCCCACAGATCGCCCAGATCCTTCAGAAAGCCCTCCTTGGACAGGATGCCCATGGCCGCCAGGTCCTCCTCCCTATACTCAATGGGCTCACCCGCAGGCTCCACCTCCTCCACCTCTCGAGGCCTTATCTCCTCCCAGTAGGTCATCGCCCGCTGCATAACGCCCTCTGTAACCTGTTGGAGCTCCACCACGGGATGCCACGCGCTCAGAAAGATGCCAGCCAGGCTTCTTGTAGCCATTCGGCGAGCCTTGTCGGCGACGGCATCAGGATCCGCGAAGAAGAGGCCTGCCTCGTATCTCAGGCGAGCCTCCTGAAGCTGCAGCACCCGGGATATGGCGTTGAGCACTCTCGCATCCAGGTAGAGGTCCTCCACAGATTCCCAGGAAGGAAAGTGGCTGGAGACGACTCGAAGGGCTTGGGATACGTCCAGGAGGAAGGGATTCGTCCTCCTCTCTTCCACGCCCCTGCAAGCATCGAGGATATGCTGCAGTTCCCTGCGGCTGTCCCGGAGGGCCATCAGGTCAGCCTCCCCACCTTGGAGTCGCCGGCCACGCTCTGGACGACGATGACGTTGACGTCCTCTGGAGGCCCAACAGGCCCCGGGGTAATGGCCACGTACTGCACTTCGCCCATATCCTTGGCTCCCGCCATAATCATCCCCGCAATCACCTCCCTGTTTCTAGGGTCGAGGTGGACATCGAACTCATCGATGGCTCGGAAGGGAGAGGTGATGCGCCGCTGCAGGGCCAGCAGGAAAGCGGTCAGGGCGATGCTGCGCTCACCTCCGCTCTGGGCGAAGCTTTCCAGAGGCAAGGGCTTCTGTCGACGGAAGCCTACGCGGATGTCCAGTCCTGCCTTCTCCACATCCCTGCCAACCCGCAGCCTTACCTCCCCCTTGCCCTCAGCCTCCTGAAGGAGCTGGTTGAAGTCCCGTTCCAGGTCCCGCAGGAAGGCTCGAAGGGCCTCCTTCCACCTTTTCATCCTCTTGCTGAGTTCCTCCTCCAGAATCTTACGGTGCTGGGCGATGGTTTCCGCCCTCTCCTGAAGGCCCTCGAAGGACTCAGCGTATCCGGCGTAGACCTTCTCCACTTCCTCCGAGAGGTGGACCAGGGGAGCCATGTCCTCTTTCACATCGGCCATCTCGGCCTTGATCTCAGCAACCCGCCTGGGAGGACACCTAGCACCCAGCTTCTCCGCCTCCTCCATGAGGGCGGCAACCTCCTCTCTCTCCGCCCTCAGAGCCCTCTCCACACGCTCCAGCTCCTCAGCTAGGAAACGGGCCTGGAACCTCAGGGCCCTATCTTCCACCTTCCCGTCGATGACGTCATCGAGGACCGCCTCCATCTCCGCCTCCAAGCCTCGGAGCCCCTCATCCAATCTCTCCTCCTCGGCCAGGAGCTCCTCCAAGTCCTCGCCGCCTCCCGCTAGTTCTTCCACATCCCCGGACAGCCGCTTGCCATCCTTGCCAAGGGCCTCACGCCACAACCTTCCGACCTCGACCCTCCCGATGGCCTTGGCCACGCCCACTCGCTGTCCCTCCAGTCGACGCCTCTCCTCCTTTATGCCCACAAGCGCGGCCTCGTCCCTCTGCAGCTTTTCTCGCACGGCACTGCGTTGACTCTCCATTCCCTCCAGTTCCTCAGATAGCGATCTGGATCGCTCCTCCAGTCTCGACACGGAGGCCTCCCTCTGAGCCACCCTCGTCCAGGCCAGCGCCGCCTCTAGCTGCCCCATCCTCTCCTCCAGGGCCACCTTCCGCTGGTACTTCTCGTACTCCCGCCTCCAGTACTCATAGCTCTCCCTAGTGCTCTCCAGAATGGCATGGAGGGTCCTCTCCTCCTCGCTGGCCCTCTTGAGTCTGTCCAAGGCCTCCGTAACCTCCTTCCTGTACTCCCGGAAGCCCACGGCCTCCTCCAGCATGGCCAGCTTTTCCTGGGGCGATACGGAGGCGAAGCGGTGGACCATCAGCTGGTGCATGATGATGAGCATGTTGTCCGGGTAGATGCCCAGGTCGGAGAGGGCCTCCTGGACCTCCCCCTTGGTGATGGGCCTGCCGTCCAGGTAGTAGGCGTAGTCGCCCCGGGCCCGAAGGCGCCTCGTGATGGCGACCGTCGCCCCCTTCCTATGGGGGAAGAGTCGGCGGCCCTCCGAGTTCTTGTTCTCGAGCTCGAGGGTGATGCGGGCCTCCTCCCGACCCCACCTTATGAGGTCGGCCAGGCGCTTGGACCTTTCAGTGTGGCTCTGACCCAGGACCAGGGATATGGCCAGGAGGATGCTGGACTTCCCCGCACCGTTGGGCCCCAGGATGAGATTCAGGCCCTGGGAGAGGGGCACGTAGGCGTGCTCATAGGACATGAAGTGTTCGAGTTCCACCCCGCGGATCAAGGCA
>JBHHZZ010000057.1:0-7043 GCA_046758325.1 Thermoplasmata archaeon | reverse complement strand
AGGAGAGCCTCGAGGTGCTGAACTCTTACATGGAGCTGATAGGGGACTTGGTGGAGCTAAGAAAACTCCACGAAAAGCTGAGGAAGAGCAGTGTCACGAATCGAGGATGACCTCTGGCGAGAGGGCTTGGAGGAAGCCCAGGTGAGGAACTACATCAGATTGTTGGACAAGTTATTCAAGAAGAAGAAATCCCACAAGCAAGAAGATCCGGTCCCTGATCACCTAACCTCGGATCCTTGAGGAACGGCTGGAGGCGTTTTGAAACGACGGCCGACAAGGATGGCGTGTATTCAGTAGAGGTCGGCACTTCTCCGATAACTGAAGGACATGTAGTTTCCCTATGTGCCGGACCAGATGTCCCACACATTGCCAAGTATGAGGGCACACACCCACTCCGTCGGAAGGTTTATTATTCTCGCTTCCGCATATCCTCACGGGGCGGCAGGCATGGAGAAAGGGGACAAGCGGAGCTCTCTTCAGAACGGAAGGTACGCCATCCTGAAGAAGCTGGGAGAGGGCGGAAAGGGCGTGGTCTACAAGGCCCTGGACACCGCCCTCGACCGCGTTGTCGCCATAAAGGTGTTGAAGGGCGAGGGGATTGATGAAGAGGCCTACGCTCGCTTCATGAGGGAGGCTCAGTCCGCTGCCAGACTTACACACTCCAACATAGTGTCCACCTACGACATCGGTAAGGAGGAGGGTCGTTACTTCCTGGTAATGGAGTATATCGATGGCCCCAGCTTGCGAGGACTCATCGAGGATCAATCCGATAGGGGCCTGGATATCCAGCCCCTTCTCAGCATTGCTGTGGATATCTGCCGCGCCCTGGACTATGCGCATTCAAAGGGCGTGCTTCACAGGGACATCAAGCCTGAGAACATCATGGTGACCAAGGAGGGCACGGCCAAACTGATGGACTTTGGTCTGGCCAGAGCCCTGGACAAGCCTCGCGTGACACCGAGCGGGACGATGGTGGGCACCCCAGCCTACATGTCTCCAGAGAACGCCTTGGGAAAGGAATCGGATGCGAGATCCGATCTCTACTCCCTGGGAGCCGTCCTGTATGAGATGGCCACCGGCAGCCCGCCTTTTCAGCAGGAGGACAGTCTGAAGGTCATCTACGGCCACATTCATGACACCCCGATGGCTCCGTCGAGGATCAACCCGGACATTCCTGAGGGGCTTGAAGAGGTCATCCTACGACTCTTGATGAAAGATCCTGCCAGTCGCTACTACTCGGCTTCGGATGTGATTCAGGCCCTGAGGCAGGTGGAAGAGAGCGTCGTAGGGAGGGAAGGAAGGCAGGAGAGGCGGCCCGTGCAGAGGGAGGCACCGACTAGGAGACGGGCTCCTACCCCCGAGCCGCGAAAGGCCCTGCCTCTCATAGGTAGAGAGAATGAGTTGGAGACGCTGAAGGTGTTCCTTGACAGCGCCCTTCGGGGGGAGGGTAGCGTCGTGTTTCTGGCCGGAGAGGCAGGCATCGGGAAGACCAGGTTAGCTGAAGAGCTGAAAACCTACGCCAGTCTCCGAGGGGCCACCTGGCTATCGGGCAGGTGTTTCGAGAGGGAAGGAATGGCGCCCTATGCCCCTTGGATGGAGATCCTGAGGGACTTCGTTCGGGAGGCTCCACCCCAGCTCCTCTACAAGGTGAGCGGAGACTACGCCAACGATCTCGCCAAGCTTGTCCCCGAGGTAACCGAGAAGATCGGTCCTGTGCCCTCAGTTACAGTGGGGCGACCCGATCAGGAGCGCCTTCGCCTCTTCGAGGCTGTGACGCGTCTCCTCATCAGCTTGTCCAAGGAGTCACCTCTCGCACTCTTTCTGGACGACCTGAACTGGGCCGACCCGGCGTCCCTTGAACTCCTCCACTACGTGGCTCAGAACGTCCCGGGAAGGTTTCTGTTGATCCTGGGTGCGTACAGGGACGTGGAGTTGGAGGAGAGTTCCCCCCTCTCCGAACTGCTGTTTGACCTGAACCGCGAGCGGCTGCTGAACCGGGTCAGCCTGCAGAGACTCGATGCGGCCAAGGTGGCCAGGATGATCGGGGAGACCTTCGGAGAGGCGGAGGTGAGCCAGGAATTACGCGACCTGATATACGAGAGGACTGGCGGCAACCCCTTCTTCGTGGAGGAGGTCCTGAGGTCGTTGGTCGAAGAGGGCGACATCTTCAAGAGTGGGGAGGGTTGGGACAGAAAGTCCATCTCCGAGATTCGGATTCCGTCAAGCGTCAGGGCCGTAGTCAGACAGAGACTGAATCGGTTGGACGAGGAGTGCAACCACGTATTGGCCGTGGCATCGGTCATAGGAGAGGAATTCAGTTTCGGACTCCTGCAGCAGGTCACCGGAATCGATGAAGATCAGTTGTTGAATTCACTGGAATGCGCCCTGAAGGCTCGCCTCATCCGGGAAAAACAGCTCATGCCCGGTCGATCCATCTTCATCTTCGCCGACTCGCAGGTCAGAGACGTGCTCTACGACGAGCTCAGCCTCATAAGGAGAAGAAGGTACCACCTGAAGACTGGACAGACCATCGAGAGGTATTACGAAGACAGACTGGAGAGGCACGTTGGGGCATTGGCCTATCACTTCGTTCTGGGGAACGATCTGAAGAAGGCCCTCGAGTACTCCATTCAGGCTGGGGAGAAAGCATCGGGTCTTCACGCCTACGAGGAGGCCATGAGGCACTTCGACGCCGCCCTAGAACTGATGGAGGATCAGGAAAGCGATGCCTCCCTCAGAGCTCAAGTGTTGGAAGCATCGGGGAATGCCGCATCTTACACGGGACAGGCCGACACGGCCCTGGGGCACTGGATGAAGGCGTTGGAGATCTTCGAAGGCCTAGGAGAAATGGTGAGATTGGGGGACATCTACCGGAAGGTTGGATACACCTACTTCATGGCCAAGTATGAGGGGAAGAAGGCGCTGCGGTTTTACAACAAGGCGAAGGAGGTTCTGGAGAGGGAACCCGAGAGCGCAGAACTAGCAAGCCTCTACCACGATATCGCACGCTTGCTCTGGCGCACCGGTGAGAACCTCTCAACGGCAGTCGCGATGTGTGAGAAGTCTCTGAAGCTGGCAGAGGAGTTAGGCGCACACGAGGTCGAGGCCCTGGCCTACGAGACCCTAGCCCTTCTCCTCCCCACAAGCGAGAAGGAAAGGTCCTTCGAATACCTCCAGAAAGCGTTGGATATCGGCACTGAGCACGACTGTTTCGACGCGACTTCACGTGCCTTCGTGCACGTCGGGGTTGCCTACGCAACGATCAAGGGCGATTCCCAGAAAGCCATCGAGGCCTACCTGGATGGCATGGATTACGTGAGGAAGGTGGGCTACCCTGCATATAGAGAATGCATACAGGCTGGCCTTGCCCTGGAAGGCTACCTTCCGGAGGGATCGTGGGAGAAGGCCGTCGAGCTCGCAGACTCCCTTCAGGGTTCGCCGGTGAAGTGCATGCTTCATGGGGTTGTCTATCCATTGGTAACCCTGGGACTTGTGTCTCTGTACCAGGGAAAGTGGGCCGAGAGCGAGGAGTACCTGAAGGCTGCTCTCCTGAACGCAGAGGACTTCGGAGAGGCAAGCTTCGTCACTCCATATGTGAGCCTGGGAGGGCTGTACATGGAGAAGGGGGAGTATGATGAAGCGGAGAAGCACCTCAAGACGGCATACGACATATCAAAGAAGGCGGGCGATCACATCGACTATGTTACACAGTTGGTCCTTCCCCTGTCGCTACTCGCAGAGCTCGCCCTCAGAACCGAGAAGGCTGGGAGAGCGACGGAGTATCTTGACGAGCTTGCAGAGATAGTGGATGGGATAGATGAAGAATGGGCCTACGCATACAGCGACAGGGCCCAGGGCCTCTTCGCCTCTCACCAAAACGATTGGGACGCCGCAGGAGAGCTGTTCCAGAAGAGCATTCAGAAATGGAGGAAGGCTGGTCGGACCTACGAACTCGGAAGGACGCTCTACGAACTGGGAGTGATGCACCAGCAGAAGGGCGACAGAGAGGGGGCCAGCGAGCCTCTCAATCAGGCCCTGGAGATCTTTACCGGTTTGGGAGCGAAGATGGACATAGAGAGGGTCCTGGCCAGGAAAGAATTGTTGAAGGCCTAGGCAACACGCTTTCTCCGGTATCGAGTCGCTTGACGCTTGGCTCGCTCCCATTTGGAAAGGGGCGGCGATGCGAATATGCGGACCCTGACTTCCCGCGCCATAGGATTGTCGAGGTAATCTCTCCCTGCCTTGAAAGACAGAGAGTCTGGGCTAGACCCGCACGATGAGGCGTAAAAGGCAGCATGGCCCCTTTTCCTCCGGCGTGGCATGAAGGGTGTCTTGAAGGCCCGCAACGCTGCCTAAACCGCCAGACTGGCAGCGAAGTAAAGGACCGCCAGGCCCAGGATGAAGTTGACCCTCCCGATGTAGGAGGCCGCCCTCCTCATCTTATGCGCCTGCCCCCGAAGGGCCTCCCTCTCCTCCTCGGGGAGTCCTCTGAGGGAGGCCAAGAGGCGGTGGACCCTTGGACCGATCCAGAAGTCGTGAACCGCGCTGAGAGTGATGATGAGAGTGAACAGGATCGTCTTCACCAGGACGCTCTGACCGTAAGAGGTGGAAAGGAAGAGCGGGCCGAGAGCCTCCGCGGGCGGTACACCCCGCAGGTAGAGACTCAGAGGCCCTGTGAATATGAGGATGGCTATGAGAGGCCAGCTGATACGGCTGAACCGGCGGCCCACATTCCGAAAGAGGTCCGCCCTCTGCTCGTCCGGAAGTCTCCTTCCGTAGGGTCCCAGGACGAAGGCCAGAAAGGCCATGCCGCCCACCCATATCACCGCCGCTAGGAGGTGGAGCCACATGACGAGGGTTTCGTGGAGCATGACCGTCGGGCAAAACCCGTCAGACCTTAAAAGTCTCGCCGTCCTCCGAGGGCTGCCTCTTCAGCCCATTTCTCCTCAGGAGATGTCTTTGTCCGCCACGTGAGCCAGGTTCTCATTCTTCGGAATGTAGCGGATTTCCACGCTACCGAGCTTCGCCATCAGATCCTCCACGAGCCGCTTGTGATGACGAAAGCCTGGGTCCTTCACCTCATACTTGCCCTCGAGCTGGTTGACGAGCATCCAGCAGTCGGTGTAGACCCTGATGTGCGAGACCTTTGTACCGCGGGACGCAAGGGTCTTCAGCCCCTTCTCCAGCGCGAAGTACTTCGCCTCCAGCTCGTTCCTCGAAGGAGGTGCCTCCTCCGTGAGGACCTGGGTGTCCCTGTCCTTCAGGAGGAGGACACATAGGGTGGTCGGGGGGCCTCTCTCCGTTGGGAGGGAAGAGGCGTCGATGTATAGCTCCAACGCTGGCCAATGATCTCATGGTGCCTTAACCCTTCGGGCTCCGACGAGGAAACCAGAGGGGTCCCGAGGTGTTCGGATGATCATGGCCGTCTGGTGGTTCGGGGAGCGCTGTGACGTGTGGGTGCGCAGTCGAAAAACGGCCGCCGATGATAAGGGGAGCGCAGCCTACAAATAGGACTGAAAATCCTGCCTCATGTGGTGTATCCCGGACCGGCGATGTACGCCCCCAGAAAGAAGGGAAGGGGATGGGGATTCCTGGGTTTTCTCGTAGCGGTTGCTATCCTCTTCTTCACCTTTTCCTACGGCCCTCAGGCGTACACGACTGAACAGGCGGGCATGATTGCCCTGGGGGCCATCTTCATAGGGGGTTTCATCACCAGAAGGGGCAAGGGGGGAGCCATTCTCGGCTTCGTTCTCCTGTTCGTACCGCTCCTGATAATCGGCATTCTGCTCTTCGCTGCGGGAATCTCTTCCGGCTCCGGTGGAGACTACTCCGAGGGGATTCCTGGGATTGCACAGGCCTTCGGAGAGGCCCTCGGCAGGACCCTTATCGTAGCCATAGGACTTGTTCTCATAATCGCATCCTTCATCCTAGGCGCCGTTGGCGCGGTCATAGGCGGTATAGCGGGCTGGATATCGGGAAAGATCTTCCCGCTTGAGCGAGAAGACCACCGCTATGCCTACGCTCAGAATCCTGAGCAGAGAGGTTTCCCGCCACCGCCCCCGCGATGAGTCGACGGTCGGCGTTCTGGGGAGGAGGCGGGTCTGTCATAGGCTCCGCTCCCTACACGCAAGCCGTTAAGGGAGGTAGAAGA
The DNA here is from genome assembly GCA_046758325.1 of Thermoplasmata archaeon. Classification (GTDB taxonomy): domain Archaea; phylum Thermoplasmatota; class Thermoplasmata; order RBG-16-68-12; family JAJISG01; genus JAJISG01. Next base: position 892 of record JBHHZZ010000057.1, on the reverse strand, counting down.
AGCCTACCGCGACGATGGTGTAGACGATGAGGAGCATGAGGCCCTCGAACCAGTTGCTCTCCCCGTCGCTGGCCACAGTGCTGACGATGGCCACCGACAAGCCGATGGCTATGAGCTCGAACAGCTCGAACGCCAGGGTCATCGGGTTGCCGATGAGTATGGAGGCGAAGACGAGGATGGGAGCCGCGAAGAGAGCGATCTGGGTGCTGCTGCTGGCCGCGATCCCCACGCTCAGGTTCATCCTGTTCTTCCAGGCCATCATGACCGCGCTGCTGTGCTCCGCCGCGTTCCCGATCACCGCTATGACGATGACCCCCAGGAAGAGCTCGTTCAGGCCAAGGGTCTCGATGGAGGCCTCCACCGCCTTGATGAGGACCTCGCTCAGGATGGCTATGAGGGCTGTGGCTCCCGCCAGTACGAGGATGGCGTAACCCTTTGACCACTCGGGCTCCTCTTCCTCACCCCGGGGGTTGAAGATGTGCCTATGGGTGTGGAGGCTGAACAGAAGGCCCCCTCCGTACGCTACGAGCAGGAGGACGGATATCCAGAGGCTCATGGAGGTGATGGCGTCGCTGGGGATGTTCTCCCCGGAAGACAGCAGGAGGAGGGACGGCATCACAAGGCCTATCGTGGCCAGGGCGAGCATGGTGGACCTCGTAGTGGCCGTCTGCCTCTCGAAGCTCTGCTTCTTGTGCCTGAGGCCGCCGGCGAGCATGCTGAGGCCCAGGATGAGGAGGATGTTGCCTATGATGGAGCCCGTTATGCTCGCCTGCACCAGGCGGACGAGGCCGGCCCGCAGGGCCGCGATGGCTATGATGATTTCCGTAGCATTGCCGAAGGAGGCGTTGAGGAGGCCACCGAGTCCGGGGCCCATGTGCTTGCCCAGCTCCTC
>JBHHZZ010000056.1:0-7906 GCA_046758325.1 Thermoplasmata archaeon | reverse complement strand
TCTCCGTCCCGTCGTCCAGGTCGAGGAAGGGAGGCTTCCTGCCGATGTCCACCGCGGTGGAGATGTACTCCCTTCCGTGGATGCCGTCCCTGGTGGGCCGCACGATCTCGGACATGTCGGTCCATATGGAGTCGAAGCCCGGCTGCACGAAGGGGCCACGGTACCCCGCTCCAGACACCGGGATGCGCCCGGCCTCCGCCTCATCCCATATCCCCTCCACGATCCTGGGCCGGATGTAGCCGTCCCCAAAGGCCTTGAACTCGGGGTGCACGTCGATGTCGAGGACGCCGACGGGGCACTCCATGACGCATCGGAAGCAGCCCACGCACAGCAGGCTGCTGGGGGTCGCCATGAGCCTTGGATCTCCCTCATCTTTCAGATGGACGCCGTAGACGCAGGCGTTGACGCAGGCACCGCAGTTGATGCAGCCGTCGTCGCGGAGCACGAGAAAGCGGCCGGGGGAGCCGTCGGCCAGGGGCGCCCTCTTGGTCTCTATCTCGTACCTCCTATACACGCTTGAAGCCTCCTGGCGGGGTCTGCAGGGGGTACGCGAGGCCCTTGCGGACCAGCTCGTGGTACTCCTCCTCCCTCTCCACCCTCTCCGCAAAGTCCTCTATCTGGTCCAAGGGCTTGCCGTGACGCTCGGCCACCAGAGTCTCCAACCGATCCCACATGGGCACCAGATCGATGCCGCTCTGACACACATTGGTGCAGGCGTCACAGTGGATGCAGTCGAAGAGCTTGAGGGCCTCCTCCTTCGCTAGCTCCTCCCCTCCAAGCATCCTCTCCATGGCCAGCAGCTTGCCCCGGGCCGTGACCAGTTCCGTCCTGTCGGCCAGGTAGGCGGGGCACACGGTGATGCAGGCCCCGCAGTGGGCGCATTCGGCCGCGGATCTCAGGTCCTCCTGGAGGACTTGCGGGACGTCCGCCTCCGGCATCCTATCGTCGGACTTGCCCAGCAGGCGTCCCACTGTTCTCAGGATGAGGGGAGGGAGGAGATATGGAGAAATCATCCAGGGCCTGAGGAAGGCCCCGGAGGAGGCATCGAAGGCTTTCCCAGGGTTGAGGAGCCCCTTGGGGTCCACCCGCCTCTTGTACCTCCTGAGGACGGCCACCTCACGCCTCGGGTACATGCTTCCCAGGAATGGTCGGTTCCAGAGGCCGATTCCGTAGGCCTTACCGCCCAGGCGGATGCCTGCCTTCGTCAGGAGCATCACCAGGGCCAGGTGGGGAAGGTAGAGGTCGAACCTCCTCTGGTCCGTGAGGAAGGAGGGTATGAGGAGAGCCTCCTCCGGGCTGGCGAAGTGGGCCTCGTTCGCCACGGACACGCCGAACCTGGAGGCGAGCTTGTGGGCCCTCTCCAAGTAGGCGGGTATGGAAGAGGGAGCCATCAGCAGCTCCGTCCCTAGGAGACCGGGACCCAGTTTCTTCACATGCATGGGAAAGAGGCGGTGCTCCCAGAGGAAGGAAGCCCTGTAGTGCTCCGCTCTGCTCGCCCTCTCCGACGCGAAGGATGCCACGGCCTTGGCCTGGGCCTCGTCCTCCATGACGACGAGGATGCTGTGGGCCCTCTCCAGCACCTCCCGTCCCTGGAGCTCGTTGAACTCCCCGAGGCGGGCCGGGTCGTAGTAGGTGATGTGAACGGGTCGGTAGCGGGATGCTATCTCGACGGCCAGCTCCAGGGCTCCACGGGCCGAGTCGAGGGTGAAGAGGAGAGGCTGCTGTGTCTCAGGTCTCGGGCGGACCCTGAGGGCTAGCTGGGACAGTACGCCCATCTGGCCCTCCGTGTGGACGTAGTGCTTGAACTCCTCCTCATCCTGGCGGATGGTCCTCACGCCCTGGAAGTCCACCACCCTTATCCACTCCACCTGGGAGGAGAAGGGGCCAGAGCTCAGGCTGTAGAGGCCATATCCCCCCGTGCTGAGCCATCCGGCTATCGTGGAGAACCAGCTCGTGGGGTGAGACATCAGCGCGTAGCCATTCCTCTGCAGGAACTCGTCCAGGTCCGCCCATCTCACCCCTGGCTCCACCACCACGACGGCGGCGTCCTGGTCGAAGGCGAGAATGGTCCTCATGAGGGAGAGGTCTAGGACGATTCCTCCCCTGGCCGGGACGGCGCCACCGTAGGCTGAGGAGGCCGCGCCTCGAGGGACCACCGGGAGATCGTGGTCATACGCGTACCTCAAAACCCTGAGGATCTCCTCCTCACTCCGTGGCTGAACGACAAGCTCGGGCAATGACGTGACGAAGATGCCTCGAAGCTCCTCCGGCACCTCGGCCTGGTCCAGGCTGTAGATTTCCCTCTCCAGGGAGCCGTCCAGGATACGGAGTCCCCCTAGCTCTCCCCCTTGCAGCTCCATCCATCCACCAGCCAGCCGTCCACGCAAACGATTGTGATGCATGTGAGATATTCCCGGGACTGATATAAAGTTTTAGAACTACTTACTGTATGGACGTCCAAGGATGGCGGCGTAGAGTGTACAACTGTATTTCCAGATTTCAGACCTGATACCCGGGCCGACACGATTATATGGTTCCGACCAGGTCGAATAGGGCGCAACCCGCGGAGGCGTAGTCTTGGACGAGACGAAGGGGAACGAAGCGGGGGAGGCTGATCCGAGCGAGGAGGTCCCAGATGTCGAAGGGTTCCCCAGATTCCTCACTGCCTTGCTGGACGAGGTCAACGTGAGGATCATGAAGGCTACGGCGAAGGACTTCCTGACGGTCAGGGAGATAGCGGAGGCTTGCGGTCTGGGCGTGAGGGCATGCTACCGCAAGGTCAGGGCCCTCCTGAACGAAGGGCTCCTCTGTCCAAAACCTGATGATTCCGACAGCCGGGGTCGGCCATCGAACCGCTACAAGTCCACCCTGGGTGACGTGTACGTGGTCCTGTCGGGTAGCGACTACACCGTGAAGCTGGTCTGGCCCACCCTCAGCCTGGACCTGTCCGTCGTGTTCCCCTGAGGCCCCTCAGCGGGCCTCAAACGGAGAGGAGAAACTCCAGGAAGTCGTCCTCAACGTCCTTACCCATGGCCTCGTGGCACCTGGGGCAGAGGTTGATGACCTTTCCGGAGGCCTTGACCTCCACGGTCCTGCTCTCCATGATCTGCTCCTCGGTCAACTCGTGACCGCAGATGGAGCAGATGGCGAGCTCCGGGGTCATGAGGGCCTCGTCGGTCTCGTGGCTATTTAATGGGTACCTCCCTCTTATCACAGGGTGTCAAAAAATCTGAAGGGGGCTACTCCAGCACCTGGGGAGGCTTCGGACCTCTTCTTCGCATCAGGTAGTAGACTGCTCCCAGGCCGATGATGACGGCGGCAACGCCTCCTATGATGATGACGTTCGTGGGCAGCAGCAACTCCGGCTCGATGGTGACGGTGACCGTGGTGGTGTCTATGTTGCCCGCTTCGTCCTGGACCGTCAGGGTGATGGTGTAAGTGCCGGACTCCGTGAAGGTGTACTTGGGTTTGCTCCCGTAGAGGGTGACGGTCTGGTCGCCCACCTGGAAGGTCCATGTGTAGTTGACGATCCTGTGGTTGTCTGTTGACCCTGAGGCGTCGAGGGTGACCTCGTCGCCGATGGTGGCGGCTATCGCCTCTCCAGCATCGGCCACAGGAGGCGTGCTGTCCTGGACAACGAATTCGCCCGCTATCGAGGCGTAGTTGCCCGATGTGTCGGTTGCCCAGATGGTGTAGGAGAACGTCCCGAGCTCGTTGAAGCTGTCAGAATAGGTATAGTTCCCGTCGACGAGCGTCATGGTGAAGTTGCCCACGAGGTTGCCATCGGGGTCGTATACGGCTATTGTGACGGCGTCCACCATGAAGTTGTCCGTCACCTCTGTGGAGAACTGCACCGTCTGCCCTACCTCCTGGGGGCTCGGCTCCGCTGTGGGCGTTCCGGGGACGGGAGACGTGGTGTCATGGACGGTGAAGTTGCCCGCCAGGGAGTCGACGAAGCCGGAGTCGTCCTCAGCCCATACGGTGAAGTTGAAGAGGCCCAGCTGGTCGAAGGAGGATGTGTACGTGTAGGGGTCTTTGTCCACCGAGGTCATGGTGAAGTTGCCTAAGACGGTTCCCGCCGGGTCGGTTATGTTGACGCTCACCCCTACCAGCCGCGAGTTCTCCGTAATGTTGGCGCTTATGGTCACGTCCTCGAAGACCTCTTGGGGGTCCGGGGATGCCCAGACGTCCGTCACGTTGGGGGGCGTGGTGTCCGTTGTGACGTTGAGCTGCACGAAGGCCCACTCGGGTTCGCCCGTGGGCCGCAGCTCGGGGTCCACGGTGACGGTGTTCTCGTTGAGGCCAGTGATCTTGACGCCGTTCACGTCCTGATAGTCCTGGAGAACCCACTGGGAGGGGAAGGTCAGGGTGTTGATCCACGTCTCGTTCTCGGTATCGTAGGTGACGTTGAAGGTGACGTTGTGGACGGGGATGTTCGGTATGAGGCTCGCGGCGACATAGGACCCGTTCTGGATCATGATCATAGGCTCTGTGGAGGTAACCTCGCCGGTAATCACTATATCGAAGTTCCATGTGCCGTCCACCAGATCGAATATGCTGCCGTCTACCTCGAACACGTCCTTCGTGTCGTTGATGGGCTCGAAGAACTGCGTAAACAGCTCGAGCCACAGCTGGGACTCCTGCTGGTCGACGAAGAGGTCCCCATTGCCGACGAACTGGTCGATCATGAACCGCTGGCTCTGGTTATCCGCATACATCAATCCCTCGAAGTCCATGCTCACGCTATCCCAGGCGGAAAACTCCAAGGAGAGGTTCATCACCGAGGCCTGCTGCGCGTCCAGGCTGACGTCCTGACTGGTCGTTCCTGAGATGGTGACGGGGACCGCCACGTCCTGAAAGCCGTCCTCAGACACCATCAGGACGAAATCTCCCTCGAAGGCTGAGATGGTGTAGGACCCGGTCTCGTTCGTCTCCGTCTGTATCACCCATCCGTGGGTACTGTTGGCAAGCCAGACTTGGACCCCCGACAGTTCCAGGGAGGTGCTGGCGTCGTAGACGTTTCCGTTGAGTTCCGCAATGGTGCCGAACTCGAAGTCTGTGAAGTTGTAGGACATGGTTGTATGGGATCCCGTTGCCCCGAACTCGGGCTCCTCCCCGAAGGTGAGGCTGCTGGCCATCAGGAAGACGGTGTACGGGCCGTTACTCCCCGAGACGAAGATACCGATCCCGCTGAAGTTCAGCTGGATGATGTGGTCTCCAGCTGTGAGGTTCACCAGCCGCACCTTCCAGCCCATCGACCCCAGGATCCCGAAGATCATGTAGTAGCCCGGTTCCGTCGTGTTGACGGAGACGTTTACCTGGAGGAAGTTGTACTTGCCGTTGCCATCGGTGTCCAGTCCCCAATCGGTGTGGGGTGGGACAAAGATGATGGGGCCCCTCTCGAAGTCCGTGGCGTTGTACGGGTTTGTTATGTGGGTGTCGGAGTCCTGAAATGCGAAGGCATCGTTCTCTAGTGTCAGGGAGATATTGTAGGGACCATCGATCGAGGAGGAGCCGAGGTCGATCCCTTCGAAGCGGAGGATGACGTTCTGCAGGCCGCCCGACAGGGTGACGGAGGTAGAGTTGGATGTTATCCACTGAAACCCGGATTCATCGTAGAGATTGCCCACGATGCGGAATGACCCGGCGCTGGTAACATTCACACTTACGTTCAGCTCAAGAAAATCGAAGAGGCTGTTGCCGTTCGTATCTAGTCCCTGATCGCTGTGAGGTCCCTCGAAGATCCCGGCGCTCTGGGCCTTGGCCGATGGTAGGGCGTACAGAAAGGAGCCGAGCATGAGGAGGGCCGCGATCCAGATTACATAGGCTTGCAGGTAGTTCTTTGACTCAACACTTGGTAACATCCCGTCACATCCCATCCGTCCCTGACAAGGACATGGCTGCAATGAATCTCCACCTATAAAACTTGCGATACAGATGGTCGTTCCTGGTTCTCAAAATGGACAAACTGCTCAAAATAGAGAAATTGACATCCCTAGATGCCTGCTGTGGACGATGACCCCTGTCAGACCTCCGGGGGCCCACAAGATATTTCGACCTTGACGCCATTTGCCTCGCGATGCCTCCTGGTGCTGTCAGGAATGTGAGGGACCTTCTCTACTGGCAGTACGCCAAGCTCATCGCCAAGTCCGCAGGCTACGACAGGAACTATGGCTTCATCATGAACAGGTTCAAGCGGCTTCAAGCGGGAAAGATCAGCTGGTCTGGCTCCATCCGGGAGTACGTCAAGGAGAGGGAGGCGAAGGACAGGTGCATCTACTGCGAGTCCACTGAGGGGTTGAGCACCGACCACCTCATTCCGGCCAGCAGGGGTGGACCTGACATAGGCGACAACGCCGTCGTGGCGTGCAAGCGCTGCAACTCCTCCAAGGGGGATCGTGGCCTCTACGAGTGGTTCGGCCTCGCCAGGAAGGACGAGGTCCCGAGGATAGCCGTGGGCAAGTACCTCAAGCTCCTCTATGACATGCACGCGGAGGAGGGGACCCTGGACATCGACCGTACTGCCCTGCCCCGCCTCTGTGGTCGCTGTGAGGTGCAGCATATGTGCGACCGTCGCAAGCTCACCGTCTACTGCCTGGAGAGCATCCTGATGCGGTCGAGGAGCTGAAACGGGGAGGGAGGAGGTTAAAAGGCTCCGATCCCTTGAGCCGCTGGATGGCGGACTTCCTTTTCTCGGACGGTCCCATCAAGGCCCTTCAGGAACTCTCCTCCCCCCTCCTGGATGTCCTCTTCCTGGTCATCACGTCCACAGGCAGCACCCTATTCCTGCTGGCCGTCACCCTCCTGATCTACTGGCTCTGGGACAAACGGGTGGGCCTCCTCCTGGGCGTGGTCCTCCTATCGAGTGCCGCCGTCAACGGCCTCCTCAAGCTCCTCTTCGACATGTCCAGGCCGCCGTCGGAGTTGCACAGGACCTATGCAGCGGGCAACGGCTTCCCCAGCGGCCATGCCCAGCAGTCCACTGTCTTCTGGTCCACCGCTGCCTTCAGTCTCCGCGGTTTCTGGGTCCCCACGGCCACCACCCTCATCGTCCTCGTGGCCCTCTCCCGCGTCTACCTTGGCGTCCATTTCATCGGTGACGTCCTGGGTGGCATTGCCTTTGGATTCATCGCCTCGGTCGTCGGCTTTGCCGTCTACCGCGCTGGGTTCTGGCGATCCCTGGACCTCAGGGCCAAGCTTTCGATGGCGATCCTCCTGCCTTCCCTCTTCGCGGGCGCACTGTACGTTGCGGGCCAAGACATCACTAGGATCTGGGGGGTGTTGATGGGGATCACCGTGGGCTATCTGCTGGAGGCTGAGTGGGTGGGCATGGAGCGTCCCAGCGGGGCGAGGTCGGTCATCATCCGCCTCCTAGTCGGCGGACCCGCCTTAGCGGGCCTCTATGCCGTGAGCTGGTGGCTTTCGGACCCTCTTCTGGTTCTCGCCTTTCACGTAACGCTGGGCCTCGCCGTCACCCTTCTCCTTCCCTGGACCTTCAGCAAGCTGGAAGCCCTCCTCCTGGGACGGGGGAGGCCAGGTGGTCAGGAATGAGAAGTTTGAGGATCGCAACATGCTCTGCAAGGTCTGGCAGGTCAGAGACGAGCTGTCGGCAACCTCCACCTCTCGCGGAGCAGAAAACGTATGCCTTGGGCTGTGGAGCGACCCTAGGAGATGGTCGTGCGGGCCGGGGACCTGCCGCCGCCTACTTGACCTCTATCCGCTTCAGCCTTGCCCCCTTCTTTCCCTTCAGCTGGTCTATCCGTGCCTCAATGAGGGACTTGATGGCCTCGAGAAACTCCACTCGAGCGTTCCTCATATGCTTCAGGAAGTCGTCCAGTTTCGGAAATACATCGGGGGCATTGATCTTGATCTCCATCGCGATTCCTCCTGAACCTTTCCCTCCTCC
>JBHHZZ010000055.1:0-8204 GCA_046758325.1 Thermoplasmata archaeon | reverse complement strand
CCAGGATTCGAACCTGGGAACCCCTACGGGACTAGACCCTGAATCTAGCGCCGTTGACCTGGCTTGGCTACCGCCGCTCATCCAGTAAACCTGTCAACGGTTCTTTAATCTTCGCAACCACCTCGGAAGGGATTAATATGGCCTCAAGCGTAAACCCTTTGATGGCGCGCTGTCCGATCTGTAGAGGGGAGGAGAACGATCCGGTATCCGGCGAAGAGGCGGAGGTTCGAGGGAAGACCTACCGATACGAGGTGTGTTACTGCCCAAGCTGCGGCGTGAAATTCACCTTCTTCACACCCACTGAGGAGGCTCAGGCCCCGAAGGGTGCCTAAAATCTCTTTTGATAGCAGTGTCGCTACCTATAAACGGTCTCCAGGACCCGTTATGTTGCGGTGGAGTCCCGTTCGAAGAACAAGGGCAGAGCCCTCTCCGGATTACGGCGAGCCTTTCGAAGGGTCCTCGATGCCCTTCGGGGTCCCCGGCAGCTACCTGAGGCTGCCGGTGTTGAGGTTCAGGCCGACATAGGGGACAGGATAGCCGCCATCAAGTTCCTTGCCGACAGCCAGGGCCCCTGGAAGGCCCTCCTGGAGCAGGTGGAGAACGCCATAGATGAGTATCCGCCGGGCTACAGGAACAGGGGACCCATCGAAGTCAGAATCGTGGGGCGGGGCCAGAGTTCCTACATCATGATCAAAGACCATGGCCGCGGCTTCGTGCCGGATGAAGAGGGCATCCCGGACCTGAAGGGAGTGATCACCCGGGTCGCCAATTCCTTCAAGGGAAAGATCGAGGACTACAAGGGAGCCCAGGGAGAGTTCGCCGTGGGCCTCTTCGGCTTCAGGACCATCGGCCGGCAGATGACCATCGAGACGAAGACTGATTATGCAGGCTACCCCAACCTGGCCAAGGAGTATGGACTTCGCAAGAAGGCCAAGTCTCCCACATACGTGATGACAATGGATGGGGAGACCCTGACGGCCAGGATAGAGAGGTCGGATACGGAGAGGAGGGAGCCCGGCACCGCCATCACCATCAAGAAGCTGCTGAACCCCAGGCTGTGGAACGGTCCCAAGGTCAAGAAGGCCATCGAGGAGGAGCTCTGGGGCAGGCTGCTGGAGAAGGGTCTAACAGTCCGTGTAGTGGACCGGCGTAAGGTCTACGAGGTCATCCCGAAGGAAAGGGCCTTCGATGGCGCCCTCTTTCCCAGGTCTTCCCTACCCACGAAGTTCGGTCCTGTTCACCTGGAACTCTACGTCCTAGAGCGGGAGGATGCCAGCGCGGCGGTCCCGGTGCTGAGGGCCAAGGAGGAGGGTTCGGGAGCTACGCGAGTATACAAGAACATCAAGGAGATAGACGAGTTCCAGTGCCCTCCGTGGAACATGAGGAGGATTCAGGGCTGGGTCAGGTTCGATGGCGCCACCCTGTCGGGGCCCCACCGGGGGCAGTTCCTTCAGGATGAGAAGTACCACGCCTTCGTGGAGGCCCTCAAGGGGATAGAGGACGAGCTCAGCAGCATGATACGTATCCAGGACGCTCAGCGGGAGAAGATCGGCCTGCGACGTATGCTTAAGAAGCTTCGGGGAGACCTGGAGAGGGTGTGCCGCGAGCTGCCCCACCTGGACATCTTCAGGATTGCCAGGAGCCGGCCAGACTCCCTCTTCATCACGAGTCCGCCCAAGAAGCGGGCATCGCCAGTCATCGCAAAGAGGCCACCTTCCAAGGGTAACGGAGGGGACGGCTATCCCAAGAGAAGGCGCCTGGTGGGACTGCCCCTTCCGGAGTTCGTGACTGACGGTGTCTCCTGGCGCTCCAGGTATGTGTCCGATCAACACATCGTCTACATAAACAAGGGGCACCCGGACTATGAGAGGGAGAGCGTCACGCACAAGAGGTGGTACAGGTACCTCCTCAAGCTGTACACCAAGGAATTGGTCCTTCAGTGCTACAACGGCACCGAGGAGGAGGCGAAACTGCTAGAGGCCGCTATAGAGGCTCAGATCAGAGCTGAGGAGGACCTGTGATCAGCGGGCTGGCTCTATTTCTTCTTCATTATCTTCATCCAGCCGCCGCTCTCGTACACCTGGAGGCCTCGCCTCTCTAGGAGATCCCTGAACTCGATCCACGAGATGACCTCCAAGCGCTCGTTATTGCCCTTGGTGAACTGGATTCCGTTGGTGCCCTTTACCTTTCCCGGTAACAACCCCTTCTGACGTGCAATCTCGATAGCCCTTTCCGCACTTATAGGTTCCATTACCACTCTCTACCCTCCTTACACCCGGCCAGTGCTGAGGCCGACGGCCTATGCTGATGTCGGTTATTAAACTTTACGCAGCCCAGACGCGGATTGGCATGCCAAAACCTCCTTTCAGCCTCCTTGTGACCGCCTACGACGTCCTCCCCCTCCAACGAAGAAAGCTTTATCCCCTCGAATTATACAACACCGTGAAGCTCTTCGGGACCTCTGGCATTCGCGGACGCTACCCGGAGGACGTTCACGAGTCGCTCTTCATGAAGGTGGGCTCGGCCCTCGGTTCCCTCTTCCAGGAGGTCGTGGTGGGCCGAGACGTCAGGAGGACCGGGAGAGCCTTGCAGGAGGCCCTGATGGCAGGCCTGGCCTCAGCGGGAACTCAGGTGCATGACTGCGGAATGGTCACGACCCCGACGGTGGCCCATGTGGCCGCGGGATTCGACTGTGGCTGCATCTTAACGGCCTCTCACAATCCCCCGGAGTACAACGGCCTCAAGCTGTGGAGCTCCTCGGGCATGGCCTTTGATGAGGATCTTAGGTCGAAGGTGGAGGAGGCTATGGACGCAAGTCCCTCCCACAGCAACTGGAGGGAGGTCGGAAGGCTCTATCCGTACGAGGGGGCTTTGAGGGAGCACAAGGAGAAGGTGCTCTCGGCGGTGGAGTCCTCAGACGTCAAGGTGGTCGTTGACTGCGGTAACGGCGCCGCAAGCCTGCTTGCGCCCTTCGTGTTGGGAGAGATGGGCTGCCAGCTAGCGGCCATAAACTGCCAGCCCGATGGCTCCTTTCCGGCGAGAGGTGCCGAACCCACTGAAGAGGCCTTGAGGACGTTGAAGAAGGCGGTACTCCGCTCGAAATACGACATCGGCATCGCCTACGATGGGGACGGGGACCGCATGGTGGCGGTGGACGAGGAGGGACGCGTTGTCAAGCCGGAGAAGCTCCTGATACTCTTCGCCCGAGCCTCTGGGGCGAAGAAAGTCGTTGCCCCCGTCGATGCCTCAATGATCCTGGAGGATGTCCTGGGACGGGGCAGCGTGATCCGCACGAAAGTCGGGGACGTCTTCGTAGCCGAAACCATTGTTGAAGAGGAGGCTGACCTGGGAGGAGAGCCCTCCGGGACCTGGGTATTTCCAGACTTCGCCCTATGCCCGGATGGCATCTACGCCGCTGCCTACCTGTGCTCCATCCTTCGACGAGGGACGTTGGGGGAGCTCGTGAGGGAAATCCCCGAATATCCCATCATCAGGGACTCCCTTTCCTACGTTCCAGCTAAGGATGTGAGAGGAGGCCTGGAGGGTGGCATCGCGGCCATGGACGCTCAAGAGGTGACGCGACTGGACGGCTGGAGGCTGGAGTTCGGCGATGCCTGGGCCCTGGTGAGGCCTTCTGGAACCGAACCCAAGGTGAGGATCACGGTAGAGGCCCGGGAGGAGGAGAGAGCAAGGGAGATATACGCCAGGCTCCATTCGAAGGTTTCCAAGGCGATCTCATGAAGGCTTTCTTGCTGGCTGCTGGGGAGGGGACCAGGATGCGCCCCCTCACCGCAAACTGCCCGAAGCCCCTCCTGCCCGTGGCGGGCAAACCCTTCCTAGAGCACGTACTCCACAGGCTGAAATCCGCCCCCATTTCCTCCGCCATCGTCCTTATAGGCTGGAGGGGCAGGAGGCTGAAGGAGCATTTCGGCCACGGGGAGAACCTCGACATCTCCCTGGACTACGTGGAGCAGGAGGCGTTGGAGGGTACCGCTGCCGCCGTCGCCCTGGCGGAGGGACATGTTGGCTCCAGATTCCTCTGTCTCAACGGCGACGTGATCTTCGACGGAGCGGACCTCCAGGAGATGATCAAGCGGCACGGGAGAGGAGACGATATCGTGATGGCCGTGGCCAAGGAGGATAGACCTGAACTCTTCGGCTCCGTCGTGGTGGAGGACGATCGCGTAGCGGCCATCGAGGAGAAGCCGACAAGGCCCGTCAGCCCTTGGGTCAACGCGGGAATCTACGTCTTTAACGACGCCATTTTTGAACTCATCAAGCAGACACCCAAGTCTCCTAGGGGGGAGTATGAGATCACTGACACCCTGAAGCTCTTGCTGAAGGAAGAAGAGGTCGTGGCGCACGAGCTGAAGGGGCCCTGGCTTGACGTGGGTTACCCTTGGGACCTCTTGAAGGCCAACGAGGTCCTCCTGCGAGACCTGAAGGGGCATGTGGAGGGAGAAGTGGAGGATGGAGCCGTCCTCAAGGGGCCGGTGAAGGTGGCCGAGGGATCGACGGTGAGAACGGGGTCCTACATCGAGGGCCCGGTGTACATCGATGGAGGTAGTGTCGTGGGGCCCAACTGCTACATCAGGCCCTCCACCTATGTCGCCGAGGGCTGCAAGGTTGGCAATGCCTGCGAGGTTAAGAACACCATCGTCATGAGAAACAGCCACATTCCCCACCACAACTATGTGGGGGACAGCATCATAGGCGAGGGCTGCAACCTCGGGTCCGGCACCAAGGTGGCGAATCTGCGACTGGACGGCGGGACGATTCCCGTCATGGTGAAGGGAAGGAGGCTGGATACCGGGCTCAGGAAGCTGGGCGTGATCATGGGGGACAGGGTCAAGACGGGGATCAACGTCTCCATCGACGTGGGCACCGTCATAGGCGAGGATACCTCCATAGGTCCCGGGGCCCTGGTGAGAGGCAACGTCGCCCCCCGCAGTAGGATTTACTGATCATGAGAGTCGTACAGATATGCCCTTATTTCCATCCCCACGTCGGCGGCGTGGAGTCTCACGTGAAGGATATCTCGCTGGAGCTGAGCAGGAGGGGACATGAGGTAACCGTGGTGACCAGCCGACACGGGTCGCTACCATCAAGGGATGAGGTTGTGGGAGTGACGGTCCGCAGGTCCAAGGTCCTCCTGACTCTCTTCAGGGCCCCCATAACTCCGAGTCTGGATGAGGAGCTGGTGGGGATTCCTGGTGACCTTTACCACTCTCACTCGCCGCCTCCTGTGACCTCTTATTTCGCGGCCAAGGCCTCCGGCAGGACAGGAGTGCCTCTCGTCGTGACGTATCACTGTGATCTGGAGATTCCAGGCCCCTTCGGCCCCCTCATCACGGGCTTATACCGCAGAACTTTCGAGGCCTACACCATGAGGCAGGCATCGGGGGTGATCGCCACGACCCGTACCTATGCGGCAACTTCTAGGAGCGTCTGGAGGCTGGACCCCGCCGTCATCCCGAACGCGGTGGACGTGCACAGGTTCAATCCCAAGGTCCTTGGTGAGGATGTGAGGGAGAGGCACGGTCTCGAGACGGGGGAACCCTTGGTTCTCTTTGTGGGCCGCCTCGTCCGCCACAAGGGCATCGAGTATCTCCTCCAGGCCCTCAGGCAGGTCGAAGCCCGGCTCCTCATCGTGGGAAGTGGGGACTACGTCCCCGAGCTTGAGAGGCTAGTGTCTTATCTGGGCCTGGAGGGGAGGGTGGTCTTTGCGGGCCGAATCTCCTCCGAGGAGCTGCCCGCCTACTATGCTGCCTGCGACCTCTTTGTGCTGCCCTCAGTCTCGAGGCTGGAGGCCTTCGGCATCGCGGCCCTGGAGGCCATGGCCAGCGCGAAGCCCGTGGTGGTCTCCGATGTCCCTGGCGTGAGGGAGGTCATAGCCGATGGGGTGGAGGGCCTCCTGGCGGAGCCGATGAACTCTGAGGACCTGGCAGCCAAGATCCGGGTGCTCCTCTCGGATGCCTCCAGGATGAAGAAGATGGGCCGTAGGGGCCGCCGCAAGGTGGAGGACGCGTTCACAGTGGAGAAAGTGGTGGATCGACTGGAGGAGTTCTACACCAGGGTTCAGTCCACTACCTCGAGGGGATAGGGATTGCCATCCCGGCCCCAGGCCCTCCACGAGCCCTCGTCGAAAGGGTACGCTGCGATGATGTGTATGTATCCAATCCTCTGGAAGAACTCGAGGTCCTCCGGGGATGGTCTGGCATCAGGCCCAGGATGAGAGTGGACGGTACCCACGACACTGAAGTCGATGGGCATCATGTGCAACTGGAAGATGGCATGGGATTGTCCAGCTATGGTGCCGGGAAGGAGGAGGATTTCGGACACGGCTTCCCCCTCGGCCCTCAGCATGGCCCCGAACTCGTTGGGGTAGCTCCCCCTAGAGGCCTCCAGAATCATCTCCAGGGTCTCCCTCCGGATGGACCTAACCCTCTGCCTCAAAGGCTGAGGCCCTCCGTCAGTTTCTCGTTCACTCGGCTATAGAAGGTTCTGGCGAAGCGCACGAAGCGGGCCCTTTTCTCGGAGATGGTGAAGCTGACTTTCTCCTTTCCTCGAAGCCTCTCCTCGTACTGGCCATCGAGAACCATGACGCAGGCCCCAGGCCCGATCAGCTCTACCTCTATACTGCCCTCTGCAGGGACCACCGTGGGTCGCAGGGTCTGACGGAAGGGGGCCAGGGCGGTGATGACGAACGCTCTGACCCTGGGGTCGACGACGGGTCCTCCGGCGGACATAGAGTAGGCTGTGGAGCCCGTCGGAGTTGCCACTATGATTCCGTCGCCCTCCACCCGGGACACCACCTCCCCATCCACCGATACCTTGAATCTCCTCACCTTCGCGAGGTTGGCCGTGTGGATCACAGCCTCGTTGGTACAATCCGGGAACCGCTTCCCGCCGACCTCGACCTTCAGCTTGATTCTCTCATCTATGATGAACTTCCCCCGGGACAGGTCCTGAAGGGCCCCTTCCAGCTCGTCGACGCTCACCTCTGTCAGAAAGCCGACACGACTGATGTTGACCCCCAGGACCTGGAGGTCGCCCTTCTGCAGTGCCCTGAGAATGGTCCCGTCCCCTCCCACGGTCACCAGAAGGTCGATGCTCATCTCATCCAGGGCAGCTCCGTCCTCACCGAGGACTGCCGCCAGGTCCTCCTCGATGAGGACCTTGTGCTCCTTTCTCAGGATGTCGATGACCCTCTGGGTCGTCTTAACGGCCTTCGTGGACTTGGGGTTTGCAGTCACACCAAACCTCACAAGACCACCTCTAGGAGTCCTTTGTCCCCGAGGGCGAACAGGTTGGATCGATGTACCGGGTCCAGAGGCATGTTCAGGGGATTGCCTTCTAGGCCATAAACCTCTCCTCCAGCTTCTCGGACGATGAGACTGCTTGCTGCAACATCCGTTATCCTAAGCTCCAGGTTCTTGGCGCTGCTGTTCATGTAGTAGAGGTCAGCCGCGCCTGCGGCTACCATGCACATGTCCAGAGAGGCAGCCCCCAGATTCCTGACCCTTCGAGACAGACCGGCCAGCTCGAAAGCCTTCTTGTGGGCGCGGTTCCCCAGGTAGATGACGAAGAGGGAATTCTCCTGAGTGTAAGGCGAGACCCTGATCCTCCGGCCGTTAAGCCACGCTCCCTCGCCCCTTTCGGCCTCGTAGGTCCACCCGGTTATCAGGTCTCTGACGACTGCACTCTTGGCGCCTAGGAGGTCGTCCTTGCAGATGGCCAGCGAGACGGAGTAGTTGGGAAACCCGCTCAGGGCGTTGTGAGTACCGTCCACCGGGTCCACCACGATGGTCCACTCGCTCCCCCAATCCTCAAGTTCCGACTCCTCGCTCAGGAAGTTCAACTCAAGGTCGGCTTCATCGAGGACCTCCTTGATGGCCTCCTCCGATACCCTGTCCACCAAGGCCGTGGGCGACCCATCAGCTCCCATTCCCACCTGTATGCCCCATTCATCCCTGTCCACTGATTGAATAGCCTTGGAGGCTGCCTCGGCTGCCTCAAGGAGTAGTTCTCTCACGATGCGTTTAACCCCACCCCTTGTATTAAGTTTGGTGTGCACGTTGTGCCAGGCCTTCAAGCCTTGATGATGGGGATGGATACCTGGGTTCCCCTCGAGGACCATGACTCAGTGATTTGGTGTGACCTGAGGGTGAGGGCCGATCTGGGACTCTCGGTACCAAAACTCG
>JBHHZZ010000054.1:0-8948 GCA_046758325.1 Thermoplasmata archaeon | reverse complement strand
GATTTGAACCTGGGAACCACTAAGGACAGCGCCCTCAACGCTGCGCCGTTGACCAAGCTTGGCTACCCACGCTCGTACTGAGAATTCTCGGCTCGCTATATAGGCTTATTCGAAGCCCCCTGCAAACGCAGCCGTTTTTTGTCGCCATAGGTTCCCATCGTTCCTCCTTGTCAGCGTAGGAGATGCCCAGGAGAAGAAATCTGAGCGCTGCGGGGGAGACTTTCGACCTCGTCATGAAAAGGTTTCGAACTCCCGAGGGCCTTGCGGCCCACCGGCTCTCAAGGCCGGCGCTTTTGTCCGGGCTTAGCTACCGCAGCGCGTCTTTTCATATCGATGGTTGAGTATTAATCCTTTATCTGGGTCTTCGTCCCCTAGGTGGCCACTCTTGGCTGAACGCTCCTTTTGCCTCAACTTTGTCGAAGATCGCCTTAGCGTCGAGTTCAAAGGCGGTCACCGGATAACCCAGCTGGTAGGCGGTGATGACCTCGGGCTTGAGTTCACCGAACAGCCCCAGGGACTTGCCATCGACTATGGGGGACGCGCACCTTCCCTCCAGGAAGTTCTCATCCTGCTCCTCCTCCACATCAGCGGAAAGCCCCAGGTCCCTCAGGACCCCTTGAATGAGGCCCTTGACCTCGGTAAAGCTAGCCTTGGGATGGATCAGGGCCCCCGCGACGTGGCGACGATTGCGGCCTAGCTTGACCACGTCGTCGACCTCGAAGATCCTCTGGGGAAGCTCCCGATGGCGGTTCAGCCGGAGAATCTCAAGGATGGATGGCAGGAGGCTGGACCGGACCACGGTCAGGTCCGACGTGATGGGGTTGAAGAGGCCTAGGGGACTCTCCCAAGACCTGTAGGGAACTCCGGAATCCTGGAGGGTCAGAGTCCTGACCTCCTGTAGTCCGTGGCCCATGAACACCTGCTTCAGAACCTCGGTGAACTCGTTCAACCGGGATGCCTCGCCCAAGGTCATAGAGCGAGGGAGTTCGGGCAGAAGCCTCGAGAAGCCATAGCCGATAGCCAGGTCCTCGACGAGGTCCACCTCATGGAGTATGTCGGTGCGGTAGGCGGGAATCTTCACCACCAGGCGATCCCCCTCGGCCTTCGCGTCCAGCCTCATCCTACGAAGACAGGAAACGGCCTCGGACGGGGGCAGGTTTAGGCCGAGAAGCTCATTCGCCCTCTGGAGGGAGATCCTCCTCTTCACCGGGCTCAAGTCGGGGGTCTCGATGGCCTCTTCCGGGTAGATGATCGTCACAGAATACATCTTACCGCCTCGCTCCGCCATGGCCGTCATGATGATGTTGAGGGCACTCTTTACAGCCTGAAGGTCCGTGCCTGTCACGTCCACGAGGATGTTCTCAGTCTCAGGCGTAAGGGCCGTCACAACGCCGTTGATGACTGGTGGAAAGGAGAGTACCCGGTCCTTGACGTCCAGAATCAGCGGCAGGAGGTCCTTCCCCTCCAGTATCCATCCGTACTCCTTCCCCTTCTCGTGCTCCCTCAGAATCCGACCCAGGCTCATCTCCTCCGTTTCACCCAGGGGTACGAAGCTAACCTCCTCGCGCCCGAAGGCCTTGTAGTGGAAGGGGGGTTCCACCTTGTCAAAGTCGTGCAGGCCGATGGCAACCTTCTTCCTTTTCCTGCCAAGACCCGTGTGGAGCCTCTCCTGCAGCTCGACGATGGATACCACCATCTCCTCCGTCAGACGAAGTCCCTTGATGAGGCCCGCGACCGCGTAGGGCCTGACATCCTTCACGTTCTCGTCCACGAGGAAGTCGAACCCGCTGACCCTCGCGCTGTACCTCGGCAGCCCCTCCTCCATGCCTAGGAAACCTCTCAGAGCCCGGGCGACACCCTCCACGGAGTACATGTCTGGCCTGTTGGGGAAGATGTCCATCCGGATGACTTCGTCCTCCACGCCCTCATGGCCAGCCCCCATCATGGGGATCACGTTCTCGAGCTCCTTCAGGGGGACCTCCTTGCCCAGGAGGCCTACCAGGTCGCTGTAGCTGAGGGACACGACCACCATTGGTCGCCGGTTAGGTGGGTGAGCTATTATAAGTTATTGAGGACTTGGCTCGCCCTCCTTCTGGCGAACGGCCGGGATCGGCAAACCTCACGGGATCTCCAGTTTGAGGAGCGTTTCCAACGCATGCCCTATCTCCTCAGAGGCCCTCTCTAGGGCGAGGAGTGCCAGGCCTACGCTGGCCTTTTCGGAGAGGAGCGCTATGAGTATGTTGGGCCCTGGCGTTCTAAGGGCGAGGACCTTGCCTTGCTCACACTGAAGCCAGCAGTGGTTCAGATTCCCCCGGCCCAGCTCCTCCGCTACCTTGCTGCCTGATCCGAAGAGTGCTGCTGCCATGGCCGCCATCTTCTTTGCATCCGCCCCCTTTGGCAGCCGATGAGCCACCACTAGTCCGTTCTCCCTCGCGACGGTAACAGCCTCCAGACCGGGGACTCGGAGAAGGCGGCGCAGGATTTCTTCGAGACTCCTTGGATATCCCATCTCCACTATGGGGTTCATCTGACATCTTCTACGGTGAGATCGGGCCCTCTTATTAATTTTGGATTGAGTATCAAAAAGTGACAATAAATCCAACATATGTGCGGACATGCGACACAGACAGCGACCCTCTCAGACAGGTCGAAAATCGTATTAAGGAGTGGGCCGGGCCTGATTCGAACAGGCGACCTCCCGGTGTCCAAGTTCGGGGAACTTATCAGCCGGGCGCTCTAGACCAGTCTAAGCCACCGGCCCGTCTCCAAGGGGTCGGCCTAACCTGGTTCGGTGAAGCCATTCTACCCCTCCCTATTAAGATTTGTGAAGCGGTGAGGCCAGGAGACGACCCTCGGGCTCAGAGGTGGCAACCAGGCTTATGACCGCACGATACAGAAGCTGGACTTCTGAGAACTTCGTCAGCACCGAGTTCTGATCCGAGACTAGGAATGCCGGTGTTCCCGGGGTGGATTGACCCTCCGAGGCCATCGGGTTGATGATGACTCTGGCAATCCTGTCTCGCAGGCTGACGTAGAGGTAGCCATCGGGACCGTTCATCACGTCTAGCATGCCTCCTGGTTCTGTCTCGACCACAATCTCAGCCTCGAAGGCACCGCTGCCACCCTCCACATCTCCGATGATGCGCCTCAGAGCGCCATCGTTCCAGGAGGCGAAGAAGGCCTCATTGGCATACTCCTCCCCCAAAGCCCCTCCCGTGTAGAAGGCGAGACCTGTGGGTGCTACGGAGGCAGGGAACACCAGGAGAGGATCTTCATAGGAGGAATCCATTGCAAAGCCCTGAACATCAGGCCATCCATAGTCCGCACCTGGCCTTCCCCTATTCACCTCATCGTTCCCGAAAGGACCGTTCTCGGTAAAGAGAAGGGTGCCGCCAGGAGTGAAGTCCATGCCGAACACGTTCCTGACGCCCAGCAGGTAGGTGT
This sequence comes from Thermoplasmata archaeon, assembly GCA_046758325.1. GTDB lineage: Archaea > Thermoplasmatota > Thermoplasmata > RBG-16-68-12 > JAJISG01 > JAJISG01. Next base: position 5,504 of record JBHHZZ010000054.1, on the reverse strand, counting down.
AGGAGGCCTCAAATGGGTTGTCCTCGGGTATGGATCCATCAGGATTCATCCTCAGTATCTTGCCGGCGAGGGAGTGTGGGTTCCGTGCCTCCTCTGATTCCAAGGTGTCTCCCACGGAGGCATAGAGCTTTCCGTCCGGACCGAAGGCCAGACGGCCACCATTATGCCTCGAATTGGCCGGAACACGGTCCAATACGATCTCCTCGGTTCCAGCGGCGTTTCCCAGATCTCTGAATCTCGAGATCCTGTTGTAGATACCATCCCCTGCCTGATAGGTGTAGTAGAGGTACACGTAAGGCGATACGGAGAACTCGGGATGAAGGGCGAGGCCAAGTAGACCAGTCTCCGCCTGTTGAACCACCTCCAGGGAAACAAAGGGCTCCTCCAGCAGCAAGCCGTCTTCGATGATCCGCACCCCGCCATCACGCAGCTCGTTGTAGAAGAATCTTCCATCGGGAGCCATGGCGAGGCTCACAGGGAACGCGAGGCCTTCGCTAACAGACTCCAACAACAGGCTGCCGGTGGGTTCCTTCGACTGCAAAGTCACGAGGAAAAAAGCTGAGAAGGCCGTGAGGAGGGCCAGCACCAGGGCCAGCACGAGGACCAAGGACTCCCGATTCACCCCCGAGTATTGGAGGCACGAAGATATAAGTGCTCGGGGACCGGGGAAGTGCATGGAGGCTGGAATCCACCTTATCACGAGTGGAAAAGTCTCCTAAAATTATATATCCGCCACAAGGTTTGAACGGCCAGTAATGGTCGTTGTCGAAGCCCCTGGGCCGTCGGGAGGCAAGAACGTCTCTGAGATTCTCTCCAGCGATTGCCGCGAGTAAGGGTATTATCTTGAATCAGCTCGAAGAACTTCCATGCCCCGCTTGTCGTCGTCCTCTCCAGTTGGGAGCAGGGGAGTGCCCCCACTGTGGCTACACGCCCGATGCTAGTGACCTTCCAGAGGACCTGAAGAGAAGTGTCAAGTCCTCCCTTCAGTGGTTGAGTTCCCTCTGGAAGAGCTATCAGGGCGATCTCGACGCTTGGGACGATCGAATAAGACGGGCCCTGCGAAGGGTGGAAGGCCTCGAGAGGTCCAAGAAGGTGAGGGACGTCAGGGAAAGGGAGAAGCTGAAGGTGTGGTTACAGGAGGCGATGGCCCAAAGGGGCCGACTGGAGAACCTCTGCAGTGATGCTGGCGGTGCTCTTCTTACCTTCTCCCGGTTGTGGAGCCTGCCTGACACCTCCATTACGCGAAAGGACCAAGATGAGGAACTGCGGGAGCGGATGGCGGTCCTGGAAGAAAGGAAGGAGAACCTGGACACGCGCAAGCAGCGAATGGAGGAGTGGTGGGAGGCCCACCGGAAGATTCAGAGGGACCTATTCTCCCTCGCCATCGGTCGTGAGGTCGATGAGGAGGAGGTGACGACTGACCTCACGGACCTGGTGTACCCCATCCACGACCTCATTGAGCGGCTCGAAGCACTGCATGGCCAGGATGTCGAATACCTGGAGGACGCCGGCCTCTTGGGCTCTCTCAGACAGCTCCTGGAAACCGTGGAGGCCCTCCTCGATAAGGATGTGTCGGAGCAGGATGAGTGATGCCGTCCACGCAGCCGAAGGCGGAGTAGCGGAGACACGAGATAGCGAGGAGAGGACCGCCGGCCAACGTTTACATATCAATGGTCTCATCTCCTTCTCAAATGAGGATTCTCCGGGACGTCCGCGAGGCCACCAAGCTCCTCATCCTGTTGGAGATAACGACCCATCGCCATAGCCGCATGAGGACAATCGCAGAGAAGATGGGGATGACGGTCCAGGGCGTCTCCGACTACCTGAAGTCCATGAACGTGGAGGGGCTCGTCCATCGGGTTGGAGGAGTGTACACTGCGACCATAGAGGGCGTCGGCCTCCTTCACGAACGCTTCAAGGAACTCAGGGAGTTCGTCGACAGGTCCTACCAGGAGATGAGGATTCTGGACATATGCTCCGCCAGGGCTGGCGAGGGCGTTCGGGAGGGCGACCGGGTGGGCCTCTTCATGGAGGACGGCTACTTGGTGGCCTACCCTGGCAGGGAGTCATCCTCTCAGGGGAGGTCGCTGCATTCGGCGAAACGGGGGGAAGACGTAGCCATCGTGGAGCTTGAGGGCATCGTGGACCTCAGGCCTGGGAAGATCACCATCGTAAGGATTCCTGGATCGAGGGAAGGCGGGACGAAGGTTATAGACCTCCGGAAGGCCCGAAAGTTGATTCAGGACCATGTGCAAGACAAGGTGGGGGCAAACGATGTGATAGGGTCCGTCCTGGCCACGAAGCTGGGAATCCAGACGGACTTCGACTTCGCCGCCGTTGCCGCCTCTCTGGAGGCAGCCCAGAGGGGTCTAGACGTCCTCTTGCTGACTTCCGAGGACTCGGCAGCAGAGGTGATATCGGCCATTGAAGCCGCCAATGAGAGGCTCGAGGAGAAGGTGCCCTACGAGATGGTTGCCCTTTCACCAAAACAGCAGAGGATAACAAGGGGAAAAAGTAAATCTACCAATGGAGACGGTTAGGCGAACGGGTTTCCAAGAAGGTGGGAAGTTGAAGGCGGTCATATTGGCGGCGGGCGAAGGGACTCGGCTCGGGCCCTTCACCTACTCTGAGCCGAAGGTGATGATCCCCGTCGCCAATCGCCCCATCGTTGAGTACGTCGTCCGGGCCCTGGTCGAGAACGGGTTTCGAGATGTCGTCCTCGTAGTCGGTTATCGAAAGGAGAGGATAATGACCCACTTTGAGGAGGGCAAAGGTTTCGATGCCCGCATCGAGTACGTGGTTCAGAGCAAGCAACTGGGGACCGCCCACGCCCTCCTTCAGGCCAAGGAGATGCTCCACGACGACTTCCTGGTCCTCCCAGGGGACAACGTGATCGACGCCCAGACGGTGAGGGACCTCCTGGAGGAGGGAGCGGTCCCCTCCATCGTCATCACCGAGAGCGAGACGCCGTCGAAGTACGGGGTTGTCACCTTGAAGGGAGAATTGGTCAGGGACATCGTGGAGAAGCCTGCAGAGCGCATCAGCAACCTCATAAACACCGGCATCTACGCCCTGGGGGAGGACTTCATCGACAGGTGTGAGGAGTCCGTGAAGCGGGGCATCTACGACATCCCGGGCATACTGCAGCAGCTGGTGCGGAAGAAGAAAGTCAGGGCGATCCCCACCCAGGGAACGTGGATCGACGCCGTGTATCCCTGGGATCTCATCAGGGTCAACGCTGCTGCCGTGGCGGCCATGGGGGAACGAGTGGCAGGGAAGGTGGAGGAAGGTGTGGTCCTCCGAGGGCCCGTCTCCGTAGGGGAGGGGTCTGTGGTCAGGGCCGGCACCTATGTCCTCGGCCCCGTCACGATAGGGGAGGGATGCGATATCGGCCCCCATGTGACCATCTACCCGTCCACATCCATAGGTAACAACGTCACCGTTGGTCCCTCGTCGGTGATAGAGGAGAGTCTCATCATGCACGATTGCTCCCTGGGCCCCTTTGCCCACGTATCCCGCAGCGTTCTGGGAAAGGGGGTGAGGGCCGGCTCCCACTTCTCGGCTCATAGCGAGGACGCCTCGGCGCAGGTGGAGGGGGAGTGGCACAGTCTCCCCCTAGTTGGCTCCTTCCTGGGAGAGGACACCATCCTGGGTAGCGGCGTGAAGTCGATCCCTGGGACCATTGTAGGCGCCAGGTGCAGGGCCGAATCGGGTACGGTACTTCGGGGAAACGTACCCCACGGCTCAAGGGTGGTCTAGATGTGCGGCATCGTGGGCTACAGCGGCCATCGACGTGCCCTTCCCATTGTCCTGGAGTCACTGAAGAGGCTGGAGTATAGGGGCTACGACTCTGCGGGCATCGCCGTCGTCAATGATGAGCTCCAGGTGTACAAGGACAAGGGGGAGATCAGGGAACTGGAAGGAAAACTGCCGGATCTCGACGGTACCGTGGGCATGGGACACACCCGTTGGGCCACCCACGGAGCCCCTAGCAAGGAGAACGCGCACCCCTTCCTCGACTGCGAGGGCGTCATGGCCCTGGCCCATAATGGCATCATCGAGAACTACGCCGCTCTGAGGGCCGAGCTTGAGGACAAGGGACACAAGTTCACCTCGCAGACGGATACGGAGACCGTGGTGCACCTGGTGGAGGATGCCTACAGGGGCAACCTGGAGGAGGCGCTGAGGTCCGTCCTGCCTAGGATTCAGGGCGCATACGCCTTCGCCCTGGTTCACGCCGAAGAGACGGGCAAGCTGGTGGTGGCTCGGAGGGACAGCCCTCTCGTCATCGGCCTGGGGACGGATGAAAACCTCTTCGCCTCTGACGTCCCGGCCCTGTTGCGGGAGACCAACAAGGTGCTGTACATTATGGATGGGGAGATTGCGGTAATCGAACCCACGGAGGTGAGAATCCTGGCGCCCGACGGCTCGCCCGTCAGCCGCAGACCTGAAGAGGTCACGTGGACCCTGGAGGATGCGGAAAAGGGCGGGTTCCCGCACTTCATGCTGAAGGAGATCTTCGAACAGCCTGAAGTCCTCCACGCCACCCTACTCGGGCGCCTGAGCGATCTCGAAGCCAGAAACCTCCTGTATGACGGACCTATGCACGTCAAACTCGTAGCATGCGGCACCTCCTTCCACGCTGCCTTGGCGGGGAAGTACATACTGGAAGAGATGGCCGAAATCCCTACGTCGGCGGAACTGGCCTCCGAGTACAGGTACGCCCGCGCCTCTGACGAGAAACCCCTGGTAGTCCTCGTAAGCCAGAGTGGGGAGACGGCCGACACCATTGGCGCCGCCCGGGAAGCCAGGCGGAGAGGTTGCAGGACCCTGGCCATCACCAACTACATGGGCTGCAGCCTCTCTCGGGAGGTGGATGACGTGCTCTATACCCGGGCAGGGCTGGAGATCGGTGTGGCTGCCACCAAGACCTTCACTGCACAGCTGGTGGCCCTCTACATCCTGGCCCTCAGGCTGGGGATATCGACGAAAAATCTGACTATGGACGAGGCCAGGAAGTGGACGGACGGGCTCAGGACACTGCCCCGGGCCGTTCAATCCGTCCTCGATTCGGCTCCCGATATCGAGAACCTGGCGCGAGACTACTCCCAGTCCAGGGACATGTTCTTCATCGGCCGCAACATCAACTACCCAATGGCCCTGGAGGGAGCCCTGAAGATGAAGGAGATATCCTACATCCACGCCGAAGGATACCCGGCGGGAGAGCTGAAGCATGGGCCCCTGGCCCTCCTCACCCAGGACACGCCCGTGGTGGCCATAGTCCCTCGAGATCATACCTACGAGAAGATGGTGGGCAACATCGGAGAGGTCAGTGCCCGCGGCTCGCCAGTGATAGCCGTGGCATACGAGGGCGATGATGAGATAGAGAAGTACGTTGACCGTGTCCTTAGGGTGCCGTGGGTTAGGCCCACATACTCGCCGGTGGTGAACGTGGTGGCCCTGCAACTCTTGGCCTACCACACGGCGAGGGAGAGGGGTTGCTC
>JBHHZZ010000053.1:0-9077 GCA_046758325.1 Thermoplasmata archaeon | reverse complement strand
CCGCTGTTCCGACAGGATGAGGAGTTTCTGGAACGTCTTCGGGGATACCTCGACGCAGTACACGACGCCTCGGGGCACGAGGTCCGAAATGTGGCTGGCGGTGGTGCCCGTGGCCGCCCCCAGGTAGAGGACCGTGGAGTCCTCCTCGAAGGGATACTGGGGGAACCCCTTGAGAAGGAGGGCCGCCAGCTTGCTCCTTCGCGGGTTCCAAGCCCTGAACTCCAGGGAGCCCTTCCTCACGAGCCTCTCCCCATAGACCGAAGTCCCAGGAACAAGGTTCTCCGTGTACAGGGTCCTACCATCGGTGTAGACCCCCCGGTAGTCAGTGGGCCTGATCACAGGAGGGCATCAGACTCCTTCGGGAAAAGGATGCCGGAGGGGATGGCGACGGCTCCTCAGGCATCAGGAAGCGGGGAAGGGATTTGGCCCGTGGTGGAACGTGGCCACCGCGTCCGGACGACCTCCACCTGGTCCTCAGGCCCAGTCTGGGTTCAGCCGGCCATTCTAGGGCCTTCGTCACTTTCATAGACCTCCCCCTCACACATATAATAGGGGAGCCGTTACAGGGCGAGATGGGCGGCCTCCTGGCGGTCTGTGACGTACACGAAGGGATAAACTTCGGTTTCAGAGTCGACCCGGAGACGGGGATATCGGAAAGGTCCCTGGACCTTCACAGGAACTTCGTGAGGGCTGCTGAGCACGCCATCGCCCATCGACTGGACCTCTTCATCGTCGTGGGCGACCTCTTCGATAGGACCCATGTCAGCCCGGCCTTTCGGGAGCTCGTGCGCAAGGATGTTATCGAGCCCCTGGGTAAGGCGGGAATCGAGACGTGGCTGGTGGCAGGAAACCACGACCAACCCAGGCTCTGGAGCCGAGGGACCTCCTTGGACGACTTCAGGGGGTATCCTCATGTGAAGGTCTTCAGGGAGCCGACGGTCAGGGACGCGACAGTGGATGGCGAGAACATCACCTTCCTCATCCTCCCCTATCTGCACCCGGAACACATCGCCGATCGTGTGCGTGAGAAGCTCGGCGAGGAGGTGCCCCGCGAGCAGACCTTCGAGCTGGGCCGCCGGATGCTCAAGGAGTGGATGAAGAAGAGGGTCGATGAGGCGAGGGGGGACCGCGTCCTCCTGCTAGGACACTACTACGTAGAGGGGGCAAGGGTGAGGTCCACCGCCTACCCGGAGGTCCTCCCAGGGGAGTTCTCCTTCACCCTGGACATGATACCCCCGGGCGTGGAGGTCGCCATCTTTGGCCACATACACCTTCACCAGGTCGTCGGAGACAAGGTTGTCTACGTGGGCGCGCCCGAGAGGGTGGACTGGGGGGAGATGGAGGACCCCAAGGGCTTCCTCACGTACCGTCCGGCCGACGACTGGTCCTTTCGTCCCCTGCCTACCCGCCCGATGATCAAGGTGGAGGTAGACGCCACCAGGGGCAACCCGGGTTCCCTGGTCCTGGGGGCCCTTCAAAGAGACTTTCGCGACGCCCTCGTCCGCCTGGAGATACTCCTGGAGGAGGGCCAGCGGGAGCTTCTGGATGAGGCCGCCATCGCAGACAGGCTCTCCGATGCCTTCCATTACGAGGTCGGCCTGACCTATCGAGAGCGGGAGAAGATCTCCCTATCGGAGTTCACCCTCGACCCCCTGAAGCTCTTTGAGGAGTACGTGAAGCTCAACTACGGAGACCATCACCGTCTGGAGGACATCCTCAAGGAGGGCGAGACCATCCTGAGGGAGGTCCTGCATTGAAGACCCTGGAGTCATTTTCCAAGGAGGTAAGGGAGGAAGGGGAGGCTGCCCCGGAGAAGCCTGGGCTGGGCCCCCACCATGGCTTCGTCGTTCAGGAGGTGGAGATGAAGGGTTTCATGAGGTACCTTCAGAGGACGAGCCCGCCCATCACCTTTCCCGGGAAGCTGACAGCCGTCACGGGCCCGACAGGAGCCGGGAAGACCAGCATCCTGGATGCTATCACCTTCGCCCTCTACAAGAGGACGACCAGAACGGATATCCAGGGAATCAAGATCTCGGAGATTTGCCAGAACGATGGATTCGTCAGGCTAGCCTTCCATCAAGGCGGCTCCAAGTTCGAGGTGAAGAGGGGGTTCACTTCCAAGGGCTCTCCCTACCTAGAGCTGAAGAGGGATGGGAAACCCATCAGGGGCACGATCCCGGAGCTCGAGACCATCATCCAGGATATCATCGGCCTGGACTATGATGGCTTCAGGAACTCCACCTTTGTCCGCCAGGAGGAGATGAAACAGCTGGGGGCCGACAGACCCTCGGAGAGGCTGGAGGTCTTCCAGAAGCTGTTCAGGCTGGAGACCTTCGAGAAGGCTGCGGAGGTTGCCAAGGGCCGGCTAGATGTCATCAGGGGGGAGGCGCGCGAGGCTGAGGGACAACAGGCCGTCCTGAAGGAGCAGGTCCTACAGCTGCCCAAGATGACGGAAGAAGCTCGCTCGTGGGAGGAGCGGGTGGCCTCCTTCAACCAGGCCCTTGAAGAGGTGGAAGCCAGGGTGTCGGCTAGGGAGGAGGAGCTGAGGCGGCTGGAGAGGGACCACGAGACCTACATCAGAGCCAAGGCTGACCTGGGGAGCCTCAAGAGCTCCCTCACCGAACTGGAGGAGAAGCTCAAGGAGAAGCGCGAAGCCCTCCGCGGGCTTCCTGACCTGAAGGCTCGGGCCGAAAGCCTATCCAAGGAAGTGGCAGAGCTCAAGAGCCTTGAATCTGAGGCAGAGGCTCTGATGGATAAGCGACAACGCTTTGCCATCCTCTCGGAGAAGCTAGCCTCCGTGGAGGTGAGGACCGCGGATGTGGAGGAAGGCTTCAGGTCCTTGGTCGAAGGCCTTGACGCCAAGGTGAGGGAAGAGGAGGCGAGGCTCAGGGGACTATCCACGGACATGGGAATCGAGGAGGCCTTCGACGTCCTCAGGCAGGAGGGGTCCCTCGAGGAGAGAGTCGCACGAATCGAGAAGGAGCTGAAATGGCTTTCCGACAGGGCAGAGCTCGTGGAGCTACTCAGAAACGAGCGGGAGGAGACCCAGGACGCTCTCTCCGAGGTGAAGAGGCGGGCCAGAGGCATAAGCAGGGATGCCTTCCTCTACAGCGAGATAAGGGATCGCATCGAGGCTGTACGGAAGGAGCTGGCTGAGAGGCGATCTGAGTGGGAGGAGAAGAGGAAGGAACTCAGAAGGGAGCGCGAGGAACTGGAGGCCAGGATCGAGGAGACGGGGTATGGCGAGGAGGAGAAGATGAGGCTGGGCGCCTTGCGTGAGGACCTCGCCCAACTTCAAGCGAAGGAGGATGCCCTTCCACGGGTCAGAGAGCAGCTTCAGCGGCTGGAAGACCTGGAGGCGATTATTGAGGAGATGAAGGCTCAGCGGGACGAGCTGAAGACGAGAATCGGCGAGTCCTCGCAGCTTCTCTCAAAGCTGGAAAGGGATGAGGAGGCCTACGAGGAGGCCAGAAGAGAGCTCGAGCTGCTGAGACCCGAGAGGGATGAGGCTGCGGAGCATCTGTTTGAGGCAAAAGCCAGCCTGAGGGCCGCCCAGGAGAGGCTGGAGGAGATGGGACGTGTCGAGGCCAGGCTCAAGGATGTGGAGTCTCGACTAGAGCAGCTTCGGGAGAGGGCGGAGGTTCATACCATCTTGCGGGAGGGCGTGTTCCACAGGAAGGGCGTGGTGATGTATGCCATAAACCGCCTGTTGCCGGAGCTGGAGATCGAGGCCTCCAAGAACCTGAACGACCTGACCAGAGGGCGTCTTCGGAGGGTCAGGCTGGAAACCCATGAGGAGGCCAGGGGCTACGGGATCAGGATTCTAGTCGAAGGGGTCGACGGCGAGTGGCATGATGTGGGCGTGTTCAGCGGTGGAGAGAGGACTCAGATAAACGCTGCCTTGAGGTTCGCCATCGCCAGGGAACTGGCAAGCATGCCCCAGGTGGGCAGGACCTATGGGCGGATGAAGACCCTCTTCATCGATGAGGGGGATCTGGGCTCCCTGGACACCGAGAGTTCCCGGCAGCTCTTCGTCTCCAAGCTCTTCAAGATGGGGGAGTTCTTCGAGAAGGTCATCCTCATCACCCATCTCGGAGAGGTCGCCGAGAAGTTCCCCGGCAGAATCAGGGTGACCATGACGCCGGAGGGGGAGTCCAAGGCCGAGGTGGTGGCGTGAACGTCCTGGAGGAACTCCGCCTCGAGCTGAGGAGGATCCTCGAGTACCAGAATGGTGAAGAGAAGGAGTTCTCACTAGTCCTGTCCGGCTTCGAGGTGGCCCAGACGCCAAGGGACCTGATAGCGGTGGACGGCTCCTACACCTTCCTCTGGAACGTATCGTCCACATGGCTGGCCATGGTCAAGGTGGGCGCCTTGCACTTCAAGCATACACCGAAGGGGTATCACGTCAAGTCCCTGGACAAGCTGGAGAAGGCGTTCCTCATCTCAACTTCCGAGGATTTTCCCGCCGATGACGGGCTGTACTCCTCCATCTTCCGGTTCACCAAGGGATCCAAGGAACAGCACAGGGAGATGGTGAACGAGTTCAGAAAGTACTACGAGAGCGAGGTCGCCCTGAGGGCGGCCAAGTCTGGGAAGGAGCTGGTCATCGCCCTCGACGGCACCTTGGCCTCCTTTCCCAAGGATACGGACCGGCTCGGAGCGGTGGTCGAAGCGTGCGAGGATATGGGTCACATCCTGGTTGGGGTATCCAAGGACTCCGCGACCCACGCCTTCGGGCACAGGCTGACGGATGAGGAGCTTCTCCGGAAGGAGGAGGGCATGGCCTTTGTCCGCGTCCCGGAGGATTTCGAGCGGAGACAGAAGGGGCTGCTCCACGGCGACGTCTACTTCTCCAGGCTGCATCCCGACTCCCCCAAGTGGTTTCGCGTCGACGTGGGCACATATAAGGAGACACCGCAGTTCGCCCTCTCCCACCTAGCTGCCTACTGTTCCTCCCCCCTCTGCGTAGGGTATCCGTATCCTCTCTTCGAGGCCCACCGCTTCGCCGTCACCGTGAGACAGATGCGAGATATGTATGAGGACACCATCATCAGGGAGGGGCTTGGCCTTGGCCTGCCCTTGGGCCTCCTCATCTCTGGCCTAACGAGCATGGAGGGGGAACGGAGGGGGGCCTTTCACGAGTACCTGGACAAGGTTACGAGGGAGTTGAAATGAAAATCGGAGAGATCGTCTCAGCCTCCGTTCTGAAGGGTCTCACCGCCAAGTTGGAGCTGGAGAACCCTGAAGACCTGAGGATAGGCTATCCTGTCATCGTGGAGGGACGCCGGTACGACTTCTTCTGCATCGTTCATGACATCCTCAACGAGACTTCGGACATAGCGGAGAGGCTGGCCGGATCTCGTCTGAGGGACTCCATCATGCCAGCGGGGATCCAGGAGGGCTACGGTGGCCCCATCTTCTACTCCAAGGCCCTCTTGAGGCCCATCCAGCTCATCGACAAGGACACGGGACGCCTCTCGGGGCCTGAGACGATACCTCCCTACTTCTCAGAGACCAGGTACGCCTTGGAGAAGGATGTGGAGCTCATCTACCAGAAGACCTCAATGTCCGCGCCCGTGGGAACCATTCGAGGGGTGTCGGACTTCTACGTTCACATGGACTTCGAGAAGCTGAGGGAGAAACCCTTCGCGATCTTCGGAAGGACGGGGATGGGAAAGAGCATCCTGAACAAGCTTGTCTGCTGTTGCATCCTCGCGCGCGGAGCGGGGTCAGTCCTCGTATTCGACATGCACGGTGAATACGGCGTCTACTCCAGGACAGACAAGACGGAGGGGCTGAAGTTCTTCTTCCCCGAGAAGGTGGAGGTTCTCTCCCTGGACCCGAAGAACAAGGAGGCGAGGCCCTTCCTCATCAACCCCGAGGAGATTCTGCCGGAAGACCTCATAGTCGCCCTCCAGGACCTCAACCAGAACATGATCGACGCCATATACGAGATCAACAGGCAGCGAAGAACCGACCTCATAGCCGCCATCCGAGGGGCCCAGCCGGAGGAGTACGACGAGACCAAGGTCCACCCCACTGTCCTGAACGCCCTGAAGAGGAGGATGGGCCGTCTCGAGCGGTTGCCCTTCATCCGTCCCACGGGCAAGGATGTCTTCCCCGTCGTGGTCGGCCTCATCCGTGCGGGCAAGTCCCTCATCCTGGACTTCGGGGACTTCGGGACAGACCAGATGGTCTACCTCTTCGTCGCCAACGTCATGGCCCGGCGACTGTTTGACCTCTACACCGAGAAGAACGAGGAGTTTCCCCGGCTGATCCTCTTCCTGGAGGAGGCCCACAAGTTTCTGGATCCCGGGATCGCGAACTACACCATCTTCAGCAAGCTTGCCCGGGAGACGAGGAAGTTCAACCTCATCCTGGCCCTGGTGGACCAGCGACCGTCGAAGATCGACGACGAGGTGCGAAGCCAGCTGGCGAACAGGCTCATCATGTCCTTGAAGGAGCCCAGCGATGTCACTTCCGCCCTAGCTGGAGTCCCCGACAGGTCGATGTGGGAGAACATCATCTCCACCATTCCCGCTAGGTGCGTGGCCGTCCTAGGGGACGCCATAAGGATACCAACCGTTATCGACGTGATGCACTACGACGACCTGAACGTGAGGGAGCACATCCTGCAGGGCGGGACCACCCACGACGCCTTGGAGAGGATTGCCGCCCGGGCGGACGATGTTCTGTAGGGAGTCAGCGTGCTGGCGCAGCTGCGGCACCGAAAAAGTATAATGCCAAACCCTCCTCCACCCGTCATCGGAGGAACAAGTTGGTCGAGATAGTCACGCCCACCATCCCCTCCTTTGCGCTGATCGTAACCTCCTACGTGTACCTGGGCGTAGGCATCGCCCTCGGCTTCCTCGGTAGGGCCATCTGGGGCCGCCTCATGACCCTGGTGGGTGTGATCATCGGAGCCACCATCGGGTACAACATCGGAGCCCTGATCATACCTGGGGTCGCCGCCCTGGCCCTCGCCCTTGTAGGGGCGATCTTGGGCAGCATGATCTTCACTTGGCTGGTGGAGGTCGCCCTGGCGGGGATGGCCGGGGCCCTCGCCCTCTACGTGAGCTACCGAAGCCTGTTGGATTTTGCGAGCCCCGATGATGCCGTCGTAGTCGGAATCCTCGTGATGCTGGTGGTATTCTCCATCACATTCTACTACATGGAGAGGCTCATGAGCTACGTGACCGCCCTGGTGGGCGCCGTCCTGGCTGGCGTGGGCATCTTCCTCCTGACCGGCGACATCCAACTCAGCTTCCTGTCCGCCGTGGGCATAGCCGTGGTCGGCTCCCTGGTGCAGGAGCTTGTCGTGAAGAGGCATGAGGAGAGGATTAGGAGGGCCATGAGGAGGCCCGTGGCTGTGATGAGAAGGCGCTGACTCCACTTTTACCCACCTCCCCCGCTCCCCTCTTTATACCTCCATGATGTCGTAGACCACGAACCCTGCCACCTATAGGGGAGGAAGAATGGCCATATCTGCGGAGGCGAGGCCCTCTAGGTTGTACACCTCGAACAGGGTGTTGGACGACTTCCTGGGGGGTTTCGAACCCGCCAAGCTCACCTTCCTCAACAGCGGCAGCGGATTCGTCCACGACCTGGTCTTCCAGCTCTGTGTCCGCCATATCCTGGACTTCGACCGAGATGTGGTCTACGTGGACGGCGGGAACTCCATCAACCCCTATACCATCGCCTCCATCGCCAAGAGGTATGGAAAGCCTCGTCAGGATATGCTGACTCGCATAAGGGTCGCTCGAGCCTTCACCGCCTACCAGATGGCCGCTCTCCTCATAGAGTCCTTGGAGGACGAGGTGAGGGCCGGACCGGGCCTCCTGGTCCTCTCCCGTCTGCCAGACCTCTTCCTAGACGAGGACGTGGAGTACCAAGAGGCCTACCACCTTCTCCGCCGGGGCCTGAGGAAGGTGAGGGAGCTGGTAAGGGAGGAGGAGATCATTGGGCTGGTGACAAACCACGGCCTCTCCCAACTGTCTAGGAGGAGGGGCGTTGGGAACCTCCTCCATCAGATGGCGGACATGGTGGTGAGGATACGATCCATCAAAGGAGGCCTCCTCATATCCCTTCCCAAGGAGGGCAGGAGCATGCCCTTCTTACCGGTCCCTCCCAATCAGGCTATACTGGAGGATTACATCACCGTGGGACCCTCGCTCGAGGCAATGAGGGCTCCCAGCCTGAGGACCGTTGGGAAGGAGATGGGGCACCAGACAGGACAGATAGAGATCTCCGCCTTCTGCTAGTCACGGTTCGGGACTTTGGTAGGTGGAAGGAAAGCCGTTCAGAACACGGAGAAAAGCTCATCTCCATGAAGCACTTGTCAGCATGTTCATGAGAGTGGTTATCCTAGGAGCCGGCGGCCTGGGGTCCATCGTAGGAGCCTTTCTTGCCCGGGGGAACCAGGACGTGGTGCTCATCGGCCGACCGGCTCACGTGGAGCGCGTTCGGAGGAGTGGTGTCCAGGTCACGGGGCTCGACACGTTCACCGCCAGGGTGGAGGCCACCGCGGACCCGAAGGAGGTGGACTCGGCCGATCTCCTCCTCCTCACTACGAAGACCTACGATTCCGAGGAGGCCTTAGATGCCGTCGATTTCGATGTGTCCCTGGCCGCCTCCTTCCAGAACGGCGTCACCAAGGACGAGGTGCTGGCCCGCAGGTTCGGTCGCGACAAGGTCCTAGGAGCGGTAACGGGCATAGGCGCATCCATGGTCGGGCCAGGGGTGGTGGCCCACACATATGACGGAGGTACCCTGTTCGGGGAGTTCGGTGGCGATGTGAGCAAACGCGTGCTTCAAGTAGTGGACGCGTTCAACGGTGGCGGATTGCAGACCAGAGCCTCAGAGAGGATCGAGGACGATGAGTGGTCGAAGCTCTGCCAATACTGTGCCGCCTCTATGGTCTCCGCTCTCAGCAGGCTCGAGTACCACAGGGTGTGCAAGTCTAGACCACTGGCCCAGTTGTTTGTCACCATTAGCCGAGAGGTGGAAGCCGTGGCCAGGGGCCTGGGACGTCAACTGAGGGACGTGGCCAGCTTCCCGGTGGAGGAGGTCCTGCGGCA
>JBHHZZ010000052.1:0-9242 GCA_046758325.1 Thermoplasmata archaeon | reverse complement strand
GATGAGCCGCCCCGGTTCATCGTCCTCGAGTATAGTGGAGGCCGCAAGGGAGAGAAGCCCATTGCCCTGGTGGGGAAAGGCATCACCTTCGACAGCGGTGGCCTCTCCCTCAAACCCGCGAAATCCATGATGGATATGAAGGAGGACATGGCGGGGGCTGGGGCGACTATCGGCATCCTGAAGGCCGCTGCGGAGCTCAACCTCCCGGTGAACCTGATAGGCATTGCCCCCTGCACTGAGAACCTGCCCAGCGGGAAGGCCACCAAGCCAGGGGATATCCTCAAGACCCATCTGGGCACCACCATCGAGGTGCTGAACACCGATGCGGAGGGCCGACTCATCCTGGCGGATGCCCTGGGATATGCGACGGGATTCAAGCCGCAGGTCATCATCGACATGGCTACCCTGACCGGGGCCTGCATGATCGCGCTGGGCAAGAAGACTACGGGGATGATGGGAACCGGCGAGGAGATCATGGAGAGGCTGAAAGAGGCCGGGAGGAAGACGGGAGACTACGTGTGGCCCCTGCCTCTCTTCGAGGACTATGAGGAGCAGATCAAGAGCGACGTGGCGGATGTGAAGAACATAGGTGGACGATACGGAGGGGCCATCACGGCGGCCTTGCTGCTGAAGAAGTTCGTGAAGGACATTCCTTGGGTGCACCTGGACATCGCTGGGACCGTGTGGACCGACGGTCGCCCTGACGCCCTGAAGAAGGAGTACCTGCCCAAGGGACCTACCGGGGTCGGCGTCAGGCTCCTCATCCAGATGCTGAGGGACTGGAACCAGCCTCATGAAGGTTGAGGGACTGAAGGAGGCCCGATTCAGGGAGCGGCTGAACCGATTCCTGGTCGAGGTGGAGTTGGAGGGTAGAGGAACTCTCTGCCACCTTCCGAATCCTGGCCGACTGAGAGAGCTTCTGCAGCCGGGGGCGACGGTTTTCCTCAGAGAGCAGCCCGTGGAGGGCAGGAAGACGAGCCACGACCTAGCGGCCGTCCGATTGGGTTCCATCCTGGTATCTGTCGACTCCCGACTGCCGAATCGGGCCGTTCGTCACCTCCTGCGAGAGGGCCGCCTGCAGGAGTTTGCCGGCTACACCACCATCATCCCCGAGGCCAGGCTCGGGAACAGCCGCGTGGATTTCCTCTTGAGGAACGGGAGGGAGTGTTATCTGGAAGTTAAGTCTTGCACCCTAGTGGTCGATGGTGCCGCCCTCTTCCCCGACGCCCCGACGGAGAGGGGCAGGCGCCATCTGGAGGAGCTGGTTGCTGCGGTGGAGTCCGGCTTCAAGGCCGCCGTCCTGTTCGTGGTTCAACGCCCGGACGCCAGCCTCTTCCGGCCTAACGACGAGACGGATTCGAGGTTCGGGGACGCCCTTCGTCGGGCCCACAGGGCGGGCGTCAAGGTTCTGGCCTACGGGTGCAGGTTCGATGGCGTGAGCCTGGTGGACTTTGAGCAGATGCAAACGTCTATAGGTTCTGGATGATTGGGGTTGCGGATGACGGGTTCTCAGAGGGACCTGAGGGAGTTCCTTGGGGAGGTCGAAGCATCCCTGGAACCCCAGATGGCGGAGCTTTGGGTCCTGTACAAAGAGCGGAGGGAGGAGATCGAGGCCAGGCTCGAGGAGTTCCGGGAGATCTGGCGCCGAGGAACCGACGAGGACCTCTTCTTCGAGCTGGTCTTCTGCCTCTGCACTCCCCAGTCCTCGGCTCTCGCCTGCGACAAGGCTGTGAGGGAGTTGAGGGACAGGGCCTTACTCTTCGAAACTCAGGAGGACGTGTTCCAGGTCCTCGATAGCAAGGGAGTCCGCTTCCCGGAGAACAAGGCCCGCTGGATCGTGGAGTCCAGGAAGAAGTTCTTCTCCTCGGAACCCTCCCTGAGGAGGCATCTGGAGCAGCGGCCCGAAGATCCCTACAGGCTGAGGGACTGGCTTCAGCGGGAAGTGCTGGGTCTCGGCCTCAAGGAGGCGTCCCACTTCATTCGAAACATCGGGCTTGGGGAGGAGCTCGCAATCCTGGACCGCCACATTCTCGCCAACCTCCTTCGTCTAGGGGTCATAGAGTTGATTCCCAAGAGCCTCTCTCGTCCCAGGTATCTGGAGATTGAGGGGAGAATGCAGGACTTCTGCCGTCGGGTAGGGATACCCATGGGCCATATGGATCTCCTCCTGTGGGCTAGACAGACGGGCTTCGTCTTCAAGTGATGACTTGGGGGAGGGGATGAGAAGGTTCATCGTGGTAGGCCACGACGCCGTCACCAGCGGGGATTTCAGCCTCGACGACCTCGCGGGGGCCGCTGGCCGCCTTGACATAATGATCAGGTGTGTCAACTCCGCTTTCATGCTGTCCCACGGCTTGCGGGCTGACACGGAGCTGTACTTGTGCCTCCTTGGGCCTCCCAGGCCACCCAAGGTCGTTCGCCTATCAGGCACAGAGCTCAGGTACCTAAGCCCGGATGAGAGGAGCACGGGAGCCCTCATCAGAAAGGCCCTCGGTCTTCAGTCGGAGGGACGCAGCACTCCGGGAATCTACGTTCGGTTCGAGGGCTTGAATGGCCTCTTGAAGGAAGTTGGCAAGGAACTCGTCTACCTGAGGGAGGATGGGGAGGATCTGAGGACCGCCGAGTTAGGTGAGGAGCCCACCTTCCTGCTGTCCGACCACAGGGACCTCACCGAGGAAGAGGAGGAGGCGGTCATGAGCCTGCGTCCCAAGCTGGTCAGCGTCGGGCCCCTGTCCCTACACGCGGACCACTGCATCGTGATCGTCCACAACGAACTGGACAGAAGGGGCCTTTAGGCCTTCTTCATGCTCCTCGCAAGCCCATCAAGCCCCGACTCCAGCTCGGCGGTATCCATGCCAAAGCACAGCCTGAAGTGACGTGCATCACCGAAGAAGCTGCCCGGGGCAATGAGGGTCCCGTGCCTCTTCAGAGCGATGGAGACAAGCTCATCCACGTTCCCCTGGAATCGTGGGAAGGAGGTGTAGCCGTCTGGAGGGACCCACTCCACACTGTCTTGCCGATCGACCCACTCCTCCACAAGCTTTCGGTTTTCCCCGATGAGCTTCCGATTCCTCTGCCGAACCTTCTCCTTCATCCTCAAGGCCCGGACGGCTAGGGCGTCGCTCAACGTCGAGGGTGCGACAGAGGTGAAGTTCTTGGCGGCCCTGATTTTGCTGTGCGCTTCCGCTGAGGCGAGACACCAGCCAATCCTGAGGCCCCCCAGGCCGTAGAACTTCGAGAGGCCAGACGTGACTATGAACCTCTCGCCTATGGTCAGCGCACACGGCGGCTCCCGATCGAGGGCAGCCTCTCGGAATATCTCGTCCACAAGAACGTAGAAGCCTCTCTCCTCCGCCAAGGTTGCCAGCTCACTCAAGACCCCTCTCTCCATGACCGTTCCACCTGGGTTGTAGAGGTTCGTTAGGACGAGAAGCTTGGTGTCCTCAGGCAGCGACCTGGCCAGCCGTTCCACAGACACGCCGAAGTCCTCCTCAAACGGCCGGGGCTGGTAGGATATCTTGGCCCCCAACAGGTGAAAGGTCTTCCAGAGAGGCTCGTAGGAGGGCCTCTCGACGACCACCCTTGAGTTCTTATCGAGGAGGGCCAGACCCACCAAGAAGTTAGCTTCGCTGGCACCTTGGGTCACCAGTACTTCATCCTCAGAGACGCGAGAGATCCGCGCGATGAGCTTCCTGAGTTCCGGGGAACCACCGGTGTGGGCCCAGGAGAGGTCCAGGTCCTCCAGCGGTCCCACATCTCCTAGGCTTACGGTCGGAAGGTTGCTCTGGGCCAGGTCGTACTCGCACTCCTCGGCGTTGGAGATGAGGAACTCGAGGAGTTCGAAGGAAGGGATTTCCATGAGACCGCATCGTCATCATCCTCAAAAACCTGAGTGGAGGCAAAATCTCCCCGTACATGTACAGAAACAGCCAATCTTGCCTGGGCCGCAAGCCTTTATAGACACCCCATTCTAAGATGTACGGTGGTGCCATGAAAGCGGTAATGGTCGTGGACATGGTGAACGACTTCGTCACTGGAAAGCTGGGCAGCCCACGGGCCCAGAAGGTAGTGCCCCGGCTGAGGGCATTCCTGAAGAGGGCCAGGTCCAATGGATTGCCCGTTGTCTACGTGTGCGATGCCCATCTGCCGGGCGACCCGGAGCTGAAGTTGTGGGGTGAGCACTCCATGAAAGGTTCCGAGGGCGCCAAGATAGTGGATGAGCTGAGCCCGAAGGAAGGGGACCTTGTTTTCGAGAAGCAGTGTTACGATGCCTTCCAGAACCCGACTCTGGATGCCGAGCTGAAGAGGCTGGGTGTCGACGAACTCATCATGACGGGCGTTGCCACCAATATCTGTGTTCAGAACACCGCTGGTGATGCCTCCTTCAAGGGCTACCAGGTCACGGTCGTGGAGGACTGCACCGAAGCCCCCAGCGAGGAGGAGCACCGACAAGGTTTGAAGTACATGAAGACGATGTACGGGGCCAAGGTAGTAAAGTCCGATGAGGCCCTCTAGGTGGTCCCTTGGAAAGATTTCACGCAGCGAGTGAGGCCGACATTCTCGCAGGGAGAACCACCGATATCTACTTTGAGCGGGCGAAGGAGATCCTCCAAAAGGAGGGTAAAGACAGGGAGCCTGTGGTTGCCGAATTCACCGCTGGAGGCCTTCCCCAGGGATGGGAGTGGGGCGTTTTCTGCGGGCTTGATGAAGTCGTGAACCTGATGGAGGGTCGATCCGTGGACCTCTACGCCCTCCCCGAGGGAACGATCTTCAATCCCAGAAGCCACAACGGCGTCCGCGTCCCCGTCATGGTCCTAGAGGGTCCCTATGGGGAGTTCTGTGTGTACGAGACTCCCCTCCTGGGCCTCATATGCCAGGCCACGGCCATTGCTAGCAAGGCAAGCCGGGTCAGGAAGGCGGCGAGGGACAAAGAGGTAATCTCCTTTGGCATCCGGAGGATGCATCCTGCCATGTCCCCCATGATCGATAGAGCTGCCTTCATAGGCGGGCTGGACGCGGTCTCTAGCCTGACAGGCGCCGATGCCATAGGAAGGCCGCCGAGTGGCACCATGCCTCATGCCCTCACCATCGTTCTAGGCAGTCCGGAGGCGGCCTTCAAAGCCTTCGACGCACACACGGCCAAGGAGGTCCGCCGTATCACCCTGGTGGACACATACTCGGACGAGGTAGCGGAGTCCCTGATGGCCTGCCAAGCGGTACCCAACCTGTACGGCGTGAGGCTTGACACCCCCTCTTCAAGGAAGGGCAACTTTGCCGAGATCGTCCGTCAGGTGAGGTGGGAGTTGGACGTCAGGGGCTACAAGGATGTCAAGATTTTCGTCTCAGGCGGCCTGGACGAGAACAGCATACGAGAGCTGGCTGCGGCGGGTGCCGACGGCTTTGGCGTGGGGACCAGCATCTCCAATGCCCCCACGGTTAACTTCTCCATGGACCTGGTGGAGGTCGCCGGTCGACCGGCAGCCAAACGAGGCAAGTACAGCGGTCGGAAGGAGGTCTTCAGGTGCAAGGAGGACCTCACGTACGCTGTCGGTCTAGAGGCCCCTCATTGCCCAGTATGCGGCGGTGACATGAGCTCCATGCTGGCGCAGTACATCAAGCATGGGAAGCGGACAAGGGAACTTCCGGGGCCTGATAGGATTAGGGAGTATGTGCTACAGCAGCTGGACAGGGCGTCCTTTTCCTCATCCTGAATGGCGGCCCAGAAAGGTTGATAAGGGGAACTGGTGTAGGTCATGAAAGTTTCCATGTCCTCTATTCCTGATGAACTGAAGTACACAAAGGAGCATGAGTGGGTAAGGCTGGAGAACGACAGAGCCGTGGTGGGCATCACCGACCACGCTCAGACGGAGCTGACGGACGTCGTTTACGTGGAGTTGCCAGCCGTGGGATCTGAGTTCTCCGAGGGGGAGGAGTTTGCCATCATCGAGTCCGTTAAGGCGGCCTCAGAGATTTATGCCCCGATCGGCGGCGTGGTGGCGGAGGTCAATGCGGAGCTGGAGGACAAGCCTGAGCTCATCAACGAGGACCCCTACGGAAAAGGATGGATAGTGGTCTTGGAGGTTAAGGACAAGGCAGATATTGACAAGCTGATGACCTCCGAGCAGTATAGGGAGTTGATCGAGGAATAGGAGACATCAGGTCCATTTGGCCCGCAACGGGGTGTCACAGAAGATCAGAAGCATTTCATTCCAGTGCCACTTGCTTTCGGTGTGGGTGGGGAATCGTCGCGAGCCGTTGAAATATATCATGTCCCTGAGGAGAATCTACCTCAGCTCATCGATGAGTTCCTGGAGAGCCATGCGAAGCCCCTTCGCATAGAACTTCACAAGCCCCAGGTTTACATTTCCATCGAATTGACCCAAGAGCGTAAATCCGTCTCCGATGGAAATCACGACGAGTTTCCAGCCATCCCCCTCAATCAGTACATCCTTGAGCTCTGGCAGCTCCATATTCTCGGCGGCTGTCTGTCCCGCCAAGAGTATCATCGAGGCCATGGCGGTCGCAGTTTTCGCCTCTGCCTCCGGGAACAGAGAGGCTACGGGCAGTCCATCCGGGTCCCCCACGATGAGGCTCCTGACTCCGTCGACTGCTCTGGCCACCTTCTCAAGAATCTCTCTGAACTGTGTCCCCGGGTCCTTGGCGGAGGCGTCCTTCGTCATCGCGACGCGCCTCCTGGTAGGGATGGCCGAGAGAAGCGAGTGACGGGCAGGAACCGGTATGAAATCCCGAGTGCTAACACCGTGCTCGAACGGCACGACCATGGGCTTGAACTCTTCGGGTCAGTTTTCCTGTGTGATTTCGAGGACGGGAGCGTCCCGGCCCTATCATCTGGCTACGAATCCAGGCCCCGAGAGATGTGACAAGGGAGGCGAGGGGGGCAGCGGACTAGACCGTGCCCAAGAACCTCTGTAGCGTTATGATCGTAATGCTACATTCGAAACGTAATTCGCCCGCCGCTGCGATTTCGGCGAGAATGACAACCTCCAAAACCCACCGTGGATTCCACGTTTCGAACGCTGGATGTCTATACCATCCAGTACAAGATTTCTTATACCCTTTGGTATTATACCATACGGTATAATGACAAAAGAAACAGTGCGAAATCCCTTCACCTATGGTCGAGTCGTCGTCGGAGAGGCCTTCGCAGATAGGAAAACCGAACTAGCCGACCTCATGAGGGAGCTGGAAGCAGGCCAGTCAGTGATTCTTCAATCACCAAGGCGCTACGGAAAGACTTCGCTAATCATTGCGGTTCTAAGCCGCTTGGAGGAGCGAGGTTTCATCACGGCCCTGGTGGATTTGTTTGGCTGTGCCTCCACATATGATTTGGCAGAGAAGTTCACCACCGAGGTCGTCGTCCGTAACTACAGCCGATCGGAGAGTCTTCTCAACTTTCTCAAGGAGGGACTGGGGAAACTAAAACCGGAGCTGATAGTACATCCAGATGGCAGTTTTGGATTGGGCCTTTCAAAGGCTGCTGTCGGCCTTGATGAATTGGCCGTTCTTGACGAAGTCTTGGACGCTCCCCAAAGGGTCGCTGAGAAGAGGGGAAAGCCCTTCGTCGTCGTCTTCGACGAGTTCCAGGATATCGTCAGATTGGATGGAGAGAGAATCGAGAAGCTTATTCGTTCTAGGATTCAACACCATCAAGACGTCAGCTACGTCTTCATGGGGTCTAAGAAACATATGCTCGATGAGATCTTCTCTCGACCGGACAACGCCCTTTTCCGGTCCGCTACACTCTATGAACTCAAGCGAATCCCCAGTGAACCATTCGCGGAATACATCCGTCGCAGGTTCAGTGCGACCGGCTTACAGGTTAAGGACCAAATCGTAGAGGCCATTCTCGCCTTCACCCAGGGCCACCCCTACTTCACTCAGCAGCTGTGCCACGAGCTCTGGAACATCGGCGCCCCTCGAGGAAAGGTTGACGAGGAGGACCTCAACGAGGCCATTGCGGCCATCCTCAACAGTCAGAACGAGCTGTTCTCCAACCTCTGGGATAGCCTGTCGAGACATCAGCGACTCCTGGTCAGGGCACTAGCTTCAGAGGAAACTAGTAGACCTTACTCAGGGAAATACATTGAACGCCATCGTCTCACGTCCTCAAGTCATGTCAAGAAATCCCTTGACGTCCTGACTAAGAAACAGATAATTCACAGGGAGGAGGGCATCTATAAGTTGGCGGACATCTTCTTCAAACAGTGGCTGACCTGAGGTCTGAATTGTTGCTGCCCTACGCAATGGATTATACTCAATGGTATAATACCAATCGGTATAACTTTCCTAGGGAATTTGGCTCATGTCAGCCTGGCGTGCAGTATGTGTTTCGGTCATCAGCTCTCGCACCCGATGCCATCCCCATCCCCATCAAAGCGATGCGGGTCGGGAGGGAGAACCCGGAAATTCCGGTAGGGTATGTCCGCACAATCCAGGTCCGGTGGCGGAGAGGGTATGCAAACATCGGGATAGGCGGGGTCGCAGTCCTCGGGAGGCGGGGGAGACGAGCATCCCGTCCATTCCTCACTCCCGAACTCACTCTCGGAGCAAAAGTCGTAGTAGGTATCCGCGTGGCCAGACGAGATCAGGGCCGCATTTGCGTTCGTGCCGCCACAATAGACGACAGCGAGAATTCGGCCATACGGGTCGTCGCCGATTTGAAAATCGTCCTCGTCAACGAGAGCGAGGGAGCCCAGACAGAGGCCCGTGAGATAGTCTCGGGCTTCAGGCCCGCCGGATTCGCTCAGTTCCGGAGCATCAACGAGCACGAGCCGGATTCGGAGATTACCTTCGACTTCAAGATCATCCCCATCGACGACTCGGGTCACGTTGCGCTCGATGCAGAGGCCAATCGATCTTGGGCAATCCACATCCGATTCCTCTGGCGGCGGTGGTGGTGGCGGAGGAGGGGGTGGTGACATGGGAACAAGCGGAGTGAGGGCGATTACGATAAAGACGCTGGCTACGGCGGCCGAGACCACCGCAGCAACGATAATTGCACTCCACACCCTCCCCACAATCATTCCCTCAACCCCGCTACTCCTTAGGACGCCCCAAAGCGCGCCGCAACTACTTAGGTTTGGCGGCGGGGGGACGGTTTCACAGCGAGTGCTAGGTGCGAGGTGGGCCGGCCTTCCCTTTCGCGCCTAGCCAGGAGGATGACTTTCCCGCGTCTCCGCCCGATGATCAACGATCCTGTCCCGATGAACAACAAGGGGGTA
>JBHHZZ010000051.1:0-9639 GCA_046758325.1 Thermoplasmata archaeon | reverse complement strand
CATGTCTTAAGCGGACTCCCATAGCGGTGGCCGCCGGCAGGATCAACCGGAGTTGCCTGCCTCCCCAAAGGAATGGTCAGGGAAAGCTGATCGTTCCTTCGTCGAGCGTCGGGACCAAGAGGTCACGGCCTCAGCCGGGTTTCTTGGTTCCCCACCTTGTGGGCAGCATCGGATGAGGTTGATCACGAATCACAACCCTCGCCAACAGGCTGCCCTCAGCCTCGCCGTAACGCTTAGTGTACAACGATGGTCTACGGCGGGACTGCACCTATCCTATCACTGACCCCACTATATTAGCTTTTCGGGGGATGGATGGCCATCAGATAACGAGGAATGGCAGGCGAATCCACCTCGGCCATGACGGGTCATGTGAAGCCTTAAGAGAGAGACTGGCGGTTTTCCTCTTGATTGAGCCCATGCGGTCCCTGCAAGTGAAGGAATGCAGGCTGTGCGGCCTCAGGGAGGCTGAGATATCCGCCAAGCTTCAGGTTTGCGGGGCCTGCATCAGAGAGAGTTTCCCCGAGGCCCTGCCCTTCATCAGGGCGGCGCATCACGAGGTCAGGTCCAGCCTCGGCCTGCCCCTCGACCCTCCTCGGGAGGGTTACCCCTGCGACCTGTGCGTAAACATGTGCAGGCTGCAGGAGGGCCAGAGAGGGTTCTGCGGGGTCAGGGCGGGAAGAGATGGAGCCGTGGAGAGCATCGTGCCGGGGGCCATCGTCAGCTGGTACTATGACGACCTGCCGACAAACTGTGTTGCTGACTTTGTATGTCCTGGAGGGACCGGATGCGGATACCCCCAGTTCTCCAGGAGGCCAGGGCCCGAATACGGATACAGGAACCTGGCCGTCTTCTACGGCGCCTGCAACTTCTCCTGCCTCTTCTGCCAGAATTGGCGGTTCAGGTCTATGACCCGGAAGCGGGAGCCAGTGATGACGCCAGAGGATCTAGCGGACAAGGTGGACGAGAGGACGAGCTGTATCTGCTACTTCGGTGGGGACCCGACGCCTCAAGTCCAGCACGCCATCAGGACCTCGGAGTTGGCCCTCGGGGGAAGGACCCCTCCAAGGGTCTGCTTCGAGACCAATGGCTCTGTTGCCCGCAGGTACCTGAGGGAGATGGCTCGACTGAGCTACGAAAGCGGGGGATGCATCAAGTTCGATCTCAAAGCTTGGGATGAGGGGATCAACTA
This sequence comes from Thermoplasmata archaeon, assembly GCA_046758325.1. Classification (GTDB taxonomy): domain Archaea; phylum Thermoplasmatota; class Thermoplasmata; order RBG-16-68-12; family JAJISG01; genus JAJISG01. Next base: position 8,450 of record JBHHZZ010000051.1, on the reverse strand, counting down.
TGCCCTCTGCTTCGCTACCAACAAGCTCACCCTGAGGAACTTCGAGTGGCTGGTGAGATACCATGAGGAGAGAGGCGATAGAGGAGTGGCCTTCATAGTGGCCTCGACCCTCCTTGTCCCAGGATATGTCGAAGAGGAGGAGGTCAGGATGATATCCTCCTTCATAGCGGATCTGGACCCGAACATACCCTACTCCCTCCTTGCCTTCTCCCCCCGCTTCATGATGCGCGACATGCCGCTGGTCTCGACGCGGAAGGCTCACAGGTGCCTTGATATCGCCCAGCAATCGGGACTTCGGAGAGTTCGCATAGGAAACGCCTACCTCCTCGCATGAGGCAGGCGAAACGCTCGGACACCTCTGCAACCCAGCGGCCATCCCCTCCGCTGGGGGGACCATCGATCATCGATGCCTGATCCCCTGTTGACTGCTGGAGCTGGCTTCGCCGCCCAACGCCATCACTGTTATCAGCGCGGAAAAAGGCAAACGAAGGATTAAGATGGCCGTCGCGAAAGACAATACGAGATACGTGGATCCCGTCATCTATTACGCCAGGATCGGTACCACCGCCATCCTCATCTTAATCATCCTCCTGTTCCTGCTGATGGCCTCCTCCATGATGAGGATGAGCAGCGATTTCCTCAGAGCCCGCATATCCCTTAACGCCGACAGCATCAAGAGGGGTATTCTCGCCCTCCTCGGAGGTTTCGTCCTAGTCCTTCTGATATCGATTTCCTACCTGGCCATGGCCCCCCTGGAAGGGGTCTGGGAGATGCCGGTCCTGTACGCCTGGCTGCTCATAACCCTTTACGGAAGCCACCAACTCTTCCGGGCACTGTACCTGCCCAAGCGGCCTCGTACTGAGGTGTTCGGGTGAAGGGCAACGGACCCACGAGGTTAATCTCCATCCTTGAGTCCGCCCAGAGAGAGAACCCCTCTGTGATGGGCCTAGTCCTAGCGGACAGGTCAGGTCTTCCCGTCGCCGACAGCTTCCGGGAGACCATGGATCTCATGGCCGTGAGCGCCATGTCAACTCTCATTCTTCGGTCCGCCAAGACTGTCTTCGAGAATCTGAGGCTGAAGGAAGGGGGTTCCGTAATCCTGGAAGGAGAGGATTCCGTCATCCTCGTCAGAGGACTCACCTCGGACCTGAGCCTGATACTCTTAGCGGATGGAGACGCCAACATCGGCCTGCTGAACATACAGATAGACAAAGTGGGCCAAGCGTTGGAATTGCTCCTGGCTGAGATGTAGGTCCCCCAGGCCCCAGGCAGCCTCTTCAGGTATGCAAGGGTCCAGAGCGGTGAAGCCCTATGGCGTGGGGGACTCATCGAGGAAGAGCTGTCTGAGCCGCACCATCAACCTGCGGACCTCGTCCTTTCTTTGGCTGATCTCAGCCATAAAGTATCCACCGGTCCAACCGTCCACCTGGTTGAAGGCCTCATCCACCTCCTGACCCTTCAGAACCAGGTAGCTGGCAGCCACGGTTCCCGTCCTCCCTATACCGGCGAAGCAGTGGAAGAACACCCGATAGGACCTCGGCAGGGCCCAGAGGATGTCGTAGAACTCCACCAGCTGGCCCAGGGCAGGAGTGGCATGGTCCCTCAAGGGGACGTTGTACCACCGGAGGAGGGAACCGGCCTCTTCGGGCGAGTAAGCGCACTGCTCCATGTCGTCGAGCAGGGAGATGATGGCATCGAAGCCCTCCCGCTTCATTCTACGCAGTTCGTCGGGAGTGGGACAGGAGCCCCCCGCTAGCCTCTCCCTCTCAATCCAGTACAGGATCAAGCCACCGCCGGGGACTCATCGGACTGAGAGCTGAAAAGCTTTGTCGCCCTGTTGGCCTTGAGGAGGCGCAGAGCCCCCTCGGTGGGTCCTCTAGCATCGAGCTGTCTTGCGGGAACCGCCTTGACCTATTCGATGTCGATCTCGTTGATCCTCGCCGCTAACCTGAAGTCCCTCTCCGTAAGGCCCCCCTCGTCATGGGTGATCAACGCCAGCTTCACCGTCCTCCAGCTGTTGAAGAGGTCCGGGTGGTGATCAGCTTGCTCTGCAAGCTCCGCCACCCTGTTTATGAACTCGATGGCCTTCATGAAGGAAGGGAACCGGTAGGGCCTTGCGATGGAATCTCCATCCCTGGTCCAACCTTCCAGCTGTGCCAGACGCTCCTCGATCTCCTTCTCCGTCAGCTTCACCATTTCTCAGCCTCCAAGACTCTAGGCCGTTCGCGACCTTAAAGGAACGGTGTTCGAGGGACGACATACGACCAGGCGCGGGCACGTCGGCGGGCAGCCTATCGCTCCCTGGACGAGAGGGTGAGGACCAGGCCGATGGCGGCCAATCCTGCGGCGAAGTAGAAGGCTGGTTGGAAAGCGTTGGTCGCATCCACCAGATAGCCTGCCACGTAGGGCGCTAGCGCCCCTCCGATGAGGCTAGTGGTGTTCATGAAGGTATAAGCGCTGCCCGTGAGCCTCTCCGGGAGGATCTGGGAGGAGAAGGCATAGTAGACGCTGAAGGGGAGCTGCACGAAGAAACCCGCCAAGGGGAGGAGGAGCGGAGCCCAGGGAATGGACGCCCCCGCGGTCCACACCAGACCTAACGGCAGGAGGACGACGAAGGAGATGATGGGGACCACCCTCTTATCTCCGTGGAAAACGGTGTCAGCCAGGTACCCGCCGAGGGGCCTGGAGAGAATGCCCAGGGCCGGAACCAGCGCTACCAGGCTTCCGCCGGCCGCCAGAGAGAGGCCGCCCTCTCTAGCCAGGAAGGAGGGCATCCAAGATGTGAAGAAGATGTAGATGGCGTAGGTACTGGCGAAGGCTAGCCCCAGACGCCACAGCTCCGGGGACCTGAAGGCGGCGATGTATTCCCTGAGGGGGTACATCGGGCCCCTGTCCTCCCCCAGACCTCTGGAGGTCCAGTAGATTACTGGGAGGAGGATCAGGAGGGGAAGGGCGTAGGCGATGAACACGAAGGAAAGGCCCCCTATCGAGGAGATGTAGGGGGTAGCGAAGGTGCCCAGGGCATAGCCAGCGGGAGGAGCGGAGAGGTAGGCTCCCAGGGCTCGCACCCTCTTCTCGGGAAAGGCGTGGCCCACCAGGTTCGCTGAGGCCACGAAGATCAGCGGCACGAAAAGGCCTGCCACGAATCTGGAGGCCAGGATGACGTCGTACCTGTGGAGGAGGAAGGCCGGAAGACTGGCTGCGCTCAGCCCCAATGTGGAGACCGCCACGATGTTGCTGTTCTTGACCCGGTCGATGACGTAGGCCCCCGGAACCTGGGCCACGATAGCCGATAGAAGCAGGGCGGAGACGAGGGCCCCTGCGGCCGCGTTGCCCACTTGAAGGGAGGCCATCAGATCGGGGAAGACGGGAGCGGGGGCGATGATGTAGGCGTTGAGGCAGGCGATGGCGACCCAGGTCGTGCCGAAAAAGAGTTCTCTGTTACGACGTTTGGCCACTGCGAGAGTATGGCTAACCGCTTTATAGCCATGACCCTCCCAGATTAAGCCGAGCGGGTGTCCGGCAGGGAATCGCCCCTCTGCGTTGCAGGGAGGATCTCCCGGGTGGCTGTGCAGCTACCTCACTCTAGAGACCTAGGCTGACCAAGGCGTCCAGCGCCCAGTCTCCCGGACCCAGCACAGCGAAGAGAAGGCAAGCGGAGAGCAGGACGGTGTCCAGCTCCCATCCTGATATGTATCCCTTGGTTCGTCTGAAGGCCTCCTCCATGGCCCCTCGAGGAATCGGTGCTTTGTTGAGCTTGGTGACGTACAGCAGCGTCGTACCGATCATCTGGAGGACGAAGAGCAGCGAGACCAGGCGCGTCAGAAACCCGAAGACCAGGGCCAGGCCGCCAAGGAACTCCAGCAGGCCGACAAGGTCGAAGAGGGGTCCTGGGATTCCCATCTGGCCCATCCCCTCCCGCATCCCCTTTCGGCCAGCTCCGACCAGTTTCGGCAAACCGTGGATTAGGAAGAGGGCCCCGACGAAGATGCGTGCCACCAGCAGGGCTTCATCCTGGAAGTCTGACAGGAATTCGAGGACCATATCTGCACCTACGGATGTGAGTATACAAGCCCAACTATAAATAGTATGAAGTTTATACTGGCTCACCTAGTATGGAAAGACACACCAAACCTTTCTGCTCCTTCCAGCCCCTCATCGAAATCCTGGGTCGAAAGCATGCACTGGCGATTCTCTATGCCGTCTTCACCAAGAACCCAATCCGGTTCACTGACCTCAGAAAAAGGACCGGGGTCAATCCCAGGACCCTCACCGACAGGCTCCGGGAACTGGAGCGGGCGGGCATCATAAGCAGGGAAGCCTACAACGAGATCCCACCGCGAGTCGAGTACACGCTCACAGGCAGGGGCCTGGCGCTGGCGAGAATCTTCGAGTCCCTGGAGAAATGGCACGAGGAGTATGGATGAGCCGCGGTCCCGGGCGACTCTCTAGGTCCTGTCCGCAATAACCGCCGAACAACCGTTATATAAAAGGCTCCGTGATGAAGCCGGGATAATGTCCAGCCGGGTGTACAAGGACTACAAAATCTACGGCTGCTTCGTCCTCAACAGGCTCGTCTCTGAGCTGGACATCGACCTGTACCAGGATCGCCTGGAGGACAAGCTTGACAGCATCCTTGCGGAGGCAAACATCGGCCTCTCCAAGGAGGAGATAAAGCACGAGATAAGATCCAACCATCACATGACCAACAAGGTGCTGGACAAGTTGGCGGAGGATGGGTTCGTCAGGGTAGACAAGGAGGAGGGCAGGTATAGGGTTCGCCTCACCAGGCGGGGCGTCCTGCATGTTCGAAAGTACAACGAGTTCTACAAGGAGATTTACAGGGAGCAGATCAGGGACCACTACCGCTTCCGGGAGCTCCCCTTCTGGCTCCGCTAGGCGTAGAGGGACTCGGTAACGTAGGGTATGAAGTCGTAGGTCCCGTCGGGAGACTCCATGATGAGCTCCAGGGAGCAGTTGAACTCCTGGCCGCCGTGCCGGAAGGTGACTACTTCGGTGGTCAGGAAGTCGTAGGCCTCGTCACTCAGGGATTCATCCTCCTTCGCGGTCCAGAGGGCGATGACCCTCGAGGGCGGTACCTTCTCGGCCTGGCACACATCCTCCACACCTCTCTTCAGCGCTGCCAGGTCTCTGGCCGTGGGAGCCTCCGTGAAGGCCTTTATGAAGATGGCATAGCCGGTGTCACCCAGTCCCAGGGGCTTCCACAGGGCCGATGGCCTCCCGACGACGCAGGCGTCGAAGGAATAGAGGAGACCTGACCGGCCCCTCAGAACTGCAGGTGACTCAACGTAGCCCTGGCGGGCCTGGCCTCGTAGCTCGGGATGCCTCTCGGAGAGATACTTGAACAGGCGATCCACAGCATCCTTCCCCTGGGGGATGTAGACGACGGGGTCCTCCTCCCTCACGCTCTTGATGGCCCTGTGACGCAACACGTAGTAGTTGAGGAAGCCCCTGATGTCCCTCATCAGGTTGAGAATTATGATGCCAAGGACGAAGAGGGCGGCCAGGAGGGCTCCCATGATGAAGGCCTCGCCGTAGACGAGGCTGATGAGCAAGCTGTCGACGAAGATGATGCCCATGAGGAAGGCCTTGGAGGGGAAGCCCTTGGACCATCGAAGGGCCACCGCGGTGATGAAGAGGATGCCTGTGAGGGGCAGGAGCTGGAGGCGCGAGGCCTCCGCGAAGACGATGAGAAGAACAAAGTCGACGAAGAGCCAGATTGCAATGAAGAAGCGGGAGTAGCCTATGATCTTCCTGATCTTGGGAGCCTGTTCGTTTACCTCCTCCGCCAGGTCAAAGATGGCGGATATTGGATTCTCTACGGCCCTTACATCCCCCTTCTGCACGCTGAAACGTCTCGGAATGGATATATAAAGGGATAGGAAAGAATCCTCCTGAAGACTCCTCCGCGCCCTTATAAGCCCGTCCATGAGAAGGCCTAGGGCGGTGACCACAAATGCGGTGGACAACCTTAGGAGTGAGCCTCGCCTTGTTAGCCCTCCTTTTTGGCTCCGTGGGAGCCGGGCTAGCCCAGGGTGAGGTCAATACGATCGACCGCCATGTGCGGTTGGAGCTAGGGACGACCAGTGAGTTCGGCGGCGGCGACTACGTCGCCCTCAACATGACACAGAACGACACTCTGGCCTTCTTCGGCGTGGTATATGGAACAGAGGACGATCCAAACGCCATCATCCTGGTGTCGGCCTATGTCGCCTACCTCGGCGGCGCCGAGATACGGGATGAGAACGGCGGGATCATGGCGACTGTGCCCATACCGGTCCTGCGGGTCTACGCCCAGGGCCTCGGCCTCCTCATAGAGTTCAACGACACCGGGTTCCCCTCGACCCAGGGAAGGATCGGCGCCGGTAACGGCGTCTTCGACTTCGCCAAGACCAGCGACAGCATGATGGACTTCGACGTCACGGCGACGGAGCCCATTTACAAGGCCGTCGGCCTGGAGAGGGCCTGGGAGAGGTCAGAGGTCGTGGAGACCTCCACGGTGGGCGACGGTAGCGCCAAGGAGTGGACCTTCAGCCTGACCGCCCGGAACGTGACCTACGACAAGATCTGGGACAGGCAGCCCGGATTCTTCGACGATGGCTCTAGACCTGGAACCCCTGAGGACGGCGTGGTCGAGGAGATTACCTTCGTCTTCCACGTCGGCGCCAAAGTGGACGAGGTCGGCGTCATGGTGCCCTTCTACCGGGTGACCCTGGCGAATGACACCATCGCTGACAGCGAGGAGATCGAGCCCCGCTTCTACGAGGGCGTGTCTCTCTCGGCCGACTTCAAGTACGACCACATCATCAAGGGGTGGGACTACACGGCCAAGTCGGAGACCTCCAAGCTGATGCTGGAGAGCCTGATCATCTTCGGGACCTTCATCCCTGGACCGGTGAACAAGTGGCTGGACGCCCAGTTCGTCGAGGGATACGTGGAAGATGGCACGGGCGTGGCTGAGCTGGAGACCTTCACCGGCGACACCATCGACATCGAGAGCAACGACGACATACCCGAGGATGCCTCCATCCTGGCGAAGGACACCGTCAGCTTCAGGGACAACTGGAGGAAGAACGGTGACCTGACCTGGGTGAGCAACGTCACGGTCGACGACGAGGAGAAGGAGATGTACTTCCAGATCCACGCAGGCACGGACGGCCTCAGGATAACTGAGGGGAACGACAAGTTCCGGGGCGTCGTCCTGCTGGGCGGCTACATCTACCCTGCAGGATCTGACATCTTCCACGACCCCAGCTACTCCGTTCAGGCAATCCTCGTGGACATACGGCCCGACTTCAACTCGGGTGCCATCGTCCTCCTTGGAATGGCCTCGGTGGCAACCCTCGCCCTGGTGGGGGCAGCCATCCACATGAGGCGCCGATCCAAGAGGAGAAGGATCCCGCCCGCGTTCGGGAAGTTCTAGGAGACCTCCCCCCTTCCCTTCCTTTTTTTTCTCAAACCTTCCTCAGATCTTTTCGGTCGTCAATTCAAGGTCCTTGAGTCATCAAATAACATTTTCACACCCGACTGGACCACTTCGTGATTTAGAGATAACCATTTAATCGCCAGAACGCGTTAGTCGGGCAACCCATGACGCTGGAAGTGAGGCCTCGAGCCGTAGATGAGAAATCGGCGGCAGTAGCGGGGGAACTGACCCTGGGAAGACAGACCATCCGCCTTCCCAACCGCTTTCCCACATCCAGTGAGATAAGAGCCGCCCGAAGCTGGAAGCTCCTGGAATCCATCGAGGGCCCCGTCCTCGCGGTAACCCGTCTGATGTCAACGGACCTGCTGAAGGCCGCCAGTTCGGAGGAAGAGGCCTGGCAGCGCTTCGCCAAGGGCGTGACGGCCGACCTGAGAAGTCTGCCAGGGGCCCCGAAGCTCCTCTACCTCTCCTTCAGGTCCGCGGACTTCGAGGAAGTGGACCAGCTTAGGACCTTTCTGGACCTGCAGCACCTCCTGGGCTTCGAACCCGTTACGGTGCAGTACGGAACTTCTCCCTCCCTAGAGGACTTCCTGTCCGCCTTCGGCTTTGCTCGGAGCTGGGCGCGGGAGAGGGGCGTGGATCACCTCATGCCTGTCTTTCCACCGCTGGAGAACAGGCAGAAGGCCCTCGGGCTCATGGAGTCCCTGCTGGATCGGGGCGCCTCGGCCCTGGGCCTCGACCTGCGGGGAGGCTTTCCCTACCAGACCCTGAGGGCTGTGGAGGAGTTGAAGGGGGAGAGGCCTGAATTGTGGATTCACGCCTTCCAGGTGCATCCCAAGGTGAGGTTCGGAGGCGGGCTGCTCCAGGCGTCCCTAGGCATGGTCCTGCCCTACTACGGCGTGGACAGCTTTTGCCGTTGGATCGTTCCGCCGCCTCCTCAGCCGGTGAGGAAGGAGCGGGTGAACTTCTTCGACCCTGGGGGCTGGGGAGTCCTGAAGGAGGG
>JBHHZZ010000050.1:0-9718 GCA_046758325.1 Thermoplasmata archaeon | reverse complement strand
CTCTCCAAGTACTCCTTCAGAGCCGAAAGGCCGCTTAGGTAGAAGCCCAGCTTCCTTGCTCTGGGACCATCGAGGTTCTTCACCTTTCCACAGGTCACACAATAAGCATGAGGCCTCATGGTGGCCGACTGGTATAGTCTCCTCTCCAGCCACTTCCTCTGATCAGGCGGGCAATCCACGTGCTCGTGTCGGGCGACCATATCTCCTCCCCGCTCCTCCTATCTCATCGGCGGCCCTTCCGCGTCCATCATCGAGGCTACTGGTTGACATCAGGCCCCCTCCTTGATGGTCCTTGAAGGCCCTGGGCGCTCCATCCCCTTCCCGTCCACCCCACCCCTTTCTCACGGATGATAACGAAATGGCTATAAAAAACTGACGCTCAACTTCTCGTTTAGGCTATTTGAATGGGACTCATTCTTGATAATGCTCAGGCATCGGCCGACTAGTTGACCCGCCCGTGCCAGTCACGGGTCGTACGTCTGAAAGTCTCCGAACATGTCCCGAAGAGACATCGACATGACACAGGCAATCGCCTTGGCGAGGGCTTTTTCGGCGGAGGCCTGATGATACCCATCACAAAGCCTGGAACGGAAATGCTGTGGTCAGATGGCGAAGTCTTGTACCAATGATCTCCTCCAGTGGTCCCCCCCTTTCATGGATTCAATGCCACAAGCATCCAGTGAAGCCTGGAAATCGTCAAGAGCCCCAAAGAAAGCCCGTGCGGTCTGTCCCGCCTGCATCAACCAAACTCCACGCAACACTTGGGGCTATCCCAGTAGTCCAGACCTAGCCGAACCAGCGTCTCATCGGTGGAGGTGATTCCGTAGGTGGAGTCCTCTGAGGTGTGGTTCACCGTGAGGATCTGCTGTCCGTCCACGACCAGGATGAGGCACGAGCACACGATCGACCGGACCTCCGCCACCCTCTCGAGCCCTCTCTCGACACCGACATCCGGAACAGCGAGCTTCACTCTCACCCCACGCCGCGCGGCCTCTGCAAGGTCCGCCTCCAGCTTCCGGAAGATGTCCTCCTGCGACACGAGCAGCAGGATTTCCCGCCTCGCTGACGCCATCATAGCCTGGGCCCGCGCCATCACGTTGGCGAGACCTTTGACCACATAGGCGATGTCCGTTGTCGGCGACACGGCAGCCGAGCGGAGGGGCTCTAGAAGCGAGGCGAGCCGTCCAACGGCAGCCCGTCCCCGCTCATACTTCGCTTCGAGGATCCGCTGCAGTCTATCCTCCACGTCTCGCGGCGGCACCACACGATACGCCTTCGGCTTGCCTGCCTGGACCTCCGCCAGTCCCATCTCCACCAGCTCCTTGAGGGCGTAGTAGATCTTGGAGTCCGGTATCCCTGTCCTCAGCACCAGCTCCCCGGCGGTGGCCTCCGGGACCCGGGCCAGGGCGAAGAAGGCACTCGCCGCATAGCCCGTCAAGCCGATGTCCCTCAGGATGCCGATGACCTCATCCCGGGCCGTCCTTGCCGCCTCCTCCAGGAGGACGTTCGCTCGGACCCTTACTTCCGACATCTGTTAAGGAAAGGTATGGAAGAGTACTTGAACTTGTCTACTACTTCATAGTGGTAGATAACATGGATGCGACGAAGAATGTGTGGACCCGGGTGCGGGAGAGGTATGGGAAGGCGGCGAAGGAGGACGGCTGCTGCGAGGCCGCTTGCTGCGAATCCTTCTATTCAGCCGAAGAACGCGAGCGGGTCCCATCGGAATCGACCCTGAGCTTCGGGAGCGGGAACCCCGTCCGCCACGCCGGCCTCCGGGAAGGGGAGGTCGTGGTGGACCTCGGAAGCGGTGCTGGAATCGACGCGTTCCTGGCCGCGAGCCGCATCGGCCCCCAGGGCCGGGCCATCGGCGTCGACATGACGCCCGAGATGGTGGAGAGGGCCCGTCGCGCTGCCGCGAGGGGCAGGACAACAAACGTCGAATTCCACCTGGCCATGATCGAGGAGCTCCCCCTCGAAGATGGGACGGCTGATGTGGTGCTGAGCAACTGCGTCATCAACCTGAGTCCCGACAAGGCAGCAGTCTTCCGGGAGGCTTTCAGGGTCCTGAGACCCGGAGGCCGACTCGTGATCTCGGACATCGTCCAGGAACGGCCCCTGGGTCCGATGGAAGATGACTGCGGGTGCGTCGCCACCGCCATGGTCCGCGCGGACTACCTCGACACCATCCGCGCAGCGGGCTTCGGCGATGTCCAGATCCTTGAAGACCGCCCATGGCTGCAAGGCCCGCAAGGGGTGGACGCGTCTTCCATCACGCTCAGGGCGGTGAAACCTCGGGAAGAAATGAGGAAGTGATTTCATCGTCCTTGGCCAAGGCTCTAGTCGAAAAGAGAGAACGGGATGACTTGGGCTTGCCTTGCCTCGAGGAGCGGTGCTGGTACGGATGCCGCCGTCGGTGAGTTCGGTCCGGCGTAACTTCAATTCCGCCTGTTGACGATGAGGGCCTGTGTGGAGGCCGCGAGAACGCTTCCGGAACTTGTCTAGCGTATGGGTAATCAGAAGGTTTTTTCCGAGGCAGAGCTCTTATCCTCTCGTGGCCAAGGAAATCGTCACCGTACGATTGGATTCCAAGTCACTTCAGCGCATCGAGCTTGCAGTTCGCAGGGGCACCTTTCCCAGTCGAAGCGAAGCTATCCGGTCTATCGTGGAGCAGTTCATAAGGGAGCATCCCGAGTCCTCCCGGTGGCACCCTCCGTCACCAAGCGTCGACAACGAGGTCCTCGATACGCCCGAAGTGCCCGACATTCCGAGTTATGAGGGGTTGGCCCGCGTCCCTCGCCATGACCCCTATGATCGTATCGAAGTCACCGATGGGAGTCCCTCGACGCAGCATATCGGCTGAGACCTCCCCTATGGACGAGGCCAGGGCCGATGCTAGGTCCAGCTGCTCCATCCCTCTGAGTAACCTTTCCACTTTGTCTCGCGCTGATGATGGAGCCCTCGATAAGAACGCTCCTCTGTACAGCTCACAAGCGTTGATGACGGTCGTCACTACCGTGTCCCCTTCCTCCGCCAATCCACGCAGCTTCCTCAACGCATCCGGGTCCCCTCGGAGCAGTCCCACGAGGAAATCGGTGTCAAGGACGCTCATTCGAACTCGACCCCTCGGAGGTGCGCCAGGCCTCGACTGCGATATACCTGTTCAATGGAGTCCGCCAGGTCATGGTCCGGTTCCTGACCTTCGATATATTCTAGGAGATCACGTGCCGTGTGACGGGGCACGAGGCGGAGAACGAGTTGGGTGAAGGATTCTCCCTCACGCTTGATGCGTGTCAGTGCTTTGTAGGCCTCTTCTGAGATGGTGAGAGTCTTGTGGGCCATGTGTGGATATCGAATTACGTGTATTTAACTGTGTTGAACCCACGATCCCTTCCCTCCCAATCCTATGGATGCGTGAATGTGGTGTCTGTACTCCTCCTCGATACTACACTTTATGACATTGATAGATACGTTCAAATTCTGCATACACATACAGACTAAACATATGGTGAAGACGATCACGGTGACGGAGGAAGCCTATGAGGCCTTGGCGGCTTTGAAGCGGTCTCCAAGGACTCCTTCAGCAAGGTGATTCTCCGTCTCACCAAGGGCGCGAGGGACCCCGTGTCCGTGGCTGGGGCATGGAGCGACATGACGGAGGAGGAGGCCGAGATCCTCATCCAGACCTCGAGAAAGGACTTTGAGGATGTTGGAGGCGGCCAGTGACCCGCCACTGAAGCCTGTTCGACTTTTACACTTGTCCGACCCTTCATCCTGTTGCTCCTGGGGATTCAGATGCAGGAAAAGCCCATGGGATGATGATCATTCGAGAAGGCCTTAGGTGCCCACCTGCTTAGGTTCTCCAACAAGGGGGCTCATGGGGCGTATGTAGCATACGTCTAATGGTAAGGTATTTGCAGGCAAAACCGTTGTTCCCCCATGGCCAAGGAGATCGTCAATGTACGCCTGGATTCCCGGTATCTCCGACATCTCGACCTCGCAGTGCGCAGGGGCACCTTTCCCAGTCGAAGCGAAGCCATCCGGTCTATCGTGGAGCAGTTCATGAGGGAGCACCCGGAGGCCTTCGATGACCCTCTCCTCTCGAGGCTTCTCCACGAGCCTCCTCTGCCGGACGAGATGTTTGAGGAGATTGCCGCCAGAGCCCTCCGCGGCAAGAAGACTGCAGCTGATCTCGTGGCTGAGGGGCAGCACCGAGGATGACCTTCTACATGGACACCGATGTATGGACCGCTCGGTGGAAGCCCGACGACCCTCATCACGAGGCCTGTAGGCGTCTCGGTCAATGGTGGCTCAGAATCGCCTCAGAGCGGCTACTTCGGTTCTGCCCCTGGTAGAGGCGGCCGTCACCTTTGCCCGATCTCACAGTCAGCTCGACCTGGCCATCGGAGACGAGCTCTCGCTGGAGAGGTACGTGAGAGACCAGACCCGGCGGCTCTTATCCCTGCCCATGGAATGGATTCACATGCCGGGGGATCTGGAGCTTAGGCTCAATCGGACCCCTCTAAGCATGCGGTCCTCCTCCGGGAAGCCTTGGCGCTGGCGGCTCAGACATCCAGGAAGGCCCTGGATCTGCTCCACTTGGCCGCTGGACGCTTCGGAAGGCAGGTCCTTGGCCTTCCACTGGAGGCCTTCGTCACTGCGGACGGGGACCTCATCCAGGCCGGGCCCTGTCTTCATCGCCTCCTAGGCTTTCCCGTAGAGAACCCCACCTCCTTCCTGGAGGGCATCGGGCCTTAGACCCAATTCATCTATGACCTCAGCCCACGCCACGAGTTCCTCGTCCATCGACACCTCAATCCCTAAACCTTATCACATGCTTCCTCCTACTACCCGCGGGATTAGCATGGAGGACATCGGACTGAAGATCGGTGACCCCGCTCCTAGCTTCGAGCTGCCAGGGGTAGACGGCAAGACCTACAAGCTGGAGGATTTCGCGGATAGGGACGTTCTAGGCGTCATCTTCATGTGCGTCCATTGCCCGTACGTCCAGGCCTACGAGGACCGCATAATGGCCGCTCAGGCCGACTACAGTGGAAAGGGCGTGCAGTTCGTGGGCATAAACCCCAACGACTCCACCAAGTACCCGGAGGACAGCTTCGACGGTATGGTGAAGCGGGCCGGGATGAAGGGCTACAACTTCCCTTACCTGAGGGACAAGGGCCAGGATGTGGCGGATGCCTACGGGGCCCAGGCCACCCCGGAATTCTTCATCTTTGATAAGGAGAGGAAGCTAGCCTACCGAGGCCGCCTGGACGACAACTACCAGGACCCCTCGGCCGTCAGGGAGCAATACCTGCGGGCAGCCCTGGACGCCATCCTGGCCGGCCGGGAGCCCGACAAGGCCTTCGTGCCGGCCATCGGGTGCAGCATCAAGTGGGTCGACTGAGCATGCGATCTGGCTCTGGAAGGGAACTGTAGGCCGATTGTGGATAGCTATTGCGTTCTAGCCACTGACATCTTGGTGAACGGAAAGTAAGCTTCCCGAAAGCGCCAGGAATATCCTGTTCATCCTTCTTCTGCTGTCTAGGAATCTGGAATCGTTGGACTGGAGGAGGTATCGGGAGCTTTCCCGACGCTATGGGATCGCAGAGTTCACTTTATCCTTTGAGGAATGCCTCCGAACTCGAGGTGCGCGAAGGTCGGACTTCTTCCCATCTTGGAGCGAACTTAGGTCTAGTGCTCAGGAGTATGGTGTATGGTTGAACGGAGAACGTCTGAACAGCATTACGTGGAGGGGAACTCAGGAGAGTAGGCTCCCATCGTCTCACCGGTAGATGCTTTCCTGATTGACGGGGACGACTGCGATATATACCCCTCAGCGAATAACCACCAGGGAGATGGAATGGGCCTGAAGAAAGGATTCCTGGCCATGGGATTCGTCCTCCAAGGGCTTGGTATCTATTGGGTCGTTACTGCTGCAACGGGGTTGATGCGAATACCCAGATACTGGCTGGGCGCCTATCCAGACATAGTGTCCCCGGGCGTGGACCCGGAACTGATGATGGCCGTCACTGCTAATCTGGTCTGGGCCTTGCTGTCCCTCATTCTAGCTGCTGCCGTGTTTGCTCTAGTGCATTGTACGAACAGACCTCGACGACTGGCTACAAGCAGGTAACTGAGCCTCCCCGTGGAGAGGACCAATCTTCTTCCAGCGGTCTCCCTAGTTCTCGCCGCCCTAGACCAGCTCGTAGAGAGCGGAGGACTACCGAGACTTCGGCAATCTGCGCGCCCGTCTCGTGAATCCGCTTCGCCATCTCCCTTCTCGAGCTCGCATTTTGGTACCGGTTGATGTTTGGAACGCCCACTATGCAAAATTCGGAGCTACCTTTCCAGGGGATCCTCCACCCTCACCCATTCGACCCGTCGAAAGCTACGGTCGTGAGTCGCCAAGCGATCTGTCCGCAGTCTCCGAAGGGTGGCTAGAATGGTTGCATCTCTCCCACCTATGCCGATGTCAGAGTATCGGACCAGCTGATGAACGGACTCAAGCACCAGTCCGTAATCAAGGGGATCCACTTCTATATCGAGGCCTAGAAAAGCATCCACCTTCTCAGAACCAGCAGTTCTCCCAAGCCGCTTGATGAGATAGTGGGCTACCTCCATCTGAATAACTGTGTTAATGGCCACATCGTCACTTCGGAGGACCTGACCGAGATACGCCCTGACGGGGCGATGCTCCTCAAGGGTGGCATCTGAGTAGTAGATCCACAGGTTGGAGTCAATCACCAGCAAGCTGCCAAATCTCCTTGATACGGAGAGGGTCGATTCCCTTTCCTGCAGCGTTCTCTTTGGTGATGCAGCCCTCGAGAATCCTCATGAATTCCTCCCGGGATAAGGCCCTTCGAATCCTGATACCCTCCTCCGTGACTTCAAGCCGAAGGCGGTCTCCGGGGCGTAGGCCCATCTTTTCACGCTCTGACTGAGGGATGGTAATGCGCCCTCTCTCGTCCATGATGGTTATTCCCATCTTTTTACCCATCCCACACATCGCCCCACAGTATTAGAACCTTGCGGCAGGATCTTTTTTCCGCTCTTAGGTCTGGAGGGAAGCCTAGAATCCGTCGGCCGCGAAGAAACGGTACGTGCGAGATGCCCTGTGCGCTGTTCTTGCGGGGCAAGACCCCAAGGAACCCCTTGTGCCCGCCATAGGCTGCAGCATAAGATCGGCCAACTGATCTTGGAACTGAATAGTATGTGAAACCCCTATCTATCCGCGTCCTGAGCTGGCCAATCTCCCATGTGCCGGCCACTCGCCCTACGATCGCTGGAATCATGAACATTAGGAGCGACCTGTAACTCTGCCTACTCCCCGACTAGGGTAACGAGCACACCATCGAGATAGTAGGTGCGAGCAGTCTCCCATGTTCCCCAGACCCCGATGACAACCCATAGCGTGCCATCTGAGCTTGACTGCGCGGTGAACTCGTACCTCTTGTCAAGCCATACGTGGCCCGACGCTGAACTCATCCCATTGCCCGTTTCGTCCTGATATGTGGGTGTCAGGTCGTCCCTCGTCTCAGGACTCTCCTGAAGGACGCCCGTAATGATCCTCCAGAGGTTGAAATCGCCAAAATCGGCGGAGGCGAAGGCGTATTCCACCGCGACTTGGTAAGTGTGATTGGGCTTCACGTCAAAGGCCCTCTCAATCCATATCTTCCCCGCGTCGTTCAAGTTGTTCAGGTGAAACCTCAGCGAGGTGCTCCCATCCTTCGCATTCTCCTGACTCCGTGCTATCGACCACTCCAGCGTCCCATTTCCATGCTCCAGGTCTGTCCCGTCGGCGACCCATCCCTCCATGTCGACTTCGAAGGAGGAGAAGTGCTGTTGTGGCGTCGGTCGATTCATGAAGGCGATGACCACCACAACAACGATGGCCAGTACAGGGATGACCAGTAGCCCCCGTCTTCTTCCGTCTCTCATAAACACTCTTCATCAGCCCCTTGGATAGCTGATGGGCCGGGCCTTACAATACTTGCGCTTCCAAACCAGCTGATGAAGTCGAGCAAAGGCCCGGAACCAGGTCTGGAAATTGTCTCCAGACTTTATAGGGTGACAGGACATTCACGCCTCCGCCGCACGTGGAGGGCGGAGGAGCGGGAACACCTGGAGCCGGTCTGCGCCCATCGAGGTCTTGAAGGCGGGGCAGTCACCATCGCTGAGGCCCAGTCCAGGACGAAAGGAAGGGGCGCTGCACTCAGACAGCGACCTCCGCCGCCCTTCTCCAGGGACCGATGCGGGGCCGCCCCCCTCACGCTTTCTGCCAGATCCTCATCGGAGGATGTCCACTTCGCCGATAGGACCCCTTTTGGACGTGATTCGCTATGGAACAGGAAGAGGACCTAGAGGAGAGAGGAATCACCCGTCGGAAGTTCCTCTCGCTGATTCCGTCGGCCGCTGCCGGCCTCCTGGCGGCCAGGTACCTGCCCGAGAACCTCATCAACCTGACCTACGTGGGGCCCATCGACCCGAACATCAATCCTCTGGAGCAGTACCCCAACAGGGACTGGGAGTCCATCTACAGGAACATCTACACGCCGGACTCCACCTTCCACTACCTCTGCGCCCCCAACGACACCCACGGCTGCCTGCTGAGTGCTGCCGTCAAGAACGGCATCGTTCGCTACGTGGACCCCAGCTTCGGCTACAGCCAGGCCACGGACATCTATGGGAACAAGGCCTCGGCCCGGTGGGACCCCAGAATCTGCCCCAACGGCCACGCCTACGTCCGCCGCTGCTACTCCGACAGGAGGGTCAAGGGTGCCTACGTGCGCCAGGGCTTCATGGACTGGGTCAACGCGGGCATGCCCAGGGAGGCCGACGGCGGTCCGCCGGCCCAGTACTTCGAGAATCGAGGGAAGGAGTCGTGGACAAGGGTCCCCTGGGAGGAGGCCTTCAGCCTGGTTGCCACCGTCCTGGTGGACATCGCCAGGACCTACACCGGGAGCGAGGGGATGCAGCGCCTGACGGACCAGGGGTACGACCCCGCCATGGTGGCCGCGGTCGACGGTGTCGGCGTCAGGACACTCAAGTTCAGGGCCAGCATGGCCTGGCTCAGCACCCTCCGCTTCACCGGCCTGGAGAGGTTCGCCAACTCCCTGGCCCTCCTGGACGCCTGGATACGCAACGTGCCGCCGGAGGAGGCGCACGGCGCCCGCACCTGGGACTCCTACGCCTGGCACACCGATCTGCCCCCCGGCCATCCGATGGTCACGGGCAACAAGACGTCGGACTTCGACCTCTACGCGGCTGAGCACGCCGACCTGATCACCACCTGGGGGATGAACTGGATCGCCACCAAGATGCCTGAGGGCCACTGGCTGACGGAGGCCCGCCTCCGAGGCGCCCGCGTCATCATCATCGCCACGGAGTACCAGAGCACCGCCAACAAGGGGGACGAGGTCATCGTCATCCGCCCGGCCACAGACGCCGCCTTCGCCCTCGGCGTGGCCCACGTCCTCATCAGGGACAACCTGTACGACCAGGCCTACGTGAAGCGGTTCACAGACCTCCCACTCCTCGTCCGCATGGACACGAGGAGGCTCCTCCGGGCCTCGGACGTGTTCCCGGGCTACGCCCTGGCGGACCTGAGCAACTACGTTCAGGTGATGAAGACGGGGGAGAAGCCGCCTTCCCTGGTGGATCAGGGCGTGCAGTACGTCACGGAGGAGCTCCGACAGGAGTGGGGCGACTTCGTGGT
>JBHHZZ010000049.1:0-10064 GCA_046758325.1 Thermoplasmata archaeon | reverse complement strand
GACGTAAGGGGTGTCCTTCCGTATGCTTACGAACTGGTGCCTGGCGACTACAGGGGCAAGAGCTATCCGAGCTTCGCCCGCATCCTCAATGTCGGCGATTTCAACACGACCTCTCTGAGACTCACCAACGTCGGCGATGAGTCGCTCACCGTCACCCTGAACGCCTCGACGCTGAACGTCACTTCCTCCGCCAGCCACGCCTTCTCGGTCAACTTCACAGCCCCCGCCGCGGAGTTCATCCTCAACGCCACCGGTCTGTTCAACCTCAACGGCACAGTCCTGCTCTCGATGCCTGCGGGTGCCTTCCAGCAGGCCGACGTCCTCCGCATCTCCATCTTCACAGAACTCGACAGCATGCTCCTGGATGCCGAATATCTGCTGGAGGTCATGGATTGGACAGATGTGGACGGGGACTCCGTCTTCGATGGGGTGGAAGAGAGAAACAGGATAGTGACGGACTGGGTTGTCAACACCGACCTTCGGGGTCCCAACGGGAGGCAGTTCATCCACAGACCAGTGGAGAGGACCCACGATGGGCTGTACATCTGGCTCCGGCCTATCAATCAGGGCTCCTTGAACCAGATGAGTGCCGTCCTGCAGTTGGACTTCATGAGGAGGGAGCCATTCCCTTGGATCGATGTCTCCCCATCGACTCATGTGCTTGCCGCCCAGCAGACGAAGGAGTTCAGCGTCAATACGACGGTGCCCCAGGATGCGAGCTCGGGCATCTATCAGTCCGCACTACTGATCGACTGGGAGACAAACACCACCACGGTCCCCATCACCCTCTCGGTGGCTACCGATGTCCTCCCGCTGGAGATCGGCGGACCAAGGACCTTCGGAACCTATGATGGCGGATTGGTGTACGGAGCCGGCTGGAAGGACGACCCGGGGTCCGGGGACTTCCGTTACTTCTACCTGGACCTGGGGGAGGAACCGGCGGAGACCCTCTCCCTGGCGATCAACTGGACCTCCAACGATACCTGGGTGGAGGCCTACGCCCTCTCCCCCACGGAGGACTGGTTCTCAGATCACCTCCCGCAGCGCTATGGCGACTACGCCCTCGGGCTGACGGGGGCCAACCGCCTGCCCCACGGTCGAGGCATTACGCTTCAGATGAACCTGACCCAGGGACTCAATCTCCTCGTAATCCGCTCGGTGTTTGTATCGGGCGCTGCCCTATCGGAGAATTTCTCCCTCAACGTTCTGAGTGCCAGCCTCACTCCCGCCTTCATCACAGGCCAAGGTGTGCCCGTCGATGGTGTCCTCAACCTGACCCTGGTGGCCGATACGAGCCTCCCACAGCTGGAGGTGGTGGGCAGGGGCTTCTCCAAGCCTATCATTGTCGAGGAGGAGTCCATCGCCGTGGGGGAGTTGAAGGAGTACTCCTTCTCCATCAAACTTGGAGGCTACATCGAGGTCGTGACCGACGGCACCGATGACCTGGACATAGACCTACTCCTGTGGTACATGCACCCGATTCTCAGCTGGATCGTTGTCGGGTCCTCAGGCCTCACCGGACCGGAGGAGAGGATATTCGCCACCCTGCCCCCTGACGGTCCCTACGTCCTGCAGGTATTCGCCTTCTCAGCCCTCGAGGGCTCCCGGTTCAACATGAGCGTGGACTTCGTCCAAGGCGCTGGGGTGATGCCCAGGACCCCTCCGGAGTCCTTGACCTCTGGCCAGCCACAGGATCTACGGGTGGACTACCGGTTGCCCCACTTCGGTGGAGCATTCAGAGGCGTCGTCCTGGCGGGCCTTTCAAGCAACCCCGATCTGGCCATGGCCTTCGTTGAATTCGAGGCGGATCTGCCTCCTGTGTTTTCAAACCTCCAGGTACCACCGGGCTCCTTCATCAATGACCCGTCCCCAGTGCTCAGCCTCGATATGGATGACGCCCCCGATGATCATTACACCGGTGTGAACGTGTCGTCGGTGAATGTCCAGGTCGACGGGCTGGACTTCACAGGGGCCGCAGAGATTACCGCCTACTCCGTACGACTGGAGGTGCCGGTGGTACTCACAGACGGAACCCATACGGCGCGAGTGACGGCCAAGGATCTGGCGGGGAATGAGAACGCCACTTCATGGAACTTCACCGTGGACACCGTTTCCCCGGGTCTTCAGGTCGAGTCTCTACCCGGGATGATCAACTCCACTCTCATCAGCCTGAAAGGTAGCGTCGAGGTGGGTGCCCTTCTCTTCGTGCAGGATATGCCTTGGGGATACGATTCTCAGGGCAACTTTACCGCAAACATCGTCCTCGTCGAGGGAGCCCAGATCATTGTGGTGAGAGCTGTAGACTTGGCAGGGAACGAGGCTGTCCTCACGTTCGAGGTCACCGTTGACACGCAACCTCCCTCTCTGCAGATAGAGGAGCCCCTCGATGGTGACGTGACGACGGAGGCGATGATCGCGGTGAGGGGCACGACAGAGTCGGGGTCCATCCTTACGGTGAACGGGCTAAGGCTCGACGTTGGCCCCGACGGGCTGTTCGACGCACGGATAGGCCTGGAGGCGGGGTTGAACACGCTTCGCTTCGCTGCCAGGGATGTGGCAGGAAACGAGGCGACCGCTGTCATCCGCATAACCTTCAACCCTCCCGAGGAGTCCCTCAGGACCGAGCTCGAGGAGACGATGGCAGAACTCAACGCCACTAGGAACGAACTGGAGACCCTCAGAGAGGAGCTAAACTCCACGCAGGGGGAGATCAACCAGACCCGCCGGGATCTGGAGGCGGCGCAGAGGGAGCTGAGGCTACTGATAGGCACCCTCTCAGCGGCGGTCGTCGCCTCCCTCCTGGTCCTGGCTGTCGGGGCCGGGGTCGTGGTCTTCGTCCTCTACCTGATATTCGTACGGCAGGGCCGGCTTGGCCCACCCCGAAGGTTCTAGGGAATATAGCAGCGAACTTTCGCGATTACACGACTGTAGAGGGATCCCGACGCCCTGCCCCGTGCCAGTCCGGGGGTTCGAGGCCGTCTTCCATAACCTTAAGAACGGCCTCCCCAATCCAGAATATAGGAGGATAGGTCGTGGAGATGCTACAGGGCCAGATAGCGGAGATCAATGGTGTTCCCATAGTGGTGATGGGGGAACCCAGGGTTCACCTCATCGCCAGGACCCAGTTCCTCGTGGATCCAGACGATGAGAAACAGCTCAGTGACATGGGCATAAACAGATGGGACGCCCTGGGTACCGCTACAGATGCCGAGTTGCTCTGCGAGTTCAGCGGGAGGAACTGCTACGTATCGTGGAAGAACCTGGGAAAGAAGACGAATGAAGACTACATCGACCACCTGCGGTCGGTAGGCCATGGCTCCGTCTTCGAACATCCCACTTGGACTTTCTACATATGGAGGGTGTCGAGGGGCTACACCCACGAGCAGGTGAGACACAGGCCCGGATGGGCCTACTCCCAGCTGTCAACGAGGTACGTGAACGCCCTGCTCAAGTCCACCTGGGAACGTCTCTGTGTCCTCGAGCCCACGGTCATCGCCAGCAACCCCGAGGCCCACAGTATCTGGCTGGAAGCGGTCACCCAGAGCATCAATGCCTACGACAAGCTTACGGATCTGCTGGGGGCCAGGGGATTCGAGTGGATAGACACCGACACCTTGGACGGCAGGACCCTCCTTCGCAAGAACATTCGCCAGGCCGCCAGGTCCGTGCTCCCCATCGGAATAGAGTCCCGCATCGTGGTGTCCGGGAATGCCCGTTCTTGGAGGCATTTTGTCGACATGCGGGGCACCGAGGGGGCCGACGTGGAAATCAGGTCCGTGGCTATCGCAGTCCTGAAGGCCCTGAAGGAGGAGGCACCCAATCTCTTCGGTGACTACATCATCAAGAAGGCGGAGGACGGAACGGAGGTTGCCAGGAGCCCCTACTCCATCTCCTCCCAGCCAGGCCTCATCGATCTAGCCCGAATCGTTAGGGAGAACATTGACCGCCTGCCCGAGGACACACGGGCTCGGGTGGAGGAGATCCTTCAGGGGATTGGTGCAGAGGCGCTGGGAGGAAAGGCGTCAGATCTTTGAGCACGCTCGCCTGTGCGCGCCCGGGAACCCGTTGCCGCTCCTCATCCACTGCCATCGAGATTTCGCTACAGGATATCCTCCGTGCCACTGGGGCTCAGATAGTGGACATCTACTATGATCAGGGGGTCCACCTACGGAGGGTTTCCTGACCAGCTTCCATCCTCTTCAGATTGGAAACCCTCACGCCGATAAGCCTCACCTTCTTTGGATACTTATGGAACTCCCTGAAGAGCTCGCGGGCCACAGTTTCGATGGTCTTCCTCTCGTTGGAGTAGGCCGTGAGGGTCCTGTCACGCGTATGGGTTTCGAAGTCCTCGAACCTGACCTTTATGCCCACCGTCTTGAAAAGATATCCGTCCTCCTCCACACGCCAGTAGACATCGTCCACAAGGGCCTTGAGGCTCTCCGTCACCAACTCCCAATCCTCCACATTCTTCTCGAAGGTGTGCTCAGCGCTGAAGGATTTAGGCTCGCCCCTCTCCTCCACGGGCAACTCCTCCATGCCTCGGGCGACGGCCCACAGCCACACCCCTCCCTTCCCGAAGGCCCTTGTCAGGTCGCTGGGCGGCCTCTCCGCCAGGTCGCCGATACTCTTGATACCCAGTTCCTTCAGGATCGCCTGACTTTTCTTGCCCACTCCAGGTATTTTGGAGACTGGAAGGGGCTCAAGGAAGGAGGAGGCCTCTTCAGGCCTCACAACCGTGAGGCCATCCGGCTTCTTTATGTCCGACGCTATCTTCGCGATGGACTTGTTCGGGGCCACGCCCACCGAGCAGGTCAGCCCCGTCCCTTTCCTTACCTCCTCCTTGATGCGTTGCGCGAGGGCCTCCGCTTCCGAGAAGTCGCGGGCCCTGTCTGAGACGTCCAGAAAGGCCTCGTCGATGCTTACCTGCTCGAAAGCATCGGCAAACTCCTCCAGGATTCTCATGACCTGGTCCGAGATCCGCCCGTAGTAGGAGAAGTCCGGCCTAAGGTACACCGCCTCGGGACACCTACGGTATGCCGTGGAGATGGGCATGCCAGACCGGACACCGCTCTCTCTCGCCTCGTAGGAGCAGGCGGCGACAACCCCTCGGCCCCTGCCCTCCTTCGGGTCCGCACCGATGATCACTGGCTTCCCGATCGGGCTCGCCTCCCGGAGACGCTCCGCTGCGACATAGAAGGCGTCCATGTCCACATGCATGATGATCCGCGCCATGGTCAGACAGCTAGCATCAATGGGATGAGGGAGTCATAGTTCTACCGGGTGCCTAGAACTCGGCCAGCGTCTTCTGCCCGCTGTGGGGAAACTCCTTGGCGATCAGCCCCATCAGCCGGCGAAACTCGTTCACAGATCCAGGCCCGAAGCCCGCGTAGTGGTTATTGAAGAAGACGTAGGCCCTCCTCACATCCTCCACTGCACCCCTGATGTGGTCGTTCCAGACCCCCATCTCCTCCGACCTGTCCTTCTGTAGCTCCCCGAGCTGCCTTAGGGATCTGTCTCCGATCATCCTCAGATAGATTATGTCGGCGGTGAGCTTCGGTGGCGTCGTCAGGTACTGGGTCTCCGCCCATGTAAGGGCCACGCCATACCTCTCCATCAGGGCATACACATCATCCCGGAACCAGGAGTTGTGACGGAATTCCACCGCATGCTGGACGTCCTCTTTCAACAAGGCGAGGAAGTCCTCGAGGGCAGCGAAATCCCTCTCGTACTTTATTGACGGCGGGAGCTGCACGACGTAAGCCTCCAGCTTGGGTCCCAGCTCTTCGAAGGAGGAGTAGAACCACTGCAGGGGACGCTCGATGTTTCGGAGCCTGTTCTCATGGGTGATGATCTTCGGGAATTTGGCGGTGAAGCGGAAACCCTCTGGAGTGGCTCTTCTCCAGCCCGCCACCATGCCCCTTTGGGGAATTCGGTAGAAGCTGGAATCCACCTCCACAATGTCAAAGACGGTGGCATACAGCTTCAGATAGTCCCTGGGCGCCGTTCCTATTGGGTAGAACGGGCCCACCCAGAAGTCGTATGACCATCCACTACAGCCGATGCTCAGCCGGCCTCCGAGGGTCTCGGCGCCCTCGTCACCACCCCTCGTCCTCCACGTCAGAGGAACTCCTCTAACAGTTCCTTCCCCTGATCGTCGGAGATTCCCAGTGGGTGCTTCACCAGGGGACCCTTCTTGAGGGCCGGCTCCTCCTCTTCGTAGGTGGGCTTCTCTGTCTTGTAGAAGAGGCCGATGGGTATCCTGTCTCCCCACTCGTTGGCCTTTCGATAAGCGGCTATCACGTCCGTCGGATCGTACTCCTCGTCCTCCAGCCTGTACACCCTCTGTCGGAACCACTTGTAGGTGTTCACCTTGTTGTAGGTAACACATGGAGAGAACACGTCCACCAGGGAGAACCCCCTGTGCTGGATGCCCGCCTTGATGAGCTCCGCCATATGGTTGGGGTCCCCGGAGAAGCCCCGAGACACGTAGGTGGCCCCCGAGCTGAGAGCGAGAGCCATGGGGTTCACGGGCCACTCGATGACGCCCTCGGGGGTTGACTTCGTGATCATGCCCTTCTCACTGGTAGGCGAGGCCTGACCCGTCGTAAGGCCGTAGATGGCGTTGTTCATGACAACATAGGTGATGTCGATGTTCCTCCTCATGGCGTGGATGAAGTGCCCGAGGCCGATGCCGTACCCATCCCCGTCACCACCCGTGGCGATGACGGTGAGCTCGGGGTTCGCCAGCCTTATGCCCGTCGCTACAGGTATGATCCTCCCATGGATGCCGTGGAAACCGTAGGCATTCAAGAAATGGGGCAGATTGGAGGAGCAGCCAATGCCGGAAACGACCACGAGGTTCTCGGGGGCGATGGCGAGTTCCGTTAACGCCTTCAACAGGGCGTTCAACACGCCGAAGTCACCACAACCGGGGCACCATGTGGGCTTCACCTCAGACTTGTAGACGGTTACCTCAACTGCCATGCAACACCTCCTTCACCTTTCCTACCACCTCCGCCGGATAAAAGGGCTCCCCATCGTACTTGTAGAGATGGTTCTTCACCTCGAAGCCGGTCTCCGCCCTCAGCAGACGCGTGAACTGGCCCGTGTAGTTGCCCTCCACGATGAGAGACTCTGAGGCCTCCTCCAGCATCTTCCTGGTGTCCTCGGCCCGCAGGGGCCACAGGTCGGAGAACTCCAGGGAATTGGCCCTTATGCCCTCCCCTTTGAGGGTGTCAAGGGCATCCCTGACCGCCGCCTGCGTGGATCCCCAGGAGACAATGGTTATGTCAGCCTCCTCAACACCATAGAGCTCTGGAGGCCGCATGTCCTCCAGGGCCGTCCTGAGCTTCCTCATCCGCTTCTCCATCATCCGGGCTCTCTCGCCTACGTGATCGGGGATACCGGCGAGGATGTCGCTGAGTAGCTTTCCCTCCTCGTCATGCTCGTCACTCCCTGCGGTGAACATCAGGCCGGGCTGGCCAGGAAAGGCCCTGGGGGAGATCCCCGATTCGGTTATCTCATACCTCCTGAAATCTCCGTCACCGTCGGCCATGAGGCCGCGAACGATGGGCACCTCGAAGTTCGGCGGCTCCACCGTCCTCCACATCTCTCCCAGGTAGAGGTCCGTCAGGATGAACACGGGGCACTGATAGACCTCTGCCAGATTGAAGGCCCTCCAGGCCGCTTCGAAGCACTCCTCCGGGTTCCTCGGGGCTAGGATGATTCGGGGGAAGTCTCCCTGGGAGGCCCCAAAGATCATGTCGAGGTCTCCCTGCTCCGTCTTAGTGGGCAACCCGGTGGAGGGCCCAGCCCTCTGCGCCTCTACGATGACGGCGGGGGTCTCGGTCATGCCCGCCAGGCCCGTAGCTTCCACCATCAGGGAGTAGCCTCCTCCTGAGGTGGCTGTCATGGCCCGCACTCCGGCGAACCCGGCACCTATGATCAGGTTCATGGCCGCCAGCTCGTCCTCTGTCTGCTTGACTACAACTCCGTACTCGGGGCCATGAGCGGCCATCCAGTGCATGACGGACGAGGCCGGCGTCATGGGGTACTGTGCAAGTAGCTTGACACCCCCCGCGAAGGCGCCGAGGCAGATCGACTGGTTGCCCGACATGATGGGCCTTCCGTCCCCCGTTGGACTCAAGCCGAATTCGAAGGCTGGATACTGTTCCTGGGCATAACGGTAGCCACGCTCGGCCGCAGTCTTGTTGAGCTCGATGACCTTCTCCTCCTTCCGCCTGAACATCTTGGCCAGGGCGCTCCAGAGTACCTCCAGATCGAGTCTCAAGAAGTGCATGACGGCTCCGAGCGCGACGGTGTTCTGCATCAGAGGTTTGCCGCTGACCTCCATAGAGATCTCCTGAGTCGGCACTGCCAAGGACCTAGCTCCAGGGGGGAGGGCCTCCTCCTTCAGCTTGTGCCTAGAAGGATCGTAGAGGACGCCTCCCGGGGACGACACCTGAGGCACGTGGATGTCCAAAGTGTCCTGGTTCAAGGCCACCAACAAATGAAAATCGTCCCCCTGGGAATGGCGTTTCTCATTGGAGGCCCTTATCTGGAACCAGATGTGGCCTCCCCGGATAACTGACTGATAGCTCTGATAGGTCGTGACGTTGAGACCACTGCGAGCACAAGCGATGGCGTAGGTTTCGCCAGTGGACGCAACCCCGTCCCCAGCAGCTCCTCCAATCCTTATCGCAACATCTCCTTCCGGCATTATGCGCCTCCTAGTGAGTTAAAGGGCGTGCCACAGTTTTATCCCCTTAGAACGACCTTCGTGCTTTTATACTTTAGGCGCACGTTTCGAGTGCTCAAAAGGGTCTTTCTAACGAAAGTACTTTCACTGACCTCTCCCACTGAGCCTTAAGTAGCCGTCAACACTATCATCCAAGTGCACCTCTCCGCGACGAAGACAATCAGGGCCAGGGTCTGGAAGCCCAGCAGAATAAAGGCCGAAAGGCTTCGCTGGCTGTGCCATAACTGGGGGCGGACAGGCTACAGGATGCACGATAACATGAGCCTAAGGTATCCTACCAAAAGGGTCCTCAACCAGTGGGGCTGTCTTGGCCTCAAATAAAATCCTTCCTCCAAGGTGGCCCGATGGTGGATTCGCATCCCCATCATCAAGGGAGAGAGGCGAAACTACGCCCTACACATGGCCCCTGAGCATGAGGACCTCCTTGCCCAACACCAAGTAAAGGTCTGCAACTCAGAGCTCATCCGCAAAGGTAAGGATTTCTACATCCACATCACGGTTAAGAAGCCTGTATCTCAGGCTCTCAAGACGTCGAACCGGGTGCTGGCTGTGGACATCGGCGAGAGGAACATCGCTACATCGGTGGTGCTGGTCGATGGCCTCATACGTAAGCCGAGGTTCCACGCCCGGTCCGTTCGGGGCTTGAGGCGACACTATGCTTGGCTGCGTCGGATACTGCAGGAAAGACAACACTTCAGGACGCTAGCAAGGATCAAGAGCACCGAGGGGAGGCGAATCGACGACCTTCTTCACAAGGCATCCAAGGCCATCATCGATCACGCCGTCCAGGAGAACGCCATTATAGCCATCGGCGACCTCAAAGGTCTCAGGACAAGCTGTCCGAAGGGAAAACGCAGGAGAGGCAAGCGATTTGCCCGCATTGTGCACAATATGCCGTATCATAGGCTGACCACCTACATTCAATACAAGGCCGCCTGGGAAGGCATTCCAGTCATCCTCGTTGGAGAGGAGTACTCCTCAAGGGAGTGCCACGTTTGTAACAACGAAGGCAAGAGGCCGAGCCAGGGCCTCTTCATCTGCAGGGCCTGTGGTTGGACGGGCCACGCTGACATCAACGGCGCTGCCAACATAGGGAAGAGGGCTTGGAGCTACATGCTCCAAGTCGGGGCTCCTGGGTCTGAGCCTGAAGGCGGGCAACCCGACTTTAGCAGGGACCGCCCAATCTGCTCGTTAGAAAGACCCTCAAAGCGCAAAGACGAAGAATCTTTGGAGACGTGGGGGAAACGATGCCTACTGTTGAGCTGAGGGAGGAGGACATGAACCCGGGTCAGAGGATGAAGAGCGT
>JBHHZZ010000048.1:0-10155 GCA_046758325.1 Thermoplasmata archaeon | reverse complement strand
GTCTCCAGCACCATCGGGACGCCTTCAAAGCGGGAATCGTTCAACAGGATGCGAAAGGCCTCCAGGCCAATCTCCCCCTTGCCGATATGTTCATGGCGGTCAACTCGGCTTTTCAGCTCTCGCTTGGAGTCGTTCAGGTGAAAAGCTCTGACTCTCTCCAGGCCGAGGACTTCGGAGGCCTCCTTCATGACCCTCTCGTAGCCCTCCCTATCCCTTATGTCGTAGCCAGCGGCGAATAGGTGGCAGGTGTCAAGGCAGTACCCCACCCTGGACGGGTCGTCCACGGCCTCCCTGATGGCCCGTAGCTGATCGAAAGTGTAGCCTAGACTGGAGCCCTGGCCGGCGGTACTCTCCAGCAAGAGGACCACGCCGGGGGCATCGGCTGCCCCTAGGCAGTAGTCGACACTCTCAGCGATCCTCTTGATGCCGAAGTCCTCCCCCGCTCCCTTGTGGGTCCCCGGGTGGAATATAAGGAACTCCACACCGAGCCGCTGTGCCCTCTCCATCTCATCCACGAAGGCCTCCCGGGACCTCCTGAGGCCTTCCTCTAGAGGGTCGGCCAGGTTTATCAGATAGGAGTCGTGAATCACGACCGATTCCAGTTTGGCGGCCTGCACCGCATCTTTGAAGGCCTCGGCCACCTCGTCGGTGAGGGGCTTCGCCTTCCATCGCCTCTGGTTCTTGGAAAAGATCTGGATGGTCTCGCAGCCGATCTCCATCGCCCTCTCGGGGGCGAGCTGCAGGCCTCCAGATATCGATACGTGGGCCCCCAGCAACACGGTCGTCCCCCTGCTTTAGGTTCAGTGGATACAAATAGTTTGAGTGGTGGTCTAATGAAAGGGTTAAACTATTTCACGGAAAAGGGCCTAGCCGCCTACTACCGAGGAGGTAGCGTTACGCCGGACCCGATACCCGTAGGCGATAAGGCGCCAAAATTTCACCTGCCAGCCACCTATGCCCGCATCATGGATACCAGGGACTTCATCGGCAAGAAGAACCTCGTCCTCATATTCTGCCCCCCGGGCGACAGCTCCGAGGAGAACACCGAGTACCTCTGCACCATACGCGACCGCGCTCAGGAAATTAAGGAGTTCAACACCGAGATAATAGGCGTGAGCCCGGCTAGCCAGAGGTTTCAGAGCATCTTCGCCTACAGGAACAACCTGCCCTTGCCCTTTCTCATAGACGAGGCGAAGGAGTGTGCTGCGGACTTTCACACAGTGGAGGAGGACGGGTCCATCGCGCCTACCACTTACGTCATCGATCGGGAGTACATCGTTCGACTGGCCGAGAAGGGGTTCCCGGATGTGGAGCGCATAGTCGAGGCTCTGCGCCAGATCCAAGGCGGAGATTAGTCAAGGCCAGAGGGTTTTGGAGGGGCCGACCCCTTTATGAGGATGCATCCCATTTCCCAACGATGGCCTCTAAGCTCGGGGGAAGGGTGGCCCTGATCACTGGCGGCAGCGGAGGCCTTGGGTCGTCCACCGTCTTGGAGTTCGCCAAGGAGGGGGCGAAGGGTATCGGAATTCACTATGCGGCCGCTCGCAACAGGGCGGAAGAGTTGGCCTCCGAGGTCACGCGTCTGGGCGTCAGTGCCGTGGCCGTGAGGGCGGACATCTCCGACCGGGAGCAGGCCTATGGAATGGTGGAGGAGGTGGTCAACGCCTTTGGTCGCCTCGATATCCTCGTGTGCTACGCAGGTCATCGTCTCAGCCGGGAGGAGTGGTTCGTCCCGTTCGAAGAGCTGTCTGAGGAGGACCTGATGACGCCCTTGAAGGTGGACCTCCTGGGGTCCGTCTACTGCGCCCAGGCAGCAATACCGCACCTGAAGAGGTCCGGGAACGGGCGGATAATTCTTGTGAGCTCCACCCCGGCCCTCACGGGGGATGTGACCGGAATATCCTACCTCCTGGCCAAAGGCGCTCTCCTGTCCTTGACGAGGGCTTTGGCGAGATACCTGGGGCCATTCAACGTGCACGTAAACTGCCTCGCCCTGGGAAGCATCGCCACCGAGACCATGGCTGCCTTCACGGAGGAGGAGAGACGGGAGCTGGAGGAGGAAGCGGCCCTCAGACGAGTAGGCCTTCCCCTGGAGGTGGCCCGCAAGGCGGTCTTTCTCGCCTCGGAAGACTCGGACTTTCTGACTGGAACGGTCCTGGTGGTCGACGGCGGCTACGCCATGAGGTAGGGGGGTACAGCCCTTCAGCTGCATGGACAGCAATGCGTAGGCCCTCCGCAAACGGATCCGAAACAGCTGGCGTGGAGGTCTCAGCGGGCGGCCCTCTGGTCATTATCATAGAGACGAATGACCACCAAACATATAAGAGCATCAGATTCTGCTAGAATTTCTCATGAGCGCTATATTCGCCAAATCGGATGAGGACAGCAAATGGGCTTCAAGATTCATGTTTGTGGCCATAATCCAAGGAGCCATAGCGCTGATTCTCATCGCCATCCTACTCTACCTGGCGGTCTTCGGCGTTCCAAAGGTGTCCCGAATCATCGCCTCAGGCAGTGCTGGAACTTGGCTTACTATCGGATTCACGGGCTTCGTCCTGGTGGGGGTGATCGGTACAGCTGTCAGTGCCCTGTTCTACCAGCACATCGAAGTAGGCCTGGGTAAGCCCTACGCGAATTTCGGGAATCTTCTGGCCTGGCTACATCTTGTACTCATGAACGTCGGCGCGGTCGTGGCTGGGGGCCTCATGATGTACGCGGGCTACATAGGCGGTGCGGGTCTTCTGCCGACCTCGGTAGGCGGGGGAGGA
Source organism: Thermoplasmata archaeon (assembly GCA_046758325.1). Taxonomy (GTDB): domain Archaea; phylum Thermoplasmatota; class Thermoplasmata; order RBG-16-68-12; family JAJISG01; genus JAJISG01. Next base: position 7,387 of record JBHHZZ010000048.1, on the reverse strand, counting down.
CTTAACGGTGGAGAAGTCCACGAGATACTCGCAGGCTATCCGTTGCCGATAGCGATCTTCATGGGGATCGGAGCGTTCGGGGTCCTGCTCGGCGGCATTGGCTACGTGACTACGTGGCTGTGGAAATCTAGGGCGGCCTAGGCCCCACCCAACAGCCTACTCGGGATGCCGCCATCTTGGCTTCGGCAGTCCCCTGGTCAGAGCAATCCGAGCTATTCACTCAGCACGACCTCCTCTCGTGCAACCTGCCGTTGTGACACCACACTGCATGCGTGATCTGAATTCCACAGCGAGGGTCGGTTGTTACCCTTCCACGCTCAGCGAGGCCCGGGATCTCCGATTCCACGCATCAGGTATCACAACCATTCAGGCTACAGAGAGGCGTTATTGCCGCCCATGGATGATGGAGGAAGGTCTTCCACTCCGGCAGAAGGGGACGTTGGCCTAGGAACGGCCTTGACGTTTACGTTGAAACGTCTGACTTATGACGATCTCGCACCTGTCGTCGCCCTTAGCCTGGCATTTCATCTCATCGCATATCAGGTCTTCTTCCTGAAGCACCTTTTCCATGATTCCGCACAACAGTCCTCGCAGGAAGTGGCAGACGGGGGTTTCAGCGCTACCCTCGAAGGGGATAGTTTCAAAGTTGTTTGTGACCCTGACGGTGGCCGTCCCTTCGGTTCGATCAATCTTGACATGGTCCAAACTGAAGAGTCCCGTGCTTCGAAAATGCCTGGTCATCGCGGTGAAGAACTCTTCTTCATCCTTGGGTTCCCAGATATCGACGAGAAAATCACAGTTGCTGAGCCCCGCTTCGCGGCCCGCTTGATAGAGGAGGGCCGCCGCTCCTTGGCCTGCGGTTCTGCTGAGGGCCTTCCACATGCAGCCCACGACGTCCTTCCTCAGCATGAGGAATGGAACCCCGTTGACCAGTATTTCGGCTTTCTCAGCATCGAACTCCAGCTGAATTGCCTCTGCCTCTTTCTTCATCTCAGAATTCCTCCAAGATAGTAGTGATATCCCTGGAAACCCTGTCTAGCTCTAGGAGAACAAGGCCCAGGTTTAGGTTCCGTTGAATCATGGCGATCAGGAATGCCATCTCCCCCAGGCCAAGGGTTATGACCTGCCCATCATTGTATTCCAGCAGCGCCTTGTGAAAGGGGCCCTGGGAGAGATCCCGCGAGACCTGCTCGGAGGAGCCGACGATGGTCGCACAGGTAGCCGCCAGTTGCCTTGGATCGACCTCTGCCGGCACCAGGGATTCTATGAGGAGTCCGTCTCTCCGGGCGAGCGCGACGCCCCTTACTCCCTCCACGTTCCGGAGGTATTCCATGGCCTGGAGAAGCTTTTCTTGGATGTTCGTCTCCTTCATCATCGCCTTTTCTCTTGCTATTCTCAACGATCCGGGATCGGGATTCGATTCATGATCTTCTCAACGACTCTCTCAGCGTTAGCCGGGCCCATGATGGACGAGATGGAATCGAAAACGTGTCGTGTAGTCGCCTCCCTGGCTTCCTCTAGGGAGACGCCCTCAGGGTCTGTGCCGACCCTTCTCAGGGCGGAGTTTACGATTCCATGGGAGAGGAGGTCCCCCAAGGCGGAAAGCTCCGACACCATCCTCTCGTAAATGGGGCTGGGCATTTGCTACCCCTCTGCTATCGGATCATGCCCTTCAGAATTCGCAGGTGAAGCGCGATTCCGAGGGCAAAGAAGGTCACCGTGAGGGCCATGAAGATATGGTGCACGAGTTCTGTGTCTGAGCCGAAGGCCTCCAAGAATTCGATGACCTCACTGACTCCCTGACTTATCCCTCCAACGCCAATCAAACCCCAGGCATGGGCTGTCTTTCCCCTACGGGTGAAGTAGATCAGGTAGGCGGACAGGGCGGCAACGACGAAGGATACGATCAGGTCCCAGTACATTACTTGCGTGAGGAGGGGACTGTGCTCGGAAGATTCCTGGGCCTGAGCGACGGCACCGCCGGATAGCAGGACAGAAGCCACAGCGACAATAAGTATCCATATGGCGGGTCGCATGACGGGAGTCTCGACTTTTCCCTAGATAAGTACTGTGCCGCCATTATCCCGGCCGATAGCGCTCAGTACCCACCGGGAAGGGACGCTGTTCGGGATTTGGGCAACCCTCCCACCCTCCGGAATGGGGACCGTCGCGCGCTGGTGGATGTCTGGGAGAGAGAGCTGAAGTCAAAGGTCACGTTCTGTAACAAGGAGAACAGAATTCAATGAATAGACGGCGACCTTGGGCGTGTGTTGTGTCCTTCCCTCACAGCCCTGCATTTCAGAGTTGCCAAACATCCATGGCCCCAGCGGATACACCTGCAGACAGAAGCGCAGCCTAGGATTCCAGTTTCACCTCGGGCTCACGGCCCTCGAGAGAGGCGGAGTAGATCTCGTCAGGGGCGTCGTTCGGCTGCGGCGTAACAGTGATAACGAGGAACATGCATCCCACCGCTTAGGATAGCGTACAACATGCAGTCCGGGGACACAGGAGTTAATAAGCCGAGACAGAATGCGGTCTGCGCATGAACGTGTCCGATTTCTCTCAGCTCTATGAGTATGTTATCGATTCCCGTCGGAGATTCTTGGCAAAATTCAGAGAACTCGGCTGGGCCGAGGTGATTGAGAATCGTGAAGCGAGCTGGAACTCCATGCACGGCATCTTCATTCACATGCTTGAAGTAGAGGATTCTTGGCTCCACTACGATATCCCAGGCAAGCCCTGGCCATACGGAGACCGAGACCCCTCAGCCTTCAGAGGTTTCGATGAGATAGTGGCCTATGACCGGGAGCTCGCGGCGAAGACGAGGGGTTTCCTGAGCTCGTTGACTCGAGAAGCATTGATGAGGGAGGTCGTCTTCGAGGGGCGTCTTGGGAAAGTGGAAAGCCCTGTTGAGCACATCTTGTTTCATACCTTCGTTGACGAGGTGGCTCACCTTGGAGAGCTGATTTGTCTGATGTGGCAGCAAGATATCGAACCTCCCTATGTGAACTGGATTTCCGGCCATTACAAATCAGTAGAATGAGGGGGTCCCCCTCTTCAAGCATCCCATATGTGATGTCATGAGAAGTGCTCAGGCGAGGATCTGAGCCTGGGGATCATCAAGGTCAGTGGCCTCAATGGTAGGGTGCTGCTTAGGCGCTACCAAGGCACTCTCAGCCTTCCTACAGAGGCTGACGCTCCCAGGACGGGGTCCATCCCATCTGCTGATTTCGATGTCGTGCGGAGACTGTCTGAAAGTAGACACCGACAAAATCCTGGAATTTCTGGCCTTCATCGCGCGGCGAACGCTGGCGGAACCCTTAAGGAGCGCAGGCCAATGTCTCCCCACGACATCTGGGAGTGCCGAATCGTGCGCGCCCATCTGACCGGGAGGGTAGAGACATGGCTTGGTCCCATGACCAGCATCTTCGTCGTCCTTACCCTGGCCGTCTTCCTGAGTCCGGTCTTCATTCTTGGCGCCCCGGATGCTCTTAGGACAGATGCCCAGGTAGTGGTCGATGCCCTGTCCTCAGGCCTCCTCCTTCTCCAACTGGTAATCCTCGGAATTAGCCTGCCCCTGCTCGCCCGTCAGGCCCACGCCTCGTCGAACAGCTTCTCGCTCGTCCTCATGGGTGCCGCTGGAATCGTTGCGGTGGCCAATGCTACACGTCTGACCCTCGGCGTACACTGGCCAGGACTTGGAGCTGAGCTGGCACAAGTCCTCTGGTTTGCAGCGCCTCTCGTCCTCTGGGCTCTCGCACTGTGGCCCGCGCTACACGGGCCGCTCCCCACCTGGTGGGCAAGGCCGATGCAATGGATCGTGTTTACTTTTCCCCTAATCTTCGTGATTGCGGCCTTGGGTCGTGTCGATTTTCGACCTTACACTGGAGTGCAGACGCCTACAGCTATCGCCTGGTTGCTCGCATACACCCCTACCCTCCTTGGAGTGGTCCTCGCGCTCGTGGGCTGGCTGGCCTTCGAAGAACATCAAAAAGCATCATCGCGCAGCCTTGTTCTTGACCTGGCGGGCGTTTTCTTGCCAGCCCTGGTCATCGCAGCTCTAGTTTCGGCGAACACCTTCATCGGGTTCATCCTCTCGGCCACCATCACCTGGGGGTCCGGATACCAGCTCTTCAGGACGCCCCCACCCCTCGCTCCCCTTACCGTCTCCTTCCTTCTCGTAACGGCCGCCTTTTCCGCGCTCATGGTCACACTCTTCCGCCTCCGGCGCGACCGTAGGCTCGTCATGGGACCCCTCCTTGCCTTCGCTGCGGTCCTGAGCGGGATCTTCCCCTCCTCCATCAGCATCCTGGGCAGCCTTGTTGCCCTGGAGTTGCTCTGGCTGAATGTTGCTAGAGCAGGCGTTCTTCCCTGAGCAGGGCGCCACGGTCTCTGCTCCTTCGTGACAGCCCACTTCCGCGGCCCGCTCTCTGCCTCGCCTAGACGGGGTCTAGGAACCTGGCTCCCGGTGACGATTGTGACCAATAGCTGCCGGTCTCGTCGCGGCCGCGTTCAGGGTCGGTGAGGCTCCTTTGCTGGAAGCTAAAGCACAGAAGCGGGCGGGAAGGCACGGCCTCGTTTCGAGGCACCAACGATTGCGAGCGGGAGAGGTACGGACATGAGGATGGTCATCAAGATAGCCACCGAATCGCTCATCACATTTAACCCGGTGTCCGGGGCGCTCCTGCCGGAGTATCCCACCTCTTGAGCCACGGATGTCTTCGGGGGGACGATAGCGAAGCGACTTATGGCCTTGACCCCATCCACGGTACTCAGGTCAGCCTCCGTTGAGCCGTAGTAGAGGGTCCCGGTTACGTTGTAGATGCCGACGGGCCCGGTCCACTCTATGGTGGCAAAGGGTTCTCCGCCAACGGCCTCCTTTGGATGCAGGAACACGACCGGAGATGTCAGCGTGACGATGAGTTCGCCGTTATCCCTGTTGCGAATCTCGTAGACAACGCGTGCGTACAGGTCGACGGTACCGACATTGGCGACTTTCGCATACAGGACCTGGGGCGTGCGCTCCGTGGCCCTACGCCATTCAGGCCATATCCTCTTCAGCTTGCCCAGGGGTTCTTCAGTCGGCGGTGGATTCACCGTCACATCGTGGGAGACAGAGTCCGCGAGCCCGTCGTCATCCGTCACTGTAAGGGTTACGGTGTAGGTCGCGGCAACGTCATACGAGTGTGTGGTTGTCGAGCCGCTGCCCGTTGTCCCGTCACCGAAGTCCCACACGAAGGAAACAATGGTGCCATCTGGGTCATATGAGTCGGAGGCGTCGAAGGTTACTGTCTCCCCGATGATCGGTTCGGGGGGGTCAAAGGTAAAACTCGCCACTGGTGGTACGACCGATACCACCTCGATGGTATATGATCGACTGTCGATATCGCCATCCGCTTCGGAGACTGACAAGGAGACAACATAGGTGCCCTCAGCTTCGTAGACATGCACTGGATTGCTGTCCGTGCTCGTGCCTCCGTCTCCGAAATCCCATGACCACGAGACGATACCATCGTACGAATCTGACTCGTCCGTGAAGGCTACCGATTCACCGACTTTGGGCATCATGGGAGACCAGGAGAAGTCGGCGAAGGGGTCCGAGTCTCCCACGGGAACATCGTGGGCTACGCTGTCCACATCACCATCGCCTTCCCCCACAGTGAGTATTACGGTGTAGGTGCCCTCTGAGAGATACACGTGGCTGGGGCTCTTCTCAGAACTCGTACCCCCGTCACCGAAGTCCCATTCCCAGAGCACTATGCCGTCATAACTTTCGGAGGTATCCGTAAAGCTGACAGCCTCCCCTTCCAAGGGTTCCAGAGGCGCGAAGGTGAAACTGGCCGCCGGACCCCGATCCTCTACGGCCACCTCTGCTGTCGCCGTGTCGGAAAGACCTCCAGAGTCCGTCACCACGAGGCTGACAGAGTAGGTGCCCTCTGAGGAGAAAGTGTGGATGGGGTTCCGCTCCGTGCTAGTGGAGCCGTCTCCGAAGTTCCATTCCCAGGACACGATATTCCCATCAGGATCGCTTGAGGTGTCGCTGAAGGCGACCTCCTCGCCTTCCACCGGGAGGGAGGGGGACCACACAAAGGCCGCCGTGGGGGGCTCATTGGGCACCTCCCCAGGTTCGATCCTCATCGTGTTCAGGTTCGTCAGCTCACGATGGGATATGCTACCTCCCCTGCTGCCGCCACCGTTGGAGTCCGTCGTGACGAAGAAGTTGTAGGTCGTCGTACCGTCAGCCACATACGTGAGGTCGTCGAAATCGCCACTGTCGAGGGGTCGCTTCCATTCCGCAGTGAAGGCGTATGGAGCTCCGGTCCCGAAAGTGCCCATGAAACCGACGACATCCTGAGACTCGTCCTTAGCTGGCGGCTTACCGAAGCCGTTGGTATCGACGGCCGTCGATTGCGGATCATAGTCGGTGTGGCCAAAGAAGGTTCCATCCCACTCGCCTCCGCTGTGGTGCGACGTGCCCGTTGGAGAGACCTCAAATCCCAACCAGAAGTGATCGCCTGTAGCGCCCTGCCAGGCAACATCGACGTGGCCATCCACTCGGAAGTACAGGTCATTGCCGTCGTGCTTGGTGTAGAGAGTTGCGGTGCCGTAGGGGGCGGGTTCGCCGTTGTCCAAGGGAATGACGATGGAAAGAGCGTCGTCCCACGCCCCTGTCGCAGGATCGCCATCCAAGTCGGCGTCGAAGACCGGCGAGGAAGAGAAGGGGACGGTGATGGACACTGGTGCCCCGACCGAGAAGAAGCTGACGCCCGCCGCTGCCACAACCAGGATTCCCAATACGAGGATCTCTAATCCCCTCATGTCAACACCCAATGAATCGCTCGAAGCTGGAAACAGAAAAATCAGTTGCGCAAGGACAGTAATTACAATTCATATAGGCAGTGTGATGTGGCAATGAACGCTGACCCCCGCCTTGACTGCAATGTTCAAATCGGAACTCGTCCCCCCATGACCCAAAGCTGTCTAGGCGGACTTATTCGTGAGGGCTCGGGGGCCAGAATCATCCGGCACAGATGCAAGTGGCGCAGATCCAGGTCCGGTCCTTCGACTGAACACCCGGTGGGCTTGGGAGCCCAAGACCCTCACTCCAGAGAACCTGGCCTTCGATCTGCCGAATCGAGCATGATGCGGCTTGAGCGCCTTAGCGGCCTTGGAGTTGCTGTGGTAAACTTGCCTAGGGGGGATGCTCCTTCCTAAACTGGGCATAGCCTTGTGTCTGGTATGGCGGTTTGCCGCGTCGCATCACTAGCACGCCCAGGACCATCACGAGGACGATCAGACCGGCGATGGTCACCTGGTAGGGAAGGAGGGTTGTTCCCGATTCCGTCGGCAATATCGTGCGACCGTTCGTGAGGAACGAAGGTGGCGA
>JBHHZZ010000047.1:0-10427 GCA_046758325.1 Thermoplasmata archaeon | reverse complement strand
GTGGTCGCATCCCGGGGACCCTTGTCATCCCGCCACTTTCCTGTGAACCTGGGGAACCTGATGGCGAGGCCTGAGCCCTCCTTGATGGCCCCGAGGCCGCACGTGTGCATGGGGCTGAGGGTTATCTCCGCTCCGAGGACCTCTATGACCACGGTAGGCTCGAACCAGCGATCCGCCTCCAGGCGGGAGTCCACCCGTGGATGCTTCTCCAGCAGCCCAAACTTCTTCAACCTCTCTGGCAGGGAGAAGAGGGTCTCGTCGTCGAACCCACTGCCCAGCTTGCACACGGTCCTGAAGAGGTCCTCGTCAGGATCATAGGATGCCATCAGCAGGGCGCCGTAGGTACCGGCCCTCCTGCCCCTTCCCGCGAAGGCCCCCACGATGACCAGGTCCACGGTGTCCGCCATCTCCGCCATGTAGTCCCGCTTGTACTTTATCCACTGCCACCCGCGGGCACCGGCCTCATAGGGGGACTCCCGGTCCTTGGCTATGAGCCCCTCGCAGCCCTGCTCGATGGCCCTTTCGAAGAAGCTCTCGGCCTCCTTGACGTCTTCGGTAATCAGGGTCTCCGCCAGCTTCACCTTCTCCGTCTCCTGGATGCACCTTTCCAGGGCCTCCCGACGTTCGATGTAGGGCCGCTCGATGAGCTCCTCACCCTCTAGGTAGAGGCAGTCGAAGAGGAGGAGGTGGACGGGCGTCTCCTCCGCCGCCTTGGCGATGTCGTACTTTCGACCTCGGCGGTGGGAGACCTCCTGGAAGGGGAGGAAGGCGCCGGTGTTGACGTCGATGGGAACGGCCTCGCCCTCGATGATGGCCTCCTTACCCTTGAAGGCCGGCTTCAGCTCCTTGACGATGTCCGGAAACTGCTCCGTCAGGTCCTCCAGGCGGCGGGAGAAGAGCTTGATGGTCCCACCGTCCAGATGGGCTTGGATTCGCAATCCGTCGTACTTGTACTCCAGGGCGCACCTTTCGAGCTTCTCGAAGATCTGCTCCAGATTGGGTAGCCTCTCGCACAGCATTGCTCGCACTGGGACGCCTACCTGGAGGTGAATCTCCTCCAGACCCTTCAGGCCTCCCTCGGCCAGCACGCGGGCCACCTTGCCCAGGTCTGAGGAGACGTTGTATGCCCTCTCCACCCTGTCCCTCTCATCCTTGGAGGCGAAGGCGGCAGCGAGGGCATCGACGATGGTCATGTCCGCCACGCCCAGACGCATCTTGCCCACCACCGTGCGAAGGATGTAGCGTGCTTCCTTGGGCTTCGCGTCGTGGAGGAGGTCGGCCAGCAGCTTGATCTTCTCCTCCTGGGAGCCCGGGCCCGAGGCCTTCGCTATGCGGACGAGGTTGTCGTACACCTTCTGAACGGTGAGAGGCGAGGCGAAGAGGGTCCTCTGCTTCTTCTGGCTCAGGACCTCCTCGGCCACGGTGCCCATGTCCCCCAGTCGCTTCCATATGCCCTCCACCTCGGCCATGGAGAGGCCAGTGGTGAAGGCCAGGGCCCTGATGACAAGCTTCTCCGCCAGCCCTATCTCGATGCCCACGAAGTCCGGAAACAGGGTTCCCTGGGTGAGGTACACCACCTGGCCGATGACCTTCGCTGGCACGGCCTGGAAGAGGACCCGGAGGTGCTCCGTCATCTCCAGCCTCTTGGTGGTCCCTTCCAGCTTCTCGTACACCGCCACGAGGTCCGCAAACCTCACGGAGAGCCCTCACAGATGGATGCGACCCTGTCCACGATTTCCCCGCTGGCCCCCAGGTAGTTGCGGGGGTCCATGGCCTCCTCCAGCTCCTTCTCGCTCAGGAGGGATGTGATGTTCTCATCCTCCAGGAGGGTCTCCTTCAGGCCTCTGCCCCCTTCCTTGGCCTTGCGGGAAAGCCGCCGGACGAGTTCGTGGGCCTGCTGACGACCCATGCCCTTCCTGGTCAGGGCAATCATGACCGCCTCGGCCATCACCAGCCCCTTCGTGGCCTCCAGGTTCTCTACCATTCGGTCCTCCATGACCCGCAGGTTCTCGAAGACCTCCGCCATCTTGTGGATGATGTCGTCCACCAGGACGGTCACGTGGGGGAGGATGAACCGCTCGGCGGAGGAGTTGGTGAGGTCCCGCTCGTGCCACAATGGCACGCTCTCATAGGCCGGACCAACGAAACCCCTCACGATCCTTGCCAGCCCGCAGACGTTCTCTGACGTGATAGGGTTCTCCTTGTGGGCCATGGTGGAGCTGCCCACCTGCCTGCTGCCGAAGGCCTCCGCCACCTCCCCGATCTCCGTCCTCTGCAAGTTACGGACCTCCGTGGCGAACTTCTCTAGGGACGTGGCTATGCCCGCCATCAGGGCCACGTATTCCGCATACCTGTCCCGGCCAACGATCTGGGTGGAGGCCTCCTCCCCCGCCAGCCCTAGGCTTTCCATGACCATTTCCTGAACCTTGATGGCGTCATCCCCGAAAGCCGCCCCCGTTCCCACAGCACCAGACATCTTTCCTACGAGGACCCTCTTGGAGGCCTCTCGAAGCCTCTCCAGGTGGCGATGGACCTCGAGGGCGAAGACGGCCATCTTCAGTCCGAGAGTGATGGGCACGGCGGCCTGGCCGTGGGTCCTGCCGAGCATGATGGTGCCCCTGTGCTCGGTCGCCAGGCTCAGCAAGCTCTTCCTCAGACGGAGAAGACCTTCCTCCAGCAGGGGAAGGGCCTCCTTCAGCTGCAAGGCCGTAGCTGTATCTACGATATCATTGCTCGTTGCTCCCAGGTGGACGTATTCGCCAGCATCGCCGCTCACCTCACCCAGGGCCAGGACAAGGGCCATGATATCGTGCTTGACCTCGGCCTCCAGCTCCGCCACCCTCTCCAGCCGTACCTTCCCCTGGTCCACGGCGATGGCAATAGCCTTGGTGGCCTCCGCGGGTATGTTGCCCAAGGCAGCGTGGGCCTCAGCTAGGGCGACCTCGACTTGTAGGAGCTTTTGCAGCCTGTTCTCCTCAGAAAAGATGGCCTTCATCTGCGGCCTGCCGTAGCGGAAGTCAATGGGACAGAGCACTCCATCACCGGCTCTAGGATGGCTTCAAAGACATTAAGGCTTTCTTGAGACATTCCCGAGGAGCGCAGGCTCGTCTCCATCAGCTCTCCAAAGACAGGGGTGGTTACGACCTCCGCCAGATTGTGGGGATTCCCTGGCCCGTTTCACCGATATCTGAAAGGCACAGTAGGGGTCGCCCTCAGTCTCGCAGTGGATCTCCTGAACCTCGGCCACGTACCCTCCGGCCTCCATCACCCCTCTGTAGTTTCCCCTCCTTGCTGCACAGAACTGCGGCGTCGGAAGCATGTCGAACTGTCTGACTTCAAAACCGTTTCGGCGGGGCTCCATCTCGAACCGCCCAAAGTTGAAGTAGTAACCATGGAGCAAGGGAGCTCTCTCTGCGAGGGCAAGGACGCCCACGTTTCTGGCTGCCAGAAACTGCTGAAGGTATGGCAGGTGGGCTATGCTCCTTCGACCGATCCTTCCGCAGAGGGTCAGCCCCCCTGAGTCGAAGAGGTTCGCCAGCTGATGGAGGAATAGGTGGTGGAGCTTCATGGAGTACCATCGGTCTCGTCTGATTCGGAGAAAGTTGAATCCGCAGGCACGAGAGAGCTTGACGAGGCCATCCGGGCCCAGGATTTCAGCAGCGGCCGCTACCCCCCCGATCATAGCCTCCCCCCTCACCCGTGGGGTGAACTCTGCCTCCAAGTCGGGCTGAGGCGCCTGAGTGGGTAGCTCCTCCGACCTGCCTCTCACGTACAGCTGAATCGCGCTCTCAGGCGCCAGCGCATATAGCCTCCCCTTTCTCAGTTCGGGAGAGAGACAGTATACGACGTCGGAGTTCTGCAGTTCGGACAAGGCGCGACTCACGTTGGACCGGTGAAGCTTCGTTATGCGAGCGATATGGGTGGGAGTCCTGGGGCCATCCCGCAGGACGTCGACCACCAGGGTTCTGTGCCTGCTAGCCGCTAGGAAGCCCCTAAGGTTGCGAGCCGAGCCGCTCTTCCGTCCTATGCCAGTCCCCCCTGTGACCTGCGATACTGAACCTAGATAACCTTGTCGAGACGGTTATCGAGTTGACCTCCGCCAAGATGCTCCCCCTCGAGAGGTTGGTAACTAATTGATAACAAAGCAAAAAAGGTTTCTCCCACATTCCTCATAAGAGGGGTGATTGCGCTGAGGAGAGGATTGAAGATAGCCGCTTTGGCATGCATCTTTCTGCTGATTGCCTCCGTCCTTAACCTTCCCACTGCTCGTGCAGAGACGGATAGCGATGGGGACGGGCTGTCGGACAGCTTCGAGCTGTCCACCCTCTACGCCCAGACGGCCGAGGGCGATGGCCTCCCGAAGGACCTGCCCGACAACGGGGAGGAGGCCGCCGTTGCCACTCTCCTCCCCTGGGCCGGCGTGGTGGATGGCGCCTTCGCCGAGTTCACCGTCGATCATCCGAGCGTGGAGGAGCTGACGGTCCAGGTGGGCTACTGGGACGGCTCCTCCTGGAATGACATGTACGTGTGGGACCCCGGCGGCAGGCTGATGGGCGTGACCCTCACCTCGCCAGCGGCCAACAGCTTCCTCCAGGGGGTCGTCACCGTCACCGCCTCCGTCCAGGAGGACGAGATACTGGACAGGGTGGAGTTCTACCTGGGTGCCGAGAGGATCAAGACCCTATCGCAGCCAGCTGCCGCAGAGACCTACTCCTTCTCCTGGGACACCCGTCTCCATTCAGCGGGCGACCATCAGCTGAAGGCGGTGGCCATCGACAAGGTGGGGGCCCAGGCTTCCCACCAGATGGCCGTGAAGATCGACAACGCCGACCCGTCGGTCTCCATCACCAGCCCGGCCAACGGGGCCGTGGTGAGCGGCTCGGTGACCATCTCCGCCAGCGCGTCGGACGACTACGGGATGAAGGAGGTCCGCTTCTACGTGGATGGCAGCCTCCTGGCCACGGACTCGTCCGACCCCTACAGCGTCACCTGGAGCCCGTCGTCCAGCGGGACCCACACCCTGATGGCCCAGGCTGTGGACCAGGCGGGGAAGACGGCCAGCCACTCCGTCTCCGTCCTGGTGGACGGCAGCCTGCCCAGCGTCTCCTTCGCGTCCCCCTCCTCCGGAGCCTACCTCAGGGGGACCTACAGGGTAAAGGTGCAGGCCATCGACGACACCGGCATCACGAAGGTGGAGCTGAAGGTGGACAGCGGCGGGTACGTGGACATTACCGGGAACTTCGACGGGACCTACTACTGGTACGACTGGAGCACCGCTTCCGTAGCCAACGGGGACCACACCCTGACGGCCCGGGCCACCGATCAGGCCGTGAAGACCAACACGGCCAGTGTGTCGGTGAAGGTGGACAACACGTCGCCCTCGGTGAGCATCACCAACCCGCGGAGTGGCGCCACCGTCTCGGGAAGCGTCAGGATCGACGTAAGCGCCTCCGACAACATGGGCATCTCTAAGGTGAAGTTCTACGTGGACGGGAAGTACATAGGTCAGGACACCTCCTCCCCCTACTACAAGTACTGGGACTCCAGTGGGGTGATCGACGGTCGACACACCCTCAAGGCGGTGGCCGTCGACAGGGCCGGGAACACGGCCAGCCACTCCATCAGCGTGTACACATCCAACTCGGGGGGGAGCTGCAGCCGTCCTCCGTGTCCCGTCTCCGTGGAGCCTCAGCCCACGAAGGAGGGGCGCGGGAAGGGAGGAGGCATCACCCTTTCCACGACCACCGCAATGACGACCTCCAGCTTCACAGCTTCCGGCTCCACCTACACCGTGGTGGCCGACCTGATCAAGGACAGAAGCCAGGTGACCCAGGTGGAGAGGGACAACCGCATCCTGCCGGCGGAGTTCGACCCGACCCTCTTCCACGCCCAGATGGCCTGGCGCATCGTGATCAGGGACTGGGTCACGAGCGTCAGTAGCGGGGGAGGCGGTGGCGGTGGTGGAGGCTGCCCCGGCTGCCCGATACCCACCGGGGGCGACCTCCTGACGGCCTCCACGCAGCTCGCGACGGACTCCACCGGAGGCACGACCATCCAGGGTACCCTGCAGGCCCTCACCATCAGGCTGGAGGAGAGGTCCGATCTGAGTACGTGGGACACCGACGGGGACGGCCTTGGGGATGGACAGGAGGTCAACACCCACGGCACCTATCCGGTGACGGTGGACACCGATGGGGACGATGCGTCGGACGACTTCGAGGTGGTCTCCCAGTCGATAACTTTGACCGTGGATGGCGTCTCCCAGACGGTCACTGTGAAGACGGATCCCTCGAATCCAGATACGGACACGGACGGCCTGGTGGATGGTGAGGAGTACTACCTGGGAGTGGACGGTGTCGTCACCCATCCCGTGGATGCCGACACCGATGATGACGGCTTGAGCGATGGCGACGAGGCCACGGTCCACTACAGCAACGCAACCCTGACGGACACCGACGGCGACGGCTTTACCGACTTCGTGGAGGTGAACCCCCGCTCCCTCGTCCTGACGGTCAACGGCGTGACGGAGACGAGGAGCGTCACGACCCTTGCCTACGCGGAGGACAGCGATGGGGATGGCCTGAGGGATGATGAGGAGTGGTATGGGACCTCCGTCTACGGCGTGAAGACGGACCCCTCGGACCCCGACACCGATGGGGATGGAATGCCGGATGGAGGCGAGCGCTACGTCAGAGAAGCGTCGACCACCTACAGGAGGAGCGTGGGCACTTCCGTGAACATACCCCTCACGGCTTCCGTGGCAGGCTCGCTAGAGAAAGCGGAGGTCCGCTACGGCCTATCGTCCATCGACGTCTCCAACCTCTACCTCCGGCTGGACAAGGGTTCCTCCTCCGTCGTCCTGAGGGACCACGTGGGCACAGGCCTCTACAACTACAGCTCCGTCGACATCACGGACACCTTCAGCCACGGGGGAGCCTACAGCCTCTACGTCTCCTCCTCCCTCGACGGCGGCATCCTGGAGGAGTTCGCCCTCTCCTTCACCATCCTCACCTCCCCCATCCTGGACGACACAGACGGGGACGGGCTGAACGACACCGAGGAGGTCACCCACGGCGTGGATGGGTGGATCACCGACCCCAATCAGGAGGACACCGACGGCGACGGCAGCTGGGACGGGAGGGACCACACGGAGTGCTTCGAGAACTTCTGCTGGAACGTCCCCGGGGAGCCCAGCATGGGCACCTCCCCCCTGGCGACGGACACCGACGGCGACGGCGCCCTCGACCCCGACGACATCGACCCCCTGAAGAACATCCTGGTGAGGGTCAAGGTCAAGGAGGCCCACCACGGAGGGGCCTGGTGGGACCCGGAGCTGGCCGTCGTCGTGCGCGTCAACGACGACTACACATGGGTGACGAAGCACGAGATGGGAGGGGCCGACTACACCGCCTCCTTCTACTACTCCTACCATGCGGACGTGCCCGATGACGCCTCCACCGTGGAGGTGAGGGCCACGGCCTGGTCCTTCAACGACCTCCGGGGGGACGACCTCATAGAGGACGGGACCGTGACCTACGCCCTGGGCTCCGGCCTCGAGTCCTACACCATCTCAGGCGGCTCCTCCTGGATCACCTTCGAGGTCTCCACCGTCTACCTGTCGAAAGCCAAGACCCTCCTCATCACCGACGGCAACGTGACAGTCGCCTCCACGGGAGGGCAGACGAGGATGGCAGCTCACGACCGCTTCATAGTCCTCACGCTGAACCTCACCTCCGCCTCGGCCCCCTTCGTGACAGGCGTCAACACCATCCTCGTGCCTCGGTCCATCTTCCTCGAGACAAAGCTGAAGGCGGACTTCGATGCCGGCAGCTATTCCCCTCTGAGCACGGCGACCCTCTACGGCGAGGACCTGGCCGCCGACGAGATATCCGAAGGCGTGGCAGGCCTCATCGCAGCCACTCTGACCGGCTCCCAGGCGGCCGACGTCCTCGACCGCCTCCTGAGGAACGCCACCGACGTGGAGGTGTACGACTACGCGGACATCACCTCCCGGGCGGCTGTGGCCAACCTGCCGTTGGACGTGGTCCGCATCCTCCCGTGGGTCGGCGTCGTGAATGGACCCACCGGCGCCATGCCTCAGGACTTCTGGCAGAAGATTGGCGCTGTGGCGACCACACTCGTCAACGTCCTGCTAGAGGCGGGCCAGCTCATCTACGACGGCCTCGTCGCCTTGGGTACATTCCTCGTGAACCTGGGGGAGGCTATCTGGGAGTGGGGGATGCAAGTGGCCGGGGAGGTCAGCCAGACCGTGGTGGAAGCGGTGGAGAAGGTGGCCGACACCCTCTCCAGCCTCTTCGACTGGATCGTGGAGGCCCTGACGACGGCCTTCCAGTGGATCGTGGACCAGGCCGTCGCCCTTTACGAGGACTTCGCCCGACAGCTCTTCCGCCTGGTGGAGAACCTGGTCACCATGTCCGCCGAGGAGGCGGCGGAGGCCTTCTGGAGGGTCATGCTGTTCAGCACCTTCGGCCTCCTCCTGATGGGAGGCTTTATCGGGCTGAGCGTCTTCGCCAAGTGGACGGAGGTGGCCTCCTTCGGCACGAGCAAGCTGCTGACCCCCCTCATCAACGCCCTCGTGGGAGTCCTCCTGGGCGCCTTCGTCGTCTCCAAGCTCTACGACGTCATCGGGTCGTCGGTGGCGGAGGAGTACATCGACCCCGGGTTCGACGAGCATGTGGCCTGGTCCTTCACCCTCGGTAAGTTCATCATGTGGACGGGCACCGCGGGGGCCGCAGTCATGAGGATGTGGAAGACGGTGGACGCGGCGGTTGCCCAGTTCTTCGTGGCGACGCTCAGCCTGGTCGTCCTGTCGCTGAAGACCGTCAATCAAGAGAGGAACGTCGACGCCCAGACCAGATTGCTAGTCAACGCAGTGCTGAGCGGCGGTGGCTTCGCCCTCGCCTGGTTCACGAAGGGTTACAGCTTCAACATCGGCGTCCACCGCTGGTACAGCCTCTTCTTCCCCATCGCCACGGCCTTCAGCATCTTCGCCAAGGGGACTTCGGCGGTCGCCTTGCTGGACGACACCATTGAGTACGTCGCCTATGTGAACGGAGGCTAGTCCGTCATGGAAGGTCAAGCCCCTCAGGTCCTCTTCCGGGCGCCCAAACTAATGCTCTGGAAGGCGAGAGCCCTGCCCTTGGGGATACTGGCCCTGGGATTCGTCAGTGCAGCCCTGGTAATTTACATCTCTTGGAAGGGGTACATCGATGCTGAAGGAAGCCTCTACCTCGCCTTGGCACCACTCATTCTGCTTGGCGTCGGCTACTTCGGCGTCTTCGTCGCGACGAATCCCGTGCGCATCACGACGGCCGGGGTGGCTCCTCCCAGCAAGCCCCTCTCCCGCCCGACCCCGCGCCGACTCCTCATCCCCTGGCGGGAGGTGACCGCCATCGAGGAGACCCAGCGCCTCGTCGTCGGCGGCCCCCCGACCATCACCTACGCCTACGTCACCTACGACTTCGCCCTCCACACGAAGGACGGCCGCCGATACCCCTTCAAGTCCCGCTACGTGGCCTGGCAGACGGAGGACACGGCGGAGATCCGCCGGGCCTACGAGCTGATGAAGGCCATTGCGGAAGCCCTCGAGAGGGGACGGCTGGACCGGCTGGACCAGGACCCTACGCTCATGGAACGGCTGCGGGATATTCAGACGACTGCGTACCCGGAGTACGACGTCTTCTCTAGGACCCTGGCATCCAAGCTGGCCATGGCCATCGGCGGACCTATGTTCCTCGCGGGCCTCGCTCTGCTGCTGTTGCCGCTGGCCGATCCCTTCCTCGCGGAGACTCTGTCAAGAATCCTGTGGATCCTCGGGGGCTTCTTCTTTCTGATGGGCCTCTCTACCAAGAGGGCCTTCGCTGGGTGGGGCCGCGGTCGCAGGTCATCGAACCCATGAGGGGATGTCGCCCGTGACGCTGGACCTCACCTCCGCCTCGGCCCCCTTCATGGCCGGTGTCAACACCATCCTCTTGCCGAGGTCCCTCTTCCTCGAGTCCAGGCTGAAGGCGGACTTCGATGCCGGCAGCTATTCCCCGCTCGGCAGCGCCACCCTCTACGGGGAGGACCTGGCCGCCGGGGAGATTTCGGAAGGCATAGCGGGCCTCATCGCGACCACCCTCACCGGTAGCCAGGCCTCGGACGTGCTGAACCGCCTCATGAGGAACTCCACCGACGCGCAGGTCTACGAGTGGGTGGACATCACCTCCCAGGCGGTGGTGGCCAACCTGCCCATGGACGTGGTCCGCATCCTCCCGTGGGTCGGCGTCGCGAATGGACCCACAGGCGCCATGCCCCAGGACTTCTGGGAGAAGGTC
The DNA here is from genome assembly GCA_046758325.1 of Thermoplasmata archaeon. Classification (GTDB taxonomy): domain Archaea; phylum Thermoplasmatota; class Thermoplasmata; order RBG-16-68-12; family JAJISG01; genus JAJISG01. The sequence goes on along the minus strand of JBHHZZ010000047.1, from coordinate 90 downwards.
GGCGCTGTGGCGACCACCGTCGTCAACACCCTCCTGGAGGCGGGCCAGCTAATCTACGACGGCCTCGTGGCACTGGGCACCTTCCTGGTG
>JBHHZZ010000046.1:0-10655 GCA_046758325.1 Thermoplasmata archaeon | reverse complement strand
AGGTCTGCCGACAACGGCACCGACACCGATATATAGCCCGCGTCTCAACACGGCATCTTGGATGGACAAGGAGTCGGGGGCCGAGTCAGATGAAGCCACCCAGCCGTATGAGAATCGTCCCGGGGAAAAGGTTAGACACTTTCGTGGTACCTGTCAAATGGAGTCCTCCTCCCCGCGGAACAGGAGAGCACGATACGTCATCTGGGGAATCCTCATGTGGTCCATAGTCGACTTCGGCACGGCGGGAGGTCTCAACGTCTCCTATTTCGCCAAGTACGGCCCCCTTCTCCTGGCCTATTATGTCAGCTACCCACTGGTCTTCTCCTATCTGATTTTCAGCAGGAAGTGGAATGAGAAGGAACTGTTTGTTGCAACGGTCGCCGCCATGTTCGTAATAGAGGGGATACTTGTGGGGAACCCATTTGTCCTGGCATTTCCTCTCCTCATCCTAGGAATACCGCTGGCAATCTGCATATATGCACCCCTGACCTACTTTCCATTGTGGATCGTTAACGGTGAGACGGAAAAACATACGAAGACGATAATCGCGCTGTCCGCAGTGGTCATAGCGACGACGGCACTGAGCGTAGTTTCCAGCTGGTGACAGACATGAGTACAATTCTCCACTGACGATAAGGAGAGGGGCTTCTCCAGCTTCGGTCAACTCTTTCCCGACACCGTTGGCTGATGTCAAGCGAGCGCAACGGCATCGAGGTATGGAGTTCATTCCATTCGCCCCAGTCGCCCATTCACGATTCCACACAGCCCAGCCCGCTCTGTGTTCCCGAAAGGCCCATGTTTCCATGGGTGTTCGAGTGTCTCCCTGCTGGGGGAGTCTGGAGGTCCTGACCCAATCTCCATCCGGTGATGGCCCCTGGTTCAGATCCAGGCACCCGCATCCTCTCAAACCGAACCTTCCCTCCTAGTCCGCGTATCACAATGTCTCAGTGCCGTTGCACCCAACGAGTGGCGGAGGATATCTATGAATCTCCTTGGAGCGGTTGTTCATCCCAAAGCATAAGAGAGCCCTCACACTTTCATATCCCATGCTTGACATCTTCGTGTTCAGGGTGGTCGCCGGCGTCGTCCTCGTATCTTCCTTCCTTGTGTTCTACATTTCTAACCGAGGTCGCGGCGGCCGGGCATCCCGTCACTTCGATCCAGCGGCCACAAAGGATGTCCCCAAAGCCCTGCACGCTCTTTGGGCGGTCGTGGCCATCGTCGTGCCGCTCACAGCAATCATTCTGGCAACCTTTCTTCCGGAGACGGTGTATCGTACACGGTTCAACGTTGCCTTTCCGGGCGATACTTTCGTGCAGGTCGCGGGGCTCGGCCTCTACATTCTGGGAAGCATCTTCCTAGTATCGAGCGGGAAGCATCTCGGCAGGTTCATGATCGTAGACATCGCAGTGGCAGAGGACCACGAGCTGGTCACCACGGGTCCATATGCGAGGATCCGTCATCCCGCTTATACCGCGGTCCTCCTACTCGGCCTGTCAGCGGTCCTCTTCTTGCTCAACCTTCTTCTGGTCATCAACCTTCTAGCGGTATTTGTCATCGCCACTTACAGGGCTAGACTGGAAGAGGCGCTGCTCTCCTCCGAGGAGGGCTTCGGCCCAGAGTACCGGGAATACATGAAGCGGACCGGCATGTTTCTACCCAGGCTGAGGGGGATGAAAGGACCGGATAGTCGCGAGTAGCCGTATGGCAGGTGGTGGGAGGGGCCCAAGGCTCCATACTCGCCCCGATATCTGCTGTCGCTTGGACCTCAAATAGCCCGCCATTCTAGTTGAGCCATGGACGACACGATTGTGCATTTCGAGATACCGGCGGAGGATGTGGAGAAGCTGACGAACTTCTATGAAAAGCTCTTCGGGTGGAAGACAAAGAGGACGGAAGTGGGGGTTCCGCCGGAATCGGATTATAGGCTGGTGGAGACGGTCCCTACGGATGAGGAGGGAAACCCAGTACGAAATGGCGTCAACGGAGCCATATTCAAGAGACAGGATGCCGACACGAGGTTCACGTACTGCGTCCAAGTAGAGTCGGTCGATGAATACTCCAGGAAGATTGAGGAGTTGGACGGGAAGATATCGGAATCCAAGGTTGAGGTACCGTCCGTTGGATGGGTTGCCTTTGCCCTAGACCCGGAAGGTAATCCCTTCGGCATGTTTGAGGCGATGCCAAGGGAATGAGCGCCGCCTCCTCTGTCCGGTCCCTACTGTGTCCCTAGCTTCCAGACCTCTCTGCGAGGCGTCGCAGCTCCCTCACCGGTTCACGAACCCTCTTTGGCCTCGAGGTGTGCTTTGAGACTCCTCAAGACCTCCTCCCAGGCCCTCTCATGCCAGGTCCGTGCCCGTTCCCACTCTTCGCTTTCGCCCCACCCTCTATGCTCGACTACAACACGAGTTGTTCCATCCTCAGCGTGAAGGGTGACCAGTACTGACGTAGCAGAAGTCGGAGTATTCATCAACCGCTCAAACTGATCCGGCCCCCTCCAAGTAAACCCCAATCTCTTCTCGGGCTCGATGAGGGTAAAGATGCACCCCTTGGTGCACTGATGCTCATGATCAGAGGGGTCGAAGAACAACTCGAAGGCCCCTCCCACTCGTGCCTCGACGTTGGCCTCGGGTGCGAACCAAGAAGCAACGATGTCAGATCTGGTCCAAGCCGACCAAACCATATCTCTCCGTGCAGAGATGGAAACCTCGACCTCGATTACCTTCATGGCTCTTCATCCCCCTGTTCTTTCTCCATCCCGTCTGAGTTCTCCATCGGTTTCGTGGATGTCAACCTCCCGAGTCCCACACATCAACTCGCTCCTGGGCTCCGATCAACCAGGGTCGCCCTGTGAATGCGGAGAACGCCAGATGATCCCTCCCAGACCTTCTCTGCCTCCACCACCTCGAGTCTTGCAGAAAAGTTCGGACCGTCCAGGACCAGGGTCTCGAATTCCCCCCCCTCCCCGACGGGGTGAACGCCGTACCTCTCTCCCAGCTCCAGGATTTCATTACAGGCCTCTGGGTCGATGATTCTGCCAAGCCACGACTCGTTCAGGCCCTCCGCCGAGACGCCCACCACCATTATCTGGAATCCAGCCTCCACGTATTCCAGGAGAAGCCTGCTAGGATCCTTCCTCCACATGGGCGAGTAGACCCAAAGACCCATCTCCTCGCAGACATCGTTGACCCGGGTGAACTGATAGTCAGAAGCGACGGCACCGACAACGAGTCCCTCCACCTCTGCCCTGAGGAGGGCCCGCTTCAAGGCCTCCAGTTCTTCCTCAACCCCGCCCCCCGACCTCTCCTGCACCTGAGGGATGCCGAGAGCCTGAGACTGGAGTGGTGTCCACCGGATGTTGGGGACGTGGTACATCCAGGACTCCTCCTGAGGAAGCATGGTGATGAGGGTCTCCACCTCCAGCCCCGCCTGCTGAGCCAGGTACAGGGCGTAGTTGGAGTCCTTCCCGCCGGAGTAGAGGGACCCGAGCTTCACGCCTGTCGAACGAGTCTTCCTAGTATATAACGGAAGGGGGTCAGCCTCTGCCCGCTGGGGCCCCTCGTCGAGTGGAGAAGGCGGGCCGGTGCCCGGGATTCGAGGGCTTCGGCCTCGGAAGTCCGATCCCGCGGTCGTCACCATGCAGTCTCGGCAGTCCTACATCGTCTGTGCGACATGGCAACATATATGGCCCCCTGTACCCCTCCGGTCAAGTATCCGCGTCCTGGTGGATATCGTGAACCTGAAGAAGGAGGCCGCCGAAGCGGCGGTGGACAGGGTCGAGGAGGGCATGGTTCTCGGCCTTGGCACGGGCTCCACAACACGGTACGCCATCGAGAAGCTGGGCCGCCTGGTAAGTGAAGGATTCGACATCCTCGGCGTACCCACCTCCGAGGCCACAGCAGACCTGGCCAGGTCCCGGGGCATACCCCTGACTTCCCTGGATGAGCAACCCACGGTGGACCTCACCATCGATGGGGCTGACGAAGTGGACCCGCGTCTGAACCTGATCAAGGGGATGGGCGGCGCCCTCTTCCGGGAGAAGATCGTCGCCCTTGCTTCCACCCAGATGATTGTGGTCGTGGACGAGAGCAAGCTGGTGGACTTCCTAGGTCAGAAGACCCCTGTCCCGATAGAGGTACTGTCCTTCGGCTGGAAGGTGACCCGGAAGAGGCTGGAGAGGCTTGGCTGCACGCCGTCCCTGAGGAGGAAGAACGACCGGCCCTTCATCACCGACAATGGCAACTACATCCTGGACTGTAGGTTCCCCGGCATCGAGGAGGCGACCGATCTGGCTCGGCGGCTTGGAGAGTTACCAGGCGTCCTCGAACACGGCCTCTTCCTCGACATGGCCGACGTGGTGCTCGTGGGCCGACCAGGGGGGGTCAAGGAGATGAGAAGGCCTTAGCCTCTCTCTGCAGTAGCCTTACGGCCTCCTCGATGGACCTGATCTTCTTCCTCTCCGCCTCTACGATCTCTTCCACTATCTTCATGAAGGGCCTGGTCAGACGGTACGCGTGGAGGGGCCTCCCCTTGCCCTCCTTCTTGACGTCCCTCTTGGTCACCCAGCCCCTCCCCCTCAGCTCCCTCATAGAGATGGATACCTCCGGTTGGCGCAAGCCCGTGCTCTTCTCTATCTCCATGGAAGTCGTCTCGCCCTTCGCGGCGAGGAACACCAAGATCCTGGCCAGGTTCCTCGGCATCCCCGTCCGCATGAGGAGTCTGACGAGCCGTTTGCCCCTGGAATCCAAGATAACTCCCCTCTAATATCCCCCGAATGAGTATTTTATTATCTATATAAAAATTCCCATCCCTCCCCCTGGTCGCGGGGATGGCCAGCGTCTGGAGGCTGGCCTAAGTTTGAAATAGTGGGCCCTCCTATTCGTCGCCAGGACCATCATGAAGCTTCCCAGGGTCATCAAGGGCTACTGCCCTCACTGTCGCTCCCACGCAGAGCTGGAGATAGAGAAGGTGAAGTCGAGGCCCCGGAGTGAGCTGAGGGCTGGTCAGAGGAGGTTCAGGCGGGTCCTTAAGGGATACGGAGGCTTTCCCCGGCCCAAACCCGGGGGGGAGAAGCCCACCAGGAGGGTCAACATCCGCTTCCGGTGCAAGTCCTGTGGAAAGGCCCACCACCGACCCACCTTTAGGGCCAAGAGGCTGGAATTGGTCGAGGTTTGAGATGTGGGAGACTAGGAGCAGGTTCGTGAAGGTGAAGTGCAGGGACTGCGGCAATGAGCAGGTAATCTTCGACAGGGCCGCTAGCTTGGTGAGCTGCCTGGTCTGCGGTGCCACTCTTGCCGAGCCCACCGGCGGTAAGGCTGACATCAAGGGCGAGGTGCTCGAGGTGTTCTCATGACCGGCTACGGACCCGAGTGGCCGGAGGAAGGCGAGTTGGTGGTGTGCGCCGTCAAGAAGGTGAAGAACTTTGGTGCCTTCGTCGCCCTGGAGGAGTACGGGGAGAAGGAGGGCTTCATCCACATCGCAGAGGTGGCTCGGGGCTGGATCAAGTACATCCGGGACTATGTCAGGGAGGGCCAGAAGGTGGTCTGCAAGGTCCTGAGGGTGGACCCCAGCAAGGGACACATCGACCTCAGCCTGAAGGCGGTCAACGAACACCAGAAGAGGGAGAAGATCCAGGAGTGGAAGAACGCTCAGAAGGCGGAGAAGCTGCTGGAGCTGGTGGCCAGTAGACTAGACAAGGACCTGGAGTGGTGCTATACCACCTTCGTCGGGGACCTGGTTGAGAGGTTCGGCAGCCTATACACCGCCTTCGAGGAGTGTGCCATCGATGAGGATACGCTGCCGCGGGAGGGTTTCAAGGGCAAGTGGACGGAGGCCTTCCTACAAGTGTCCCGGGAGAACATCGTTCCCCCGATGGTGAAGATAAACGGCTACCTGGAGATGACCTGTCCCAGGCCCGATGGCGTTGTCCACATCAAGGATGTGCTCCTGAACGTTCAGAAGGAGGATGGGGTCACGGTAAAGGTCCAGTACATTGGCGCGCCCAGGTACAGGATCGTGGTGAGAGCCCCCGACTACAAGACCGCGGAGGAGGAGCTTCAGAAGGCTGCGTCCAAAGCCATCGAGGATCTGAAGACCCGGGGCGGGGATGGCACGTTCCAAAGGAGGGAATGAGACGAGAACCCTTATCAGGAAGTGCACCGCTTGTATGTCCTACACCCTTCGAGATCAGTGCCCTCGCTGCGAATCGAGGACAGTGATGGCCCTGCCCCCTCGATACTCACCGGAGGACCGTTATGGAAAGTACAGGAGAAGGCTCAAGAGAGGAGCGTAGGGAAATGGAGAACGTCATGATTCGATACATGGAGAAGCCAAGTCTGAAGGACACCATCTTCATCGAGGGCCTCCCTGGGATCGGAAACGTGGGAAAGCTGGCGGCCGAACACCTCATAGATGAGTTGGGGGCCAGGAAGTTCGCGGAGATTGTCTCGAAGTACTTCCCGCCCCAGGTCATGGTCTTGGACGGTGGGTTGGTCAAGCTCGTCAACAACGAGCTGTACTACGTCAAGAACGTCGGGAAGGACCTCGACATCATATTCCTGGTGGGGGACTACCAGGGTCTTAACCCTGAGGGACAGTACGAGCTGACGGACTTCATCCTCCACGTCCTGAGGGAGTTCAACGTGAAGAGGATCTTCACCCTAGGAGGTTATGGGGTGGGGAAGATTGTCGACAAGCCCAGGGTCTTCGGCGCCGCGACCCACGAGGAGCTGGTGAAGGAGATGGAGAAGTTCGGAGTCGTTTTCTCCAGGGGAGAGCCCGGGACCGGCATCGTCGGGGCCAGCGGCCTCCTGCTGGGTCTTGGCCTCCTCTATGACATGCACTCCGTCTGCTTCATGGGGGAGACCTCGGGATACTTCGTGGATCCGAAGAGTGCCAGGGCCGTACTGGAGGTCCTTACCCAGGCCTTGGGGATAGAGGTGGACTTCTCGGAGCTGGAGGCGAAGGCGAAGCAGATAGACGCCATCACCACCCGTCTGAGGGAGGCTGAGGTCAAGCCGGAGGAGCCCAGGAAGGACCTGGGCTACATAGGCTGAGGCTGGCGGAGGTGATTTTAACTCCCTCTGCCCTATGGCCAGTCCGAGGTATGCTCCCGTAGTGTAGTCCGGTCAATCATCCGGGCCTTTCGAGCCCGGGTCCCGGGTTCAAATGGGGTCCCTTCACGCCCCTGGAAATCCCGGCGGGAGCATTCCTCCTCCTGTCCTACCGGCTCGCCGCTATCCGAGATGATACCACCATCCGGGCCAGCATCACGCCGGCCAGCAGAGGGCCTTCAGCGCAGCAAGGACTCGATGGATTCGACGAAGGCCCTCGGGAATCTGTCGCACTCCTGCGGGGGAATGGAAAAGGACACGCGGATGAAGTTCTCTCCGAATCTCCGAGATAGGTAGTAGCCTGCCCGCACGTGGACCCCATGATCGAAGAGCATCCTCTCCTCCAACGCACCTGGGTCGACCCCAACATCCTGGAGGTCGACGATGAACATGTTGGCCTTGGAAGGATAGACAGGCAGGAGAGCACCGTCCACCTCATCGACCGCTTTCCGAATGACCTCTTGATTTCTCCGGCAGGTGTTTCGCAGTCTCGAGAGCCAGCTTCCCTTGGTTTCCAGAGCCGCCAGGGCCGCTCTCTGGGCAAGGATGTTCACCCCTAGGACATTTGTGTCGTAGCCCTTCACCCTCTCCACGATCTCGGCGGGGGCGACGAGGGCGCCCACCCTCATACCAGCCAGCCCTGTGCCCTTGGAGAAGGAGTAGAACACGAGGGTCTTTTCGGGATAGAACTCCGTCGCCAACACATGGTCTGGGTCGAAGTCCCTGTAGGTGACGTCGTGGAAGAAGTAGAGGTCCCTTCCTCGAGCGACATCCGTTAGGGCCATCAGCTCCTCCGCCGTGTAGCCTGTGCCCAAGGGGTTGTGGGGGTCGATCAGCAGGACCGCCCGAGTCCTCTCGGTGACGGCCGCCTTCAAGGCCTCGGCGGTGAGCTTCCAGGGCTCCCCGTAGATGGGAACCTCCACGACCCTGGCGGCCGACATCTCCGCCTGTCTATGGATTGGCTGGAAGCTCGGATCCGTGGCAATGACCTCATCTCCCTCCCTCAGGAGGGCCCTCTGGGCCGCGTACAGCGCCTCGATGCCACCGTTGGTGAGGAAGACCTCGTGACCTTCCAGCGAGAGGTCCCTCCTTATGGCCTCGGCCAGCCCGAAGATGCCAGGCCTGTAGGGGTAGAGGTGGTACTCCCCCTCCTCCACCGACCTGAGGACGGCTTCCCTTATTCTTGGACTCAGGGGTATGGTGTTGGTGTTCTGGCTCATCCAGACGACGTCCTTCCGATGCTCGTGGGCGTATCTGAAAAGGTCAGTCACCTTCTCAGGCATGGTTGATCGCAACAGCTGGGCACCTTAAGGGTTTGCGGTTTCCTCAGCTCGCCCGAAAAAACCTATATGGAGAGCTGCGTTCACCTCACTGGGGGCTCGTAGTCTAGAGGTTATGACGTCACCTTGACACGGTGAAGGTCCCCGGTTCGAATCCGGGCGAGCCCATCTTCGCCTCTAACACGCCCCTGATCGAGGTCCCGGCGGTCGGGGCCATCGGCGATCTTGTTCATGACCACCAGATTCGCGTGGATGGGATCTCTCTTCGACAACGGCCCTCAGCTACTGGAGCGACTTCCGTCGGTCCTCCCCTGCCCGCTTCCTCACCCAGAGAGGGTCGAAAGTCATGCCAATGAATGGGTAGGGCATCTCGCAACGAATCTCCAGACCACATCGGGACAAGCTCCCTTCCGGCTTGACCCAGTTGAAGGCCATCACGCTCATCCCTTTCGGCTGCCCGGGGTGGCTTTCCAGACGATCTCTCGTTGTCCACCCAATCCATGACTTCGCTCGCCCACTCCATCCTCCACTTCAACAGTTCCCTCATCTGGTGGGCCGCTGTCCCGACGCCCATGAAGGACGCGGCCATGTAGGATACAACCCTGCTGCCGCGATTAAGTCCATCGTGCTGGATCCAGGACCTAGGAACAGCCAGGTTCTCCCGCCATGAGGTGAAAGTATCCGCCCAGGGGTTCTCTCCAGCGTGGATGTCAATCAAATCGACGACCCGAAGCCAAACTTCATGACCTCGCTGTCTATCTGGTACGGGGATTCCATGCTCGGAAAGCTCTCGTCTCTCTTCGGGGTCACGTACAAGGTCACGGACAAGGTCCCATCGTTCAGGATGTTCATCAACGGCCTCTGGCTGGAAGCGAGCGGAGGACGAACCTTTGACGTTGAGACGCCTATTGACAACAGCGTGATTGCGCGGGTTCCAGATTCCCCCGTTGCTGACGCGGAGGCGGCCATCGATGCGGCGATGGAGGGCCACCGGGCGATGGAGGCTATCCCGGGCGCGGATCGGGTCGACCTGCTCGAGAGGGCCCGCCAGACCCTCTTGCAGCACAGGGACGACTTCATCCGTGTGCTGACCGCTGAGGCTGGGAAACCGCCCCATGACGCGGAGGGCGAGGTGGACGCGACGGCGGATAGACTCAAGCTCGCGGCCCAGGAATCCCGGGAGATCTTCGGGGAGTTCATCCCGGGGGAATGGACGAAGGACGCGAAGGGACGCGCGGCCATCGTCGCCCGGGTGCCCATGGGCATTGTGGCCGCAATCTGCCCCTTCAACTACCCGCTCTTCATCGCGGCCGCCAAGGCGATCCCAGCGCTCCTCGCGGGAAACTCCGTCGTCTTGAAGCCCGCTAGCGACACGCCCCTGAGCATGCTCCTCTTCGCCCGGATCCTCGAGGAAGCGGGGGTCCCGACGGGTGCCTTCAATGTGGTCACGGGCCGCGGGGAGCCCGTGGGAGAGGCCCTCGCATCGAGCCCGAAGGTCGCCGCGGTCTCCTTCACGGGGAGCACGGAGGTCGGGGAGGCCATCGTGAAGAGCGCGGGGATTAAGAAGCTCCACCTGGAGCTCGGGGGGAAGGGAATGGCAATCGTCCTCGACGATGCGGACCTCGACCTCGCCGCGGAGAAGTGCCTCGAGGGGTGCTTCAAGAACGCGGGCCAGCGATGCGATGCGATCTCCGCAATCCTCGTCGTCGATGCCGTGGCGGACCCCTTCGTGGCACGACTCGAGAAGGAAATGAGCAAGTGGAAGCACGGGGACCCGCGAAAGCCCGGTGTGCGGGTCGGCCCCTTGATTAACCGCTGGGCCGCGACCCGTGTCAAGGGCCTCATCGACGACGCCGTGAAGGACGGAGCGGTCCTCGTCCGCGGTGGCGGGATCGATGGCTGTTACGTGGAGCCCACCCTCCTCGACAGCGTCCCCCTGGTCGCCCGGATCGCCTTCGAGGAGACCTTCGGCCCCGTCGCGACGGTAATCCGGATCGAGGACGAGACCGAGGCCCTCGAAATCAGCAAGATGTCGCGGTACGGCCTCGACTCCTGCGTGTTCACGAACGACTACCGCCGTGTGTGGCGGATCGCGCAGGACCTGCGGGTCGGGGAGCTCACGGTGAACGATCATCCCAAACACGGCGTCGGATACTTCCCCTTCGGCGGCAGCAAGGCGAGCGGAATCGGCCGCGAGGGGATCGGGTACAGCGTCGACGAGATGACCGAGCTCAAGACGATCGTCTTCAGCCTTGAGGGCTAG
>JBHHZZ010000045.1:0-11013 GCA_046758325.1 Thermoplasmata archaeon | reverse complement strand
TGCACCTGGACAGCGACAGCTACCTGACGTATGCCTACTTCGACGAGGTTCGCGTGAGGCCCGAAGGAGTGCAGGTCGACGAGATTGATGGCAATAGGGCAATGGTCCAGCTCCACGCTGACTGGTACAGGCCTGGCGTTAGTGCAACTAGGGCACTACAGTTATCCTTTTCTGGGTTTTCCTATGATGACCCCTCAGAAAGCGGGATTATGGTGGCGACAGACCTGTCTAAATACATTCATTATGGCGGCACGTACATGGATTTCCTGTTGTTCAAAATATCCACGGTCGCCTGGACTGAGGGTGCCGCCTCGTGGGGGCCGCGCCATTTCATTGGAGAGGTCACCCTGACGGTCTCCCTCTTTGTAGAGCAAGGCAGCGCGCAGTCTTTTGAGTTCACGAGTACCTACGGATTCAATCTCCTCCCCTCCAGTGGATACGATCCACTTGATCCTGTCTTGGTCTCCTTGGGCGGTTTGCGTCTCCTAGTGATCTTTGGCGCACCGACTGGGGTTGGCGTGATGGAAATCTAGCGCAACCCCGAGTGGGCCAAGCGCGTCCTGGGCAAACAATCCTGCCGACTCTGCCTTTTGGGATGTTTACGAAGGTGGAGGTGAGGCCGTCTCCTCGGTAAGACTTGGACAAGACGGGGGTATATATCGCTTCGAGGTTTCGGCCCAAGCAACGGTCTACGGGTGGACTTGGGGCAGCGCGTGGCCGGTGATAATCGGCAGCGTCTCGAACACATAGACGCTTACCGTCGATACGACATATGGATCGCAGTAGCGTTAGATCAAGGAGCGTTATCCATGAAGCATGAGAGTGGAACAACGCGAAACCGGTTGCCCCTCTCGAAGTACAAGGCGATGGTCGCCATTACCGTTGTGTGGGCCATCGGTGTCTCATCAACCTTTGCGTGGGTGAGCTGTCAGAATGAGGTCGATGCCGGGAACCACTCACCCAGAAGGAGCTTTCTGTGATGGCAACTCAAGACCGCACCAGATTCGGCAAGACCACACCCACACAAATGATAATTGCAGGCATCATCGTCGTGACTGGCGGCGTTATCTTTCTTGTTTTCACTACTGCCGTTATCTTTGGCCTGTTTGACGTTGCTCTTGGCCTTGCCATTATGTTTTACGGTGGCTACAAATTGCTGAAGAGTGAGAATGAAAAACCCTAGCCGAGAGGGTTTTTGGAAGCCCCGCTGAGACGATCGAACTCTTCAACCTGAATGAAGGGTCGATGGTATAGATCCCGGCAGAGACTTTCTAGCTCAATTCGGGAACAAAATAGCCAACGCTGACCCTGAGACTTACTATGAGTTCAAGAACTTGGCAATACATATCCCAGGTAACAATAATGTTAATCCATGTAATCAAGATACTAGATAGCCCAGGGAGGCCTCATATGGCCATCGAGGGCCGTTTCTGTTTCAGGACGAACGGTGGGAATTGACCGATAATTCGCCAACAGACCAAAGAGTCCTTTCTCAGGGAGGAGCTTCGAAGACAAAAGCTGAAATTGTTGTTCATCGAGTTATTGTCGAATAAGGAAGAGGCACAATCCATGGGGTCACGATCTACGTCCTTGTGAATACCCCAACGGCAAGGGAGACCGTGTGCCTTGGCTCTTTTTTCGTAATCGATTCCGGGGAGTCTCATGGCGGATGGGAGTACATCGCCACCTATGCCGCGGAACTGACAGTCCGCGATAGCTCAGGGACCCTCACCCTCACTCTTCAGGAAGACCCTGGGGATGTGCTGGACAAGCACCGCTGCCAGGTGACTTCGTTCCAAGACCTCGGCACGGAACTGAGAATGGACATAGATGGACATTGCACTTGTCTTCCTCCTGTGGCCGATGATCAGGTCCGGGATGGAAAGTTCAGCGGATACTACATCGCGGCGTACGGGCCGAGTTCGCCTCCCAGCGAGATCATAGAAGAGATCGCACCGGAGGCGTTTCTAGGTCTAGCCCCCTCCTTCTACGTGGAGCTGAGACTGGGAGGACCTGGCGTGTGGCGAGTATGGCACATTCCAAGATGAGGCCCCTGAAGACCGGCTCCCGCCGGAGGAGGTGAGAACGTGCTAGAAATGACAGTACTGTCCCGAGCACCTCTCTCGGAGATGTGCCAGCCCTGGCCGGCAGTGAGCGGAATCCCAGTCATGTGGTTCGCACTGTTAGTGCCGACGGTCGTGGCCGTGGTAGTGACAGCGGCGATGCGAAAGAAGTGGCGACCGCAAGGCTAGAGGAACCTTGACGAGGAGGTCAACCCGAGATCTGGGGAGGAAGGCGAGGGGTTTGAATGAAGGAGGAGTTCCTCCTTCCCCCCTCCCTTATCTTATGGGTGGCAGAGGTGCTCTTCAGAGCCAGTACCCAGGGAGGGGCCTGCGTAACGGCGGTTTTCGGCGCGCCGATTTGCCGCGCCGTTCCCGTGGAAATGTCCGCATGAAACTTACCGTTCCCACACCTACTGGCTCAGAACCGACCAACGAGCTTCCACTTGTTGGCCGCTGGCGAGTAAACCTCGCCCTCCTGGCTCCACCTCTTCAACCAAGCGTCAACCCGGCTGGGCGGGATGCCTCTCTCCTCAGCTGCCTCCACAATATCCTTCAGGTCGGCGACGCCATCCCTGGCCGACAGCTCCGCAATGATGTCCCTCAGGGCGACCATCTGTGCTCGCTGGGACGAACTCACGCCCGTGGCTACGATGTCTATGTCGAAGCCCCCTTCGATTCCGGTGACCTTCTGGAGCCAGTACTCTACAATCCTTACGGACCTCTGGGCGTCCTCCTCGGTCACCTCCGCGCTGAGGCGGGCCCGGGCACTTGCCTCCGCCAGCCGAATGAAGGCCTCAAGCTGTCTGGGCGTGATGGGTACAGCACCACCTTCAACTTCACCCTGCTTTCTGATTTCGAGGTACTTGTCTTGGATTATCTGCATGGCCTCGGGTGTCATGACTGGATAGATGCGCTTGGCGTAGGCAACGTATTTCCGGAGAAATGCTGGCTTGAAATACGGCAGGAAAGCATCGTCCACTTCGGGCGTGTCTGCAGTCACAGTCTCCGCACCTCGTCGGCCCTGCTCGCCCACAAGATGACCCTTCAGGATATGCTCCGCCATGGCCCTGTCGTACTGGGCTTGGGGGCGGTCCATCATTGGGAATATTATGTCGAACCTACTCAATAGCGTAGGGGGAAGAGAAATCTGCTCCGATATGAACTTCTTATCATCGAATCGCCCCAAGGTGGGATTAGCTGCAGCAAGGATCGCGCACCTAGTTTGCAGAGTCGCCGTGATCCCGGCTTTTGCAATGTGTACGGCCTGCTGCTCCATAGCCGTGTGGATACTAGATCTGTCCTGTTCGCTCATCTTTTCCACCTCGTCTATAGCCACTAGGCCTTTGTCTCCGAGGACAAGAGCTCCAGCTTCCAGGGTCCAGCGTCCCTCTCCAAACTCGTCCCGTACCGCGGCTGCTGTGTTATGGACAATTAAGCCGTTCCCAACGAAGTTGTGGGTCGCGGGGACGGTCAGGTCAAAGACCTCCCTTTCCCCAGTTCTCTGAACGTGAGTGACCTGCTCCCATGCTACCTGGGTTCTGTATACCTCATCGACTCTTTGGTGGATTTCGGACTCCAGGCTGACTTCCGCCAAGATTAGGGCAGTCTTTCCCTCGGCGGGGCTGCTACCACCGCTAAGGTAAGCCCAGTGCTTCGACGAGGAGGACTCTGATTCCTCCAACAAACCACTCAGGGGTGGAACATCCTTGTCTGCGTGTGCCCCCCCTGCTGCCATTGTCAGTGCTTCTGATTTCTTCCGCGAGTTGGAACCTATTCTATCGGAGTAGACGTCAATGTGCTTTCCTGTTATCTGCAGACGATATTGAGTCGAGCGGGACCTGATTGTTTGCCCGCTTTTGAGCCTGTCCACCTTACGTCGTTCTCCCGCTCTCAATCTTGCCTTGACGCCGTAGGTCTCCAGCATCAATTGCACTTGTCGTGCAAGCTTCTTGCTGATGGTGGAGAATTCGATACTGCTGCCCCCTGTCCTGCTACAGTTGACGACACATTCATCAGTGTCCATAAGTCCTCTCAGAAAGGCGTCGGCGTGTCGTGATGTCGTCAATCTGGGGTGCAGTTCAAGCTCATACTTCGGCGTCCGCATCCCTATGCTGTAGAAGAACCTGGCCACAGTCTTGCTGTGCACCGTAACACATGGGACCCTGTTATCCCGTCTTTCGATTCCCGGTCTTTTCCCGAACTTGTCGCCAAAAAGGGTGCTAACCATTTGCAGGAGATGTTCATCCGAGCTGGAGACTCTGATGAAACCATGCTCCCTGTCCAAGTAGATGTCGCCGTCTCCGAAAACGACCCCTATGAGATACATCAGTTCGGCATCAAACGCTTTCGGCAGACGAAAAGTGTCCCCATAGCGAAGCATCACCCGCCCAATCTCCATTTCGTTCAGTGAGGTCGCTGTGCTCTCAAGAAGGACGGCCAGTTTTGAGTACGGGATGAAACTGTTCAGTATCGTTCTGTAGATAAACCCCTCCGAGAACTTCAGTTCCTTTGCGGCGTTTCTGAGGGTTCCGTACTTCCGTCTGAGACGGCTTCTAAGCAACTCGATGGAATCAGGGGAAAGCTTCAAGCACTCATTTTCAAAACTCAGGAAATGCAGTGTTGATGGGTCGCTTCTGAGTGTGACGGAGTAGTCGGGAGCGGCCACGAAATCTCCGACCTGAATGTCGCTTATCCTCTTCCACTCGAGACCTTTCCTTCCACATGTGAGAAATCTGGTATTCATCGACGTCTCTATTTCTTTGCCGTAAGACGTAACGAGTTTGCAGCAAGGCTTCTTGGGCATTCTCCAAGCGTAACCCGACTCTCTTGTGACTAGCTGGCCGTTCTCAAGAGTATAGAGGATCTCTGTGTAAGACCTAGCTGTATCTCTCCTTACTGGATGCGGAATCTCTTTGCGGACTATCTCGCCGATCTCTTTGAGACCGTCAACTGTGTGAATCAACGTATTGCCCCTCACGCAGAGGCCCGCAGCAGTCGCCGCTTTCCCCGAAGCGTAGATACCTCGTGGAGACAACTTGATCATATACGTGAGAAGCTCGCTCTTGGCAACGCCCGGGTCGCCTACCAGGAGTATGTGCGAGTCACCTCTGATTCGCCTTCCATCGGGTAACTCCTTGGCCACTCCTCCAAAGAGCTGCAAAGCTAGGGCCTCCTTTTCGACCTCCAGCCCATATATAGACGGCGCGATGGACCCTACAATCTTCCGAACAACATCCCCGCTAGCGGCCTCCTCTTCGATCCTCTTGACGTCCTCCTCAGTAATCTCGATCTCCTCGTACTCCACTTTTTCCATCTCCACGCTCACGATGTCGCAGAAGATGTCGAATAGGGTGGACTTGGCGCTGAAGCGCCCTTTCTGCACGCTCCGGAGGATTCCGTTGAGGACGATGCGATCCCCTGGAAACACCTCCCCCGTGAGGTCGTCCTCCACATAGGCAACCAGGCGTTGGGGCTGCTCCCCCCCTCGAAGTTCCTCCGGCGGTTCTTGGACCTCAATCTTCTGCGTGTCGACGAAGCGGGAGCCCTCGTCTAGCAGCTTGAATTTAGTGGAGCCGGGGGTCCTGCTGCAGCCACCCTGGTCCTGATAGCACTCCAAGGGCTCCCGGAAGGTCATCCCCTCCTGGACTTCCTTGATGATGGCCCCACATCGGAGACACTGGAACACGGCCTCCACCAACCTCGGCCTGACCTCGGTAGCCTTCCTCACCAGGCCCTCCACGGAGATGAATTTTCCCAGATGCTTGGCCCTCAGGTCCCGTACCTCCACCCTCAGATCCCGAGGTATGCCCCTAACGCGGAAGCGAATCTCCGCTTCCTCGGTCGGGGGGATGAACTGCTTTATGGTCTGCTCAGCAGCGTATATGGCGTTCTGTGGGTGCTCTATCAGGTAGATGGCCAGATCTGCGTCGAACCTCTCGATGTCCTTGTAGTCCACGAAGAGGCTCCTCTCCTCCGGATACGCGTCGGCGATGGCGGTGATTCTACCGGCGAAATCGCCCTCGTCGAGGAACTCCTCCCACCGTAGGGCGAGTTCCTCCGTTGAATAGCTCAGCAACTGACTCCCCTCTTTGCTCGGCATGACGGGTTCGAGTATTTAACAAAGGGAGCGGTTCTTCCACTGCACCCCTCCAACACCCCGAGGCCATTTCCTGTGGAAATGCCAGAGTCATGGATGTATGTGGCGTGAGACCTCACAGACAGGTGGAGTAGCCGCAGCACTGGCAGAGGCAACATCTACCCTCCCTGACCAAGAGCCCTTCACAATCCGGACACGGTTCCACTCTTGTCCTTCCTGCGAGGGCTAGATGTCCGCCTGCTATGCCCCCCATGCGCTCACCACAATGTCCACGCCAGAGGCCCTTAAAAGGGTGAACTGGGGAGATGGCTGAATGTGAAAGTGATGTTTGGGAAACCAACGCCCGGTCAGACCCGCAACCTTTAACCTTACCAGGTCTGTTACCAGGACGGGGAGGAAGGTTGTTCGTACCCGAAGAGAGCATGAAGGAGCTTCTCCTCTCCTACCTGAAGAGGTCGGAGACCTCCATAAGCGGCCTTGCCCGAAGGCTGGAGGAGGACGGGTACAAGCTCCACCGTCTGCTCTTGACGGGCTACCTCCGAGCCTTAGCCGATTTGGGATACGTGCGGGAGAAGGACATCCCCCCCTCCAAGGTGTACACCATCGCCAGCGGAAGGGAGAAGAACCTCTACGAGATGCTGGGGGAGTTCTGCAGGGACTTCGAAGTGGACGAGAGGAAGGCCGCCAAGCTTGCCGTATCGGTCCTCCAGCGGCTCTTCCGCAGGCCCATATTCCTTCGGGAAGTAAGGGAATGCGGCTTCCCCAGCGGGTACGAGTCCCTCATGGTGGAGCAGGAGGAGAGGGAGGAGGCCAGGAAGAGCCTGATGAAGGTCGGGATCAAGATACCCTTGAGCGAGCCTGCGTACAAGGTCCGCGAGAGGAGGGACGACAGGCGGGAGGAGATCCTCACCCGCATGGTCCTGGAAAGGTTCGGGGCCTCCGGCCTCGTGATGGAGACGAAGCAGTTGCGACTGGAAGGCGGACGGTCCAAGGGAAGCTAGGCCGCTGGGGTCGGTGGCCTGCTTGGCCCCCAGCTGCCCAGAGGTCTTCTCAGTCCCGCTCCCCCGCGAGCGCCAGTAGCCCGTGGTAAGGCTGCTCACTTCCGTGCCTGACCCGGTGCCCACGACCAAGGATGGGTTCTCGGCCCTCCGGCCGCTTTCCCGACCAGCTCCGGCCCCGCGGGACAGGACCTCAACGTCGACCTTCTGGACTGAAGGTTAGCGGGTCACGCCTTCCCCAGCTGTCGGCCCCGCATATCGACGATTTCGGTGTATAAGGGGACGCCGAGCCCCCCGCCCAAGCCTAGCATGTGCACTATGCATACCGGGGGTATTTAACTTTCCTCTTGATCGCCCAGCTGAGAGTCCCTGGGCCAAGTGAAGGCTCACGGGTATCTACTTCTTCATGAGCCTTATGATGGCCTCGGCCGGTTCCCCTCCGCACTCCTCCAGGGCCTTCCGGGCCTCTTCCGGCGAAACCCCTGCCCTCTCCACCACCAGCATGACGTCCTCCTCTGGAATCGTAGGCCCGGCTCCTTCCCTCTCCACCACCTCAGCCTCGCCCACGACCTGGAATATCTTCTGACCCTGTACGGTCATCTCCGCCACACCTGCCCTCCTGATGATGTACTCCTTCGTAGAGGTCCTGATGATGACCTCCTCCACGTCCTCCATCTCCCTGTAGCCCAGCTGTTTCATGAGGACCTTGGCCTGACGGGGATTCACCCTTCCTCCGGGTATACCTGGCAACATGGATATCACCCTCATAATCACCTTCTTGCCTATAATTAATGCGTTGCGCCCCGATCCGCTTGCTCTGACGACGAGGTGCAGAGCTAGCCACGCTCTCAATCGGTATCAGGTGGCTGAGGCTGGAGCCTTATATAGGGCACGACCTTTGAGACGAGCGTGAAAATCGCCGTGGTCTTCGAGGACAAGTGCCACCCGGACCGGTGCAACCTCGAGTGCATGGCCTACTGCCCACCCATGCGAACGGGCACCGAGGTCATCTGGCTCGGCGAGGAGACAGGAAGGGCGGCCATCTCGGAGGAGACCTGCATAGCCTGCGGGATCTGCGTCCGCAAATGTCCATTTGACGCCATCAGGATCATCGGCCTCCCCGATGAGCTGGAGGAGGACATGATTCACCGATACGGCATGAACAGCTTCCGCCTGTTCAGGCTGCCCGTTCCCAAGGAGGGCCGCGTGATGGGGGTCCTGGGACCCAACGGCATCGGGAAGACTACGGTGATTAACATCCTCTCGGGACACCTGGTGCCCAACCTGGGGCAGTACGACGGAGATCCAAGCTGGGATGGGGTGCTCGACAGATATGCAGGAACGGAGGTGTACAACTACCTTCGCCACATCGCCGATGGAGAGTGGAGGACCTCCCTCAAGCCTCAATACGTAGACAGGCTGCCGCAGGTCCACGAGGGGGAGGTGGGAGACCTGTTGAGACAGGTGGACGAGAGGGGGCGGCTGGACGTGGTGGTGCAGGAGCTGGAGCTGGGGGGCTTCCTAGACCACGATCTTCGAAACCTTTCGGGAGGAGAGCTGCAACGGACAGCTATCGCCGCCACCCTGCTCAAGGATGCCCAGGCCTACTTCTTCGATGAGCCCTCCTCCTATCTGGACATATACCAGCGGCTCAGGGTGGCCAAGGTGATTCACGAGCTGTCTCGGGAGAGGCCCACGGTGGTCGTGGAGCACGATCTCGCCATCCTCGACTTCCTGGCGGATGTCGTATACCTGCTCTACGGGGAAAAGGGAGCGTATGGGATCGTGTCCCAGCCCCGGCCCGTGAGGACCTCAATCAACGTCTACTTGAGCGGCTACCTGAAGGAGGAGAACATCAGGTTTCGCGAACGGGAGATCAAGTTTGAGTCGCGGCCTCCCAGGCCTGGATGGGAAGCGGAGCCCCTGCTCTCCTTCTCGCCCATGGAGGTGGAGCTCGACGGGTTCACCCTCAAGACAGAAGGCGGGGAGGTGAAGAAGGGAGAGGTCGTGGGCGTCGTCGGTCCCAACGCCACCGGAAAGACCACCTTCGTCAGGGTCTTGGCGGGGGAGCTTCAGCCCAAGGTCGGCAGCGTGTCCAACGGTGGGACAGTGTCCTACAAGCCCCAGTACATCCAACTGCGTTACGAAGGGAGCGTCCGGGAGCTCCTCCTCGGACGGATAGGGAAGGCGGTGGAGACGAGCTACTTCAAGACGGAGGTATCGGGGCCTCTGGAACTGGAACCCATCATGGAGAAGGAGGTGAAGTCCCTCTCGGGCGGAGAGCAGCAGAGGGTCTCCATATCCCTATGCCTCGGCCGGGAGGCGGACATCTACCTGCTGGACGAGCCGTCTGCATATCTGGACAGCAATCAGCGGATGCAGACGGCAAAGGCCATTCGGAGGGCCATGGAGAACGCCGGGAAGACGGCCCTCCTCGTGGACCATGACGTCTACTTCATCGACATGGTCTCTGATTCCATCATGGTCTTCACCGGGATTCCGGCCAGGGAGGGCCTAGGCTCCGGCCCCTTTCCCATGCGGGAGGGCATGAACCGCTTCCTCAAGGACGTGGGCGTCACCTTCCGAAGGGATCTTGACTCCAAGAGGCCCAGAATCAACAAGCCGGAATCGAAGCTGGACCGTCAGCAGAAGTCCGCTGGGGAGTACTACTACGAGCTGGCCTAGGGTTTCCCGGCCTCACCCAAAGCCTCGAGACGGCTCTTCCTTCGTTTGTAGACAAAGAAGGAGAGGAGGAACACCGCCAGGGCTCCCAGGACGATGGGATCGAAGAACTCGAGGGTCTCCGCGAAGGCCAGGGCAGCATCTCCCAAGTAGAAACCCGCCATCACCAGGATGGTGGTCCAGACCAGGGCCCCCATGAACGTGAAAGGGAGGAAGTTCCTCAAGGACATCCTGGCAATGCCCGCAGGAAAGGATATGAAGGACCTGAAGCCCGTGAAGGAGTTCCCCAGGAGGACCGCCCAGGTGCCATACCGCTGAAACCACTGGTCCGCCATGTCTAGGTGCCTCTCTTCCACGCGGAAAAAGCGGCCGTATTTCAGGAGGAGGGGCCTGCCGAGCTTGAATCCGACGGCGTATGCGCCGAGAGAGCCAACGGTGGCGCCCGAAGCGGCTATGATGATGACCAGGGGGAGGCTAAAGGACCCCTGACTGGCGAGAAGGCCGGCGAAGGGAAGGATGACAGCGCTCGGTATGGGCGTGAGTACGCCCTCGATCACCATGGCGAGGAAGACCCCCAGATAGCCAGCCCTGGCGACCAAGTCCCGGGCGATTAAGGCTATCTGGACGAATACCGACATCGCCGGCCCCTAGCGAGGGAACCCTCCTTAAATCTTCGCGGGATGTTATATCGGATGAGAAGGCCGACAGCGAGGAAGACAGCGGTCTAGGTCCGACCGCACTAAACCTTGCTGCTCTTCTCGATGCACTCCCTAGCTTCCTCAAGGGCCTTCTCGATGTCCTGTCTCAGCCTCTCCCTCGGCCTGAATCCCACTACCTCATAGATGGAACGACCGTCGCAGAAGAACTTCAGCGTCGGTGTGCCCATGATGCCAAGCCCCGATGCGAGTCCGGGGCTCTCCGCCACGTTCACCTTGGTAAACTTCAGTCGATCGCCGAACTCCTCAGCCATCTCCTCGTAGATGGGGTCCAGCCTCTTGCACCAGGGGCAAGCGGGCCCCCAGAAGTTGATCACCACCGGCGGCCCGGCGTCTATTACCTCAGATCTCCAGCCGCTCTCCGTCACTTCAACGATCTTACTCATGGAAAATCTCCCTGATAGTCTTCAATGCCTCTCCTCCCATTTAAACCTGTCAAGGGCGCTCGAGGGACAGCC
>JBHHZZ010000044.1:0-11109 GCA_046758325.1 Thermoplasmata archaeon | reverse complement strand
GTCGCCCGGAGATGGACTCTGAGACACGAGTCCAGGCCCTACGGGGCGCAGCAGTCGCGAAAACTCCGCAATGGGCTCACGCCCGACGGGGGGACTCCCAGTGCCTGCGCAATGCGTAGGCTTTTCTCCTGCCTAAAAAGCAGGAGGAATAAAGGGCGGGTAAGACGGGTGCCAGCCGCCGCGGTAATACCCGCGCCCTGAGTGGTGGTCGTTGTTATTGAGCCTAAAGCGTCCGCAGCCGGCCCTGTAAATCTTTGGGTAAATCGGGCAGCTCAACTGTCCGAATTCCGAGGAGACTGCAGGGCTTGGGACCGGGTGAGGCTGGAGGTACTCCTGGGGTAGGGGTAAAATCCTGTAATCCTGGGAGGACCACCGGTGGCGAAGGCGTCTAGCTAGAACGGATCCGACGGTAAGGGACGAAGGCCTGGGGCGCAAACGGGATTAGATACCCCGGTAGTCCAGGCTGTAAACGCTGCGAGCTTGGTGTTGGGGCTCCTACGGGGGGTCCCAGTGCCGGAGCGAAGGTGTTAAGCTCGCCGCTTGGGGAGTACGGCCGCAAGGCTGAAACTTAAAGGAATTGGCGGGGGAGCACCGCAACGGGAGGAGCGTGCGGTTCAATTGGATTCAACGCCGGAAAACTCACCTGGGGCGACTGGTACCTGTGGGCCAGGCCGACGACCTTGCCTGAATTCCAGAGAGGTGTTGCATGGCCGCCGTCAGTTCGTACCGTAAGGCGTTCTGTTAAGTCAGATAACGAACGAGACCCTCGCCGCCATTTGCCCCTCCGTCCTCCGGGACGGAAGCACTATGGCGGGACCGCTGGCGCTAAGCCAGAGGAAGGAGAGGTCAACGGTAGGTCCGTATGACCCGAATCCCCAGGGCAACACGCGCGCTACAAAGGACGGGACAATGGGCTCCGACGCCGAGAGGCGGAGGGAATCCCGAAACCCGCTCATAGTTCGGATTGAGGGCTGTAACTCGCCCTCATGAAGATGGATTCCGTAGTAATCGCGTGTCAACATCACGCGGTGAATATGCCCCGGCTCCTTGCACACACCGCCCGTCAAGCCAACCGAGTTGGGTCCGAGTGAGGGCGCCGTTTTTGCGGCGTTCGAACTGGGGTTCAGCGAGGGGGGCTAAGTCGTAACAAGGTATCTGTAGGGGAACCTGCAGATGGATCACCTCCTACGTAATTTAGGTGGAGCCCGCCGGAACGGCGGGCCGTGAAGCAGGTCTACCATCAGGGGGCACGGTTGTTCCTTCGCCGAGCCTATATTTTTTTTGGCTTTACTAGAGTCCGCTGATAGGCACTTTTCATTCTTTCACCAGCCTCATCGGGACTCTACACTCTGTCGAGGCTGAAACAGTAGAGGCCGCAAGAAAGAGTCGGCTTTACAAGCTGTTCATCGGCGGTCTGGCTCCATTCGGTGTCGGGCTGTCTGGGCCTAGGACAGGAGTTCTTCCACCTGATGGGGCTTGAGGGCCACCACTGCCCTGTTCCCTTGCACGATGATCGGTCTCTTGATCAGGCCTGGGTGCCTGAGCATAAGTTCAATGAGCTCCTCGTCGGCCAGATGCCTATTCTTCAGATCGAGCTCTCGATACATCCTGTCCCGGGGCCTCAATAGTTCCGAGGGTCGAAGTCCAAGCAATTGAAGGAGGTTCTTCAGCCTCTCTCTCGTTAGAGGCCTCTGGAAGAGGTCTACTACCTCAGACTCGATGCCCCTCTCCTGCATGTAGTCCAGGGCCCTCTTGCAGGTCAGGCAGCCCTTCCGCACGTAGGCAATCACGGGCTCCGCCATGAAGGGTGCAAGGACCTCGAGCCTAATTAATGCCACCTCTGACTTCATGGATCCTCGAAAAGGGCAAGCCTCTTCGTCGTAAGCGTATTCAAGCGGATGTCAGACCATCCTGCGTCGTGGACTCATCGCCTCCAGCGTGGGAGCTATGAGTGAGAGCCGGCTCATCAGAAGTGGGGCCGCCCAGATTTGAACTGGAGTCTCCAGCTCCCGAAGCTGGAAGGATCGACCAAGCTACCCTACGGCCCCTACCGGCCCTAGTAGGCTCGAACTAAAAACCTTAACGCTGTCTGGAGGGCGGGAAACCTGGGCGAGACGTAGCCCCTTCGAGGCTACCTGCCCGGCCCCGCCTTTCTCCCACGGGAACATGTCTTCTGACTGTCTTAGGGTCTTACGGAGGGAAATACGTTTAGGCGTCGGGGGACGGGAGATGCCTCAGCCGTGGCCGGGCCCGACACTATCACCGGTCATCCCAGTTAGAATCGAGGACGGGTGCATTGGAGTGCCTGAGGGGTCATCGGGTTGACACTCGCTCTAGGAAGGACTCGTCCCAACAGGGCGCAATGGCCACCCTCATATAGCGTGATTCCAATAGCATCTCCATGAGTCTCGGAGTACTGCCCAAGGTCCTCTTATACTGTGACGGGGGATCTCGGGGAAATCCGGGGCCCGCCGCCGTCGGCATCGTCCTCTGTGACTCCTTCGAGAACATCCTGGTAGAGCACAGGGAGACCATAGGGAGGGCCACGAACAATGAGGCGGAGTATCGAGCCCTGATCAGGGGCCTGGACCTGGCAGCTCGCTATACCAGACAGCGGGTGGAGTGCCACATGGACAGCCGTCTGGTGGTGTCCCAGCTCAACGGCACTTATCGGATAAGAGAGCAGAGGCTGTCCAAGCTGGCCTCCGCGGTAAGGCAGAAGGCCTCCAGGTTCGGGGAGGTAACTTTCCAGCACGTCCCCAGGGGCCACAGGAAGATCCGGAGGGCCGATGAGCTGGTGAACTTGGCCCTGGATGAGCGATACGGTCGCCGCTAGTTTCGCTCATTGACGATTTTGTCTTCGACAGCTTTAAGTAAGCCCATGGTCTTGGCGCCCTGGAATGGAGACCTCTCTCCGAGAGAAGGTGGCAGGGGAGATAACCCTGTCCGATAACCCGGGCAGAACCCTCAGGAAGTGGAGAGAGGAGCTGAGGATTTCCCAGAAGGAGGTGGCGAACTTTCTGAACATGTCGCCCTCCGTGATCAGCGACTACGAGTCGGGCAGACGGAGGTCTCCGGGCATCCGGACGGTCAGGAGGATGGTGGACGCCCTCCTGGAGATAGACAGAAAGTCAGGCCGAGGCGTGGCCAAGAAGTTCATGATGGACCTCCATGAGGCCATACCCAGCATGTCGGAGTTCCTGGAGCCGGTTCCCGCTGCCAAGTTCGTCGAGGTCATTCATGGAAAGAGCCTCACGCCACTGTCATCCATGGGCAGGGACATCCACGGATACACCGTCATCGACAGCCTGAGAGCCATCGCCACCCTGGATGCCTCCGATTATCCCCGGGTGTATGGCTGGAGCAGCGAGAGGGCCCTGCTGTTCACGGGGGTCAAGTACGGCAGGTCCCCCATGGTGGCCGTCAGGACCCACTTCCTGAAACCGGCTATGGTCGTCTACGTCCAGCCGGAGAACGTGGACGAGCTGGCTCTGAAGCTTGCCGAACTGGAGAACCTGATCCTCGTGAGGACGGAGATGTCACCCGTGAAGCTTGTAGAGAGGTTGGAAGACTTCGCCAGGAGGGTCAACACGACGAGCTACGGCGGAGGACCATGAGGTGATCGGTTGGAATGTGGAATAGTGAGCTATGGGGGCTACGTGCCCCGGTACAGGATAACGCCGGAGGAGATCGCCAAGGTCTGGGGAGCCGACGGGAAGGCCATCGCCCGTAACCTGGCCATCAGGTCAAAAAGCGTTCCAGGGCCCGACGAGGACGTCATTACCATAAGCGTGGAGGCGGCCCGCAAGGCCATGGCGAAGGCGAAGATCGATCCGAAGGAGGTCGGCGCGGTGTATGTCGGCTCCGAGAGCCATCCCTACGCCGTGAAGCCCACGGCTACCATCGTCGCTGAGGCCATAGGCGCGGCTCCGGACTTGACGGCGGCGGACTACGAGTTCGCCTGCAAGGCCGGCACGGCCGCCATACAGACCTGCATGGGCCTCGTGTCCTCCGGGATGATGAAGTACGGCATAGCCATCGGGTCCGACACCTCCCAAGGCGCGCCGGGGGATGCCCTGGAATACTCCGCCTCCGCCGGGGGCGCGGCCTTCATCATCGGGACGGAGGGCGTCGTAGCGAAAATCAGCACCACCGCTTCCTGCACCACCGATACCCCCGACTTCTGGAGGCGGGAGGGCCAGCGCTACCCGAGTCATGGTGGACGCTTCACCGGTGAGCCTGCCTACTTCAAGCATATCATCCGGTGTGCTAGCATGATCTTCGAGAGGATGGGCACGAAGCCTTCGGACTACGACTACGCAGTGTTCCATCAGCCCAACGGCAAGTTCCCTATGAAGGCGGCCAAGACGCTGGGTTTTACGAAGGACCAGGTCAAGACGGGGATGCTGGTAACGGAGATAGGCAACACCTACTCCGGGGCCGTCCTCCTGGGTCTCTGTGCCATCCTAGACGAGGCGAGGCCTGGCCAGAGGATCTTCATGGTGGGCTACGGCTCCGGGGCCGGCTCCGACGGCTTCGATCTCACGGTGACGGAGGAGATTGAGAGGATATCTCAGGACCCAGCGGGGAAGATATGGAACAGCATATCACATGCCGCAGCCATCGACTACGCCACCTACGCGAAGTTCAGGAGGAAGATAGAGCTGGCAGCGGAGGGCTGAATTGAAGGAAGTGGCCGTAATCGGTGTCGGGGAAACGCAGTTCGGAGAGCTGTGGGACAGGTCCTTCAGAGACCTGGGCATCGAGGCTGGACTCAAGGCCCTGGAGGATGCAGGCGTGGGGGCGGAACAGATCGACGCTATCTACGTCGGCAACATGTCCGCCGGGAAGTTCATCGACCAGGAGCACGTCTCCGCCCTGGTGGCCGACTACGCGGGCTTGGCGGACCAGCACCCCCCGACCTTCAGGGTGGAGGGCGGCGGGGCCTGCGGTGGCCTGGCCCTGGCCAGCGGCTTCATGGCCGTGGCCTCGGGCCTGTACGACATCGTCGTCGTCGGGGGTGCGGAGAAGATGACTGATGTGGGTGAGGAGGAGGCCAACCGAATTCTCTCGTCCACGGCGGACCAGGAGTGGGAGACCGTCTTCGGGGCCACGCATGCATCCCTCTATGCCATGATAGCCCGCAGGCACATGCACGAGTACGGGACCACGAGGGAGCAGACGGCGGCTGTGGCCGTGAAGAACCATCGTAACGGGGCGAGGAACCCCAACGCACAGTACCGGCGGGAACTCCCCCTGGAGGCCGTCCTCCAGGCGCCCTGGGTTGCCGAACCCCTGGGCATGCTTGACTGCGCTCCCCTGTCCGACGGGGCCGCAGCCGTTGTCCTCTGTCCCCTGGATATGGCTAGGAAGTTCACGGACACGCCGGTCCTCGTCGCAGGCCTGGGAGTAGCCAGCGACACCATCGCTCTCCACGACCGGCGAGAGCTGACTACCATGGACGCCACGGTCATCGCGGGCAAGAAGGCCCTTCACATGGCCAGGGTGTCCCCCAAGGACGTCCAGATGGCCGAGGTCCACGACAACTACACCATCACGGAGATCCTGGCCATCGAAGACCTGCGATTCGTGAAGAAGGGCGACGGTGGGCCCGCCACGGAGGAGGGGCTGACAGAGCTGAACTCCAAGATTTCTGTCAACACCTCGGGAGGCCTGAAGGCCAGGGGCCAGCCTGTGGGTGCCACAGGAATAGCCCAGGCCGTCGAGGTGGTGAGGCAGCTGAGAGGCGAGGGGGGCCAGAGGCAGGTCAGCGGGGCAGACGTGGGCCTCACCCATGTCCTGGGCGGAACGGGGGCCACCGCCGTCGTCCACGTCTTCAGGAGGCCTGATTAGGATGTCGATTCCTAGGTTCTGGCGTGAGATCGAGAGCCGCTACAATCTTGTCGGCACCGAATGCGGCAGCTGCGGCACGATAGACTTTCCTCCGCGCACCATCTGTCCCAAGTGCGGCAGGAAGAGCCTGGGTAGGATGGAGCGCGTGAAGCTGTGCGGTCAGGGCACCGTCGTGTCCTACACCGTCGTCCACCAGGTTCCCAAGGGCTTTGAGTCCGTCAAGCCCTACATCCTGGCCGTGGTGGAGCTGAAGGAGGGGGCCCGTCTGACCTCCCAGATCATCGACTGCGACCCTCCTGACATGAGTATCGGCATGCCTGTAGAGGCCACCTTCCGAAAGCTGGGAGAGGACGGAGCGTCGGGGGTTATCCACTACGGGTACAAGTTCAGACCGGTCATTGTTGCCCCTGATCCCCTTGCCGGAGATCAAGATCCGAAGACATGACCGCGGTGGCTCCCTCATCGTTCCCTGACTGGAATGCGTCTCAACCACGTGGCGCATCTTCCAGCCCTTCCTTGGGCGGGTCGTGAAAAGTTCTAATACCTACCCGCTCTAGTAGTGACGAAGTCCATGGAACTGAACGTGGTGGAGAAATCGAAGAACACCCTCAGGGTAGAGGTGGTCAACCCCGACGACACCGTGGTCTATCCCCTCATCAGCCAGCTTCTCAAGGATGAGAGGGTGGAGGACGCTCGGTACATTACTGGTCATCCTTTTCTGGACAAGCCTACAATCTTTCTCAAGGTGAAGAAGGGCAAGCCGAAGGAAGTCATGAAGGAGGTGGCCCTTGGCCTTGCGGACAAATACGGGGAGATGAAGGAGAAGGTCCAGGAGATTATGGAGGAGACGGAGTAACCTGCAGCCACTTTTCCCGTAGGCTTTCCCCTTGCCCCCCCCTCGGTGGAAGGTATAAGCCCCAGAGAGGGGATTGGTCTCGGTCCTCATGGAGGAAGAGGTGGGCATTCGGGGATACCTGACCGCAGCGCAGGGCATAGGAGGCTGCATCAAGGGGGAGCCCGAGCACTTCGTCGTCGAAGAGGTTCCCTTGGAGCTGCCCCCCACCGAGGAGGGCCGATTCCTGCTGGTGAAGGTCACCTCTAGGAACTGGGAGACCAACAGGCTGGTGAGGGAGCTCTCCCGTTCCCTCGGAATCAGCCGTCGTCGAATCAGCTTCGCCGGCACGAAGGACAAGAGGGCCGTCACCACTCAGCTGATGACCTTCGAGGGGATCGAGACGGAGGACCTGAGTCGAATCAGACTCAGAGATATCGATCTGGTGCCCCTCCACAGGACCGCCAGGAGGCTCGAGCTCGGCCACCTGTTGGGAAACAGGTTTCGAGTGCGCTTGACGGACATTCAGCTCCCGCGTCAGGAGCTCCCGGAAAGGCTTGACGCCATCGTGGGAGAACTGCAGTCCGCGGGCGGTTTCCCCAATTTCTTCGGGCTCCAGAGGTTCGGGGACAAGAGGCCCATCAGTCATCTCGTGGGTAGGTCCATCGTGCGAGGCGACCTCCAAGGAGCTGTCGAGCTCTACCTTGCCCACCCTCAGCCCGCGGAGGAAGAGGACGCATTCATGGCCCGGAAGGCCTTCGAGGAGTCGGGGGATGTATCCCGGGCGTTGAGGGAGTACCCCGACAGGCTCGGCTTTGAGAAGGCCCTTCTGAACCACCTTCGAAGGAGGCCCGGAGACTACAAAGGGGCCCTGATGCAGCTGCCGCACAACCTCCTCACCCTTTTCGTGTACGCCTACCAGGCGTTCCTCTTCAACAAGATCCTGAGCCTCAGGCAGGAGGAGGGCCTTCCCCTGGGGGAGCCCTTGGTTGGAGATCTGATCCTGCCCATGGGCAAAAGGGGTCTTCCCCGCAGGGAGTCCCCCATTGAGGTAACGAAAGCAAACCTGCAGAAGGTCAGGAGGCAACTCGAGGCTGGAAAGGCGTGGGTCAGCGGCCTCCTGCTGGGCTATGACGTTCCCTTCGCCCAGGGAGAGATGGGTCGCTTGGAGAGGTCGGTGGTGGAGGAGGAGGCTGTGCGGCCGGAGGACTTCGTCGTGACGGAGATGCCCCGGCTCTCGTCGAGGGGGCTGAGGCGGGGGCTGCTAGCCCCCCTGATGGAATTCTCCCATCAGGTGGATGGAGATGTTCTGCTCTCTTTCAGGCTCAACCCGGGCTGCTACGCGACCGCCCTGCTGAGGGAGGTTACGAAGGGCGGGAGCCCTTATTAAGGACCAGGCGTTTTCGCCCCCCATGGCCCGGAGGCGCGGCGAGCAACAAACCGGCTGTTCGGTCGTGGGCTGTGACAGGGAAGCCGTAAGATCTCTATCCCGGCGCAAGGTCGTGGCTGCCCTGTCGGACATCGAGGTGGCGGAGGGCAGGAGGGCGCCCCTGTGCAAGGACCACTACAAGAGGTTCAAGAAGGCCACCAAGGTGGAGAGGACCATAGACAGGCTCACCTGGTAGGGTCAGGCCCGTTCTCCGCCGAGTCTAGGGTCCTCTGATAGTCAGTTCCCTGAGCCCCGTCCTCGGATTGACCTCCCGATCGAGGCGAATCCCCTCTAGCCCCTGGATGGCCACCTCCGCCAGGACCGACACCTTGCCCCTGAAGAGGTGCCCTCCCACCACTCCACACTTCTCGTTGGACAGGGAGCAGTGGACGTGAATAGGAGGCTCCGACCCCGGCGTCACGGTGCCCTGGAGGGACAGGAGCTCGTGGCTCGGCTCGTAGCCGCTTCTCACGTAGGTCCGGCTCTCTGGGTCGAACCACCCTAATTCGAACTCCTTGAGGGCTCCTATCCCACCCAAGACCAGGCCGGAGGACACCCTCGACTCCTCCAGGGCCTTCACCAGGGACGGGAGGAAGTCCTCGTCCCGTTGCAGCTTCAGTACAATCCTTCCGTGGTCCACTCCAATCTCCATCTGATCACCTCAGAACCAGCCCTTGGCCAGGGGCTCGGCCCTTCTCCTCAGCCGGCTGCCTATCTTGCGTGCCAACTCCTCGGAGTATCCGTGACAGGTATAGACGACCCTGGGGTTGCAGGCGTCGACGAACCACAGGAGGTCCCAGAAGTCGCCGTGGTCGCTCAGGGGAAACTGGGCATCCAGGAGGTGGCTCCTGCTGAAATCGAAGGTGGAACACCAGCCGGAGGCGAAGCCCGTCTTGCCGCCCTTCTCTACGACCTCCTTCACCTCATCACTCCCGGGTCGGCGGAGCTTCTTCGTGGGCAGGATGAGCACGTAGGGACCCGATCTCTCCTCCGAGGCCTCCCGATATCGAAGGTATCGGAGGTCATGCCCGTGACGGACGTAGACGTCTGCCAGGTCGGCGATGCGATCATCCACCAGCAAGGGGTAGTCCAGCTGGTTGGCCACCGCCATGAGCTCTTGGGACTTCCCGAATTCGTAGGCTCCCAGGGCCACGGGACCACTCTCCAGGGAGGCCTCCAGCCACGACAGTAGGTCGTCCAGGACCTGTTCCTTCGGCGGGAAGGTGAAGTTGGGCTTCCCGTAGGTGGACTCGAGGATGAGGTAGCGGCATTCCTGAGGCTCGCAGGTACCGCACGTGGGCCCGCCTCGCGGGTTCACGTCCCCAGAGTAGATGACGTCCTCCACCCGGATCATGGCGGACCCGAAGACGTGGCCCGCGTCCAGGAGGGACACCGTTAGGCCATTGACGTCCACCTCTTCGCCATACCTCACACCCTGTCCCTCCTCCCTCCTCAGACGGACCTTCATGATGTCCAGGGTCTCCACAGTCATGAGGGCTCCCGGTGAAAGGTGGTCCAGGTGGCCGTGGCTGACCACTGAGTTCTGGAGAGCCCGCGACGGGTCCAGGACTACCTCCCTCCCCCTGTCCTGGACCCTGATGCCCTGTCGATGGAAGGCCCTCATCTCGAAACCCTCGTGAATATGTATCGGGTAGGGACCCTCCTCTTGAGCCCCGTCCAGTAGGGACAGTGGGGACACCTGTAGCCCAGGGTCACGGTCCCTCCGAATATGGTCATGTTCTTCACAAGCCTGAGTCGTCGGTTGCACACAGGACACTTGAACAGGCTCTTAAGCTCGTGGGTCTCCCGACACTCCACCTCCATCTCCACCAGCCCTGAGTCGAAGGTTATCTGCCTGGCCCGGGGACCGCTTATCAGGAAATTCCCATCCTTGGACATCTCCCAGTCCAGTAGGGCCTTGAGTTCCCTCTGGGAGGAGATGACCCTTCTCCTGCCGAGGACCTCCTTCAACGCCCTCAAAACCCTGTCTCTCGAGGCGATGCGGTACCTCGGCATCGCTGAGGAAATGCCTGGACTTGGTTAAAGATTTCGTAGGTCTGGCTTCGTCCTCCTGCTGGCGGTCTAGGGG
Organism: Thermoplasmata archaeon; assembly: GCA_046758325.1. Classification (GTDB taxonomy): domain Archaea; phylum Thermoplasmatota; class Thermoplasmata; order RBG-16-68-12; family JAJISG01; genus JAJISG01. The sequence continues at coordinate 906 of JBHHZZ010000044.1, read as the reverse complement.
TACCCTTAATTATGTCGTACGACTACCGGGTGTCAAGGTCCGATGGGCCTTCTGGCCCAGAGGTGATGCCGTATAGCAAGAAGAAGGGTTATCATAATGGGTGCCGCCGGACGGGACAGCCCCGGAGGAGCTCCTTCGGAGCCCCGGTTTCCACAACTTCAACGTTTGCTTCAGGGACAGGGAAGAGTTTGAGGTCGTAGCCATCACGGCTACCCAGATCCCCAACATCGAGGAAAGGCGGTACCCGCCCAGTTTAGCGGGGAGCCTGTATCCCGAGGGCATTCCCATCTACCCAGAAGAGGACCTGCCGAGGCTTATCGAGGAGTTGGATGTGGATGAGGTGGTTTTCTCGTACAGCGACGTGTCATACGAGCTCGTGGGAAACCGCTCCGCCGTCGTGAACGCCCGCGGGGCCGACTTCGTGCTGCTGGGTCCATCCAGGACCATGCTGAAGGCCCGGGTCCCGGTGATAGCTGTATGCGCCGTCAGGACGGGCTCCGGAAAGAGCCAGACAACCCGGCGTGTGGCCTCCATCCTGCAAGCTGGGGGGCGCGAGGTCGTAGTTGTCCGACATCCCATGCCCTATGGCGACCTTGAGAAGCAAGCGGTGCAGAGGTTCGCATCCTTCGAGGACTTGGACAGGTACGAGTGCACGATTGAGGAGCGAGAAGAATACGAGCCCCACATAGACCGGGGGATCACCGTGTACGCCGGCGTCGACTACGAGGCAATCCTCAGAAAGGCGGAGAAAGAGGCGGACATCATCCTTTGGGACGGAGGCAACAACGACCTGCCCTTCTTCAGGCCTGACCTCCACATCGTGCTTGTGGACCCCCACCGGCCCGGGGACGAGCTTCGCTACTACGCGGGGGAGGCCAACCTGAGGATGGCGGATGTGGTCGTGAT
>JBHHZZ010000043.1:0-11220 GCA_046758325.1 Thermoplasmata archaeon | reverse complement strand
GACATGCCCATCCACTTCCTCAGGTTCCACCCCGACTACAAGATGATGGACCTCCCTTCGACACCCGTGGAAACCCTGGAGAAGCACCATCAGGTGGCGAAGGACGTCGGACTCCGCTACGTGTACATCGGCAACGTGCCCGGGCATCCCCTGGAGGACACCCACTGTCCGGGGTGTGGACGCGTGGCCATCAAGAGGCACGGCTTCGACATCACTAGCTGGCACCTGGACAAGGACAACAGGTGCAAGAGCTGCGGCTACAAGCTCTCCATCGTGGGAACCCTCCAGGACACGGTTCGGGAGTTCCGGTTTCGACCCGTGATGTAGACAGAAGTTCATGTCTCGATCGCGCACATATCCTCGTGCCCTGCAGGTCCTCATGATGCAGGTGACGGAGGCGGACCCGTCCACCTGCATCTGCCTGTCCCGTGACTAGACGAGTCTTCCCTTCTCCAGCACCAACTTACCGTTGGTCTCCAGGCTCACGGCCCTCACCAGGGCGTCCACCTGGACCCCGCAGCTCACCTCGCCGCCGAGGACGGTGTTGTCCCCGAAACCCACATGAAGGACGCCCAGGGCCTTGGACGCCTCCAGGGCGCTGGACTTCAGGCTGGCCTCGGGATTGAAGCCTATGCCGAGGCGGGACAGGTGCCTCCCCTCGTGACCGCCAGCGTCCATGGCCGCCTCCGCCTCCTGGGCTCCGCTCACCCGCACTGCGTACCCTTCCCGGACGGTGACGGTGGCGGGGGCGCTCAGGAACTGATGGAAGAAGAGGTCCACCATCAGGGTCCCCTCGGCCATTCCCTCCAGCGGGGCCACGAAGAGCTCCCCCGCCGGGAAGGTGGCGAAGGCTCCCCTGGTCCTGCAGAGGCCAGCGTCCTCTGTGATCCAGGCCCTCCCCTTGACCCGCAGGCTAAGGTCCGTCCCCTGGGTCGTCGTCGCCCGCAGCGTATCAGCCTTTCGGAGCTTCTTGTAGGCCTTGGAAATGGCCTCTTCCATCTCGCGACAATCGGCCGTAAGGCAGCCCCCCGACATCATATCCTCCGTGATGCCTGGAATGGAGATGACCCGAGTGCCCGCCCGGTTGGCCTGCCTCCTGGCCTTGGTGTGGCTCAGGGAGTGGGTGGTGGCCATTATCACGACGTCGCAGTCCTTCATGGCCGACGCCACGGGCTCGGGCGGCTCCACGCTCGACGCAGGGACGTTGACAACGGTCATGAAGGCCAATGCCCCGATGTCCCGGCAGGATTCCAGGAAGGCCTGGCCCATGGCCATCTTTGCCTCGTCCACGAGAATCATAACCACCTCCCCCTCCTTCAATGCCAGCGACGACTCCATCAGGGCTCTTGCGCCCGCGCCTAGGTCCACGATGGCTGAATCGGTTGGGTTGACTTAAGGCCTTCGTCGTGGTGATAATGTCCTCAAAAACTTTATGTCCGTCTGACGGGAAAGGCCGGCAACTATGGCATCTCCTGAGGAGCTAGAGAGGGTGTTGAGGGACTTCAACTTCACCTACAACACCTGGATAGCGGGCATCCTGACGAAGACGGGGGTGCCCATGGCCATTCAAGCCAATGTGGAGGTGGAGGAGGACCACTTCGCGACCATGGCGGCGACCCTCATGGGGTCCACGGAGGTCATCCATCGCGGCATCGGCCTCGAGTCCCCGCAGCAGATCGTCGTCCGGTCCAGTGACGGTCTAATGTTCGTTCTCAACCTGGGCAAGAACGCATTCTTCGTGGCGGTCGGGGGAGAGAAGTGCACTCTGGAGGAGAAATCGGAGGAAGCGGCGGAGGCCTTGAGGAGGGTGCTTGAACCCCTCAGGCCCCTCAAGAAGTTTGCCTTCTGAGGCCGCCAGTCTCCCATCTGTTGACCTTCGACGGGGCCACGGAAGAGATCCTGGGGGTAATCGCGGGAGATTTAAGGTCGAAGGGTACTTCCTGCAGCTGGATGGACCTTCTAGGCGTGTACGAGAGGCTGAGGATGGCCTTGGGCGGCCGGGACTGGTGGCAGGCCGATGGTCCCCTGGAGGTGGTCACGGGGGCCCTGCTGACGCAGCAGACCACGTGGAAGAACGTGAAGGAGGCCATTGGGAACCTCAAGGACCGGGGACTGCTGACCCTGGAGGCCTTGGCCACCACTCCTCTGAACGTCCTGGAGGAGTGCGTGAGGCCCACGGGCTTCTACCGGGTCAAGGCCAGCCGGCTGAGGGCGATATCCGCCCGCATCCTCCACGACCACGGGACCCTGGTCCGCTTCCTCTCCATGGAGCCCTCGGATCTGAGGGCAACCCTGCTCGACCTCCCGGGGGTCGGGTTCGAAACCGCCGACTCCATCCTCCTCTACGCCGCTGGCCATCCCTTCCTGGCGGTGGATGCCTACACCAGGCGGATCATGCGGCGTCTGGGAATGCCTCTGCACCGCGACTATGAGGAGGCGCGTCGGCGTCTGGAGGAGGAGCTGCCCAGGAATGTCGAGGCCTACCGTGAATTCCACGCCCTCATGGTGGAGCTGGGGAAGCGCTACTGCAGGCCGAGACCCCTCTGCGCTCCCTGCCCCCTGCTGGACCTCTGCCCTCACGGCATGAAGGCGGCGGGAGGAGGCAGATGACCATTCGAGCCCTCACCATCGACGTGTACGGCACACTCCTTCAGGATGCCCGTACACCCCTGCTGCAGATATCCCACGACATCGTGGAACGCTACGGATTGCCCATGGGACCCGAGGAGTTCCTCGGGCTCTGGGAGGAGCGGTTCTTTGCCCTCCAGCAGAGGGGATTCCTGAGGATGATGGATGCAAACCTCCTCTCCCTCGAGGACCTCTTCCGCTCCTTGCGGTTGGAGGGCGGTCCCGAGGGCTTCGTTCAGCGGGTGGTGGAGAGCTGGGCCTCTCGTCCCGCGTACCCGGAGGTGAAGAAGGCCCTCCGGAAGCTGGAAGGTTGGCCGGTGGTCCTGGTGACCAACGCGGACGACGAGACCCTGACGGAGGCCCTCAGGACGAGCGGGCTGGACTTCCCGCTGATCGTCACCTCTGAGTCCGTCAGGGCGTACAAGCCGCACCCCAGGCCCTTTCGACGGGCCGTCCGTCTGCTCAGCTTGAAGGCGGGAGAGGTCCTCCATGTGGGCGATTCCCTGCTGGATGACGTCGGCGGGGCGAAGGCCCTGGGGTTGAAGACCGCCTGGGTCAACCGCGACGGCCTCGAGCTTCCGGGGGAGGGGCCCAGGCCGGACTTCGTGCTGTCCAGCCTGGACACGCTCCCGCAGATCCTTCCTCAACGTTATGACCCGGGAGGGCATTGAGGTCTCGTGAAGGTCCTCGTGACAGGGTCCACGGGCTTTGTCGGCAGACACGTCGTCTCGGCCCTGAAGGCCTCTGGCCACCATGTTCGCTGCCTCCATCGATCGACCTCGGACACTGGAGTGTTGAGGGGCCAGGCGGTGGAGCTGGAGGAAGGGGACATCCTGCAGCGCGAGACCATCGAGGCAGCGGTGGAAGGGATGGACGCCGTAATCCACCTGGTAGCCGTCATCAGGGAGACGGAGGCTACCTTCGAGGAGGTGAACGTCGGGGGCGTGAGGAACCTCTTGGAAGCTTGCCAGGCCTCCGGGGTGGGCAGGATCGTCCACATGGGCGCCCTAGGAACCAGGTCCGATTCCCCCAGCAGGTACTCCAGGAGCAAGGCGGAGGGGGAGGATCTGGTGAAGGAAAGCGGCCTCCACCATACGATCCTGAGGCCGGCCCTCATCCTCGGGCCGGGTGGGGATTTCACCCAGAGGGTAGGCGACCTGATTCGGCGCAGCAGGAAGGTCCCCGTGATCGGCTCGGGAGAGAACCTCCTCCAGCCCATCTACGTGGGAGACGTGGCGAAGGCCACGGTGGCGGCCCTGGAGGAGAGGGCCGGAGGGAGGACCTGGGAGCTGGGCGGCCCGGAGAGGGTTACGTGGAACGACCTCGTCATCAGAATCGCACACGTCCTGGGCCTGAGGCGTTCCATCCGACACGTGCCACCAGGCCTGGCTAGCTTCGTCTCGAGGGCGGCCTCTCTCTTCACCTCGGAGCCCATGGTGACGGAGGATGAGCTGATCCTCATGCAGGAGGACGTGTACTGCGGGACCGAGGACTTCGTGGAGCTGACGGGCGATCGACCCCTTGACCTGGACCTCTGCCTGGAAAGAGCCTTCCTTCCCCCTCCAGGCTAGCCCCAGCCTCCCTCCAGGAAGGCCTCCAACGCCTCCGCGCACCGCGGGGAAATCAGCAAAGCATAAACCTTATGTATCAAAGTGAATTTCGGCGTGCGGGGGGAGGTAAGTGTCAAGGCTGACGGTCTCCCAGAGGATTCTCATACACCTTTCCCTCTTCTCCAGGTTTCGAGAGGAGTACGAGTGCCCCGTTGAGGTGACCCAGATGGGCATCTCTTCCATCCTTCGATTGAGCAGGTCTCACGTTGCCCTGGAGCTGAAGAAGCTCATCCAAGATGAGAGGGCGGAAAGCCGGCTGGCCCACGTGGAGGGAGCCAAGAGCCGGCGGAAGGCGTACTTCCTGACGTATCAGGGAGAGAAAGTAGCCGCCTCGATGCGGATGAAGGCGCGAGACTCCGCAGCCCGATGGATCGACCCCGAGGGAAATCCGCTTGAGGGTGCTGGAGAGGAGCTCCTCCGGCTGTCCAGGTCCCTGGAGAGGCCCCTGACGCCTGTCTACGAGAGCATTCTCAGCGGGGAGCTGGTGGACCTTCGGGCGGAAGCACGCCCACCTCCGCCAGCGGGGACCCGGGACCTGGTCGGCAGGTCGGGGGAGTTGAGGAAGTTGCAGAACTGGTACTCGGAGGGGCCTCCCGTTCTCCTGCTGACCGGCCTTCCCGGCATAGGGAAGACCACCCTGGCCAGGGCATTCTTCGAGGAAGTCGAAGGAGGAATGTGGTTCAAGGTGTTTCCCTTTCACAGCGCTTCCTCCCTCCTGTCCACGGTGGCCCAGGGGATGGCCGCCCAGGGGAGACGGAGGCTGCTGTCGTACCTCAAGAGCAATCCCGTGGACTACGGGGAGGCGGGTCTGCTCCTATCCAGCGAGGCCTCCGAGACCCTGCTCGTCTTTGACGACGTGAGCGCCTCGCCCTCCGCCTCCCAGGTTCTCCGGCTCTTCCTCGAGTATCCAGCTCCCGGCTGCAAACTGCTCCTGACGGCGCGGGACAGGCCTGAGTTCCTGAGGGCGGAGGACCTTCTGGAGGACAGGCTGTCTGAGATCCACCTGCAGGGCCTGTCGATGGAGGAGAGTCGGGACCTCCTCCGCCGTTTCGGGGGACCCCATGAGGAGGTCGAGAGCATTCACGAGCTCACAGGGGGACACCCTCTACTGCTGAGGCTGTTCTCATCCACCTCTGCCAGACCGAGGATCCAGGATGCGGAGACCATCCTCTTGGACGAGGTCCTGAGGGGCCTCGGGGCTACCGAGGAATCGATCCTCCTGCAGGCCTCCGTCTTCAGGAAGGCTTTTCCCCGGAACGCCGTGGGGACCCTGAGCGTTCGAGCCCTCAGGTCCCTCGTCAGGAAGGGCCTCCTCGCGGAAAACGGCGGGAAGTACGAGGTACACGACATCCTGGCGCCTCTCGTCAGGAGACACGGCGGGGAGGCCGTGAGAGATGCCCACGCACGCGCCTCGATGTTCTGGAAGTCCCAGTCAGAGTGGTTGGAGGCCCTCCACCACATGGCGGCCACCGGAGAGACCCGCGAACTCCTCCTCCTAGCCAAGGAGAAGCTGGATGAGGTCTTGGAGCGGGGGCAGGCATCGGAGCTTCTGGACATCCTGGAGGGGCTGTCTGACGAGGGAGGAGCAACCCTCAGGTACCTCAGGTGTCGGGCCCTCGATTACCTGGGGCAGTGGACCCAGGCCCTGGTAGGCCTGGAGGAGGGCCTGAGGGAGGCGTCGAAGGCGGAGCGCGTGCCTTTCCTTCTGCTACGAGGCAGAATACACAGCAAGCGCGGAGAGTTCAAGGAAGCTGAGGAGGCCTTCGAGGCCGCCGCAAGCCTGTCGGAGGGTCAAGGAATGGAGCTAAACCTGGGCATGGCCCTCTACGGCCTGGGAATCGTCCAGCGGAAGATGGGGAGGATGGAGGAGGCTCTGGCGTACATGAGGAGGGCCCTGGAAATCTTCGATGTCGTCAAGGCGGAGAGGGAAGGTGGAAGGGCCCGGATGGAGGTGGGTATCATCCAGCTGCAGGCCGGACGTCCCGAGGAGGCCGTCGAGTGGTTCCAGCGGTCCATGCCCATCCTATCTGCCAGAAAGGAGGACTCGGCCTATCTCCACAACAACCTGGGGATAGCCCACAGCAAGCTTTCTAGGCCACAGGAGGCCCTCATGGCCTTTGAGGAGAGCGTGAGGCTGGCGGAGGAGGCGGGGATGGTGAGGGCCCAGGGCTACGCCCTGGCCAATGCCTCTGACCTCTACATCGATTTCGGGCAGCTGGACAGGGCCCTGGAGTACTGCGAGAAATCCCTCCACATATTCGGTCGGCTGAGGGACCCCGTGATGATCTCCGCGTGTCATGCCAACAGGGCCAAGGCGGAGAGGGCCAGGGGCAGGCTCCGCGAAGCAGAGAGGCTCTACCGGGAAAGCTTGCGGGCCCTGGAAGGGACCAGAGCCCCCTACAGCCTCGCCGCCCGCTGGTTGGAGATTAGCGACCTCTATGAGGAGATGGGGGAGGAGAAGGAGGCCCACGAGTACAGGTCCAAGGCCTTGAACGTGCTGCGGGAAGATCGACGGTCCCTGTCATCCATGGAGCCCTAGGAGAGGACCTCCTTTATCCTCCTGAGAGCCTCGCCGAGGTCCTCCTGGGAGGCGGCGAAGGAGAGGCGTATGTGGCCCTCCCCGCGACTGCCGAAGGCGATGCCGGGGGTGAAGGCCACCCTTGCCTTCTTCAGAAGCATCTCGGCAAACTCCAATGAACCCATGGAGTCCTCGAAGCGGACCCAGGCGTAGAAGGAGCCCTTGGGCTCCTGACAGCTCAGCCCCGGGATCTGGTTGACACCCTCCACCACCATATCCCTCCTGCGTCTGAACTCCCTCACCATGGCTTCCACCGGCTCCTTGGGCCCCGTCAGGGCCGCCACACCGCCCTTCTGGGCAAAGGAGGTGGCACAGGTGAAGGAGTGTTGTTGCACGGTGTTTATGGGCTTCACCAGCTCCACTGGGGCGACCAGCCACCCGAGCCTCCAGCCCGTCATTGCGAAGGTCTTGGAGAAGCCGTTGACCGTTATGGTCCGCTCGAAGGAACCTGGAAAGGCGGCTATGGAGTAGTGCTTCCCGCCGTACAGGATCCTCTCGTAGATCTCGTCGGTTACCACCAGGAAGTCGTGGTCCTCCGCCAGTTCCGCAATTCCCTTGAGACAATCGAGACTGTAGACGCTCCCCGTGGGGTTGTTGGGTGTGTTCACGATGACCATCCTCGTCCGCGAGGAGACCTGCTCCGCCATAGCCTCCGGGGTCATCTCGAACCCGTCCTCTGGCGAACAAGGAACCGGAATGGCCCTAGCGCCGGCGAGTTGCACCATGGGAAGGTAAGATACCCAGCCAGGGTCCGGAAGGAGGACTTCGTCCCCCGGCCCGGTGAAGGCCAGGACGGTGGCGAAGAGGGCGTGCTTGGTGGGGCTCACCAAGGCGTGCTCGGGGCCGCACGGGATGCCGTTCTCCGCCCTGCTCTTGTCCGCGATGGCCTCCCTGAGTTCCGGGATTCCCGGAGAGGGTGTGTACTTAGTGAAGCCCTCGTCCAGGGCCTCCTTGGCTGCCTGGACGATGTGTGGAGGTGTGGGGAAGTCGGGCTCCCCGATGGCCAACGAGATGATGTCCTCTCCTTTGGCCTTAAGCTCCGCCACCAACCCGGAGAGGCGGACCGTGGGCGACCCCTTGACCTCAGCCATTCTTTCTGCGACCATGCGACCCATCAGGTATCCCGTCGGGGATAAAAAAGCTCCTCCCAGGGCTCATCGATGGGCAAAGTGGGCCACGATCTCCGGGTCGACCTCCCTGAGGCAGACGAACCCGAACCTCTCAAACTGCACGATGCTCCCCGCTTCCAGCCCCTGAAGGGGTTCCTCACCGATGCCCTCCATCCAGGTGCCATCGGGCATCAACACCCTGGTCGGGACCCCACCAGGGAGCCACTGGATCTTGGGGATGTCCCTCACCTCCCAGGAGGTGAAGCGGGCCGCACCGTCGAGGCGGACGTTGCACCAGTCCTTGAGCCGTATCTCCTCGCCACCATGGGCCTCCAGGTCCGCCGCGGGGAGGAGGACCTCCTCCGCTCCCGGGATGGTTCGAAAGCCCCTCTCAGGGTAGTCCGGGTGCAGAGGCACCCTGGCCTCCCTCGGCTCCGGCAGGCCCTCGATCCTCACCTGCCTCGGATCAGGGACGAAGAAGTAGCGGTTCGCCTCGGGGTCGATAATCCGTCGGTTCTCGGTGTAGAGGGTCTTCGCTGGCACCTCTATGTCCGTCAGGCTGAGACCGAAGCTCAGGATGAAACGGCGGAGGGCCGCGGGCTGGATGCCCCGCCTCTCCAGGCTCTGGAGGCTCCACGTCCGAGGGTCGTATATGCCCGTCAGCTCCCCGGCCTCGATGAGCCTCCTCTGCAGGCTCTTGCTCAGTTCCGCCTCCTTGAGGTGCAGCAACCCGTAGTGGACGAAGACGGGTCCCTCGACACCGAAGTGGGACCAGATGACTCTCTCCATCTCATCCTCCATGACCAGGTCCTTGCCCCGGAGGACATGGGTGATTCCCAGGAGGTGGTCGTCCACGGCCCAGGAGAACTCCAGCAGTGGCCAGACCCTGTAGCGGGTCCCGACCCGGGGATGCTCTCTCTCGCTGATGCGGAAGAGGACCCTGTCCCTGAAGGCCGGGTTCGGGTGCTGCATGCTCGTCTTCAACCGAACCACTGCCTTGCCCTCATCGAGATCGCCCCCCATCATCCGGTCCCACAACTCCAGGTCATCCTCCCGGGAGTGGGAGCGGTGTTGGCACTCCCTTCCAGCCTCCCTCCTACTCCTCAGCTCCTTCGCTGAGCACAGGCAGACGTATGCGCCACCCATCTCCAAAAGGCGGCGGCCCCACTCGTAGAAGATGGGTAGACGGTCGGACTTGTACAGTACCTCATGGTACTCCACGCCGAGCCAGCGGAGCCCCTCTTCCACCAGATCGTAGGCCTCACCAACGGGGAACTTCTCCCCGGAGCCTATGGTGTCGTCGTGGACCAGCAGGAGACGGCCGCCATACCTCCTGACATACTCGTCGTTGAGGACGACCATCCTCGCGTTGCCTATGTGAAGGGGGCCTGAAGGATAAGGGGCCAGCCGCATGACGACGCTGCCGCGAACGTCTGGCAGGTCAGACAGCTCAGTCGGCCTGGCCTCCACCTCCCTCTCCATCAGGTCAGGAGCCAGCGACGTCAGCAGGGATCTCTGCTCGGCCAAGTCCAGGCGGTTGATCTCCTGGACCACCTCCTCCACGAGCCTGGAGACCTTCTTAGCCTCTCTCCTCAGACTGGTGTCCTGCGCCAGGACCTTCCCGAGGACGGCCTTGGTCTGGGCCTTGCCGCCGTGGAGGACGGCGTTCTGTAGGGCGAACCCCCGGACCAGGTCCCTGAGCACGGGGTTTCAAGCATAGTGTCCATATTTAACGCTTGGCAGAAGGGCATCTTGAGCATGGATATCGTCAGGCAAGTCTTCAGAGACCCTCGGAAGCACCATGACTGGCAGAAACGCAGGGCTCTCCAGACCTCGCATAACGGTAAATATGGCCCTGGCCCTTACTGCGGCCGATCGACTTGTCCCTGAGAGAGGACCTGAAGCTGTTCGACGATGCCTTGGTAGTGAAGAAAGCCGTGGACTTGGAGCTGGAGGTCACCCGTCTGCTAAGGAAGGATGAGGATAGGGTGGTACACTTCAAGGATCTGGCGGGCTTCCAGGCCGTGGGCAACCTGTGGTCCACCAGGGACAGGGTGTGCAAGGCCCTAGGGGTTGCCAAGGAGGAGCTGCCCTTCGCGATCCTGGACGCCATCCACCACCCCGTGGATGAGATCGCGACAGAGGAAGCCGACTTCCTCCGAGGAGAGCTCAAGGGGTTCGACCTGAGGAGGGACATCCCGGCGCCCAAGTGGTACCCAGAGGAGCCTGGCAGGTACCTGACCTCCGCCATCGTTGCAGCGGAGTGGGAGGGCAAGAGAAACCTCTCCTACCATCGGATGCTCATCCTGAGCAGGAGGAGGATGGTCGCGAGGCTGGTACCCAGACACCTGAGGGCCATGATGGAGGCTGCCCTGAGAAAGGGCGAGGACCTGCCTGTGGCCATCTTCATCGGAGCACCGCTGCCGATCCTCCTGGCAGGGGCCATGTCCCTGGAGTACGAATCCGACGAGATGAGGATAGCTGCCTCGCTGTCGAAGGCCACACAGGGAAAGCCCATCGAAGCCGTGCTCTTGGACAACGGGGTCGTCGTTCCCGCGGACTGCGAGTACGTGATGGAGGCTCGCATCACCCCCGAGGTGCACGAGGAGGGACCCTTCGTCGACGGGACCGGGACCTACGACAAGGTGCGGATGGAGCCTGTCCTCGAAGTCGACCGCCTCTACCGGCGGCCTGACGCCATCTACCACCTCATCCTGTCGGGTGGTAGGGAACATCACCTCCTGATGGGGATGCCCAGGGAGCCCCTCATCTACGAAGCGGTCGGACGGGTCGTGCCCCATGTCGCCGGCATAAGGCTCACCGAAGGCGGCAGTTCCTGGCTCCATGGGGTAGTGGCAATACGCAAGCAACACGAGGGCGACGGGAAGAACGCCATCATGGCAGCCTTCAGCGGCCACACCTCCATGAAGCTGGTCATCGTCCTCGACGAGGACATAGACATCTACGACGATAGGGACGTGGAGTGGGCGGTGGCCACCCGCTTCCAGGCGGACAGAGACCTGGTCATCGTCCACGGGGCCAAGGGGAGTTCCATCGACCCCAGCGCTGGAGAGACCACGGCGAAGATGGGCATCGACGCCACGAAGCCGCTGGGACACCGGAAGTTCGACAAGCCCACGTTGTAGGCAATTATCATCGTGCGAAAGCGGCTTCGACAGTTTATATAAGAGTGTCCTGTTGGAAACTTCAACATGCGAAGGGTCCTCCTTCTCCTCCCCATCGTCCTACTCGCCTTCCTCCATCCCATCAATGCAGAGCAGGCTGAGGACCCAGG
>JBHHZZ010000042.1:0-11296 GCA_046758325.1 Thermoplasmata archaeon | reverse complement strand
ATGTGGAAATCCTGAAGTGGACCGGGTGGGATTTGAACCCACGACCTCCACCATGCCAAAGTGGCGATCTTCCAGCTGATCTACCGGCCCGCAGGCTTTGAGTGTTCTATGTGAGGTCGGGTTAAAAACCTATTTCCACGGAGTGCCTTTCGGGCAGGATTCAGGGACGGCCAAGAGGTTGTGATCAGCGATCCTTTTCATTCTTCCGTTGTTCACGGTCGAACCAGACTTCCGGGCCTACCGATGCCTTTTCCTAAGTCTACCGTCTACCTGCCTGAGAGAGAGGACGGAGATCTCCTCCTCAACCTTCTTCTTCCCCTGTCTGTAGCGGAAGACGACGTACCCCACGCGGACCTCGGCACTGATGAGGTTCACTCCCTCTGATTCCTTCGCCTCAATCGTCTCCTCTCTCTTCCAGTACACGGGGGTCATTATTCTTACCCAGTCCTCCGTGGACAGCGTGATGCCTTCCTCCTCCTCAGGCTCGGCCTCAAGGTTGTGCCAGTGCAGGGTGATGGCATCATCCATAATGTGGGCGTGATTCACTCTCTGCCTTGTACCCGCGTTAACCATGTCGAAGAGGGCCACATTTTCGCCCATGCTACCGACCCGCCATGCGCTTCCGGCCTTTAACCTTCTGGGTCAGATTTGACAGCGATCTCGGCTACGTGACCTCCGGCCGGGACGACGGACGTGGCGTTCAGCGCTATGATGAAGCCATCCTTCGGAGACCTTACCTCCTCAACAGCCCTTCCGTACACATCGCGTAGCTCAGCTATGAGGGCATCCTTCCTGACCCTGGCACCGGGCGCCTCGTCGTACCTCAGGATGCCTCCTTTGGGTGCGAAGATGGAGGTCCTGCGATAGCCTAGCTCTCGGATGACAGGAGCGCTTGTGATGGCCTCAGGTTTTCCCTCTATGACGCCCGAATTCACGAGCATGTTCCGCAGGCAGACGTAGCCAGCATTGACCGAGGCCCAGTCGATGCCCTTGAAGCCCCCGAGCTCCACGGTCAAGGAAACCTTTCCCTCCTTGAGGGCCACGCCTGGCAGGCTGGCTGCCAGGTTCTGCAACTGATATCTCTCCTCCTCGTACTCCTGCAGAACTGTGATTCCAGAGGCGAGGGCGAACTCCTCCACCCGATCCCTCAGTTCGCCGCCCACGGGGTCCACTAGGATGTGGGGTATGCACCAGCCTGCGGTATGAACATCCACGATGAAGTCGTGCTGTCGAGCGATGGACCATACGCGCGCAGTGGTCCTCTCGCTCGAGGAGCCATGAGGGTCCCCTGGGTAGAGGCGGTTTAGGTCCGTCGTACTCATCGGAATGCCCCGAACGTTGTAGTTGAACCCCAGGGGATTCATGACGGGTATGATGGTCAGCCTGCCCCTCATCTCCACCGAAGCCAGGTGCTCCCTCAGCCTCCAGACACTGGCTTGTCCAGTGACCTCGTCGCCATGGATGGTGCACCCGATGAAGACGCTGGGCCCTGGCCCGCCGTCGTATTCGATGACCGGTAGGGCGATGGAGCTACCATCGGGCATCTGCCCAATGACCTCCTCCCATTCCCTCGCCTCGGCTGTCATGGCCTCCTTGCATAAGGGTGCCCGAGGTAAAAGCGTTAAGGCATCTGGGAGGGGTGGGAGTGATTGAAGTTATCCTCGAGGGGCATTTCTGCCCCCTATACCGCGGAGTCCAAAGGTCACTTCTTTGCCTTGAGAACCCGATGGAGGCAGTCGCCAAAGACTTCCAAGTCCTCCCCAGGGTCCGCAGAGGCATCGGCCAGCGGGACGGCGAAAACGATCTCCTCCTCGCCCACCTGGAGGTGAAGCGAGGCGTTCTGCGTGCCCTTTACCTCGAGGTAGAAGCCCAGGACCTCTCTGAGGTAGACCTCTCTGCGGATCTCGTAGCCCTTGAAACTGAGGACGTTCCAGAAGCCCTCGGTATCCAGATGCGGCTTCAGCTCCAGGAGTCGGTCCTGTGTCAGCAGAAGGTTGCTCTTCTTGAGAGAGAGGAAGGCCAAGACGGTCTCGTTCTCGTACACGTGCTCAGCTATCATCCAGAGCCTATCCTCATCCCCTCGCATGCCCTTGCCGGCTCCAAGGAAGAGGGTATCGGAGAAGATGTCCTTGAGCTCCCTCATAGGAGGGCTACTACCGGAAGAGGAAATAAGGTTTCCGTGATAGGCTGCCTCGGGGCCGAAATCAGGAAGATGTCTGTCCTCGGGACGGACCTCAGGTCCTCTGTGGCGGCCGCGGTGTCTCCGACTCCTCCGCTATGACCCTCTCCACGAAGAGATCCAACCTCCTCTGAGGCCGCACCCTTTCCCCGGGCACCTGAACCGGATACTCAGCCAGCAGGCAGCCAAGGCAGAGGTCTGCGGCAGAAATGCCTATGGCATTCACCAGGCCCTTGATGCTCACGTATCCCAAGGTATCAGCCCCCAGGTACTCCCGGATCTCCTCCACCTTTCTCCCATTGGCCACGAACTGGTCCCTGGTCTTCATGTCGATGCCCAGGTAGCAGGGGGCCCGTATCGGCGGGCATCCGATGCGCACGTGGACTTCCCGTGCGCCTGCCTCCTTCACCAGCTTCACGATCTTCCTCATGGTGGTCCCGCGCACGATGCTGTCGTCTATGAGGACCACTCGCTTCCCCTGCAGGAGGGATCGAACGGCGTTGAGCTTGAGGTGCACCCCCAGGTCCCTCTCCTCCTGGTTGGGCATGATGAAGGTTCTCTCGATGTAGCGGTTCTTTATGAGGCCCTCCACCAGCGGCATGCCTAAGGCCTCCGCAAAGCCGAAGGCGTGGGCTCTGCCGGAGTCGGGGATGGGCACCACCATGTCCGCCTCGACGGGGTACTCCTGGGCCAGCTGCTCCCCTATCCGCACGCGAACATCGTACACGAGGCGGCCGTCAAGCACGCTGTCGGGGCGGGAGAAGTAGACCCACTCGAACATACAGTGGGCCGTATTGTTCGGATGAGGCAGTCTGGTCGAGTGCACACCCTCAGGCGTCAGCTCGAGGATCTCCCCTGGCTTCAGGTCCCTGATGAACTTGGCTCCCAGGGTGTCGAAGACGACTGTCTCGCTAGCCACGATGTGCATGCCGTCCTTCCGACCGTAGCAGAGCGGTCGGACGGCCAGTGGGTCCCGGATGGCGAACAACCGGTTGCCTATCAACAGCACGAGGGAGTAGGAGCCGACGAGCTTGTTGGTGAACTCCCTGAGGGCCTGGTTGACGTCCTTTGTCCGTATGATCTCATTCGCCAGGAGGCGAACGATGACCTCGGAGTCGGTGCTGGTGATGAAGGCCCATCCCTTCCTCTGGAGCTCCCTCCTTAGTTCCGATGCGTTGACGACCTCCCCATTGTGGGCCAGGCCGATGTCGCCGGCTATGGAGCTGGCCACTATGGGCTGGGCGTTCTCCAGGGCAGAGGCGCCCTCGGTGGAGTAGCGAACATGGCCGATGCCCACCCGACCGGACATCTGACTCAGGTCGTCAGGAGAGAAGACTTCAGGGACGAGGCCCATGCCCTTCTTGCAGTTTATCTGCCCTTCGAAGACCGCCAGTCCGGCGGACTCCTGGCCCCTATGCTGGAGCACCCTGAGGCCGTAGAAGAGGTTGGCCACGACGTTTCCATCTTGGGCCACAGCACCGACAATCCCGCAGTTGCAGTTCGGATGGTCGTCCTGGGGCTCGGACATGTCACCGCCCCTTGGCCCAGTTGTAGCTCCTCAGCTTCGATGTGGCGCCGTAACCGCAATGGGAGCACCTCCCCTTGGATATGCTGAACGAGTGGCGGCCACAACGGCGACACACGATGTGACTCTTTCCCTTGGATCTCTTACCCATGGAGGGGGTTCCCTTCGACATCCTTCACCTCAGGGGGAGATGTAGATTACGTTGTCCCCCCGGACAACAGTCAGCTCCACCTTCCTGACGCTCTCCCTGTTAACCAGCTCCTCCGCGTTCTTGAGAACCAGGTTCATGTGGGGGTCGAAGCCGTCCAAAATGCCCCGGAACTCCCTTCCAGCCTTGAGCTCCACGATGACGGGGCTGTTGATGCTCTGATTGAGCCTCTGGAGCGGCTTGATCATGGGACTACGTCGAGACAAAGGGGGGAGCATACTTAAATCTATTTCAATGGGAGGGTCGACTCATCTCGGCCATACTCGCATCAAAGGTTAATATCGGATTTCCCTTGGGGAGGCCATGCGAGAGGTGGCCGTCACTTCATACGGTCTGACGAAGTTCGGGAGACATCAACAGTCGGTCGTCGACCTCCTGGCGGAGGCGAGTCATCATGCCCTCGAGAGCATCTCCGCCAGTGCGTCGGAGGTGGATGCCCTGCTGGTAGGCAACATGAGTAGCGGCGAGTTCGAGGGGAGGAGCGGGATTGCCAATGCCCTGGTATCGGAACTCGCCCTGGAGCCCGCCTTCGCATCGAAGGTGGAAAACACCAGCGGGAGTGGAGGAGCCGCTTTCCTGTGGGGGTGGACCGGAGTGGCGTCGGGCCTATACGACCTCGTCCTCGTGACGGGAGGCGAGGTGATGAGCGTTGTGGATCGACAGCGGGCGACCGAGGTCATAGCGAGCCTGACTCATCCGGTGGAGTACGCCCAGGGGATAAGCCTCCCGGGGTACGCGGGGCTGATGGCGAGGGCCTACCTGCGGAGATATCAAGCCCCCCGGGAGGCCCTGGCCCATGTGGCGGTGAAGAACCATCACAACGGGGCGAGGAACCCGAATGCCCAGTTCCAGAAGGAGGCCAGCCTGGAGATGGTTCTCCAGTCCCCGGTGATCGCAGACCCCCTACGCCTCTACGACTTCTGTCCTATCACCGATGGCGCGGCAGCGGTACTCATCTGCCCGCTGGAAAAGGCGGAGAGCTACACTAGGCAGCCTGTGGTGGTGAGGGGCATCGCCGGCGCTACTGACACCCATGTTGTTCATGAAAGGGATGATCTGACTGGCATGAAAGCCGTCAGGGTGGCAGCTGAGAGGGCCTATGCCATTGCGGATGTCAGACCTGAAGATGTGGATGTGGCGGAGGTCCATGACATGGCGACCATCCTCGAGATCGTCCAGACGGAGGAGCTCGGGTTCTTCTCCCGCGGGGAGGGCTGGAAGGCCGCTATGGAAGGCGTGACGAGCCTGAGGGGATCGAAGCCCATAAACACCAGCGGCGGACTGAAGGCGAAGGGACATCCCCTGGGTGCGACGGGCGTCGCTCAGGTGGCGGAAATCACCGCTCAATTGCAGGGCAAGGCAGGAGATAGGCAGGTGAAGGCATCCCTCGGCCTCACGTGCAACGTAGCCGGCTTCGGGAACAACGTAATAGTCACCGTCCTGGGGGCCGTCGCATGAGGGTGTACGAGTGCGAGGCCTGTGGCAGGCTCACTTACCCCGTCCACTTCCTGTGCCACGACTGCGGGTCCAGGAAGTTCGAGGAAGTGGAGGTGTCGGAGGGGACCCTTCTCACCTACACCGTTATCCACGCCCCTCCACCCGGCGTACCTTCGCCCTTGACGCTGGGCATCGCCGAGTTTGAGGGCGGTGTCCGGGCCCTGGGCCAGTTGTCCGAGCCCATGGAGATAGGTGCGAAGGTCAGGGCAGAGTGGGCGGTGCTCAGGAAGATGGGGGACCGGCAGTTCGAGGGCTTCAAGTTCCATAGGGTACAAGGGCAGAGCGACCAGGCATAGCTGAGATCCTGCCTCCGCTAAGTTTAAGGTTGCCCATCTTGATGGTGAGGTCGTGACCGTCATCGACAGGACTTTCTGGAGGGAGGTGGCCACCGTAGGAGGCCTCGCCGCCTTTGTCGGGGGGATTGTGGCCGTCGTGACGGGGCTCATTGGGAACCCGCTCTACATATACGGCTGGGTCATACTGGTCTCCGGAGGGCTCTTGTCCCTCTTCGCTGGCATCATGGGGGGCTTCCTGGCCAGGAGGTCTCTGGAAGAGGAGAAGCCTGAAGAGCCCGAAGGGTAGGGTTGCACGTTGAGACAGGTTCGCTACGAGGATAAGTACCCTTCCAGCTTTATCACAGGGCCTATGGTAGGCCTAGCCCTCATCGTGGGCTCTCTCTGGCTCTTGGTCCTCCTCGGAAGGCCTCTAGGTCTGCCCATGGGTCCTGCATGGCTGCCACCCCTGATCATAGTCCTGGCCGTTGCCATGGCCTGGAACTATAGGACCATGAGCGTCGAACTGCACGGCGATGGAATTTCTGTAGGCTTCGGGATAATCAAACGACAGGTCTCATGGGAGGATGTGCGGAGTTATCGGTTGGTTAGAGGTCCCGAGCCAAGGAGGGGAGACCTGGGTTACAACATCAATCGCGTGATGGGTGTCTGGCGGGCCAGTTATATAGGCCCTGTTCCTGACAGGGTTCTCTTCAGGCTGAAGAAGGGGCTTATTAGGGAGGTATTCATCTCTGTTACGCGCCCGGAGGAGTTCATGGGTTTCCTCCGAGGACGGATTGGCTCTCTCAGGGAGGACTAGTCCCCTTAGGAAGGGGAACTATGGGTCGGACCGGCAGGAGGGTGGGTTGGCTTCATAGGATAGGTGCCTTCGCCGCGATAGGAACCACGCCTGCTGCCCTCATGCTTGGAGGAGGGCTCGCTGAGCATGTCCCGTCGTCCTCCCTCCTCCCCTCCATCCTCCTTGGAACCCTCTTGGTGCTCACCCTCACCGTTCTCCACGGAGTGAGTGGGCAGCGGAGGGGGATGGTCTTCTATCAGATTGCGACAGAAGTCCTGGGTCTGAGGGCCTCGCGCCTCGCAGCCCTGCTGATGTCGGTCCTGATGATAGGGTGGTACGCCTTCGCCATAGGGGTTGGCGGCACTGCCCTTTCTCAACTGCTCGGGGCCCCCGACTTTCTCGGTATCCTAATCTACTCGACGGGAATCGCAAGTTTGTCCAGGATGGGTCTCGGTCGATGGAATTGGGTGGCGGTATCCAGCATCGTGGCAACGACGGCTTTCCTCCTCTGGTCGGTGTGGATGCTCGGTCCTCCCCCGGAGGTTGTGGATTCCCCCAGTGTAGGGGCCTTCGGGGGCGTCCTTGCAGGTTCCGCCATGGTCCTCGGCTTCGCCGCGGCTTTCGCCCTTCGATCGCCCGATTTTACCAGCGACCTCAAGTCTGGAGGTCATGTGATCAAAGCTTCGCTCTTTGGACTGAGCATTCCCTTGGCCATCTTCAGTTTCGTCGGCGCCCTCTTGTACCTTGGGTTCGGAACCTGGGATCTGCCCCTGCTACTCAAGAGCTCCGGGCTGCCCGTTTTGGCAAATCTCTTCCTCGTAGTCGGCTTCGCTGCCAGTTCCCTGGCAAACCTCTTCTCCGCCAACCTATCGTCGGCTCATCTCACCGGGCTCAAGCCCCAGACCTGTTTCGTCGGCGTCCTGTTGGTAGGCACAGCTGTTGCCGCCATGGGCTTCTATCAGGTCATGGTTCTGTGGCTGGTCTTCCTAGGAGTCCTTGTCCCACCCCTCATACTGACCTTGGTCCTAGACAGGAGAACTGTCGAAGGCCATCATGTGTACAGAAGCCTCCTTGCCTGGGGCCTTGGCACACTGGCAGGCTTTCTCGGCTGGTGGCTTCACTCCGATTTCTACCTTCTCATGGGCCTCTTGGTTCCGCCTTTGATCCTGTTGCCACGGAAGCGCTCATGAACTGCCACCCGCGGGTGTACGGATTGCTGTGGAACCTGCTCCCAAGGACCGCTCTTCGTTCACCTCTTTGTCGATGCACATCGCCCCTGGGATTGGTTAGAACTCCTGTGGGAAACGCCCTATGATAAGCGTCGGACGCGAGGTGGTCCGGGCACCACGGATGACAACCTTTTTGACCCATCTCTTGAAAAGTCGGACAACACTTGTGGAAATTATCGTAAAAAGTGTTCGATTCGGGACCTGAGTTGTGGGAAAAACTTTTATAAGCGAGGGGGTGATACCGGCCGACTACGGGGAGGAGGGAGGAATCAAACATGCTGCGTCCTGTGCGGCGCGGTTTTTGAACTCCGCCGCTCCGCAAGTACCAAAAAGAGGAGGATAGACATGGGTGAGGTACCAGTTGCAGCACCAGTTGAAGAGAAGCGAATCATTTACACCATCGATGACAAGCCGCCCCTGCAGGAATCGATCTTCCTAGGCATCCAGCACTACCTGACGATGTTCGGTGCCACCGTATCCATTCCCCTACTTCTCGCCTTCGCCATGGAGATGCCACCGACGGACACATCTCTGCTCATATCCGCCATCTTCTTCGTCTCAGGGATTGCGACGCTTCTGCAGACCACCATAGGCAACAGACTGCCCGTCGTGCAAGGCGGGTCCTTTTCCTTCCTGCCGCCTACGTTCGTCATCATCGGAGCCACAGTAGGGGAGGGGATGGGCTTTGAGATCGCGATTCAGCAGATAACGGGAGCTATCATGGTTGCTTCCGCCTTTGAGATCATCCTTGGCTATACGGGTATCATGGGGAAGATAAGGCGATTCATAGGACCCGTCACCATAGGTCCAACCATCGCACTGATAGGTCTCGCACTCTTCGGTGTCGGCGCACCATTTGCGGGACAGCACTGGGGCGTAGCCCTGGTCGTAATCATAGCCATCATCCTGTACAGCCAGATATTCAGTCGGAGAAGCAAGATCTTCATGCTGTTCCCCATCTTGCTGGCAATCCTCACGGGCTGGGTGGTGGCCGCCGCCCTTAGCGGCGCAGGCGTCTTCGTATCAGGAGATGCGGCCTACGTCGATCCCGGCAAGATTGAGGCAGCCCCGTGGATCGTGGCTCCCATACCCTTCCGCTGGGGTCTACCGCAATTCATCCCGGCCTTCATTCTGGGGATGCTAGCCGCCTACCTTGCATCGATGATCGAGTCCATCGGCGATTACTACGCGGTTTCAAGAATCAGCGAGGCACCGATACCTACCGAGGCGACTATAAGCCGAGGCCTAGGTACTGAGGGCGTCGGATGCTTGATAGCCAGCATATTCCAGTCCTGTAACGGAAGCACCACCTATTCAGAGAACATAGGGGCCATCGGACTCACGCGGGTCGCCAGTCGATACGTCGTCCAGATAGGCGCCATATCGATGATAGTCTTCTCCATCTTCGGCAAGGTTGGAGGCTTCTTCTCTACCATGCCTGTACCGATCATTGGAGCCATGTACATGGCCCTATTCGGTCTCATAGCCGCCGTGGGTCTCTCGAACCTGATGCTGTGCGACATGGGCTCTCCGAGGAACCTGTTCATCGTGGGCTTCATATTCTTCGCCGGTCTCAGTGTCCCAGCCTATTTCGCAGAAACCCCAGCCGTGTTTGATCCGCAGTGGGTGGCCGACATCGTGACGACCATCGGCTCAACGGGCATGGCCGTCGCCGCCATTCTAGGCATCATCCTCGACAACCTCATACCGGGAACGAGAGAGGAACGGGGCCTTGTGGCCTGGGACAAGGCCGCTCAGGGCGGTAGCTAGTCCTTCCAACCTTCGGGCCTTCGGGCCCCCTTGGTTTCTTTATTTCCCGTAGTCCCAGAGAGATCCCTCTTGCATGCCGCGCAGGCATTGGAAGCCTTTGGCGGGAGATGGCCCATGTCTTCGCTGACAGGGCGCTGCAGCCGGAGGGCCTGCCTCGGTAATCTACGAACATAACGGTTATATAGAGCAGGTCTACATCGCTCCTAGGGGGTTAAGGTGGAGCTGTTAATCAAAGGTGGAAGAGTTGTAACCGACTCGGAGGTCTTTGAGGCGGACGTCGGCGTGGATGGGGGGCGAATCGTCGCCATCGCGAAGGACCTGAGGGAGGAGGCGGATAGGGTCATCGACGCGAAAGGGAAATACGTCCTGCCGGGGGCCATCGACGCCCACACCCACATGGAGTTCCCCTTCATGGGGACGACGTCTGCTGACGACTTCTATCATGGGACATTGGCCGCCGCCTGCGGTGGGACGACGACCATCATCGACTTCGCGCTTCAGACAGAGGGTCAGACCCTCTTCCAGACTATCGAGCAGTGGCACAGGAAGGCGGACCCGAAGGCGGCGGTGGACTACGGCTTCCACATGATCATCACGGACCTGAACGAGACCACCTTCGGTGAGATAAAGAAGGTCATCGAGTACGGCATTCCGAGTTTCAAGTGCTTCATGACCTACAAGGGCCTTCGGCTGGACGACGGCTCCATCTACTCCGTCATGCAGGAGGCCGCGAAGTACGGCGGGCTGGTGGGGCTACACTGCGAGAACAACGACATCATCAGCTTCCTGGTGAACAAGTTCATCGGAGAGGGCAAGACTGCCCCGGAGTATCACGCCAAGGCCAAGCCTCCGATAGTGGAGGAGGAGGCGGCCGGGAGGGCCATCCTGTTCGCTCGGTCCTCGGGCTGCAACTCCTACATAGTCCACATGTCCACGCGTTCAGCGAGGGAGGCGGTGAAGGCTGCGGAGGCCGCGGGGGCTCCTTTCTTCAGCGAGACGTGCCCCCACTACCTCATGTTCACGGACGATGTATACACAAGGCCAGACGGCCACAAGTACGTGATGTCGCCCCCCATTAAATTCAAGGAGGATCGAGAGGCCCTCTGGCGGGGCCTGGCCGAAGGCGACATCAAGACCGTGGCTAGCGACCACTGCTGCTTCAACTTCGAGCAGAAGATGATGGGGAAGGACGACTTCACCAAGATACCCAACGGCGTGCCTGGGACGGAGGTCATCATACCCATCCTCCACTCCGAGGGAGTCGCTAGGGGGATATTGCCGATAACCAGGCTGGTGCAGGTCACCTCCTACAACCCGGCTCGGATCTTCGGCCTGTATCCCCAGAAGGGGACCATCGCCGTAGGCAGCGATGCGGACCTGGTCATCCTCGACCCAGATAAGAGGATCAAGCTGGACATGGAATGCCTCCACAGCAACATAGACTACTCCATCTACGAGGACTACACCGCTACGGGATACCCGGAAATGACCATATCCAGGGGAGAGGTAGTGGCCGAGCAGGGTGACTTCGTGGGGAAGAAGGGGAGGGGCCAGTTCCTCAAGAGGAAGGCCAATCCTCCTGGGGCCCCACCTCCGTGGATTGCGGTCCCTCAATAGGTTTAAATGTCGGTGCTAGCTTCAATCGGGTAACCTGGTAGGGAGTGCCGTGGTTGAAAGCTATCAGATGTACATTGGAGGAGAATGGGTAGACGCCACCACGGGCAAGGACTTCGAGGTGAGGAACCCAGCAAACGCGGATCTGGTCCTGGCCCGCTTCCCTCTGGCGGGCGAGAAGGACGTGGACGTGGCGGTGAACG
>JBHHZZ010000041.1:0-11791 GCA_046758325.1 Thermoplasmata archaeon | reverse complement strand
AACGCCGCGGACTGCGATCTGGTGCTGACAGGCACACCTATCGACCTTAGTCGGATCCTGAGAGTGGAGAAGCCGGTCGTGCGGGTGCGCTACGAGCTGGAGGAGATCGGAAGCCCGAACCTCGAGGAAGTCTTGGCGGAGTTCCTGGGGAGGCTTGAGGCGTGAAGGCCAGAGCTGACTCCAGGCCAGAGTCTCAGTCTCCCGGCCTCACATCTCGTCGAGAGCTATATTAACGGGGAGAATCCTCTCTATCTGAGTACAAGGCGCGAGGGTAGCCAAGCCAGGTCAAAGGCGGCAGACTCAAGATCTGCTCCCATAGGGGTTCCCAGGTTCGAATCCTGGCCCTCGCATAAACCTCCTGAGAGAGACCCGGTGGCGAAGCTAGAGCAACAACGTTGATAGGGAAATCTCGCGGTCGTCCCTGTCTCATAGACCAGGGGCGGCCTCATGCCCTTAGGTCTATTCCCTGGCTGTGCCATGTCCGTCCATCATTGACCTCCGACCTCGGAGGTCGGTCTGAACTCATCGGAAGTTCTTTGGCCAGACCATGGAGCCCGCCAAGAGCCAGACGGCATCCCCGGCTGCCCCCTCGAACGGCGTCTGGGTCGCCTCTGCAACCCGAGGAACGAAGGTCTCATGAGTATCGTTCCAATGGGTTGAGTTTTGGAGGTATGAGCAGGGACCATCAAGAGACCTCGAGGTCTTCCACACATCCTCTCAGGTGGTACCGCGTCGCCTTCCAGACGATATCGTTAAGTGGGTGGACCTCTATTGGGCCGCGGGTTGAGGGGGATGTTGAAGCCCGGCTCGTTTACCAAGGATTGGGGGATATGGGGATGGATCTGGGCCCTCGGCTGGTTCGGCTTTGTCCTGGGCATACTGCTGGCGCCAGAGGTGCTGAGGGGGCATACCTCCTTTTTGGTCCTCCTCATGCCTGCCATGGGTGGCTTACTCATGTTCGCCTCCTCGCGGAAGGCCCTGGTCTCACAGGCCTAAAAAAGAATATCTAGTGAGGAGAGTTCACTTCGGGAAGTCTCATGGCCTTCGAGATATCCGTAGTAAGCAATGTGCCCCTGACCCCCATCGAGGACCCGCGCGAGGTGGCCATCATGTTCCTGCGCCAGATAGGCTACCTTTCAGGAGGGCCGGAGGGCGGTGCCTCCGCTAAGGACCTGAAGGAGAGCATACCCTTCAAACTCTTCGCGGACTACCTTCTCAAGAGAATGGAGCGAGGCTGGACGGTGGAACAGCTCTCCACCAGGTTGAAGACGACGAAGGCCACGGTATACAGGCATATCAACAAGCTCAAGGCCCTGGACATCCTGGAAGAGGTGGAGGTGCCCATGCCGGACGGCCCGAGAAAGGGTTACAGGATCCGTTACGGAAACCTATCCAAGGCCTGGAACTTCGTGGAGGCACACGTTCAAGTGGCAATGGAGCACTATAGGAGGACGGTGGAGCACCTGCAGAGCCTGGTGGAAGGAGGGTTTTCGGATGACAAAGGATGAGGGCTTCGTGCTGACGAAGGGGTCCAAGTACAAGGTCGTCTCCGCAGCGACGAGGGACAAGCCTATGGAGACGGTCGGGACCTTCAAGGGATTCACCTCCATCGGCCCTGATGAGGCCCTCGTCATGGAGCTGGACGAGTCGCATGGAGAGGCCTCGGGAAGCGTCCGTCTCGTTCCCCTCCATATGGTCCTCGCCATCGACGTCTTGGAGGCGGTGGAAGAGGAGGAGAAGGAGAGGGAACCGGAGAAGATGTTCGGCTAGGCTCGTAGCTAGAGGATCAGGCCCGTCGCCACCGTGGTGAGAAAAGCGCCCACAAGGAGGATGAGGATGGCAAGGGCGAGCTTCAACGAGGCCGTGTAGGTCTTGATCCTCTTGCCGTCGTAACGCATCCGGTAGATCTCCAGGTAAGGTATGGCGTGTCTCCTGTACCATCCCTCCACCTCCACGTCCTTGCCCACCCTTTCCTTTGTGGCGAAGACCCCCACCAGAAGGTCGATGAGCGGCAACACCTGGTGGTAATCCAGCAACAAAAGGCCCGTCCCATCATCCAGCTTCAGGTCTTCGGAGAAGAACAAGCCCGGCCGTCCCCGTCCGATGATCTTACCCCGCAACTTAGCGCCCCGGCCCTTGACGGGGCTCGCCTTCGGGTCCACCAACAGGTTCTCGACCTTCTCCTCCCTGAACCTCTTCGGGTACCTGTAAAGGCGCATGTAGAGGGCAAGGGTGAGACCCAGGGTCGAGAGGAAGAGGCCCGCCGCCAGGAGGAGGTCGCTGAAGTAGTATAGACCGAGAAAGCCGGCGGGGAAGGCCAGGAGCCAGGAGCCCTTGGCGGCGATATCCTTCAGGAAGTCATCCCAGTAGCTCTCCGTCTTCTGGAGGTCGAAGGTGATGTATGGGAACTGGCCCGTCTCCTTGGCTTTCTCGCCCAGGGCCAGCACCCTCTTGGCCATCAGGGGATGGGTCATCCCCAGCTCCAAGAAGAGGGCCCACGGGTTCCAGAGGTCCCAGGCCATCACCTTCTTGATCTTCTCCTTGCTTATCCGCCCGATTCTGTCGGCCGACATGGCAGCCAGAGCCCTGGCTGACTTGGAGTTGAATATCATGAGCGTGCTCTCATACCGATAGTGCTTCTTCTCGGACTCCTCGCCCCGCCCCTCCTTCGCCAACCCATAGGCGATGGTCAATAGGGCCCTGGACAGGGCGTTGGGATCCTTCGTAACGTCCGAGGAGAAGGAGTCTGCGTAGTACTCCCGATACCTTCCGACCAGGAGAGCGATCAGGTTGCTCACGAGATAAGCCAGAAATGATACAGCGGCAACGGCGAGGATCGCCACAGCTGCGTTTCCCTTCCCCTTTCCGCCCCTCACAAACCGCACGCTGTAGAGGGACCCTCTGAATATGACGTAGAGGAGGAGGGGGACGGCGGCGACGACGGTCATCACGACGAAGTCGTTGTTGAAGATGTGACCCAGCTCGTGGGCCAGGACAGCCTTCCTCTCGTCTGGGCCGCAGTACTTCAATATGCCTCGGGTGAGGACCACGTGGGCCCTTCGACGAGTCCAGCCGAAGGCGAAGGCATTGGGGTTGTCGTCCTCGATGATACCGAACTTGGGCACCGGTATGCGGCGTTCCTTGCAGGTTCTCTCCATGAAGTCGGCCAGGTCTGGGTCCACGTCCTCCGGGTCGCTCCACCGGATGCTGTAGATGACCTTGATGATGATGGGCGCCAGGGCCCACTGAAGGAGAACCACGAAAAGGGCGATGGCTATCGGGACCAGGATGATCAGGATGCCGCTTACGTAGCCCTGAAG
Organism: Thermoplasmata archaeon; assembly: GCA_046758325.1. Classification (GTDB taxonomy): domain Archaea; phylum Thermoplasmatota; class Thermoplasmata; order RBG-16-68-12; family JAJISG01; genus JAJISG01. The sequence goes on along the minus strand of JBHHZZ010000041.1, from coordinate 8,471 downwards.
CATGAGCCAGTAGGCCAGTGCCATGAGAAGGGCGAACAGTAGGCCGAAGAGGGAGATTATCGCCAGAGCCATGCGGGTCTTTAGACCCATCAGTCCGACATCGCGAAGAGCGGCAAAAAACCTTGCCCGGTTCAGAAGCAGGGGTCGAAGTTCAGCTTCATGGCCGGGAAGAGGTCCTCGGTCTCCTCCTTAAACCTCCTGATCTCATCCATCATCTTCCCGAACATCTCCTCCTCCCGGTTGGCGATGTCCGTGAGGACATCCCGCATGTCCTCGATACCGACACCTTGATTCAGAGCCTTCAACTCCGACCTGGCCTCCATGACCCTCGATTGAAATTCCAGCAGGGAGTTCACCACCTCTGGATTCACCAGGAAGCCCATGGCGCTCCAGGTCTGCAGGAAGAGGACGTAGGTGTTGATCTCCCTGGCCAGCATCCGAAGCCAGCCTGCAGTCCCCCCGGGGGTCTCCGGGATCTGGACTTCCGTGTCGTGGGACCCCTCCTTCATAGAACCTCTCCAGCAATGTCCTTCTGCAGTAATAACCTTAAGCTTTTATCGGCCCGCAGGCTTCTCCTCGCTAGAATGCAGCCCCTGGCGGAACTGGCGGAGCGGGTGCTCTCGGGAGAGCTAGAGGGGAATGACCTCCATCGTGCAAAGCTGGAGCTCTGCAGGAAGCACGGTCTGACCAGGGTACCCAGCAACCATCAGATTCTCCAGTATGTGCCGGAGGAGCGGCGCAGCTCCCTCAGCGTCCTCAGGAAGAAGCCCGTCAGAACGGCTTCCGGGGTTGCCATCGTCGCCGTCATGACTTCTCCAGCCCCCTGTCCCCACGGGAAGTGTGTCTACTGTCCTGGAGGGGTGGACTGGGGCACTCCCCAGGCCTACACGGGAACCGAGCCTGCGGCCATGAGGGCGGCCCAGCATGAGTACGACCCGGGGTCGCAGACGGAGACCCGCCTCAGGCAGCTCCAGCAGATAGGCCACGCCACGGACAAAGTGGAGCTCATCATCATCGGCGGGACGTTTACCGCCAGGCCGGAGGCCTACAGGGAGGCCTTCGTCAAGGACTGCTTCGACGCCCTGAACGGCAGCCTCTCCTCCAGCCTGGATGAGGCACATCGCATGAACGAAACGGCGGACCGGAGATGCATTGGCCTGACAATAGAGACGAAACCCGACTGTTTCCTCGGAAGGGAGGTGGAGCACAGCCTGCGACTGGGCGTCACCCGGGTGGAGCTCGGTGTTCAGAGCCTGTGTGATGATGTCCTCAGGCGGGTCAACAGGGGACACGGTGTCGATGAGGTCGTGGAGGCCACCCGCCGGGCGAAGGATGCCGGCCTCAAGGTGGGCTACCACATGATGCCTGGACTTCCCGGATCCACGTATGAGAGGGATCTCGACTCCTTCCGGGAGCTCTTCGACAACCCTGACTTCAGGCCTGACATGCTGAAGGTGTACCCCACGTTGGTCATCGAGGGCACCGGCCTGCATCGTATGTGGCTCCAGGGCGAGTACCGGGAGATGGACACGGAGGAGGCTGCGCGCCTCCTGGCGGAGGCGAAGAGGTACGTCCCCCCATACGTCAGGATCTTGAGGATCCAGAGAGAGATACCCGCCAGAGAGATTGAGGCAGGAGTGAGAAAGGGCCATCTCCGTCAGCTCATACGGGAGATCATGGAGGCCAGCGGGCACAGGTGCCGCTGCATCCGATGCAGGGAGGCTGGCCTCCGTCGGGTTTCCGTGGACCCCCAGGACGTATCCCTCGGGACCATCAGGTACAGGGCCTCGGGTGGGTTGGAATACTTCCTCAGCTACGAGGACTTCAATCAGGAGGTTCTCGTAGGGTACGCCCGGCTGCGGCTCTGCAGCGCCAGCGCATACCTGCGGGAGCTCAAGGTGTTCGGACAGATGGTCCCCTTCCAGGAGGACCCTGGGAGGAGATGGCAACACAAGGGTTACGGGAAGGCCCTCATGGCCGAGAGCGAAGCGTTGGCCAGAGATGGCGGCCACGACCTGTTATGTGTGACCAGTGGCGCCGGAGCGCGAGGCTACTACAGGAAGCTGGGCTACGAGCAGCAGGGCGCCTACATGGTGAAGCGGGTTACCTAGCACCAGCAAGGCTCAGAAGGAAGTCCCGCATTCCCTGGCCTTCCCTTCTCGCCAGCACCCTCAGCCTCTTCATGACCCCTGATCCGTACTGAACAGCCTTCTTGGGCCTCTCCACGAGTTCTGTCGGTAGACCCAGCCGCTCCGCGACCCTCCTCAGAGCCTCCTTTCTCCTGGGTCCTCCCTTGAGTTCCACGGGCAGTGAAAGAGCGGCCGCGATGACTGAGGGATGGCAGTAGGGGAGCCTCAGCTCCTTGTCATGAAGGCGAGCCATCTCCGTCTCCCGTGGAATCGTGTCATTGAGGAGTATCGTCAGGTCCCGTTCCAGGTTCTTCTGCAGGTCTGCAGGTTCCAGGCTCACATATCTCGCGTAGCCCCCGAAGAGCTCATCTGCTCCCTGACCTGCCAGGACGAGGCCCTCCTGGCATCTCTGGAGGAGGATCCACAGGGGAAGTTCGAAGGACAGGGTCACTGGACTCAGGTCGGGAAAGCGTTTCAGTAGGGCTCTTGCCTCACGGATGAGCAAGAGGTCGTCCAGGTGTATTGGCTGCATAGGCAGACCGAGGGCGCCGGAGGCGGTACGTGCATTGACCAGGTCCTGGGATGATGGGTAGCCCACGGTATAGGGCACCACGCTTACGAAGTCTGAGGCCAACGCGGCGATGACGGAGCTATCGAGGCCGCCGGAGAAGGCCAATGCCACCCTCTCCTCACCCATACACGCTGCTCGAACCGCTTCCTTTAGGACCTCCAGGATATCGTCCGTCTTCAACCGCCCACCCGAAGCTCCTCGAAGTGCGTGGCGCCTGAAGTCAAGGCCCTGAGGACGGACCACAGCTCCTTCGTCGCCACCCTCACCTGCAGGGTGGTCTCCCTGTCGCGCACCGTCACGTCCCGCCGCTCGAGGCTTTCGTAGTCCACTGTGAGGCAGTAGGGGGTCCCGATCTCATCCATCCTCGCATACCGTCGGCCTATGCTCCCGGAGTCGTCGTAGAGGGCATCGAAAGACCCGCGGACCTCAGCGTACACCTCCCTCGCCATCTCAGGCAGCCCGCCCTTGTTCACCAGGGGCAGCACGGCGCAGGTAAAGGGCGCCAGCCGCGGGGGCAGGTGCAACACCGTCTTTTCACCCATCTCGTAGCCGAGGTCCAGCAGGGCCCATATGTTCCTGTCGATGCCGAAGCTCAGCTCTAGGACATGGGGGATGAACCTCTTGCCCTGGTGAAAGACCTGCATTCGCTGTCGGGAGTGCTCCTGATGCCTCATCAGATCGTAGTCAGTCCGATAGTGGACGCCTCCCACCTCCCTGAAGCCGCCGAGGGAGTCCATTCTCACCTGAACATCGAAGTGGACCCTGTTGTAGAATGCCCGCTCAGCCTCGTTAAGCTCGTAGAGCCGGAAGGCCTCCCTTGAGACCCGGAGGGCATCCAAGTAGAACTCCTGTACCTTGGCGAGGTGGTAGGCGTAGAAGGGCGGAACACCGTCATCTATCACCTCCTTCACCGTGCTGTCCAGGATCCTCTCCCTGTCCTCTGCCCGAACGAGCCTGAGGCGAACGTCCTCGACCTCCTCCAGGTTGAGGTGGCCTTCAAAGTCCTCTGAGTCGAAGAAAATCTGAAGTTCCGCCTGGTGAAACTCCCTCATCCTGTAGGTGCCCTGTCTGGGGGATATCTCGTTCCTGTAGACATTGCCCACCATGGCCAGGCCCAGGGGCAGCCTCTTTCGCAGGATCTCGAACTCCCGCTTGAAGCTCAGGTAGGCACCCTGGGCGGTCTCGGGCCTCAGGAAGGCCTTGTCCTCCCCCCGGGGACCCACGGCCATGGGAAACATGATGTTGAAGGGCACCGGCTCGCCCAGAGGTCCGCCGCAGCGAACGCACTGGATGTTGTTCTCCTCGATGGCCTTCTTCACCTGGGCCAACTCCAGCCCCTCTCCTGAAGTGCCGGTAGCGGCCTCGATGAGCTGGTCGGCCCTGTGGGCCTCCTTGCACTTGGTGCAGTATACGAGGATATCGCTGAACAGGTCCACGTGGCCCGAGGCCTTCAGGGCGCTGTAGGGCAGGACGGTGGAGGTATCGATGAGGTGGTAGTTCTCCCCGAGTCCCAGGAAGAACTCCAGCCAGAGGTCCTCCCACTTCCTCTTCAGGCGGGCACCGTTGTGCCCGTAGTCGTAGAAGCCGGCCAGGCCTCCGTAGACCTCCGCCGCCGGAATGAAGAATCCCTTGCGAAGGGAGAGGGACATCAGGTCGTCGTATCTGCCCATTCCAGACCCCTTATAGGAGGACCCGGATGACGTTGAGCTCCGTCAGGAGGCCCAGGAGCCTGTCGCGGGGGTCCTTGACGGGCAGCTGGCCGAAGTCGTTCCTGTGCATGATGCGAGCGGCCTCGCTCACCCCCGTCTTGGACGAGGCGGTCACCACATCTCTCACCATGACCTCCTCCACGGCGATTCGAGGGAGCTCCACCTTCCTCTCCTCGTAATATAGCCTCATGACGTTCCTCAACCCCTCCCACATCCAGGGGTTCTCCTCGTCCGCTAGTCCGAGTTCCTGGATGACAGCAGTACCGTTGATCCTGCTCAGGTCGAAGATGTCCCTGTCCGTGATTATGCCAGTCAGCCGCCCCCGATCATCCAGGACTGGCAGGGCGAAGACGCGGGCGACCCTCATGATCTCATTGGCCACTTGGACAGGTGTGCCCTCATACACGGGCACACAGGTAGAGTTGAGCAGCTCTTCCACCGGAGTGTCACGCCTCAGCCGCTCAACCACAGGCAAGAGGTCGGCGGGGGTCACGATGCCTACCACCTTCGAGTCCTTGCACACAGGCAGGTGATGAAGACCCTTCTCCACCATCATATGGGCCACATCCTCCACGCTGGCATTCGGTTGCACCGAGGGGTAGTCCTTCCTCATGAGGAGGGCCAGCTGCTCCGCCTCCGGGTTGTCGAATATATGCTTTCGCGCTACGAAGCCCGCATAGGTCCCGTCTCCTTTGACGACTGGAACCCCCGTGAGCTTGCGGGTCACCAACAGACGCAGCACCTCCGTCCGGCTTCCCGGCAAAGCGACCACTACGGGGTCCTTCGTCATCAATTCCTCGACTCGCATCTTTCCAGCCATCCTAGACCGCCTCGAGCCATCCCCTGTCCCTCATCCATACCATCGGGCCCAGGGATAGCAGCATGATGTCAGACTCCATAGCCTTGATTGCCTGATAGCATCCGTTTCCTCTGGTGGGAACGTCCAGCACCAGGAGGTTGCTGGGGACTCCTTCCCGGATGGTGATAGAAGGGGGGCTGCATAAAAGCTTAGCGCCCGCGTAAGCCATGTTGAGAATAGCCTCGGGCGATATCCCTCCCCTCAGCTTGCTCACCTGGTAGGCAAACTCCATCTCGCAAAGCATCGAGGGGTTGGAGAACATGGAGTTGTCTGTCCCTAGGAGAAGCCTCAGGCCGGCCGCCTGCATCCCGGGCACGTCCGGAACACGGCCGAAGAACACCTGGCTGCGGGGGCATATGACCACGGGCACGTCCTCCTCGGCACACCGCCGCCAGTCATTCTGCGACCCCATGGTCATATGGACGAGGAAGCTAGGCTTCAGGTCCAACACCAGGTCGATGTCCTCTCTCTGGGCCTCGCTGGCATGGAGGGAGAAGACCTTGTTCGCCCCCCTCGTGTGCCTGGAAAGCTTCTGAAGCTCGCCGTAATCCCAGTCAGAGATGCTGCTCACGCCGACGCCGTCCGCCACCTCGAGGATGGCGTCCACCTCCTTCCTGTCGTAGTTCAGGCCAGTCGGTCGTCCTAGGATTGTGGCCCCTACGGGGCTGCCCTTGAGGGCGTCCCGCAGGGCGTTGACGCCGTCAACCCCTCCCTCCCGGAAGTCGCAGAAGGCAGCGGTACCGCCGAGGACCATCCTGTCCAACGTCCTCTTCATGGCCTCCACAAGCTCCTCCCCACTAGCCTCCTGCAGCCGGCGGAACTTGAGGCCGAGTGGAGGTGCTACGATCTCCTCCAGGGTTCCCACGGGCTCCTCAAAGACGATGGAGTCAGCGACGTGGGTGTGGGCGTTGAGGAAGCACGGAAGGATGAGCCCCTTCGCCAAGACATCCCCGTCGCGCCTCGGACTTACCTCCTCCACGACCCCTTCCTGGAAGCTTACAGTGCCCTCTGTGAAGCCCTCTGGGGTGTATATGCGGCCCGACACCTTGGGCATGGGACGACCATGGCCCTTCTGGGTTAAATCTATGCCTTGGGGACAAGCATCTCCTTCGCCCTCCCCATCCTGGCCGCCCTCGTCCATCTCACCCGCCTACGCAGCAGCACCTCGATCATGGCCTCCAACCGGATGATGTCCCTAATCTGCCTGTAGCCGATGACGAAGAGGGGCGCCAGGAGGAGCAGGCGGAGGTCCTCTCCATCCATCATTATCGCCAGGAGGGAGAAGAGGAGCTCTAGGAGGATGAAGAGGCCCAGGATCTGCAGGAAGTTCATCAGCTCCCCCATCAAGGCCGCCAGCATCCCAGACATGAGGGCCATGAGTCCTGCCAGGGGGACGAAGAGGATGGATATGAGCAGGTAGGGGTATCCGAGGCCACTGAGGAACCCGAAGCGTGGGTTCCTCACTACGTCCCCGTGCTTGAACAGGGTCTGCAGGGTCCCCGCGTACCACCTCCTCCTCTGCCTGTAGAGGTCCCCGAGGGTCTCAGGTGCCTCTGTATACGCTTCTGCGAGGGCCGTCGCCTGGACGACGCTTCCGGACTTGAGGACCTTCAGGGTCGCGTCGAAGTCCTCCGTCAGGGTGTCAGGGTCATACCTACCCACCGCTTCCAGGGCCTCCCGCCGGAAGGCTCCCAGCACTCCCGGCACCACCATGGTGGAGCCGAATACGTCGAAGGCCCGCTTGGCGATGTTGATGTCCACGATGTACTCCAGGGCCTGAAGGCGCGTCAGCAGGTTCACTCGATTCAGTACCTTCACGTTCCCGCAGACCGCCATCACCCTCGGATCCGCAAAGAGCCTCACGAGTTCCATGAGGCCGTCCCGGGAAACCAGGCTGTCAGCATCGACGGTGACGATGATCTCGCCCTTGGCGAAGAAGAGACCCATGTTCAGAGCCGCGGCCTTGCCACCGTTGGGTCGGCGAACGACTTTGACGCCACGAGAGGCGAATCGGCGGGCCAGCTGGTAGGTGGAATCCCTGGAACCGTCATCCACGACGATGATCTCGTAGCTCGGGTAGTCCACCTCCAGAAGGGCTTCGAGGGTCTTCTCCAGGCACCGCTCCTCATCGTAGGCCGGAACGAGAAGGGTGACCATCGGATGGGCAGCCAGGGGTCTGCGGAGCCTTCTCTCCTCCACTTCCTTGTGGTAGAGGGCGAGGGGCAGGTTGATGAAGTCGTAGAACAGAGTGAAGGTGAGACCCATTAGGGAGATGATGAAGAGCAGGCTGCTCGTGCCCAGGGGGTTTGCCAGGAGGACGGAAACGGCGTAGACGACGGGGAGGGTGAGGAAGAGGACCCAGAAGAGGATGAGGCTGTAAGCCGAGGTAGCCCTCCTCCACCTCCGGGCCTCGTCCCTCCTCATCTCCCTCCATACGGCCAGGAGGTAGAAGCTGGCCGCCAGGATGGCGGAGGTGAAGGCCAGGAACTTCGTTCCCCGGTCAGGCAGTAGCAGGAAGAGGCCTAGGAAGATGACGATGATGGCCCCTGCGACACCCACGAGCCTCGTCCTCATAGGATGACCTACGCTTCCTCCGTCTCCTGACCCAGGAAAAGCTCCTCTGAGAGGAACTCAGACAGCCTTTCGTGGACGTCCTTCGGTTCCGCCTCCAGGACCTTGATGCCGTGGAAGCTGGCGTAGCCTCTGGCCGACTCCTCCAGGGCAGGTAGAGCGAAGAAAAGGAGGTTGCTTACTTCCAAGTCCTCTCCTTTGGCGAAGAGCCCTATGAGGGGCTTGGATGACACTTCCTTGGAGGCCATGGACACGTCCACGAGGACCTCCGTCTTGAGTCCTGATACCTCCTTGGAGGCATAGAGGTCGCAGGCGTGCTTGACGCCGGACCTGCCCTCGACCTCCTGGAGGATGGCCACCTCGTATCCCGCCTTCTCCAGGACTTCGGCGGCCCTGGATAGCAGATCCTGCAGCGCTGACGACTTCTCCTCCCGTCGAATGTATGAGTAGAGGGGGCGCTCAGAGACTTCTGTGATGGCAAAGTACCCGCCGCAGTGCGTGCAGTGAAGATGAGCGTCAGGAACGTAGGTGATCTCCCCGCAATTTCGGCATCGGTAGAAGTCGGCAGGCCTGCGGTAGTCCTTCCCGACCAGTTTGAGCCTCTTCCCGCACTTTGGACATAGGAGACCGTC
>JBHHZZ010000040.1:0-12067 GCA_046758325.1 Thermoplasmata archaeon | reverse complement strand
CCTATTTTCGTTTGCATCAGGCTTGACCTACTTAAGTGTTTGGCGATGTTAGGCGCAGGTGGTCAGGGTCGGAACCTTCGCAAACCTGCATCGATTTCCGTCGGGCAGCTTTCTTGGTTTGCCCGAATGTCCTCGCGGGCGAACTCAGCCTACTTCAGGAGCAACCCCTCAGGATCGGGATGACAGGGATCCACCTCGTCAGGAAAAAGCTCCTCGGAGGCCTCCATGAGCCGCGGCTTAACATAGGTCGTGATGAGGACGAAGACCACAACGGCCACCACCATCAGGTCCAGGAGTAGGAGGAGCCGGTAGAAGTTCTGAATGGTCAGGCCAAGGAGGGGTGGCCCGCCGTAGATGAGGTCCATGAGCCAGGCAAAGGGGAGGAGGATCCACAGGGCTGCGGTATCGATGCCCAGGGCCGCGTACAGGGGATCGAGCAGGCTCTCCTTGCCAGCCAGGTGACCGCCGAGGCTTGCAGCCACCGTCGTCAGGCCGAAGGCCACGAACCCTACGCCGAGGTAGATATAGAGGAGACGACGGGAGGCGAGGACCTGCGTCCCGCGGGAGAGCCGCAGGAAGACGAAGATTATCCAGAGCTCCAGAGCCAAGGTCGACAACATCACCTTGTTGAGCACCTCGGCCGATGACCAAAGGGCCTGGGCCGGCCAGGTGAAGATTCCGGTCACGATGGAGCCCACGAAGCCGATGAGCCCGAAGATGGCGCCTACATGGGCAGCCGGGTCCGCCAACCTGGGAGTGACCCGAGAAAGCCTGTCGAGCCAGGACCAGCGGCCACGGAGGAAGCGCATGTGGAATGCGTGAAAGGCCAGGCCTAGGAGGGCTGCGCCTGCAAGCGTCAGGCTGCCCACGTGGATCTCGGAGAAAATCGTGTGAAGATCGACCGCCTGGACCATCTCAAGTCACCTCCTTCGCCGCCCACCGTAGGCCGATCCAGATCAAGGCGACGGCGCCGATGCCAAAGGTGTAGGTCTGAAGGATGAGGGCGGCCACCCCCGGCTCCAAGGGCACCATCGGACCGAGGAGCACCAGGATGACGGCGCCGACCATCCACAGGACTAGGAGGAACAGGATCATGCGGCCTCCCTCCTGGCGGCGAGCAGGTCAAGGGCGACGGCGGCCCCCATCATGCTGAGCAGGTTTCCGGGGATTGAGGAGTAGTCGAGGAAGAGGACGAAGATGCCGCTCAGCGGGAAGGTGAGAAGGGCGAAGAACAGGAGGCGTCGGACCGGATTCCGCGATCGGAGGCGCACGAGGAGGAAGACATAGGTGGCGAAGGCGGCAGCGAACAGGCTGGGCGTGTACCAGCTGTACCCGACGTAACCGAGGCTCCAGAAGGTCCAGCCTCGCAGTATGAGGTTCGGCAGCGAAGTTCCGAAGGCCTGGATTGCGGGAGGCACCAGGAACACGGCAGGGATGGCCAGAAGGCCCCAGAAGGCCCCCGACGGGATGGCAATGGAGCCCCGCCGTACTTCCCTCGCCAGGACCACGAAGCCAGCGGCGGCAATGGTGAGGGATGGTCCGAACATGCCGACGAGGACGACGCCGTAGGGCAGGGCGAAGCCGCCTACGCTCTGGACCCAGAAGTAGAGGTGATCCAGGAGTTTCGTGGAGAATCCGGCCGCGAGAAGCAGGAAGACGGCTGCCAGAGCCCATCCATAGCTGCGTCGCACCCGTACCGCAAGGAACAGGGGGAAGGCCACGAGGGCGAGGGCGTACAGGATAAACCATGAGGCGTCGGTCAGGACGTACGGTATGGACAGTCCCAGGAAGAGGAGGGCCTTCGTGTCCAGGAACAGGATGCCCGTGGCCGTGGCGAGGAACGCGACGGCCCCCAGGCTCCTGCGGGTGAGGAGCTTGCCCGAGATCTCTCTGCGGGCCTGGATGGCGAAGAGGACAGCGAGGATCACGGCCCCGGCAAGGACCAGGGGTTTCACGACGGTGCCCAGGGGGTAGGCGGTGCCGAGGTAGTAGGTGGAGAGGTACCGGGCCGTGGAGTCTGCCAGGTTGAGGAGGAGGAGACCAAATAGGGCAAGGAGGAGGAGTTCCAGGGAAGTCCAGCGGCGGGTCACAATCTCCTCCCCCTCCGGTTTCACGGCTCGATGAGGACGGTCTTGGGGGTTGGAGTCGTCCCTGCCGCGTGGTCTGCGGCACCACCTGAGCTACCGCCGCCGTCGGAGTCCCATACGAGGACCATCGAGTAGATGTTGCCCGGGGACCACGCGATGTCACTGCCGGCGGCATCGCCGCTGTTCAGCGGCTTCTTGAGCTCTATCGTCACGACATTGCTCCCGTCTATCGCCATGGCTCCCGCACCGTCCTGCACGGTGTCCACATCCACGCCTGACTTGGACTTCGGTCCGGTAAGGGCAGCGTCGAGATATCCGTCGGCAGCGAAGTTGTCGTCGCCGTAGAGGACGAGGTCACCCGGGTCCATACAGCCGGTTACGCCAAGCTGGATTCCGAACCACGGGTTCGAGGAATCCGCGGTAAACTGGATGGCGAGGTACAGGTACGTGCCGTCGTGCTTCAACCACAGCGTCGCAGGACCACCCGTGGGGTCCAGGGGGAAGTTGGTGTACTGCTGGGCATCGTCCCACTCGGTCCCGATGGACCCGTCTATGGATCCGTCGGCGATGGCCGCGCCGAGGGGGACCACGAGATCGGTGACGCCTTCACCGCCGATGAAAATCGTGGCATTGACGGCGATAGCGTCCGTGGGGAGATTGGGGTCCAGGTCGACCACGTACTTCTGCTTCTTTCCTGGCTTCAGAGCTTCGATCGTGATCTGAAACAACTGGTCCGACACCTTGACCTCAAGGACGCCCGAATAGGTGTTGTCTGGGTCCTTGTTGCGGACGGTGATGGTGAAGGAGTCGAGGTTGCCCTCGTCATCGTAAACGAACCCTCCGACAGAGTCTATCGCCAGCTTTGTCTCGTCATACGTGAAGACGAAACGTCCCGCGGAGAAGTACTGGTTCGAAAGAATGACGGCGGCTGAGACGCCGAGAATCAGGAGGTTGAGGGCAACGACTGATACCAATGCGTACAGCAATACCGGCCTCTGGTTGTCCTCCGCCATGCTATCCACCGTGTGAAACAGGGCTGGCCCTCTCTAAGAAAGTGCAGTCTATATACTACAGTCCGGAATATATACTACAGGCATGAGACTCCCGTCCGCCAGTTGCGTCAGCGCTGCCAGTTTCCACCTATCATTATCCCTTCGGATAATCTTCTCACTAGTATTTTGACGGTATCACCGGAAGTCGGTCATGCCTAATGCCTGCCGAGCAGCTTGGTATCGCCGGAGCCATCTTTCTATCCTTCCTCATAGTGGTCTCCATCCTCCGCCAGAGGACCCCCAACCAGTTTCAGAAGGGCCTCCTGATCCTCTCCATCCTCTTCCTCACGGTCTCCATGACCTCGAACCTCCTCCTCAGCTTGTCGATGGCGGAGTCCAGCTTTGCGGAATACATCATCACAGCGAAGAGGTTCCAGGGATCCATGGACATCGCCTTCGCCCTGGTCTTGGGCGCCTTCGTCCTCGTGACCACAAACCCCCAGCTCGACGGCCCGAAGAAGCTCCTTGGGTATCTGAAGGATAACTTCCCCAGCTCCTACATCTACTACTGCGTCATCATGGTGCTCAGCCTGCTGGCCATCTTCCTCACCCCGGGGGAGGTGCAGCTCCTGGGAGAGGGCAGGTACGTCCTCGTCCTTCCCCTCTGGTTCTACGCCACCATGTTCATTGCCATGGCCGCCACCGTCCTGTACATCTCCTCCAAGCTGGTGGGCTACCTCAGGAGAGCCAAGCTGAGGCTCACCACCGCCCGGGATGCCTACTTCATCGCGGCGGGGGTCAGCGGATACGCCGCGACCGAGTTTACCTTCGAGCTCATCCTGCCGGCCATCTACCCTGAACTCCGAAGCGTCGGATTCCTCCTTGGGATAGCCCTCATCGGTCTGCTAGCTCTGGCCGTCCGCCAGAGGGAGTTCCTAGAGGTCCTGAGCTACAACAGGCTCGAAAACCATCTGCCCACGGAGGCCTCCTTCAACCTGGCCAGGGGCTTGACCTACCTGGTGAGCCATGAAGACAGGGGCTTCAAGGTCTTCGTGGACCTGGTGACCCACGGTCACAGGGGGATGTGCATCACCAGGATGCCCTCGCACAGGGTGGCCCAGCAGTACGGCCTGAGCAGAACGCCCATTCTCTGGCTGAGCCGGGTAGTCTCCCACGGAAACTCCGTTCGTCCCACGCCGCTGGAGGATATTGCCCTGGCCATAGCCCACTTCCTCGAGTCAAACCCAAAGGCCGCGGTCCTCCTTGACGGGGTGGAGTATCTCATAACCCACAACAATTTCTTCTCCGTCCTCAAGCTGATACAGGACGTGAACGAGCTCGTAGCACTCCGCGAGTCCATCCTCCTCATACCTCTGGATCCCAAGGCCCTGAGCCCCAAGGAGCTGGCGCTCATCACTAGGGAGATGGCCTCTCTGGAGGCACCAGGGACTGCTCCGCCGTCCGAGGCAGGGCCGATAGGAGCTGCCTGACCAGGGCGTTGAAGACACCCGCCACGCCCTGTCCCGTCTTTGCGCTCGTCTCGAAGGCCTGACAGTCCAGGGTGGCGGCGAAGACCCTCAGCTCCTCGCTGGTCACCCGCCTCTCTGTCACCAGGTCCGCCTTGTTGCCCACCAGGACCTTGGCCACCGGGATCGTGATGGCCTCCACCGCTTTCAGCCAAGCGGACAGCTGCCAGAGGCTCGTCCTTCTGGTCAGATCAGAGACAGCCACTACCCCGTGGGCGCCGTGGAAATAGGCTTCCTGAAGCAGCTCCCGAAACCCCGCGACTCCCATGACGTCCCACAGGATGAGCTCCAAGCCCTGGGTCCTATCGCTCTCGTCCAGGATGGCGTAGGCCTTGCTCACCTTGGCCCCAAGGGTGGCCACATAGGTCTCGTCGAAGGCATCGCGGACGTATCGACGGATAAGGCTGGTCTTGCCTACCTCCCGCTCTCCCACGAAGCATACCTTCGCCCTGAAGGGCTTCAACCGGCGACCCCGGACCTCCTCCGAGACCTGGCCCGACATCCAAGGTCCCTGTGCCTTATCGGCAATAAACCTTGGCAGGCAGTTATCATGAAGATGCTTAGGTTTCCCTACAGTTAAGTAGAGGGGAGGCCCTTTTCTGGAGGGTGAGGCCGTTGGACTTCATCGACCTGAGGAGCGATACGGTCACCCTTCCAACGAAAGAGATGCGGGAGGCCATCGCCACCGCCGAGCTTGGGGATGACGTCTTTGGCGAGGACCCTACGGTGAACCGTCTGCAGGAGGTTGCTGCGGAGAATATGGGGAAGGAGGCTGGTCTCCTGGTTACCAGCGGGACCCAGGGCAACCTGGTCTCCCTCATGGCCCAGACGCGGCCCGGGGAGGAGGTCATCCTAGAGGCGGAGTCCCATGTATACAACAACGAGACCGCCGGGCTGACCCGGGTTGCCGGCCTGCTTCCCAGACCCCTCCCGGGTCGACATGGTGTCATCAGCGGTCCTCAGCTGGAGGAGGCCCTCCGGCCCAGTGACGTTCACTTTGCCAGGCCGAGTCTGGTGTGCCTGGAGAACACCCACAACGCAGCTGGCGGCACGGTGATCACGGTCAATCAGATGAGAGAGGTGGCCAAGGTGGCCCGTGAGCACGCCCTCGGGGTTCACGTGGATGGTGCCCGCATCTTCAACGCGGCTGTTGCCCTCGACGTCCCACCATCGGCCCTCGCTTCGGAGGCAGACTCCCTCACCTTCTGCCTGTCGAAGGGGCTCTGCTGCCCTGCGGGGTCAGTGGTCGTGGGCACCCAGGAGTTCATCGAGGAGGCCCGGAGGGCTCGGAAGATGCTCGGCGGGGGGATGAGGCAGGCGGGCATCGTGGCCGCCGCTGGTCTCGTGGCCCTGGAGAGGATGGTGGACCGGTTGGCGGAGGACCACACAAACGCAAGGCTCCTGGCGGAGGGCATAGCTCGCCTCGGCACGGTGGACATCGATATGAAGAGCGTGCAGACCAATATCGTAATCTTTGACGTCAGCCCCCTGGGCATCTCCTCGAGCGACTTCGCCTCTAGACTGGAGGAGAGGGGGCTCCGGGTGACGACCAAGGGGAGGACGAGAGTCCGGTGCGTGACTCACTACGGCATCGAGAGGGCACATATCAAGAGGGCGCTGGAGATCCTGCAGGATGCAACGGAGAGGGTTGGGGAGCGCCCCCAGGGGGCATAGGTTCCTATGTCAGATTGGTGGAAGTTGCTGACATCAGGAGCGTGGGTCAGGTGAGCCTCGAGGTTTCCTTCACCAAAGAGGCCCTGGAGTGGCTTGAGACCCGTGGAGAAGGAGATGTGGTCATCGACCTCACCTACAAGAAAGGCCGGTGCACCTCTGCTTTCTGTAGAACTGTGCCTAGCATAGGTGTGTACATCGGGAGAAAGGATGGGAGATACACCTTCGAGCCCCTCATCAGCGGTCAAGGCAAGACGGTGCACGTGGCCAAGCCCATCATCGAAGCGGCGGAGAAGAGGGATTTCCAGGTGGTCATCGGTCGCAAACCACTGCGAGGCCTCCGGTTGCGGGGAATCGACCCTTACGAGTTAGGGCTCTGACATTCCTCGTGGGGAGTATGCTCCCTGAGTACCAACCGGTGGCATTCCCTGACGCGTCATCCTTCATGAGGAGGGAAACCTATACCTTCCAGAAGCGTCGAGTCTGGGGGGGAGGTCATGCAGTGACTCTTAGAGATGGTTCGCCTGCAACCACCTACGACCCCTGGGTCATTGAAGTGGGTGAAGACGGAAGTTGGCCATCTACGATTCGCTTGTAGGGCAGGTAATACGCGAGAGCCCAGAGGATGTTCGCCAACCTGCTGAGAACCTGTATGGCGAGGGTTTCATTCTGGATGATGAAGGGGTCTATCTGCCCTGGACCGGTTACCAAAAGGTCCGCGACGGTGTCAAAGAATCCCTGGAGCAACCATAGTGAAAGAGCCGTCAAGGCGATCTGGGTGATGAGCGCGACGGACAGGAGGGACCTTCCTTGGTCCGTCTGAATCTTGAACGTTATCATGAGGTAGGGGATGCCGAGGACGGAACCGATGACGGCGATGGCAATGAGAAAGTTCCTCCATTGAGCAGCCGCCTCTTCCAGGGCTTCATTCAGGAGGGCAGTGAATATCTGGAGGAATATGATCCCGACGACCGCTCCGCCCACGATCAGTATGAGGACATACAGGACGATGGACCAGAGCACGAAACTCCTGTGTTCGCCCCCGAAAACCCAGGCTCCCATGTATATCAGTATCACGCCTACTATCGCGAGGATTATGCCGATGAAGTCGATGAAGGGCACTAGGGAGACGAGGAAGCCGATGATCAGGAGGAGGAGTCCTGTCTTCGTCCTTTCCGTGGCCTTCCTGACATTGTAGTCATATACGGGCTGAGGAGCAGCGGTCAGGGGATTTCCGCAATTCGTGCAGAAGGAGGCGGTATCGTCGTTGACGTGACCGCACTTGGGGCAAGAGATGGTCAAGCGTTTACCCACTGCCCAATGGCGACAGGCTACAATAGTCTTTCTGCCCCTCTCCTAAGGAGCCAGGAACCTCTTGTGCAGCAGGAAGATGGCCCCCGCCAGGCCACCCACGAAGGCCGGGAGGACCAGCAGCGGTATGTTCGGGATCGCCTTGCGGGTTATGAGGTATCCACCACCGTTGGGACCCCGATCCACCAGGTTCTCGAAGGAGTCAGCTCCCTCATAGTTCTCGAACCAGACCTTCACGTTGGAGTCACCCAGACCGCCTATGGACTCGGCCAGCACCTCGAAGATCAGGCTGTTGCTCGTCGGGTCCACCGTCACGGTGATGTCCTCCACGTACACCCAATCAGTGCCGTTCCATTGCTCCATGTAGGCTCCTGACTCGGAGTACACGAGGCGGTAGTCCTGCTCATAGTCGCCTCCAACGGGCTTGTCCATGTAGACCACGTAGGTGTAGTTGTCCACCTCCGGCATGGAGGCCAGGTCCTCCCGGAGGAAGAGGTGGGTGGCGTTGGTGGCGTAGAAGAGGTCCACCATGTCCGCCGGGTCTGGAGCGCCGTCCTCATTCTCCGGAGGTGGGTCGTCCAGCTGCACCCAGTTCTCCTGGGCCTGGGCCACCGCCGTGAACAGGAGGAGCGCCAGGAGGAAGGCGGGCCAGGCCCTCATCCTTCCCCCTCCGTGTCTCTCCCCAACTTGTCGGGGGACAGCAGGGCGTTCAGGGACTCCAGCTCCTCCAGGGCCCTGGACCCATCCACCGGGACCACCAAGTGGACGCCCTCGCCGGCTATCACATCCTCCAGAATCTCCGCCCCGGGGTAGATGTCCACCCGCCCGTCGGCGTAGATTCCCTTCACCACGGCCCCCGGCCTGAGGGTGACGTTGCCAGCGGTGTACACCAGTCCCTGTACAGAGCTGAGCCTGCCCAGCTCCACATCCCCTGCGGATATCAGGTTCCCGTACACCTTGGCCTCTTCATCCACGAGGACACCCTTCATGGCCTTGGCGCTACCCCTGAGGGCGCCCCCCTTGCTGATGGTCAGCGCCCCTTCCGTGACCACGTTGCCCTCCAGCTCAACCCCTTCGAGGACCTCCAGGTCCAGGGGGATCCGGGTGAGGCCAGGCATGACCTTCGGCTCCTCGAAAGACCGCTTGCTTCCGGCCGTCTTCACGGTCCTCCGCTTGGGGTCCAGGGTAGTCGTGGGAACCACGCGAGGCCCCACATCACGGTTTCGGGCGTGCTCGATCAGGAGTGGCGCCGTCAGGACGATGGGCAGGAAGAGGCCCAGGAGGAGGAGCCAGGGTAGCGACAGCGCCATCTAGTCACCTCCCGCCGCCGGTTGGACGGTCTCGTGGTACCCGTTCCCGTTGTGGGTCGTATGGTTCCACCGGTGCTTCCCGTTCCGCCTGAAGAGGAGGTCCATGAAGGCGATGGTGCAGCAGACGACGTTCAGGAAGAAGCCCATGAGGAGGCCCGGCAGCATCCACAGGAAGCTCTTTCGCTTGTCCAGGTAGACGCCTAGACCTACCTCGAAGAAGGGGGCGAAGTTGCCCACGGCGCTGTAGGTGAAGACGCTGAGGGTGCCTATGTAGAAGGGCAGGATGGGTGGCGCTCCCAGTAGGAAGGCCGCGATGCCCAGGGACCAGCCGAGGAACAGCAGGAGGGGCGCGAAGTACACCCAGAGGAAGAGGAACATGTCCAGCTTCTGGAGGCGGGAGAGCCCGTTCGTCCTGATGGTCGGCAGGGTGTGGCGGATGGCGCACTGCATGTGTCCCTTCGCCCATCGATAGCGCTGCTTCCAGTAGGCCCTCCAGGTGGTGACGGCCTCCTCGTAGGACTCCGCCTCCAGCACGTACCGCACCCGGTAGCCCGCCAGGACCGTCTTGGCCGTCAGGTCCGTGTCCTCGGCCAGCATGGTCTCGTCCCAGCCGCCGAAGGCCTCAAGCAGGTCCCTGCGGAACCCGCCTACGGTCCCCCCGTACTGGGGTATCAGACCGAAGCGGTCCCTGGCCACCTGGTCGATCCTGTAGCCGCCTATCCTCTCCAGCGTCACCAGCTTCGAGACGAAGCTCTCGTCCTCGTTGTAGACTGTCACCCTTCCCTGGACGCCGCCCACCTCGGGGTCCACGAAGGGGACGACGAGCTTCTCCACTATGTCGTACTGGGGCAGGTAGTCGGCGTCGAAGGTCAGGACGATCTCCCCCTCGGAGGCCTTCAGGCCCGCGTTCAGGGCGGCGGCCTTTCCGTTACCTCCCTTTCGGCGGTGAAGGGGCTTAACGTAGGGGTGCCTCGCCGCGTAGTCGTCCAGGACATCCCCCGTGGCGTCCGTGGAACCGTCGTTTATGGGGATGATCTCCAGCTTCTCCTTGGGGTAGGTCGTGGCCACGAGTCGATCCAGGAGGTGGCCTATGACCTTCTCCTCATTGTGGCAGGGTACCAGAATGGAGACGAGGGGCCTGTAGAGGCCGGCCACCTCCTGGTAGCTCCTCTCCTTCGGGGGGCGGAAGAGGGCGAAGTAGGAGAAGAGGTAGTGGCGGACCATGTAGATGAGCATGATGACGATGATTGGGAAGAGGAGGTACTGGATCATGATCTCACCTCCGGGGCCCAGCGGCCCATGAGGGACATGCCCAGGGACCACACGACGACCATCCACAGGAAGTCGACCATGGGAGAGAAGATGAAGTGGATCGCCTCGAAGGCCTGCATGCCCACGTAGTGGGCCGCTGACGCCGACAGCACGAGGCGGTTGACGTTCCAGAGGAGGCCCACGGTGGTGCCCACCGCCGTCCAAAGACCTTTGAACCAGAAGGGTCCCTGGAGGAGGCCCATGGTGGCCGCGAGGATGAGGCCGAAGATGGCCACCGTGATGAGGCCAGAGCACTCCACCAGTATGGCGAAGGCGGCTATGCTCCCGTCAGCCGTCTTGACGTACAGGGTGGGGTCGTTGGGCGCTAGGACGAGGAGGGACGGCACTCCGCCGAGCGTGAGTATGGCGTGGGTGGCCTGCGCCGTTATCTCCCAAGTTATGGGCAGGGCCAGGAGCAGGGCGAAGGCTCCAGCTAACCCTCCTTGAGCTAGTGCATGCCCGATATTGGGCTTTATCCACAAACGCGACAGCATGTCGCTACCCTGCCACCGATGGAGAGCGCTCTCTGCCTCCTGGCTGGCAGAGAAGTCTTCAAACGGTTATTTTAGTCGATGTTCACGATTATCAGCAGAGATTATCAGTGGAGAGAAAGAGGGGTGGGACGGCTACATAGGGGCGACATTCGACGCTTTATTGGTTTGCAGAATGTTGGGAGGCGGGCTGTATCTATCCGATTTCTGTCAAAGGAGTCTGGTGCTGACCCCTCTAGCAGCCCTTTGAGGGCTTTCGAACGGCATTTGGGTTCGACGATCCTGTCGGGGAGCCATCGCAGGTGCTGAGCCTTGTTTCTCGTGCGACTGAGACCGTATCTCCCTTGCGGCATGGGCCCCGGCTGGCGAGAAGGTCCCGCGAGTGTGACGATCCGCTGTCGATCAAGCGGTGGTCTGCATGCACCGTGCCGAAGCTCGACGTCGAAGGCGCCAGCGATGAGATTCACAAGTAGGTGAGGGGCTGATATGTCGGTCGCTCCCTTGGCTGCAGGCTCAGTCATCTGGAGGATGGATTGAATAGAGAGACCACTGGGCCGAGCCAACATCTGTACAAAATGTATTTATAGGGTTACTGTTCCTCCTTTCTCCTTCGGCACTCCGGCGTAGCCGCATTCGCAGCCTCAATTTCTAGTGGGGGGAGGTTGCCCATGCAGCAGAAAGGTATTGTCCGCTTCCTGAGGAACGGCGGAAGGAGACCGGCGAGCGCGGTCGTCACGATCCTCCTGCTGTCTTTAGCCTTGCAGTCGGCCAAGGCCTCCACAGATCTGAATCCTGTCATCTTTGGTCCTTCGGAGGTGGAAGTTGGCGCGACGGCGAACTTCGATGCGACCAACTCTGGAGGCCCGATTGTGAACTACACCTGGGACTTCAGGGACGGCTTCTTCGCCTTCGAACCTACTGTGGAGCACGCCTTCTGGAGGGAGGGAACTTACCTAGTGGGCCTGACCCTCACTGGTATCGGAGGCCGCCAAGCCCTAGGGACGCACCAGGTACGGGTGGTCAACTCACCGCCCGTGGCCGCCGCGGAGGCCCACCTGGACTTCGCGGAAATCCGGCCCCTCGATCTGGTGGACCTTCCAGGCCTGCACCATGTTGAGGTCTCGGAGGACCAAACCTTCCTCCTTAGCGCCGCCGCCTCCTCGGACGCGCCCCCGGACCTTCCGAGGCTGGAATATACCTGGTCCCTTGGGGACGGTAGGACTGCATCTGGGAGGCACGTAGTCGTCTCCTACCCGGACGCGGGGCTCTACCGCGTCGTCCTTCAGGTGGTGGACCCCCACGGCGCCTTCGATACCGACGAGGTCCTAGTCCGGGTCGTGAACGTGCCGCCGACGGCAGTCCTCGGTC
>JBHHZZ010000039.1:0-12479 GCA_046758325.1 Thermoplasmata archaeon | reverse complement strand
TATACCTCCCTCCAGATGTAGTCCGTGATGAAGGGGCATATGGGAGCTAGGAGGCGAAGGAGAGTACGAAGAACCGTGTGCAGGGTGTGTACACAACCCGGATCCCCTTCGTAGGCTCGGAACTTAACCATCTCGATGTAGTGGGGGGCGAAGAGGCTCCAGAGGAACTCCCTTATCCTGTTGGCTGGAACGAAGAAGTTGAAGTCCTCATAGCCCTCGTGGCAGTCCTTGATGAGCTGGTTCAGCTCTGAAAGAATCCACCGCTCCGCCGGCCTCCGCTCCTCAGCCTCTGCCTCGGGGAAGGAGGAGATGAAGCGGGCCACGTTCCAGAGTTTCGTAAGGAATTTCTTCGCGCCCGCGATCTTTTCACGGGAAATTCTGAAGTCCTCTCCTACGTTCGTCTCGGTGGCGGCCCAGAACCTTAAGGCGTCGGCGCCGTAGCTCTCCAAGATTGGGACAGGGTCGATCACGTTGCCCAAGCTGTCATGCATGGCCCTCCCGGAAGCATCGAGCCCCATGCCGCTGATGAAAACATGCTCGAAGGGTTTCTCTCCCAGCAGCGTGTAGCTCTTCAGGAGGGTGTAGTAGAGCCAGTTCCTCACTATGTCTCTACCCTGGGGCCTTATGGAGGTTGGGAAGTGCGCCTCGAAGAACTCCATGTCCCTCATGTACAGGCAGGCTACCAGGTTGCTGTTGCTGGAATCCATCCACGTGTCGAAAACGGCGTCTTCCCCCCGGAACTCCTTGCCGCCGCACTCGGGACAGGATTCGAAGGGCGGGGGGTCCTTCCATGGCCTGTAGTAACGCCCGGGTTCGGGAACCAAGACCTCGCCACATCCCTTGCAGTACCAGAGCGGAATCTCCGTATGGTAGTACCGCCTGCGCCCTACAGGCCAATCGATTGTAAGGGAGTCCATCCAATCCAGCAGCAGCTGTTTGTGCTTCTGGGGGTGGAACCTCATCTCATCCACGAGAGGCCTTAAGTGTGGGAGGACATCGAGCTGCTTCATGTACCAGTCCTCCGTCAGGACGAACTCAATCGGATCCCCGGACCGCTGGCAGACGGGGGTCTTGTGTAGAATCTTCTCCACCTTTTCTATGAGGCCTTCCCTCTCCAGGTCCTCGGCGATGGCCTGGCGGGCCTCCGCTACTGGCAGGCCGGCGTACTTGCCCCCAGCGTCGGTCAACCTTCCGTCCTCGTCAATTGCCGCCACGGGCTCCAAGTGGAGCTCCCTGAAGAGCTGTATGTCCATAGTGTCTCCGTAGGAGCATATCATGGCAGCACCTGTCCCAAAGTCCGGCCGCGCCGCCGGATGGGCATGCACCCTCACCTCCTGTCCATGAGGTGGGACGATCAGAGTCGTCCCATCGTGCTCCTTGTATCGCTCATCCTCAGGGTGGACGATGACGGCTTTGCAGGCACACAGAAGCTCTGGCCTTGTGGTGGCTACCGTCAGCCCTTCACCATCCTTGCCCCGAAACCTAATGTACAGGAGCTTCGAGGGTATCTCATCGTGTTCGATGTCTGCCTCGGCGATCGACGTCCTACAGCCTGGGCAGTAGAAACTAGGCCTCAACCCTCGGTAGAAGAGGCCCTTTCGGAATAGTTCTATGAAGATGGCTTGGGTTATCCGTCGATACTCTGGCGAGTCGGTCTCGTAGTAGTAGTCGTCAAAATCTGCCGAGAAACCTATGCGCTTCGCGAGGTTTACGTAAGTGCGGGATTGCTTCTCCATTTGCTCTCGGCAGAGGCGGACAAACTCCTCCCTGTCGAAGTCGTGGAGGCGCTTGTTGAACTTCTTCTCTATGGTACGCTCGATATTGATGCCGTTCCTGTCTAGGCCGAAGGGGAAGAGGACCTCATAGCCGCGCATCCTCATACTTCTCGCAATCATATCTATGAGGGAGTAGTGGGCCACGGCCCCGATGTGCCAGCTGCCAGAGGGGTACGGAGGAGGGGTGTCGATGGTGAAGATGGGCTTGCCGCTCTCCTTCCTGAACAGATAAAGGTCCTTATCCCAGAGTTGGGAAACCTCCTCCTCCTTAGCGACCTCCCAATTCTTCTCCCGAAGCTTAGGGTCGTCCATTTTGACTCTCTAATCAAAACCTCTTTGCTTAAATAGATGGCGACGAAGGTGGGAGACCCGGAATGTCCTTCGCACGGAGGGGTGTCCGCCAGGCGGCGGCCTCAAAAAGGAATTTAACCCAAGAGCCGTTCAAGAACCATGGCCTTGAGGCCAGCGTTTCACGAGACGCACATCTCGGTTATCGTGTCCTTCCTGCGCCGCCACTTTGAGGACAGCAGGCGGAGGGGCGTCGTGCTGGGCATGAGCGGCGGCCTCGATTCGTCCCTCGTCGCGAAGCTCTCTGCGGACGCCGTAGGCCCATCCAACGTCCTCGGATTGTCGATGCCAGTAGTGGCAGCAGGCTCCCAGAACGAGAATGAAACGCGTGAATGGGCAAGGCAGCTCGGCATTGGGTTCAGGACCACTGAGATTGGGCCAATGGTCGAGACGGTTACAGATCAACTCAAGATCCCGCGAGACGATCGTATCGGGACAGGAAATGTACATGCACGCGTCAGGATGATTACGCTATACCAAGCTGCCCATGCGGAAGAACGGATTGTGATCGGAGCCGGCAACAAGTCGGAGCTCCTCACGGGCTACTTCTGTTACGATTCTGAGACACGCGCCATGACGCCTGGAGGTCCCAGGTTGTACTGGGAACTCCGAGCAGGCGACACGGTGTTCTCGATGGATCTGAAGACACGGAAAGTCGTAGAGGTGCCGGTCGAGGCCGTCCACGTCTTTCCGTACGAAGGCGAAATGGTGGAAATCTCGGGAAACCTGTTGAACCTTCTAGTGACCCCCAACCATCGCATGTTAATCTCTCGGAACCGTGGTCAGGGCCCCCTTGGGTTTGAGACTGCGGAGAGTCGATTCAACGGAGGGACCACGCGACTCCCCACCGCCGAGCCGTGGGACGGCGTGAGCGAGGGCCCACGAGTCATTGACTGCGAGGCTTTCCTCCAGTCCACTCCCCCTGCTCAAGACGCACATTCGCCTCTACAGATGGCCATCGAGGACTTCCTCTACCTCATGGGCATCTTCATAGGAGACGGCGCGAACGAAGGCCGCCAGATCGCCGTTTCCACGAAACCGATGCTTGCTCCCGCCGAACGCCTCAGGTTCCGCCTACACGACGGCCGATCTGCCCCCGTTCCCGACGACCTCATCCCCATGAAAGCCGACGACGGACCGCTTATGTTGATTACAGCTGGGGATGGCAATCGAACACGGGAATCCTCGCTGGAGATTCTTGAAAGGTATGAAGCGATCATGCGTCAGACGCCCATCCTGGTTGCCCTCACCGACGGGCCGCTGTCTGCCGCCTTCGCTGAGTGTGGAGGTCGAGGTCGAAACAGGCACATCCCACCGTGGGTCATGAAACTGCCCGCTCGTCAACTCGGACACCTCTACCGGGGAATCATGGACGGCCACGGCAACACCGACGGGTCAGCTTATACCACCAGCTCGCCGCGGCTGGCTTATCAGATGGTGGAACTCTGCATGAAGTTGGGACTCCACGCCTGGCTCCGCCAGCGTCCTCTGATGACGACGACGAAGAGAGGGAAGATCATCCCATCTGGCAGAAGCTACGAGGTGCGCATTGAGGGGCGAACCGACACCCTCACTTTCACCCCAAGAAACATGCGCCGGGTTTCCTATCGGGGGAAGGTGTGGTGCCCTTCGGTGCCGCCTCACGAGAACCTGCTGGTAGAGAGACACGGCAGAATGGTCTTCTGCGGAAACACAAAGTTCGGCGACGCGGGCTGCGATTTCCTTCCGATCGGGGACCTCTACAAGACGCAAGTCCGCGAGATGGCCCGCTACCTGGGCGTCCCGAAGATGATCATCGAGAAAGTCCCGTCGGCCGGCCTCTGGGAGGGCCAGACGGACGAGGAAGAGCTGGGCCTCCCCTATGAGGACCTCGACCAGGTGCTCTTGGGTCTCGAACTCCAGATATCCCTGGAGGAGATCGTCTCCCGCACACGTCTGTCAGCGGACACTGTGCGCATGGTGGCTGAGATGGTGCGGCGCTCGGTTCACAAACGGAAGATGCCACTCATTCCGAAGGTTGGCATCAGAACCGTGGGACTCGACTGGAGGGAGTGACCCGCCCGGGCGGCGTTATATCCCTTGAGGCCCTCCTCGAGGGCGATCCAGGAGGTTTTCCTGGTTTCTCCGCCGCGGGAGCGGCGCCTCGTCCGTCCCTTCGCAGGAACCATGGACCACAGGTGGACCGACCCTTGATTCTAGGAAGCCAGAAAGGCCAGAGTTTCCAGGAAAATTGTTAGACAGTTGCCGAAAGAAAAGGCTTTAGTAGGGATGGAAGATATGCCGTCGGCCTACTATGGGCGGCAGTCATTAGCGAGCTGCGGCCTTCTGTGGGGGAGAACTTGATGGAGAGAAACATCTTTCAGCCCTACCTCAGGACGAAGTCCATTTTTCGAGAGAATAGGGAGATCCTACGGCCCTCCTACATCCCCAATCGGCTACCCCATCGGGAGACACAGATCGACCAGTCGGCCTCCATTCTGGCAACGGCTTTGAGGGGTGATAGGCCGTCCGACGTGATGATCTTCGGGAAGACGGGGACGGGGAAGACCGCCGTGATCAAGTACATCGGCAATGAGATAAAGAAGGCGGATACCTGGGAACGAGTAGAGTACTTCTACATCAATTGCGAAATCGTCGACACCCCGTATGGAGTGTTCCAGAACGTGGGAAACAGATTCATCCGGGACTTCGATAAGAGGATCCCCTTTACTGGCCTCTCCACAGAGAGGGTATACAATCTTCTACTTAGGAAGATCGACGAGAAGCCCCGGGTGGTGGTGATCGCCCTGGACGAGATTGACAAGCTGGTGTACAAGAGTGGAGACGATGTCCTGTATCAACTCACCAAGATCAACGATGACCTCGTCAGGGCGAAGGTGAGCATCATCGGGATATCCAACGACTTGAAGTTCACCGAGTTCCTGGACCCGAGGGTCAAGAGCAGGCTCAGCGATGAGAAGATGGTCTTCCCGCCCTATAACGCCCAGGAACTGAAGGACATCCTCCTGCAAAGAGCGGAGCTCGCCTTCGATCCTGGGGTCCTGGAGAACGGCGTCATCTCCCTCATTGCAGCCCTGGCGGCCCAGGAACACGGGGACGCTCGCCGTGCCCTGGACCTGCTGAGGGTCGCCGGAGAGCTGGCCGAGAGGAACGGGGAGGACAAGATAACCGAGCGGCACGTCCAAGTGGCGAAGAACAAGATTGAGCTGGACTGCGTCATCGAAGCCGTCAAGTCTCTTCCAACCCACTCCAAGCTCATCCTCCTGGGAATCATCCTACAAGAAGAGGTGGGTAATACGAAGTTGACGACTGGGGAGGTGTACGACACCTACTCCCAGCTCTGCAAGAGAGCAGGGCTGAGTCCCCTGACCCAGCGGAGGGTGACGGATCTCATATCGGAGCTTGACATGCTCGGCCTAATCAACGCCAAGGTGAAGTCCTTCGGGAGGGGGGGTCGGACAAAAGAGATTCAATGCAGCATCTCGGGGCTGGATGTGAAGAGGGTCTTGGAAAGGGATGAGGTGTTGGTCGACCTGAGGAACTACAGGCCAAGAATTCAGACGACCCTCATTTAGGTGTGTCCTCTCCTAGGGCGGAGTTCTACCTCGACCTTCGGGAGATTACGAAGGAGAAGAGAATGTCCACCGCTAAGGGGCCTACTACCAGGAGAATGATGGCTATGGCCAGGAAGGTCCAGCTGTTGGCCGGCGCCCTGCCATCTCCCCACGCGAACCCGCCATTGAGAACAAGCTTCAGCAGTCCAAACCAGGGAATTTCGCCTCGGGCCCTCCCCAGTATCCATTCCTCCTTCACGATCCAAGAATCGTACCCGCCATTGCCGGCTGCGTTGTTGTCCCCCATGGTGATGTAGCCACTGCAAGGGGATGGGCACGCGTTGGACTTCGCGAAGGTCACAAAGGAGTCGAACCTGAAGACGATGTCCAAGGACTTGAAGGTGATTTCCTTCAGGACGACCTGGTCTCCCCTGCCGAGACCGAAGGGCTCGGCCTTGTTGGAATCCCAGTCCACTCCCCTCTCAAGGGCTAGAAGGGAGGGTATGTCGAAGCCCTCGGCCGTCTCGTTCCACGCGAGAAACATTATCGCCCTATGTATCACAGGGGTGAAATCCTCTCGCCCGAACTTTCTGAATATGATTACGTCGCCATAATCGCCGTAGGTGGAGTACCCTTGGGCTCTCCCCTCCACGTAGGAAACGACGTCTTGTCGTCTGGGGGCGTTCTGAACGAGGACTATGTCGCCGGTGTCAATGACACCCACGGAGCTCTCCTCGTTACTGTGCTGCATGCTGGAGCTCTCCACGACCACCATTGGTGGCCACACCCTGGTAAAGGCGAAGAGGGAGGCCATTACGATGGCCACCAAGAGGAAGGCCACGGCCAGGTCTCGGAGTAGATTGATGACGCCCTTGGGTAGCTTCGAACCTTCCTCCCTTTCCATGACCTCGGCCACTACGGGAATCGGCCTATTAAAGCTTCCTCAGCCTGGCTAGATGTCCAAAAGTGTGATGTCCTTCTTCACGGGAAAGGCCACGTTGTGGACAGGGATGACCCTCGTCTGGGAGAAATTGAGCAGGGTGGCTTGCTCGGTCCGCAGCTCTGCGTAGCCGGTGCCCTTGTGAGCGTGCCCGTGGATTACCAGCTCTGGCCTCCTCCTGAGAACCACCTCTTCGAGCCTCTTGGATCCAAGCTGATCCCAGTAGCTCTCTCCCTCGCCCACGAGAGTCCTGTAGGTAGGCGCGTAGTGGGTGAATAGTATACGGAAGTCGTCCGAGGCGAGGAGGGCGTCGAGCAACTTGACCCTGGTGGCATACTCCCGGTAGATGTTCGGCAGGTGGGTTCTCTGCCACCATGTGGGGGTATCCAGGGATCCGGTGCTGCCCACGATCTTTATGGACCGGCCACTGGCCTCCACGAAGGTGGCCTCGTCGTGTAGGAAGGTGATGGGGAAGGCCTTCCTGTACTCGTCGTGGGACTCAGACCACTCCTCGTTCCCGAATATGCCGATTATCGGGGCCTCTGTAACCTTCTGCACTTCCTCGACGACATCTCCAAAGCTAGACAGGTCGTTTCGCTCCGTGATGTCCCCACCTAGGAGGACGAGGTCGACGGGCGGACAGTCCCGAAGGCAACTGCAGAAGGACTCCATATACTTGTCTGCGTGGATGTCCGCCACGGCCAGAATCCTCATCCCCACGCTAAAGGCGGCCGACCTAGAAGGCCTTTACGAAGGCCTCTCCCGTCTGGAGATCCACGATGGGCACCATCCCCGGCCTCGGGACGATGTTGTGCATCCTCTGGTAGGAAGTCTGGGCCTGCCACGTGGAGGAGTTCACGAGCTTGACTCCCCGATATTCCCCTACGCCCAGCCCGTGGACGTGACCGGTGGCGAAGATGGAGGGGACGGTGTCAATGATCATGTGATCCCACCTCTCAGGGGCCAAGGGCGTCTTGCCACCGTAGAAGGGGGCCAGATGCCTTCGCCTCAGCATCTCTATCATGGCGGCCAGGGGTCTGTCGTAGGACATTCCAGGTAGGCCGGTGACCAAGTCATCCATGCTCCTTCCATGGTAGCACAGGACGTCCACGCCATGCAGGCGTAAGCTCGCGGGATTGCCCAAGAAGATGTAACCGTCGGGAAAGAGCTCCTGAATCCCTGGGGGAAGGGCTGGCTGGGGCTCTGCCGGTCGCACGGCGTCGTGGTTTCCAGGGAGAATTATCACTTGGACCTCATCTGGCACATCCTCCAGCGCTCGTGAGACCTCCTCATACTGAGCGTAAACGTCGTCCAGCTCCAGGTCCTCGTCCTGACGGGGGTATACCCCTATGCCATCCACGGCGTCCCCGACGACAATCAGGTACTTGATCCTCGAGGCCTCCTGGCTTCGCGTCCAGCGGATGAACTTAGCCCAACGCTCTCGGAGGAAGAGCCTGCTGCCCACATGGAGGTCCGACACGAAGGCGGCGCAGAGGGGGACGTCGGCTCCTTCAAAGGCGTTGGAGGGAGGGACTTCCGGCCTCACGATGGCCTCGGCTAGGATGATGCCGCTCTTCCACGGCCTGCCAACGACCCCGATAACCT
Organism: Thermoplasmata archaeon; assembly: GCA_046758325.1. Lineage (GTDB taxonomy): Archaea > Thermoplasmatota > Thermoplasmata > RBG-16-68-12 > JAJISG01 > JAJISG01. Next base: position 4,257 of record JBHHZZ010000039.1, on the reverse strand, counting down.
CGTCGGGAAGGGCGTTCTCGTCCGCCACAGGCCCCGTGCTGGGAATCAGGACCTGACAAGCATCTTTCTCATCCTCGACCTGGAGCAGCTTGTGACCAGCCCTGGTCCGCTTCACCGCCTGGACGATGCCTATGAAGCGGACCTCCTTGGTCATCCTCATGGCCCGACCGATAGGCACGGCTCCAAGGAGCTCTCTCCTCCGCTTGAGCATGGCCGAGAGGGTCCGGTAGCGGTGCTCGAAATATCTGGCAAAATCCTTCATGTCCCCGGTACAGGTGGACCGACCGGTGATGTCCTTGAGAATCTCCACCTCGGGGTCATACTCCCTCCTGTGTACCTCTCCTGGACTCGGCCTGGGTGGGGGCGAGTCCAGGGCTTCCGCCCGAGGTCCTGTCTGTCCAGGAGGCTGGACCCGTCGCAGGGACTCGAACTCCTCCAAGGTGAGGACCAGCGGTCTGGGATTGACCGTTTCCAGTATCTCCAGAAGCCTGTCCATGGGATTCTCGTGAGTGGCAAGATAGTCCACCAGGCGGGGCTCCAGGAGGACTCCGGACCTCATTGCAGTCGAAAGGAGTTCCTCCCGCATCCCACCGTAATGGCGGCCCCCCGCCAAAAACGTTTTGTGGGCCTCCACCGATTCTTGTCTTGGCCCGCGAAGGCATCGTTATCTATCAGGATGAGGTTGTATCAACGTGCGCCGCATTCTTGTGGAGGCTCCCTGCCGGCCGACGGAGAGCGCCTCCAAGGTGAAGATGGCCATTCTCAACATCTTCCCCGACGCTCACTTGGAGGAAGGGGGTCTCATATCGGGTCGAGCGCAGTCCCTGGAGAGGTTCGGAGAACTTCTTCGAAACCAGCGCATCAGGAATTCGGCCCGAGAGGTTCTCATGGGTTCCATTCGAGGCAGCAGGATGGTCTTTCACTTGAACAAACAGGCTGCCTTCGTCGGCAAGGTTTCCTTCTCGGCCCACTCCCCCCTGGGATATATCACCGTCACCATCGAGGCGGAGGACGTTGAGGCGGTCGTCGAAGAGGTAGCGCCGAGGATTCTGGGAAACCCCTAGTCAGAGCCTGCTCCCGCACGTGGAGCACGTGAGGGCGCCGTCCTGGTATATCGCTTCACGACCTCCACATCGAGAGCATGCTACTGGGAAATACGGAAGCTCCTCCCTGGTGGCGGGCGACCTTCCCGGTCGCTGGGGACCAACGGCCACCTTCTTCGAAGGCCCGAAGAGAGGCTTGAAGAGGAGCCTTCCGATCTCCTTCACGTAGTATACGAAGAAGCCGGATCCCATAGCTGCTAGGCCGAGGTAGAAGATTCCGATAGTGACCAGCGCCACAAGGCTTTCCTCACCTCCCAAGGCTATTGTCAGTACCCCGAGGGAGTTGACGGAGAAATGGAGGAGGATGGACGCCACTAGGCCCTTTCTGATGAAGAGGTAGCCAAGAGCTAGGCCTGCCACGGAGGCGTCGACGAATTTCCATGCCCCCCATGAGGGTACGTGGGCATAGCCGAAGAGGAGGGCCGATATGAGGACCAGAACGGTGCCGAGGATTTTGACGAGCACGGGGGAGGAACCATCTATCTGGCCCCCTAGGATGTATTTGAAAGATCCCGCGAGGAAATGAACAGTGCCGCCCGATCTCAGGGCTCTCCCAGACAGCGTCTGGGACACCCTAAAGGCAAGAGAGCCCAAGGTCAGCGGGATCCCTATGAGGAGTAGTCGAGTGGCGACCTCCTCCCAGACGGCGGCATTGACTAGGCTATACAGGTTGTACCATTGAGGGAGTTCCTCAACAATGGAGGGTGGCTTGGGGTCGATGCCAATGAGGGGCAGAAAGAGGATGATATAGAGGGTCTGGAAGAAGAGGACGGCCATGAAAATCTGGCCCACCATGATTAGAGTGCTCTCGGACCTAACCTTGGTGGAAACCTTGGACACAGGGAGCGTCGCATCCCTGTAGGTGATGCGGCCGTAGAAGAGGATGAGGTAGAGATACACGCCGACAAGGGCTGCTAGCACAACCATGAACCAGATGAGAAGGGCCTGTTCGCCGAAACCCACGACCTCGAAGGGTACCTCCTTGAGAGGGTTGACCACGAAGAAGTATGCTAGACATATGTCGCAGGTACTCGTCAGGATTCCCCCCACTACCAGCGGGGAGATGTAGAGGAGGGCGACGAGGATGACAGTGGTGTAAACCAGGAAGAGGAGGATGGCCGCCATCCAGAGGACACCCAGGATCGACCAAGCCAGGCTGATCTGCCTCCTCATGGGGAAGGGCGCCCCGGCGGGCCATCCGCAATTGGGACAGAAGTGCCCCGCGAAGGAGGTCCCGCACCGTCCGCATATCTCCGGCAGGCGGTAGGCTTCTGTGGAGGCGGGTTGACCGCACGACGGGCAAGAGTTGCCCTCAAACTCGGTCCCACAGTGCGTGCATCTCACACTTGATGGGAGGTACTACTCAAATAAAAAGGAATAGTTCGTCGAATTTCTCTGGAGATGACGAGAGCGTTATGGTCCCTGCAGTTGTGAGGCAGACCTTCGCTTTGGTGAGTATTGGTGAAGGGGTGAGGCCGCACATAGGCCACGAAGCCCTCAACCGAACAGGAAGCCGACGCCTTCAGCGGCGTCCTCCTCCTCCTTCCTCAGTAGGTCGAGCACTCTATCGGCATCCTCCTCGGCCAGCTTCTCGCCCTTGTCGACAACCATCTCCTCAAACCTCATGATGGCTGTCTGGTCCCCCTCGATAACCACCAGGAGGCCCTCGAAGGCGGTCCCTAAGGCTTTGGCATCCCTAAGCGTGATACTCTGCCGGCTTACGAGGTCGTCCTCTAGCAGCTCACGTGCCTGGCCAGCAGACTCCGAATCGAAGAGAAATACGGCATACATCTCCTTCAAGCTAGCACGATTCCCCTTTAAGCCTTTTGCAGTTCCCACATCACATCCGGGAGGGGGGCATTCGAGAGCGCCTGAAGTCTGTCCGAGGGCCTCAAGAGACCCACCCTTGATAATGGCCACGAAAGGTTTTTGACAGCACTTCAGGGATTAGCCATTGGTTCATGTTCGAAGAGAGGGATCTGGGCGAAACCCAGATTTTGGCGGCCCTCATCGGCGTCTCTGAAATGGTCGGGAACCTCTCAGACCTGCACGAGGTCCTGAGAACTGTTGTCCGCATCGCGCCCCAGCTGGTGCGGGTCGACAGATGCTCTATTTTCCTCCACGACCCTCGAGGCAAAGTCCTCATCCCCGCGGAGGCCTACAGCCCCCGGCCTGAACTGGCCGAACTCTTCATGGACAACAGGATCGACGAGGAGCAGGTACCGAGGCTCATCAACAAGGTCGTCCACCAGAAGCTACCCTGCGTTGTCCGAGACCTGCCCCAGGAGGACATGCTCTCCCAGGAACTCATAAAGGCGTGGAAGCTGAAGTCGATGCTGATAGTCCCCCTGGTTTCCAAAGGGAGAACCCAGGGGATAATGACCCTGGACAGTACCACCTCCCGGCACTATTTCACGAGCAAGGAGATCAACATAGTGACTGGCATCGCCAACCAAGTCGCCACCGCCATCGAGAACTCAAGGCTTCAGGAGGAGTCCCTGAGCATATTCAGAAAGATAGAGGGTCTGGTGGACGATCTGTCGGATGCGGTCGTCAAGGTGGACGGGGAGATGAAGGTCAGGGGCCTGGGGCCCAACTCGGAGAGATTCCTGAGCTGGAAGGAGGAGGAGTTGAGGGGAAAGCGCTGGACGAAGGTCCTCAAGCCTAAGGACGTCAACGGCAGGCTCCTGGAAGAGATGGACTTCGTCGGGAAGGACTCCCTCGTCAACGGAGAGATGTCCTCCGGCCAGAAGGCCTTCGTCCTCAAGGGAAACAACGGCAAGGTGTTCTGCCACATAAAGGCCCTGCCCCTTCGGTCCCAGGGCGGGCATCCCTCTCAGCTGCTTTTTGTCTTCAAGAAGGTCCCCATACCCAAGAGGAGGAAGAAGAAGCAAAAGGAGCTCGGTCTGGAAACCGCCCTCCAGAAGTTCTAGACCTAGAGGATATCTCCAGTGGTAATTACTCGGCAACGATTAAATATCCAAGGCTTCGAGAAGGTGCCAGGTGGCCCTCGGAGGACCCGTGGTGTTGAAGAGAAGGCGATTTGACGATTCTGGTGTGTCTGAGGTCGTGGGCACGATCCTCGTCCTCCTCATCACCGTCATCATCTTCTCCTCCATCATCGTGTGGGTGTACAGCATACCCACGCCGAGAT
>JBHHZZ010000038.1:0-14321 GCA_046758325.1 Thermoplasmata archaeon | reverse complement strand
GTCCTGGCCCGCTTCCCTCTGGCGGGCGAGAAGGACGTGGACGTGGCGGTGAACGCGGCCTTCGAGGCCCTTGAGAAGTGGAAGCAGACGCCCGCTCCTGCCCGGGCCCGGATCATTGGCCGGGCTTGGAGGATAGCGGAGGAGCGTCTCGACGAAGTTGCCCAGGCGATGACCTTCGAATCGGGCAAGACGATGGCTGAGTCCAAGGGGGAGATGGTCAAGGGTAACAACATCCTGGAATTCTACGCGGGCGAAGGACTCAGGTTGTACGGCGAGACCGCGCCTTCGGAGCTCAAGAGCAACTTACTCTACACGATACGCCAACCGGTGGGCATCGTCGCCCTGATAACACCCTGGAACTTCCCCTGGGCCATCCCCTGCTGGAAGGCGGCCCCGGCCCTGGTGGCGGGGAACACCGTGGTCCTGAAGCCGTCCAGCTACACGCCCCTCACGGCATATCACCTGGTCAAGTTCTTTGAGGAGGCGGGATTGCCATCTGGAGTACTGAACATGATCACTGGCCCCGGAGAGGAGGTGGGCAACGTCATGATTAGGGACCAGCGGGTTGGGGCGGTCTCGTTCACAGGCTCCACCGAGGTAGGCAAGGGTGTAGCCAAGACTGCCATGTCCGGGGGCAGGAAGGTGGCGTGCGAGATGGGCGGGAAGAATCCCTGTCTCGTCATGGAGGATGCCGATCTGGAGCTGGCTGCGGAAGGCGTCATCAAGGGTGCCTTCGGGAACGCGGGACAGAGGTGCACTGCCACCAGCCGCTGCATTGTGGTGGACGCCGTGGCGGATGAGTTCCTCAGGATCCTTGTCCCGAGGTCAGAGGAGCTGAAGGTGGGCCCCGGGACGGACCCTCGGAGCGATGTGGGGCCCCTCATCAGCAGGGCCCAGCTGGAGAAGGTGCTTTCCTATGTTGAGCTAGGCCAGGAGGAAGGGGCTAAGCTGCTCTGCGGTGGCCGGCGGGTCACCGATGGCTCTCTCGCCCAGGGCTACTTCGTCGCTCCGACGATATTCGACTACGTGAAGCCGGAGATGAGGATAGCCCAGGAGGAGATTTTCGGCCCCGTTCTCAGCGTATTGCGGGCAAGGGACTTCGAAGAAGGACTTCGATGGGCCAACATGTCCGCCTATGGTCTGTCCTCGGCCCTGTACACGAAGAACGTCTACAGAATAATGCGCTTCATCGAGGCCATGGACGCCGGGATGGTCCACATAAACTCGCCGACCCTGGGGGGAGAGGCCCAGGTCCCCTTCGGGGGCATCAAGAACAGCGGCATCGGGCACCGGGAGATGGCCAAGGCGGCCATCGACTTCTTCACGGAGTGGAAGACGGTCTTCGTCGACTACTCGGCGGCGGAGAAGAGGCCCGATATCTATTGAGGGTCTAGGTTGAACAGGCCTCGGGTGGCGGCCCTGCGGACACAAGGCGGTAGCGGCGAGCGGTGCAACAGCTGGGAACGACCTGGACTTCGTCCCCCAGGTGCTTTGCCATGTGGACGTCCAGATCGCGGGGAGTGACCCCCCTTACCACCGACGCTGCTTCCAAATTCCCGCCTTCATGCAGCAGGGTGTAGGCGCTGAATCCCCCTTCCTGGGGGGCGTTTCTGTGAAGCTCATCGAGCCTGGTGAGTATGAAGTCGCAGAGGGGGCAGTCGTCCTCCATGTGGCGCCCGATTACTCGTCCCCGCTGAAAATAAACCTTTCGCCGGTCCGGTCCCGAAAGGGAGGTCATCCAGTCAGTGAAGCTGAGGGACGAGGCCCGCTTCCACCCCATCGAAACTATCTAATAGGCGGCGTTTCTCGGGCCATGAACTCCGGACCCCAGGAGGATGGGCCCCTAGCTGGCTATCGGGTGTTGGATTTGAGCCACATCCTGGCGGGACCCTACTGCACCATGATTCTGGTCGACCTGGGCGCGGAGGTGATCAAGGTGGAGAGGCCTGATGGAGGCGATCCAGCCCGGGCCTACGGACCATTTCTGGAGGGCCAGAGCGCCTACTTTATGAGCCTGAACCGGGGGAAGAAGAGCATTACCCTGAACTTGAAGTCGCCGAAAGGCAAGGATATCGCCATGCGCCTGGCGGAGAAGTGTGACGTCTTGGTGGAGAACTTCAGGCCGGGGACTCTGGAGAGGCTGGGCCTTGGGTACGAACGAATCAAGAAGGTCAACCCGGGCATGATCGTTGCCTCTGTGACGGGGTTCGGACAGTCAGGGCCCTGGAGGGATAGACCGGCTCTGGACGTCATTGTCCAGGCCCTTTCCGGGTCCATGAGCATCACGGGGGAGCCCGACGGCCCACCCATGAGGACAGGTTTCTCCATCGGAGACATTATTCCAGGGATCTTCGCGGCCCTGGCGGTCCTGGCAGCCCTAGTCCATAGGGAGAGGACCGGGGAGGGCCAGAGGATAGACGTATCCATGTTTGACTGCCTACTGGCGCTCCTGGAGAATGCCATCGTCCGGTATACGTCGACGGGCGAGGTGCCGCCCAGGTACGGGAGCAGGCACCCTTCCATAGCACCCTTCGACACCTTCAAGGCCAGGGACGGATACGTGGCCATAGGCGTCGTCAGCGACAGCTTATGGGAGCGCTTCTGTAAGGTGCTGGGGCGGAAGGAGCTGATTCGGGACGGGAGGTTCAGGGACAACGAGTCGAGGAGCAGGAATTACGAGGAACTCAAGGATATCGTCGAGGCCTGGACCTCTCAGCTCTCACGGGAGGAGGTCGTAAGCCGCATGCTTTCCGATGGGGTGCCCAGCGGTGAGGTCAACACGATTGATATGGCGGTAGAATGTGAACAGACGAGAACCCGTCAGATGGTCTTGGATGTGAGGTATCCGTCGGGGGGAAGCGTCAGGATGGCCAACTCACCCCTCCGTCTCGAACTCACGCCCGGGAGGATAAGGGGTGCGCCGCCTGTGTTGGGGGAGCACACGGAGGAGGTCCTGAGCCAGCTACTTGGGATGTCAGAGGAGGAGGTTAGCAGGCTCCGGAGAGAAGGTGCCGTCTAGCTCAGGGGTACATGGGATACTGAGCCAGCTCCTTGTACTGAGAGGGCCTTCGATCCCTGAAGAAGTGCCACGTATCCCGGACCTCCTTGATCATGGAGAGGTCGATCTCCTCCACGAGCACGTCGTCCTCCTTGTCACTAGCGTGGTGACCATTCACGACCTCTCCCCGGGGGTCGGAGATGTAGCTAGAGCCGTAGAAGTTCATCTCGTCCTCCTCCCCCACACGGTTTAGGCCAGCGACAAAGAACATGTTCGCCACCGCATGGCCCCTTATCTCCAGGTCCCACAGGTACTTCGTCCATCCCGCGGTGGCCGTAGGCACCAAGACGATCTCCGCCCCCTTGAGGGCAAGGATTCTGAAGGGCTCCGGAAAGTGCCGGTCGTAGCAGATGGCGATGCCCACCTTGCCGTACCTGGTATCGAAGACCGGGTATCCAAGGTCACCGGGCGTGAAGTAGTACTTCTCCCAGAACTTGGGGAGATGGGGGAGGTGAGTTTTCCGGTACTTGCCGAGGTAGGTTCCATCGGCGTCGAAGACCATGGCGGTGTTGTAATAGGCGCCGGGCTGAGCGGCCTCGTATATGGGGACCACGAGGACGATGCCTCTGTTCTTGGCGATGTCGGACATGTGCTCATAAGACGGCCCGGGTACGGGCTCGGCATACATATCTATGAACTTCTTCTCCTGGTACTGCGGGAAGTAGATGCCCGTGAACAGCTCTTGAAGACATACGATATCGGCATCCTGCCTTACGGCATCATCGATCAGCTTCTCCGACTTCTGAAGGTTCTTCTCCCTCTCCAAAACGTTCCTCTGCTGGATGAGACCGACCCTCACCATGAAACCACCGAAGACAGACGAATGTAACTCCTCTCCGTCTATAAACTTTCGTCAGCATCTCCTGAGCTCACGCCCCAGGCTCCTCCTGGTCTCATCTTTATATATCGAGGAGAGGCTCACCTCTGCGGTGTCCTCATGTCCTCAGAGGATTTTTCGGAGATAGAGCATCGCCACGTTTTCGGCACCTGGAAGGCCCAGAGGGCCCATCGGCCCAAGACGGTTGTGGGTGCGGAAGGGGTCTACTTCACCGATGATAAGGGGAACAGGTACCTGGACCTCTCCTCCCAGCTCATCGCCAGCAACCTGGGGCACGGCAACAAGGCCGTCATAGCGGCCGTGCAGAAGCAGATCGAGAGGCTGCAGTACATCTCCCCAGGCTTCACCACGCCTCAGAAGGCGGAACTAGGGCGCCTACTGGCGGAAATCACGCCTGGGACCCTGGACCGGAGCTTCTTCTCCACCAGCGGCACCGAGGCCAACGAGGCGGCCATCAAGATCGCGAGAGCTTACACCGGCGGATACAAGGTCATCTCCCGGTATCGGTCCTATCACGGCTCCACCGCGGCCTCAATATCCATCACCGGTGACCCCAGGAGGCACTGGGTCGAGCCCGCGGGTAGGATGGTGGGGGCGCTCCACGGCCCCGATGCCTACTGCTACCGATGCCCCCTGATGCACGAGTACCCCGACTGTGGCATCGCCTGCGCAGAGTACATCCGGTACATGATTGAGATGGAGCACGAGGACAAGGTGGCTGCGGTCGTCGTGGAGCCCGTGGTCGGCTCCAACGGGGTCATCGTGCCCCCTGACGAATACCTTCCCATACTACGAGAAATCACGGAGGAAACGGGCACCCTTCTCATTGCCGATGAGGTGATGACGGGCTTCGGCAGGACCGGTGAGTGGTTCGCCGTGAACCACTGGGACGTGGTCCCAGACATAATCACCATGGCCAAGGGGCTGACGGGGTCCTACGTCCCCTTCGGGGCCACCATCGTCTCGAAGGAGATTGCTGACCACTTTGAGGAGGAGCCCTTTATGCACGGCCACACCTTCACGGGCCACTCGCTGGGAGCTGCGGCAGCCCTGGCGGCCATCCGAGAGTACAAGGAAAAGGGGCTGGTGGAGAACGCTCGCCAGTTGGGCCCATACCTGGGCAAGAGGCTAAAGGAGCTGATGGAGCGCCATCCCTCCATCGGGGACGTCCGTGGTCTCGGCCTGTTCTGGGGCGTCGAACTCGTCAAGGACAGGGAGAAGAAGGTGCCCTTCTTGGAACGGGAGGACAAGCTCAAGGGCACCCAGACGGCGGTGGATCAGGTGGTCGCCAACGCCATGAAGGAGGGCGTCTACGTCCTGGCCATGCTTTCTGTCCTACTGATTGCGCCACCCTTAACCGTGACGAAGGAGCAGATAGACGAGGGCATGGAGGGTCTTGACAAGGCCTTGGTGGCGACGGATCGGGAAGCGGCTGGTTGACTCAGGCCGGAACGGCTACCTCCTTCCCGCGGATCCGCTTCATGCTGATGCAGTTGATGACCGGGCACACATGCATGCAGAGGGAACATCCCGTGCACTTCTCCTCTTGAACTGCCGGGAAGCCGCCGCTACCCCAGTCAATGGCCTGGAAGGCCGCCTCATCGCACGCGACGACGCACCGGCCGCACTTGATGCAGGTGTCCTCATCGATGCGAGCCTTCACCACGTAGCCCAGGTCCAGGTGACTGTGCATCCACACGTTCGGTAAGGCCCTCCCGACGATCTCGTGGACGGAGTCGAAGCCCTTGCTCCTCATGTAGTTGGCCAAGCCCTGACACAGGTCGTCGATGATGGAGTAGCCGTACTGCATGACCGCGGTACAGAGCTGCACGGTTGTGGCCCCCAGCGACATGTACTCCACGGCATCCTTCCACGTCGTGATGCCCCCTATGCCCGATATGGGCATGGCGATCCTGCCCTCGCCGTCCATCTTGGTGATCTGAGAGATCAAGCGCAGGCCGATGGGCTTCACGGCAGGTCCCGAATATCCGCCGTAGGAGGACCTGCCGTCGACGCTAGGCTGAGGCTCAAAGGTGTCCACGTCGACGCCCATGAGGCAGAGGACGGTGTTTATGGCGGAGACGCCGTCTGCCCCACCTTCTCTCACCGCCTGGGCGATCACCACAGGATCCGTCACGTTGGGCGTGAGCTTCATCAGGACGGGGGCCTTCCCCGCTTCCATCTTAGTCCAGCGGGCGATGCTCCTGGCTATCTCGGGGTCCTGGCCGCAGATGGAGCCCATGCCCCTCTCGGGCATGCCGTGCGGACAGCCGAGGTTGCACTCTATCATGTCCGCCCCAGCGTCCACGACCAACTTCGTCAGCTCCCTCCAGTCGTCCTCAGAGCCACCGGCGGCCATGGTGCTGACGATGAGCACCTTCTCGGGCCAGTTCTCCTTGATCTCCCGTATCTCCTTCAGCCATATGTCCGTCTGCCTTGTGGTGATGAGTTCGATGTTCTCGAAGCCCACCATCCTTTCGTTCGGCGTGTGGAAGGCAGCAAATCGAGGAGCGACGTCCTCGGGGACATCCTTCGGCAGGGCTAGGGTCTTGGTGACGGCTCCAGCCCAGCCAGCCTTGAAGGACCTCTGAATCATCTCCCCCGTGCCCGCGGGAGGCGCGGAGGCCAGCAGAAAGGGGTTCTCAAACATCAGGCCGCAGAACTTCACACTCAGATCCATCCCATAGTCGTAACCCTCGGCAAAGTATCCCATCTTCACCCTCCTATTCCTCGCCTCTTGAAGTAATCGTGAATCGCCAGGGCCGCCCTCTGGCCGTCGGCCACGGCCTGGACCACGGTGGCCTCGCTCCCTATGAGGTCGCCCCCCGCGAAGACCTTGGGACGGGAGGTCTGGAAGGTCTCAGGATCCACCTTGATGCGGCCGTCGTACGTGTCGAGGCCCAGGGCCGGCAGGAGTTCGCTGGATCTCTGACCGATAGCAAAGATGACGGAGTCGCAGGGAATCTCGAACTCTGTGCCCTCCATGGGGAGGGGGCGCCGCCTACCCGACTCGTCCGGGTCCCCCAGCCGCATCTGGAGGCATCTGATGGCCCTCACCCGCCCCTTCTCATCCCCGAGGATTTCGACTGGGGCGGTAAGCTGCATGAACTCCATACCTTCCTCGATGCAGGCCTCCTTCTCATCCTCCCACATGGGCATCTCGCGGAAGGAGCGTCGATAGATTATGGTCACCCTCTCCGTGTCCAGACGGACGGAAGTCCTGGCGATGTCTGACGAGGTGTTCCCACCTCCGATGATGACCACCCTCTTGCCCAGGTCCGGCATAGATGTCAGGTCCAGATTGGAGGCCCTCAGGAGCTCCAAGGCGTTGTAGACGCCCTTCAGTTCCTTACCATGAAGATCCAGGACTATGGGCTCGTCGGCGCCCATACCCAGGAAAACGGCATCGTATTCCTTCTCCAGTTCCTCCAATGTGACATCCCTTCCCAGGGCGGTGTTGTACTTCACCTCTACTCCCAGGTCGAGGATGAACTGGATCTCCTCCATTGCCTTCTCAATCGTGATCTTGTACCTGGGTACCTCCAGGGTGACGATGCCACCCAGCACGGAGGTGGCCTCCAATATCGTAACCCTGTACCCCCTCTCTGCCAGGCGGGCAGCGCAGGCCAAACCAGAGGGCCCTCCGCCGACAACCGCAACGCTGGGGCCCGTGGCCTCAACGGGATCCACTCCGTATCCTCTCTTCCTCTCCTCCTCCAGGGCAAAGCTCTGAAGGGCGGCTATGTTCACCGCATCCTCCGCGATGCACTTGGAGATGCAGGTGCTCATGGGCGGACAGAGGCGACCACAACTGTCGGGAAGGGCGTTGGCCTCCCGAATGGCCCTCGCGGCCCCCTCGTTGTCCCCCCAACGGATGCGGCGAACGAAAACGGGTATGGGAATGAGGGTTGGGCAGGCCTCCATGCAGGGGGCCGGGGTGCAGCTGAGGCACTTGGATGCCTCGATCATCGCTTCCTGCTGTGTAAAAGGCGCGTACAGATCCACGAAAGACGAGGTTCTCTCCCTCGGCGGTATCTTTTCCTTCCTCTTTATCATGGTTCCCCGCTCGAAGGATTCCGGCTGTCATTCGGCCAGTCGTTCTTAAACCTTTAGGTGTGAGCACCTTCGGGAGGAGGGCGGAAACAGCACCTAAAGGGAAAAGGATAAAGATGGGGCCTTGTCTAGGGTGCCAAAAGGTGATTTCACCGTGCGCGTCCTCTTCGTATCCCACTACGACGCCATCAGAGGCCCCATGGCGGAGGCCTTTGCCCTCGCCTACGGCGACGAAGGGATGGACTTTTTCAGCGCAGGGCTTGTCCCCGGAGGGTTCGTCAGGCCTCAGGCAATGACGGTCATGGGAGAGGTCGGCCTGGGGGTTTCCTGGGAGCACCCTCGGTACCTGCTGCCGGAGCACCTCGTAGGCGTGGATTATTTGGTGACCATCGATTGTGAGGTGGACGAACGTAGGCTGAAGTACTTTCAGGGAAAGACCATCCGATGGAAGGTGGAGGACCCCCTCAACAAGGGCCTGGACGTTAACTTCTACAGGAGAACCAGGGATCAGATCGAGGCCCTGGTGAAGGAGCTGGTGGAGGCCCTGCGTTCCGGCGCCGTGGAGGAGATGGTGGAGAAGCCGAAGGAAGAGGCCGAGGCGTCCTGATATGGGTGAGGTGAAGGACTGCCCTTTCGATACCCCCAACGCTCTCCATAGTTCCTCCGGACGCGAGTTGACCTTTATGGTTGCGAGTTTGACGGTTTCTAGGAGCTTTGGACAATCCTCTCGATTCAATTCCTGACCCCGCCTGACATGGGGACCTGGTGAAATCACCAGGGGCCTGGGCCCGCTTCATCGGGAAAGGAACCTTTTTGAGATAGGGGTGTGTCCCTGCGAGGAGATGGCGCGGCCGCTAGAGTTCGAGGAGCTCGTCGACCTCCTGTTGGAGGAGCACAGGGAAATCCGACGGCTACTGGAAGAAGTCCTCGCCGAGGCGGGACAGGCTGGACCTGGAGAGATCCTCGCCAGCCTGGATGACTGCCTCCGTCAGCACGTGGCGGATGAGGAGGCCCGCGTGCTGAGGCTCCTCATCGATGTTCACGGCCACCAGGGGGCCAGCGAAGCCATCAGGGTGTTCCAGCAGCATCGTCTCATACACGAGCTTGTCAAGGAGCTGAGGGCAAGTCCTCTTCCCTCGTCCTCCATGGCCGCCAAGAAGGCGGAGCTCAGGAAGTTATTGGAGGACCACTTTGCGGAGGAGGAGGGAAGTATATTCCCTCTGGCGCTGCAGGCATATCAGGAGGCTTCGAAGGAAGGATGAGGTTCATGCCGGCCTTCGCCTGCTGTCCGCAACCCCTCGTCTAATGGCGTATCACTTAGATGTGAGAAAGAAGGTGAGGTTGGGGTTCGGTAGAGTGCGGGGGGTGGGATTTTCAGGCCTTGAGGCCGTTTGAACCCACGAACTCCTTCGAGACAGGATGTCCCATCGGAACTCTTGTGGACTCCAGATCTTAAGTCCTGCGCCGTTGTCCAGGCTTAGCTACCCCCGCACTGGTTCGAATATTGTGAGCCACTATAAAGGGTGCGTCTCCGTTCACCTTCTCGGGAAAGCCTGACCGCTCCTCGCTGAATCGTCACTGAATCGTCTGTCACTGACCCAGACCCTCCGCTGTCATCAGCTTTTTGGCCGAGTTGACGAGGGCCATGTGCGTGAAGGCCTGGGGGAAGTTACCCAGGAAACTCTTGGTCTCAGGGTCGAGCATCTCTGCGAACAGACCGAGATGGTTCGCATACCCGACAATCTCCTCGAAGGCCTCCCTCGCTTCCTTAAGCCTTCCTGCCGCCACTAGACCGTCCACCATCCAGAAGCTTAGCATCAGGAATGCTCCCTCTCGAGCTCCCTTCTCTCGGAACCGATTGACCAGCGGGCCATTGCCCAGCTCCTGCCGTATCCTCTCCAGGGACCCCAAGAACCTCGGATCGTCCCCTGGCAGGAAGCCAACAAGGGGCATCACCAGGACGCTCCCATCCACCTCCCTCCCACCATAGTACATGACGAAGGAACCCAGCTCCTCATCGAAGCCCTCTTGCAGCACCTTCTCCCTTATCTCGTCCCTGACCTTGGCCCAGAGTTCCGCCCGCCGCCTGTTTCCCCACCGCTGGGCGATTTTCACGGCCCTATCCATGGCCACCCAGGCCATGACGTCGGAATAGACGTAGTTCCTCTCCACCTCCCGAAGTTCCCAGATACCGCTGTCAGGTCTCTCCCAATTGGCGGCCACGAAGTTGGCCAATGCTTCCACCGTTCGCCATAGGTCGTCGTTCATATCCTCCTCCGTGTGATAACTGAAGTGAAGGGCGTCTATGACTGAGCCATAGACGTCCAGCTGGAACTGGCTGTAGGCGGCATTCCCGGACCGGACGGGCTTCGCGCCTCTATAGCCCCGGAGATGGGAGAGCACCTTCTCCTCCAGCACCGAATCTCCCTCCACTCCGTACATGATCTGCAGGTTCTCAGGGTCCAGGGTATGGCCTCGCAGCCTCCGGATTATCCAGTGCCGGAACCTGCGTTCCTCCTCCGTGTAGCCGCAGGTATGGAAGGCCGAGAGGACGAAGGCGGAGTCCCTCAGCCAGGAGTAGCGGTAGTCCCAGTTCTTGGTTCCTTTTGGAATCTCAGGCAAGGAGGTGGTGGGGGCAGCTATGATGGCCCCCGTGGGCTCGTAGGTCATGAGCTTAAGGGCCAGCATGGACCTCTTCACCAGGGGTGTCAGAGGGCCCGTGAAGGCGCACCGATTGACCCAGTCTCTCCAGAAGGCCACCGTCTTCTCGAGCTTCTCCGCTGGCAGGAATTCCTCCAGAGGGCGAAGGTAGTCATCATTCCACCGAAGGACCATCCACCTCTCGTCGCCCCCTCGTAGGTCCTCCTCAGCGGTACAGGTCCCATCGCCTGCCCGCAGGGGTAGATCCGTGGCCAGGCTGAGCCACTCCTTGAGGCCCTGCGCCAGGCATCCCTCGTCTTCCACCTGTAGCCGCGTATGGCCCAGGCCATACCCGAACCGGGGCTGGTAGAGGATCTTGGCCTTGACGCTGCCACCCATGCAACGCAGTCGACGATGGACCTCATGGAAGGCTTCCAGCTCCTCGTTCTTCAGGTAGCAGGGCATGTAGTCCACCACCTCCAGGGACCCGTCCCCAGTCTTGAGGAGAGTGCGAAGGACGTTGGTGTCTTCGATGTAGGCCTGGTGGGCTTCGTGCTCCCCTTCGACACAGACGGCGAACCTGCCTCCTATCTCAGGGTCCAGCAGGGCCGCGAAGACACTCGGGGAATCGAAGCGAGGGAAGCAGAGCCAATCGATGCTTCCATACTTCGACACCAGGGCAGCAGAGTTCACGTCCCCGATCAGCCCGTAGTCCTCAATGTCGCAGTAACCGTTGCCTGCTTCCATCTACGTTATAGCTACCCTATATGCTGCCTTAAAAAGGCCGCGGGTCGAGTATCCGCGGTGATGTGGTTGTGCCGAAAGTTGGCCGTCGACTATGGTGGCCTGAACCCGTCGGAACGGAGCACTGTGACGCGGACCGCCGGGATATCCCGGGGTCGGTCGATCACGGTCTCGACTTCGTACACCGCAGCCAGGTTCTCCACCGTGAGAACCTCTTCCAGGGTGCCAGCGGCGTAGATGCGGCCCCGACGGAGAAGGACGGCCTTGTCGCAGTAGCGGGCCGCCATGTTGAGGTCATGGAAGACGGCCACTACCAGCAGCTGTCGCTCCTTCCGAAGTCGAGTGATGAGCTCCATGATCTCGTACTGGTAGCGGAGGTCCAGGTGGGCCGTCGGCTCGTCCAAGAGGAGGATTCGAGGTCCTTGGACCAACGCCCGGGCAACGATGACCCGCTGCTGCTCCCCACCGCTCAGCTGTCCGAAGGGCCTCGCCTCCAGCTCCCACGTGCCCGTGGCCTCCATGGCTTCCCTCACAGCCCGGAAGTCGGTCTCCGTCTCCACAGCGAAGCGGTCTAGATGGGGACTTCGGCCCATTAGGACCACCTCGAAGGCGGTGAACTCGAAGTCCACCCGACTCTTCTGCGGCACGACCCCCATGAGTTTGGCCCGCTGCCTATTGGGCAGGTCCAGCAGGCTCCTCTCGTCCAGGAGGACCGTCCCACGTTGTGGGGACAGGACGCCACTGAGGGCCCTCAGCAGGGTGGTCTTCCCGGAGCCGTTGGGGCCCAGGACGCCCATGGCCTCCCCGGGACCGACCCTGAGGCTCACGTTCTCCAGGGCAGTAACGCCATCGTAGGCGCAGATGAGGCCGTCCACCTCAAGGTGCATAGCTCAGCCTCCGCTGCCTCAGGAGGTAGATGAAGAAGGGGGCGCCGCAGAAGGCGGTCACGATGCCCAGGGGTATCTCCCCTGGCGCCAGGACGGTCCTCGCCAGGGCGTCGGCCCATACCAGGAAGATCGCCCCACCCAGGGCCGCGGCGGGGAAGAGGACGCGATGACTCGGTCCTAGGAGCATCCGGATGATGTGGGGCACGATGAGGCCGACGAAGGCGATGATGCCGCTGACGGCCACCGCAAGGCTTGTGAGGACAGCTGGGACCACGATGAGGACCCTCCGGACGAGGGCGACATCGACACCCAGCTGGGTCGCCGTCTCCTCCCCCGTGAGCATGACGTTCACGTCCCTGGAAAAGACCTGGAGGACGAGGGCGCCGGCCAGGACAGCGGGGAAGAGGAGGGCCACGTCCAGCCAACCGTTGGTGGTGAGGTTGAGGCCCCCCAGGAGCCAGTAGATGGTCCTCTGGATGCCCACCTGTCCGAGAAAGAGGAGAAAGAAGGTCAAGGCCGAGAGGAGCGTGGCCATGGCGATGCCAGCCAGGAGGAGGGTGTCCGTGCGGATGGCACCCCCGACCTGGGAGAGGTTGTACACGAGGAAAACGGTGAGGATGCCAGCGACGAAGGCCAAGAAGCCGAGGCCCATTGTTCCCGGGAGGAAGCCGAAGCCGAAGACAAACCAGAGGGTTGCTCCGAGGGCTGCTCCCGAGGACAACCCGAGGATGTACGGCTCTGCCAGGGGGTTGCGAAAAAGGCCCTGCATGCCGGCGCCGGAGAGGGCGAGGGAGGCCCCCACCAGGGCGCCAAGGAGAATCCTGGGCAGTCTGATGGAACGGATGATTACAACAAATTCGTTGTTCCCACCGGCGAGGGCCTCGAAGAACTCCTCCAGGGACATGTTGCGGGGTACCCCAAGGCCCACGGGGCCAACGGCCCCGAAGAACAGGGAGGCGGCCAGGCTGATTGCCAGGAGGACCGGCAGCAGTACTGCCATCAGCATCCTGCGACGCATGAGCAGGTCAAGGGCTGCGGAACCGGTGGAGTTCTTCATGGACCCACCTTCAGGGAAAGAGGTCTGGGTGGAGGAGCCAGGCCAGATCCTCCAATGCGTCCACCATCCTTGGCCCCGTTCGGGCGACCTCGTCGTCGTCGATGGTGAATATCTTGCCCTCCCTGACGGCTGCGATCTGGTCCCATCCCGGCCTCGCCGCAATGTCCTCCTTCGTCGTCTCGGTAAACACGCCGACGGTGAAGACGATTATGTCAGGATTGGCGGCCACGACGAACTCGTTGCTCACCACCCCGAAGGGTGTCGTGAGGCTCGCCCCAGCATTCCGGCCCCCCGCCATGATGATGAGGTCGTGGCCAAAGGAGCCCGGCCCAAAGGTCCATAGGGGGAAGAACTCCAGGTAGACCAGCGGCCGCTCCGGGAGCAGAGTGTTGTTGCTCGTCACGGCTACGACCGCGTCTATACGGGCCTGGAGGCCCTCTACAAGTCGCTGGGCCGCCGACACCTTCCCAGTGACGAGCCCCACCAAGAGGATGTCCTCCAGAATGCCATCGATGGTCTTGGGTCCAAGGACGAGGATGGCAAGGCCCTGGGCAGCCATGCGGTTGATATCGGAGATGGCTATGATGTCGGCTGCCACCACGAGGTCGGGTTTCATGGTCAGGACGCTCTCCAGCTCCACGCTCGGGTATGTATTGATGCGGGTGAGGTTGAGCTCTTGTAGCTCCGCCGGATGGTCGGAGACGGCGTCCACCGCGACCAGGCGAGGGCCCAGGTCAAGGGCGAAGAGGATCTCCGTCGTGCTCGGTGCCAGGGAGATTATTCGCTCCACCTTCCTCGGGACGGAGACCACCCTGCCCAGGTCATCTATGACCGTAATGGCCTCTGAAGGCGGTGCCTGTGTCGCGAGGGATAACCCGTAGCCCGCGGCAAAGGAGCTCACCACGGCGGCGACGATTAGGATGGCCGTGATCAGCTTCCTAGAGGACGGAGTAAGCTTCGTTTCCATTGTTCTCCTCTCCTATTCAAGAACATTTGAATTTTGTAAACCTGACTTGAGTATATGTAGCTTTCGCACTCCGCGGC
>JBHHZZ010000037.1:0-14883 GCA_046758325.1 Thermoplasmata archaeon | reverse complement strand
CCGGGGGCAGCTACATGAACAGGAAGAAAGCGGGGTCCATGGCCAACAACCTCAAACCGGCCTTCCTGGCGTTGGGAGCGGCGAAGATTACGTGGATCGGGAGGGCGGTATTCCGCTATGATGTGGAGAAGCCCAAGGAACCCTTTGCCCAAGTGGCGGCCATGACGCAGCTGCTGCCCAGACACCTTCCCTTCAGCTGGGCTGCCGCTGTCCTGATGGGAAGGAAGGACATGCTCACCATGAGGGTCAACCTGCGGTCCCATCCCAAGGTGGAGTTCGAGGCCTTTACGGACGAGGGATATGTAGGGAGGAGGATGCGAGAGGCGTTGGAGAGGATCGATTGGCCCACCCTGAGGCTTTCCCGGGGGAGGATCGTGGTGGCGGCGCCTAGGAGGGAATTGGCCGCCGTCAAGACCCGCCTGGCACGTTTTGAAGAGGACCTTGCCACAATGTGGCGTCTGTCTGCCTCCAAGCTCGAGCCCCACATGACCATCAACTTTGATCCTGGCGGTTCCCCAGACGTTCATGAGGCGCGTATGCGAACTCTTGTGAAGATCGCATCTACCCTAGTGGCAGACTAGGTCTTCCAGGGATCGCAGGAAAATGTCCAGGTCCTCACCATCCAACCGCCCTCGCAGCTCGAGGCGGAGGTGCCTGTACGTGTAGGGACAGCTAAAGTCCACCGCCACCATAGGCATGGACTTCCTTCGGAAGAGTCCCTGTTGCACTTCGCCCCGCTCCACCCGGGCCTGATGGCCTCCCGCTGTCGTGTTCTCTACGAAAACGAGGCCTGGTGTCCTCCTGTCCCTTCCACCCCTCTCGGAGACGCGGACCTGCAGCTCGTAGGCCTTGAGGACCCCCTCATCGTACATCACGTAGGTGCAGGTACCGTCCACGACCCAGAGGTTGTCTCCCAGGGTCCGAGTCCTGTTTACCTCCGGAAGGGATCGGCCCGTCTCCAGACGCCACCTCTCGGGGAGCTGGACCTCCAGGAACAGTGCTATGCCCATCAGGAAGTTGGAGGCCATGATGGTGTGCCTATGCCTCTCCTCCTCCGGCCTGGCGTCCTCATCCCTGAGTTCGTAGCCCCTGGGCATCTAGAAGACCCACCTCTCTCTGCAGGCCCTCCTCTTCCAGAAGGGAAGCTCGTCGAAGACGTAGGGGAGGATCTGGAGGGTGTAGTAGGAGGTGTGCAGGGGAAGCCCCAGCAGCTCGCCCACCGTGAGGGCCAGGAAGATGTCCTTGTTCCTTATGATCTCGGACCTCACGCCCTGCTCCAAGTCAAAAACAACGAGGCCGTAGAGGATGTCCTTGATGACCTCCGTCCACGAGGGCTTCTTCGGGCGAGGGTCTTCCATTCGCCCACCTACAGGTTCTCCCAGAAGGGAGGTGTGTAGGAGAACATGTCCTCAGACACCTTCCTGATGCTGTCCAGGCCTACTACTTCCTGAGGGTAAAGGGGTATGAAGGAGCGGACCAGGTCTCCCAGGTCATTCTTGATGTCACCCATGTAGGAGAGCTGCTCTTGGAACTTGTTGGTAAGGTAGCCTTGCGGGTCCTCCTCCTTGGGCGGCGGTTCCGCCATGACGGAGTTCACGACGACGCCTCCTACCGGAATGTCGAAGCCCCTCACCATCCGGATGAAGCGCTTCACCACGGCTATGGGAAGGGAGAGCGGCAGCGTGACGAAGAAGAAAGCCGTCAGGTCTGGATCCGTCAGGATGACCTTGGCCTTCTTGAAACGCTCGTTCATGTCCAGGAGGTCGGCCATCATCGGATCCTGCTTCATCTCCTGCTCCACCTTGTCCCGGCGGAAGGCGAGCTTCAGCCGCATCTCCAGGGCCTCCCTGCGGGACTGAATCATCCGGCCCAGCCACAGGCCGTAGATCTTGCTCAGGCCTATGAGGCGCACGGCATTGGCCACCGCCGCCGTGTCGAAGACGATCCTGTCGTACTGCTCACCTTTCTGGAGGATGATGTCCACCATCCTGTCGAACATGGCGCTCTCCTCGAAGGCGGGGTTGGTGGCCGCTATCTCGATGAAAGGCCGGGCATCCAGGGGTATGTCGGCCCACTTGAGGAAGTCGCCCACCCGCTCGCCTATCCGCTGCCGATACTTCTCCACCGCGTCCTTGATTCCCACCTCCTGGGCATGAAGGCGGCTGGAGCCGTTTACTGCCTTGGGCTGCCCGCCGCGAAGGTCCACGTTGAAGAGGCTCGAGAGGGAGTGGACGGGGTTCAGGCTGGCCAGGAGGACCCTCTCCCCCCGTTCGGCAAAGCGGAGCGCAACCCCCGCGGCAGCTATCGTCTTGCCGACTCCGCCCTTACCTCCCGTGAAGATGTACCTAAGCTTACGCTTAGACTTCAGGAAATCCTCCAGAGGCGCGCTCATCTTCAGTCCTCCTACACTACCATCGAACCGCTAATCAGGTCGTCCGCTACTGTGGCGATCATATCCATCCCCTTGGGCTCCCGCGGGTACATGGGGAGGGTTGCCACCACCAGGTCGCCGAACTTCTCCTTGATCTCCTTGATATAGGGATCCTGGGCCTTCACCCTATTCCTCAAGAACTCGCTCACCTTCGGCGAGTCCAGATCCCTGGGATAGACCTGGTTGAGGATCAGGCCGGAGAGGGTGATGTGGAGCCTCTGGAACATCTCCAGGGCTCTCTCTGTGTCCAGGATGGCCATCTTCTCCGGAACCAAGACCATGAAGAAACCCGTCCTCTTCCGGTCAGTGAGCATGTCGGTGAAGGCGGTGATCTTGGCCTTGATGTCCATCAGCTCATCGAGGACCTCGTCCCCAGCGTCGAACTTCTTACCCTTCAGGGTAGCCGCCACAGCCTCATACTCCTGGGCCTTCTCACGGGCCTCCGTAATCTTCTCCACCCACCGGGAGAGGATCTCGGCCATGGCCACCATGCGGACGCCGTGCCCGAAGGGCGGCATGTCGAAGACGTAGAGGTCATGGTACCTCTCGGCTACGAGGTCTGCCATGGCGTCGTAGGTGGCGGACTCGTACATGGCGGGCTCGGCGGAAGTGGAGTCGATGTACTCGTCGATCTCCACCGGCAGCTTGTCGAGCCCGTACATGTTTATGATCTTCTGCTTGACCTCCAACTGGTAGTCCCGCACCCTCCTGTCGGCGTCAATCTCCACCACGTCCAGCTTCGGGGCGAGCTCCACGAGCCCCTTGCCGAAGATGTCCTTCTCGAAGATGTCGCTCAGGCTGGCCTGGGGGTCGGTGCTGAAGCAGAGGGTCTTCTTTCCATCCTTCTGGGAGAACCAGTAGGAGAGGGCGGCGCTGCAGGTGGTCTTTCCCAGCCCTCCCTTGCCAGCGAAGACCACGATCTCCGGAGTCCCTTGCTTCTGAAAGAAGGGGCCGATGCCTTCCTGCGCCATGGGATCACCTCAGGATGTGAAGACCGTGTCCGTTACGTCCCTCTCGCGGAAGACCCGCTGCTTCCACTGCTTGATGTTGGGGACGGCATAGGGCAGTATGCGGAGGGAGTAGTAGGGAGGCAGGATGGGGATGCCTAGCATGTCTCCCAGGGTGACGAACATGAAGAGGTGCTCGATGTACATCCTCGTCCTCAAGGCGGCGGTGACATGCCCGTGGGCCGCCATGCCGTAGAGGATGCCCTTCACCATGGTCTTCATGTCGGCCTTCTCCTCGCCCTCCTTCGTTTCCTCAGTCTCCTCCGGCTGCTTCTTCTTAAAGAGGCCCATCTCCTATCCTCTCCAGTCCAATATCATCGCACACTAAAAGAGTTTCCACCGTCGATCGTCCTGGATGGAGGTATCCCGCCAGTCGGCCCACAGGAGCTTCGCTGAACATTCAAATAAAAAGGGAAGAGAGCGGATGAGCGGCACGAGGCCGCCCTCCGGCGTTCGGCCCTACTCCTCCTCCTCGCTTTCCTCGTTTCCTCCGTTGGCCGCCACGACTGGCGCGGGTGCAGTTACCTCCTTGTAGCTCCTCCAGTAGCTCCTGTACACCAGGTAGGCCATGTATATGCCCACGCTGAAGAGGACAGCGCCGACGAAGATGAAGGCCAGGTTGAAGGCGAAGGCGACTGCGGGATACAGACCCAGTGGAGGCCTCGTCGCCAGGTCCTTCACATCGCCGGTTCCCAGGTATTTAGTCACAGTACTGAAGAACGTGTAGGTCACCCACGCGAGGGCCGCCAGGGTCGTCACCGTCATGAAGGTGCCCGTCACCAGAGTAGGCTTTGAGAGCGTCCTAGAACGGACCAGGTGAATGGATATCAGCATTAGGGCCAGACCTGCCAGGAGCTGGTTCGAACCTCCGAAGTAGAGCCACAGATTTATCCAGCTGCCCGTTATTGCCAAGCTCCACGGAATGATCAGTCCCAGGAACGTAGCGACGTACTTGTTTCCGAGGGGACGAGCGGCACCTGTGAAGAGCTCCGATGAGACCATCCTCCAGAAGCGCGTCACCAGGACTTGGACGCTGAGGGCGTATATGATCAGGGTCAGGCCGAAGAAGACCCTGAGGTTTGAGGCACCGAGCCAACCGAGCCACCCTTCTGTTAGCAGGACCGATCCCGTGACCCAGCCACCGATGTTGCCGAGGGCGACCACGCCCGGGACCACCATGAAGGCTGCCAGAGACGCGGTGCCGAGGAGGCCCTCCGATAGCATCGCCCCTGCGCCCACGGGCCTCGCATCCGTCTCTACATCCAGCTGCTTCGACGTCGCAGAGGTACTCACCAGGCTGTGCCAGCCGGAGATGGCTCCGCACGATATGGCGACGAAGAGTATGGGCCACAGGGGACCGGCGGTGGCGGTAAACCAGGCGCTAAAGGCCGGTTGCTGCATGGTGATGGCCTCGCCGCCAAAGACCGGCCATATGGGCGTCAGGAGGGTTCCCACGACGATGAAGATGACGGCTATGAAGGCAGGGAAGAAGGCGATGTAGACCGCTGGCTGAGCGAAGCTGGGCATCGGCAGGAGGGAGCCCAAGGCTAGGATGACTAGAACGATGAGGGCAAAGACGGCGAGGGTCCAGCCTGGAGTGGTGGGCCAATCCCAACCCAGGGCAGCGAGGACCCCTTCGTTAGGCCAAGCCACCATCGCCCCTATGGCTATGGCCACGATGACTATGAAGAGAGCGATGCCAGTGACCGCGAAGATGTTCATCCTGACCTTGAAGAGCAACTGACCGATGATGACGGCGCCGAAGAATATGAGAATCGTGGCGATTATGGTGCCGGGGAAGATGACGAAGAAGAGCGAGATGAGGAAGATGAAGACGGCAGAGATGATGATGAGATAGAACAGGATGAAGGTCAGCAGGACGGTCCTGCCTCTGGGACTGGCCAGCTGGTATGAGATGGGGCCCATGGACTTGCCCTCGTTCCGCACTGACATCATTATGGATCCGTAGTCGTGCATCCAACCTATGAAGACGTTCCCAAACACGAGCCAGAGCAATGCAGGTAGCCAGCCGTACTGCATGGCTATCCAGGGTCCAAGTATGGGGCCCAGGGCCGCGATTCCTTTGAACTGGGTGCCCCACAACACGTAGCGACTGACCGGAAAGAACTCGACCCCATCCATGTACATGTGAGACGGGGTGGTCTTGTCAGCAGCGGTCTTCCAGACCTTCTTGTCGTACCACCTGGAATAGGCGAAGTAGGTCCCTGCGTACATGCCGATGGCTATGAAAAACCACCAGAAAGGAGAATCCCAAACGCTTGGCATCTCTCCACCTCCTCTCCCTAGTTGCCAGGGCTATCCCGCCCAGGCGAGGCGGCGATAGAGTTACTCTATATATAATCTTTGTGCCAGAACTAAGCACGCCATTGATGAGCAGGCAGCATGCCTCCGGAGGCTCTCGTCCACCAAGAGGGCCCACGCCACGTTGGGCGATGCTAGGGTCCCTACCAGACGTCTATGGACCACCTTCCGAAGGGAAATGTTTTATCTTGTGAAGGGCTTTACGCGGGCTGTGCTACCGGTCAAGATTCAGCTCTGGGGGCTCTTTCCTACTTTCTACAACATGTGCAGAGGGGGGCCAAGTCCCTGGGCCGCCTTCGCAGGCCAGGAGTTCTTGGACAGGATCCAAGAGGAGCAGGTCTCCGCCTACCCGAAGGAAATCATGGACAACATGCGCAAGGCCGCGGCCATGGCGGAACTCATTGCTATGGAGTTTGGCCCGAAGGTTCACATAGTCATAGTGGCCGCTGACAGCTTCACGGGGCTCGCTCTCAGTCTCAAGCACCGATTGAAGGGGGACCTGAACCTCATCGTGGACGGGAACATCGTGCCGATTTCCAGGGACCTGGGCAAGCTGCGGGGCGAGTATGAGGGAGTCCGCGAGCACGTGGCGAAAGCGGTGGAGGCCATCGAGTCCTTGGCCTAGAGGGTTGAGACCGTCATCCCGTGCGTGTCTATGGCCCGTTGCAGGGCCGTAATCTCAGCCATGGAACGTCTCTGACGATTGAAGGCAATCTATAAGGTCGTGGCTGGCCTTCTGGGCGAATTGTCATGACCTGGATCAGGACCGTTGGTGAGGAGGAGGCTCAGGGGGAGGTGAAGGAGGTCTATGAGGCCATTAAGGCGGCCTGGGGCCGGCTCTCCCCCGCCTTCAGCATCATGAGTTTGAGCCCGGGATACCTGAGGGCCATGTGGGAGCTCCACTCCACCATCATGGGGAAGGGGCGACTGAGCAGGGTGGAGAAGGAGACCATCGCCCTGTCCGTCTCTGCCATCAACGGCTGTGGCTACTGCATCTGGGCCCATTCCAACAGGCTCAGAGCCCTCGGCATGGATTCGGGAGACGTCGACCAGCTGATGCGGGACCCATCTCAAGCGACTATGGAAGGGCGGTTGGGCGCCATCGTGCGCTGGGCGGTCAGGGCTACGAAGAACGCCGCAGGGATGTCCCCGGAGGAGCTCGAAGAGCTTCGTCGCCGGGGCCTCGATGATGAGGCGGTACTGGAGGTGGCGGCCATCGTCGGCCACTTCAATCACCTAAACCGGGTCCTGGACGCCTTGGGGGTTGAGGCACCCTCGAGCTGAAAATGTACTCAGGGCCTACGAACTCTTCCCTCCGTCGTACTAGAAGACGGGACGGCGGAGTCATGTTCCCCATCGCAGTACCAGCACCTAGGTCGGAGGACGCCGTTCCAGACCTGGCAGCGGGGGCACTTCCACCGAGCCTCCACGGGGATGTGAGTCGGCGGCCCTCTCCGTAGCTGATAGGGGAGTCCACAGCTCCAGCACGCAGCGAGGGAGCCCTCGTTTGTCTGGTTGCAGTTTTGGCAGGTCCATACCTCCAGAGTCACCGCCCGCAAGTTAGACTTCGCCCTCAGCCTCATGGCCCCTACGCCCAGGAGGATTGCGCCGCTCACGGCGAGGATGATGCCCAGTGGAAGTCCCAGAGCCTGAAGAAGAGGGTGCTGGAAGAACTCCACGCTACGGAGGTAGGTGGCGGCTAGGGCCGTTCCCATGGCAAGCAGTGTGGTTGCAGCAGCTTGTAGGGCTAGCATATTACCAGATTCTCCGTCTCCTCGACAAATCATTGCAGAAACTACAAAAAGGAGGTTTCGGAAAAATTATCGAGAATGAGAATCAGCGGGACATCAGACCACCCTCATGGCCGCTCACCGTCCTCATTCCGCTGTTTGGGTCCGGCGTCCTGCGTGGCCTGTCCGGGCCTGCGCCATCCCCCCAGTCAGCGACCCGTCGCTCCCTTGAAGGCCCTCAAGAAGGTTGACCACCATTCAGCATGAGGGTCGAAGGGCAAGTAGAGGGAGACACGGTTCAGGAGGCCCCCGTACTTGGACCTGATGGCGTCCGCCAGCTCATCGAACCTGGCCTCGATGACGAACTCCTCGAGCACATCGGGGGGGACCTGGGACCCCATCTCGTCCCACCTGCCCTCCACGGAGAGCTTGTGGAGCTTGTCACCCAGGGCCCCCCAGCCGTGAAGGTCGAGGACAGCCCGGTATGTGCGGGTGGACGCGTAGAAGGCCACCTGCTCCCTCATCACCTCCTTGGAGCGCTCCATCTCCTCCCGGTTGCGGCCGAGGGCGACGAAGGTCGATGCCGCGAAGCTCACGTCATCGGCCGATCCGCCTGTCTTTCGGGCGCCCTCCTCCACAGCGGGCTTCAAGACCTTCCGTATGTAGGCAACCGTGTGCAGGGGGTGGACGTGGAGGCCCTGGCAGAGCTCTCCCGCCAGTCTCGCCATGCCCCTGTTGACGGCCGCCAGGTAGATGGGGATTTCCGGGTGCTCGATGGGTCCGGGGTTGAAGAAGGGGGTCATGAGGGAGAAGGAGTAGTGACGGCCTCGGAAGCTGAGGGGCTCGCCGCTCTGCCAGCATGACCATATCGCCCGGAGGGCCTGGATGACCTCCCGCATCTTCGGGACTGGCGGAACCCACTGAAGGCTGAAGCGCCTCTCCACATGGCCCTTCACCTGGCTCCCCAGGCCCAGGATGAGGCGTCCCCGAGCAATGCTCTGCACGTCCCAGCACGTGTATGCCAGGGCCATGGGGCTCCGCGTGAAGGCGAGGGCTATGGCCGTGCCCACCTCCACCCTTTCGGTGTGCTCTGCGGCCAGCGCGCACGCCAAGAGGGCGTCGTGGCTGGTCTCCCCGAACCACAAGCCGTCGAATCCCAGGTCCTCCGCCGAGAGGGCCAGGGATGGGATCTTCGCTGGGGATGATGGATGGAGGAAAGCGTCCAGCTTCACGGCGGGCATTCTGCATTCTCCTCTAAAAGGCTTCCTAGGCCCATGCCCCAACGAGTCGCGTCGGAACCGTTAATAGGGTTCGGCAGGATACGAAGGCTGAAGGAGCTGGTCACCGTGGATTCAGGCCGAGAAAGGGAGAGGACCTACCCGGCGGAGTTCGTGGCTCGGAGCCGGGTCCTGGCCCTCATCGTCTTGGCGGGCTCTGTGGCCCTGGTGGCCCTCCTCCTGATCCTCCCCTTCACCATGGAGCACTCCTTGGAGGGTGCCCAGCTCCTCATCTGGGGCAGCCTCATCCTCATCGTGACCCTCATCGTGGGCATCTCCCTCGCCTACTCCTACATCTCCAAGTACATGCAGCTGGCGAGGAGCGGTGAGTCCCCGGCCCGGGACAGGTCGACGCGTGGTGTTACCCAGAACGGGGAGGAAATCACCCTTCAGCTCCTGCCGAAGGATGAGAAAGCGGTCTACCGTCGGCTTCTCCACGAGGGAGGCGAGGTCCTCCAGAAGGACCTTCACGGGATGCTCTCCTTCTCCGCCCCGAAGCTCACCAGGGTCCTGGATCGGTTGGAGGGGAAGGGCCTGGTGGTGAGGGAGAGGTACGGGATGACCAACCGCATCCGGCTGAAGGAGAGGGAGGCGTAGCTCCAAGGGAGCTGATCGGCCCTCAGTCAATGGTTTGACGATTCCCGAAAATGGTTTCAGGCCTTTTCACGGACCTATCATATGCTCTTTCATCCATGGACAGTTCGAGGCTAAGAGCCTCAGGAGATGACTCTGATGAGAAGAGAGGAACACGGGGGGATCGAGGACCCGACTGCCGTCCTCGATCGACGCCTGGCATCCGGAGAGATCGACAGGGCGGAGTATGAGGAGATCAGGAAGGCCATGCTTCACGGCCGTCTCTCCGGAGCCGTGAGGCGGAACAGGGCCCTCTCGACCTCAGGGATCACTATCCTCATAGTTCTCGGTGTGGTCCTGGCCTTTGCCTTCACCTCCATGGCCCTGACGTACGGACCGTGGAGGACATCTCAGGACGGGACCTGGCCCTGGGGAGGCTGCTGCACCGGTGGGAGTCACGGAGGTATGATGGGTGACGACATGGGCGACCATATGGGCATGGATGTCGCCATCGTGGACTACGCCTACAGCCCCCAGGAGATCACGGTGGCCGTGGGCAGCACCGTCACGTGGGTGAACATGGACCAGGTCATGCACACGGTCTCCTTCGGTGCGCACGGTGAGGAGCATGGCGATGAGGTCGAATCGGGTCCCATGTACCACATGGACGCCTTCTCCTACACCTTCCCTCAGCCTGGTGTCTACGAGTACCACTGCGACCCCCATCCTTATATGACCGGGAAGGTCATAGTCGAGGGCTAGAATGAGCAGCAGGAGCGACGTCGGCGAGGTGGCTCGAATCCTCCTCTGGCTCCTGGTGGCCCTCATCCTGGCCTTCGCCGTCCTGGGGGTCATCATGTCCTTCGGCATGGGGTGGACCGGCTACGGGATGATGGGGATGGGCTTCGGCTGGATGGGTTTTCTGATGGCCATCCCGGCCATCGTCCTGGTACTCATCCTCCTGGCCGTGTTGGGGGCCTTTGATAGGACCTACCCCTCGAGGAGCACAGCCCTGGAGACTCTGGAGCTGAGGCTGGCCAGGGGAGAGATCGACCTGGAGGAGTTCAAGAGGCTCAGGGAGGAGCTGGTGAGGTAGCCTCGGATAGAGTGGGAACTCACTCCTCTTCCGCCGTCTCCACTGGTGTCTTCCCGACGGTGAGCACCGGGCCCTCCCTCCGCAGAATGAAGACCCTGTCATCCGGTTGTATCTCTTCCTCTGACACCGCCTGCCAGAGCTCTCCCTCATACCGTACGTATCCACGCTTCCCTGGACCGAGGGAATCCAGGGCGACGGCCGTCTCGCCGATGAGCCGATCGTGGTAGGGCCTCTGCCTTCTCACTTGGATCACCTTGTAGAGGGCGAACAGGAGGAAACCGCCCACGGCGGCTGTGGGGACCAGGAGGGTGATGAGGATGCGGAGCTGGGCCTCGGGGGTTATCAGGAAGGTGGGCGGACTTATCGGTGCCAGGAAGAGGGTGCCTATGAGGATTGCTATGATGCCCCCCGTCCCCACGGCTCCGAAGCTCGGCGTCGCTATCTCCACTATCAGGAGGGCAACGCCCAGGACGATGAGGAAGAGGGCTATGAGGCTCACGCTGAAGCCTAGGCCCACCAGGCCCAGGGCCACCGCGATGGTGCCGAAGATCTCAGCGCCGTGGCCAGGGGTGGATATGCCGAAGATGATGCCGTAGATGCCCAGCAGCAGGAGGATGGAGCCCACCAGCGGATCCGAGATGATGACGATGGCCCTGACCCGGATGCTGGGGCCGCGGATCTCGAGGACGGGGTTGGAGAAGCTCAGCTCGATGCCCTTGTGGTAGGTCACCATCCCGTTCACCTTGTCGAGGAGGTCCTGGGTGTCGTCAGCCACCACCTCGATGGCCCCAGCCTCCAGCGCGTCGGTGGCGCCGAGGTTCAGGTTTTCCCTAACGAAGGCATCGGCCAAACTCTCGTTCCGACCGTGGAGCGCCAGGACCTCCTGGACCTTCTCCACCACGAAGTTGACGATCTTGTCCTCCTCGACGGGCTGGAAGCCCTCGGGACCGATGATTACCGGCTGTAGGGAGCCGATGGTGGTGCCTGGGGCCATGGCTGCCACGTCCGTCGCCATGAGGATCCAGGTCCCGGCGCTGACGGCGCTCGCCCCCGGAGGGTCCACGAAGCCGATGATCGGCGTCGGGCTGTTAATCATCAACTCGACAATCTTCTCCGTCTCCGCCACGCCGCCCCCCGGCGTGTTCAAGCGGAGGATGATGGCCTGGGCGTTGTCCCTCTCGCCCAGCTCCAGAACCTCCTCCACGTACTCCAGGGTGGCCCTGGTGATGGTGCCCTCGATGTCTGCCTGGATGACCAGGCCGCCCTGGATTGGCTGCGCCTGAACGGAAACTAGCGGTACGGCGAGGACGAGCGCAAGAATTAATATGGGGAGGAAGAGCAAGCCCCTCCGTCCAGGGCCTCGCGGGACCTCGGTCATTCCTTTTCCGCCTTCTTCTTTCGCTCCGTCATGGCGGCAGCCATACCCGCCATTCCACCCATTCCCCCTCCCATGATGCCACCCGGAGTGACGACTATCATGTTCTTCTCCCTAGCGATCTCCGCCAGGGTCTGGAGCTCGCGAAGGCGCATGGCGGGTTCGGCCTGTATGTAAAGCTGGGCGGCCTCCAGCATCCTCTGACCCGCCTGGAACTCGCCCTCCGCCATGATGATCCTGCTCCTCCTCTCCCTCTCCGCCTCGGCCTGCTTGGCGATGGCCCTCACCATGGACTCCGGGAGGGCGACGTCGCGGATGGTGACCGTCTGGACCTTTATGCCCCAGGGATCCGTGGCCACGTCCAGGAGGTCCTGTATCTTCTTGTTGAGCTCGTCCCTCTTGGAAAGCAGGTCGTCCAGCTCCACCTGACCCAGTATGTCTCGCAGGGTGGTCTGGGCCAGGAGGTTCGTAGCCTGGAAGAAGTCCCGGACCTTCACGACGGACTTGATGGGGTCGTCCACCCTGTAGTAGACGACGGCGTCCACCGCTACCGATACGTTGTCCACCGTCACAACATGCTGCTGAGGAACGTCTATGGACAGGACGCGGAGGTCCATCACGACCCGCCTATCGACGATGGGGATGATGAAGTAGATTCCAGGGCCCTTGGTGCCCTTCAGGCGGCCGAGACGGAAGATGACGGCCCGCTCATACTCCCTCGCTACCTTGATGGCGGATGCGAGGATGATTATGATTACAAAGACGACTGGAATGAGAATCTCGTGAAACATTCTATCTCCCTTCAAATCAAGGGGTACTGCCTATTTAACGGTTTGTGGAAGTGGATGCCAGGGCTGCCGGATGCTGAACATTCGACCACTAGGCCATGAGGAGATACAGCCAGAGGGGCAGATAGAGAAGGTCGTCATGAAGCTCGAGCTGCTCCTGAGTGACGACCAAGCCGAAGCCGGGTTCGTGGGCTTCCATGAAGGAGCGGATTCCCCTCGGGTCCTCCTCCCGTATACTTTCCCTGTATTTCACTTCGTTATGCTTAGTGAAACGTCTACTATACTAGACATCATGCTCTTCAATGCCCAATATCGCTCCCAGCTCTCGGTTGGCCAACCGGTCAAATCTCTATGACGTGGATCATAGTGGATGCCTCCAGAAGACGACGGTCTGTGCACCGAACGATGAATGCTCCCTCTATTCCCGCATCGGGCTTCCCTCCGTGAGATTGGAGGGAAGACGGGACATCTCAACCTAGGTCCGAAGGGTTATAGACCCCAGCTGGCCTTCCCCTCCAAGCCGATCCTCATCAGGACATCCTCTCCGTCCACCCACTCCAGCACGGTGTCGTACTGATGGTACTTCGCGAAGAGGGCCTCTTTGGCCTCAGTGTATTCCGGTCCTGAACGGAGGATTGTCACCTTTCCAGACAGTCGGATGCCGCGAAGGTTGTCCCAGTCCTCCGAGTACTCATGAACCAGGAAGGTCACGCGGTCCTCTTGACTCAACCTCCTGACCTTCCATGACCTGCCGCCGGTCCCAATGTATATGGAGCCCTTGTGGAGGACGTAGCAGAGGGGGATGGTCCGAGGGTGGCCGTCGTCGGCACTGATGGCCATGACGCCGACCCTCTGAAACCGCAGAAAGCGCTCCTCCTTGTCCGAAAGGGGAGACTGTGAAGTTACCGGTTGGTGGAACTCCTCCCGTTTTCGATGCTCCAGTTAGCCACCCGGTTGGTCACCTCTAGGACCCTGTGCTTCATAGGGATCCCCATATCCAGGCCGGCGGGTAGGTTCCTCCTCTCATGAAAAGTGTGCCAGATGTGTTTGACGTCTACTACTGCGGTGAGAATGCCACCAATGAATTTAAATAGCCCAAGGAGTTATCTCTCCTCGAGAACGCGCCTCACCCGGGGCGTTCTCGTAGCAGACAGGAACTCAACCTTGAGAGTCACTATTTTACCATTTTTCGTAGTTCTTTAAGTGGAAGGACCTCGATGTCCACTGCAGTAGCCAGATCACGCGCTCTCCTCAAGCTCTGCTCGCCCACGCAGACTACAGTATCACCATCAGCGACCTGACTCCGGTCTCCGGGGTTGTACGCCTTGGCCGCCCCTTTCTTGCACTGCGCATATGCATACACGTCGTTCATCCAGCCTCGCTCCTCAATAAAGTCGCGCAGTCGAACTGTGCGGCTCAGGTCCTCTTCGCCCATGGCAGCAAGGTCGACTTCGTCAACAACCAGAGTAGACGCAACCATCAAGAAAGTCATCGGGCGCTTCCAATATGCTCCAGTGTGAACGGCAGCCGAGTCCTTCCACGTCATCGCGTGGAGGAATTTCTCCTGGAAGAAAAACGGCTGTACATCGAAGGGAGAGCCGCGCCACACGTCTGCCAAGTGATCCGGCCGAAGGAAGAGACGACGCTCCGACAAGCGGGCATCCGTGATTGCGGCAACAAGGTCGGCCACACACACTGCTGGGTCACACTCGTCACCGCTAGGGACGATGACTGGCCTACGCGTCTCAATCAGCTCTGACCACGCGCCAATGACTGGAAGCTCCACATGATCGAGTCGGATTTCCTCCACGGCCTCGACGTTCCTGTCCTGGGTGTACCACCATGCAGCCAACACGGGCATGAAATTTCCTATTCGACGGAGGAAATGATGAGTGGACATTTGCTCGCGTTTCCCCTTCCGACCGCCGCAGTAGATGACCGGTGAGCGGTCCTCACTCAGATACACGTAGTTCAACCGGATGGCTTCTATGCTGTCGGAGACATCCTCAAGAATCTTCTCCGCAATGCGCCGGGTTCTGTCCACATCCTCGCCGCAGTGGCGGCGAAGACGGTAATACGAACAAAAGGTCCCGGTGAACTCGATGCCCTCGTCCTGCTTCATGTCCCGGAAAGCAGAGGTAAATGCATCGCGAAGGGCCTTCTCGTCACTGATTATCACGCCCGCTGCAATCTGAGTAAAGAAGCCACCCGAGGTTCGACTTTCCCCCAGGCGGGCCGGTTTCCGCTCGCCTCCCCGGCGGAACTCCTTGGCGTCGAATGCTGC
>JBHHZZ010000036.1:0-15706 GCA_046758325.1 Thermoplasmata archaeon | reverse complement strand
GCGCTCGACAGACATCTTTATGATGAGACTGCCATGACGTCACCTGCCATGCGCTTTGTTGATCTGTGGCAACGCCATGGAACAGTTGCCCGAGGTTCTCCTTCACGGAGCAGCCATAGGCGCTCTTCCTTCCGTCCTGGCGGCTGGCATCTCGCGTCTGGCAACATGGCGATGACTTTCGGCTGCGCCATCATGTGAGGACGTGGCAGGCCCTGACATGACCAATTTGGCGGGGCAGTCAATCGAAGAAGGTAACACGCCAACGCTTGTCCCTGACCAAAAGAGCGAAGAGCCGGATGGCCTCGAGGCCCTCGGCTTCACCATCGCCCTGATCCGCCAGGTCCTCAAGGGCTTCTTTCGCAAGGTTCAGGAATTCGGGCTCGCGGCTGTGGAAGTAACACATCGTGCAGGCCACCACGAACCGGTGCAGCTCCTCCACCCTGACCAGTCCGTACTCCGCCATACCTCGGAGCACGGCCAGGGCCTTCCCCAGGTTCTCGAGGCCCTTCGCCGTATCGCCGCCCTCGGTGCGGGCCTCCGCCAGCCAGCCCCTCACGTTGAACTGGGTCAGCGGGTCTCGATTGGACTTGAGGTGCCTCTCGACGTCTGCGTAGAGCTCTGGGAAACCGACGGAGGCGGCGACGACCATGGATTGAAGCAGCTGAGATGCCTTCTGGCATCTGAGGTAGAGTTCCACCGCCTGATCCTCATGCCTGAGGACATCGCCGGGTCCGTGGATGTCCCTGCCCACCTCCTGCAGCATCCGCTCTGCTCCCCTGGCCTCGCTCCTCACCATGTGGTTGACCCTCCTACGGAGTCGCTGGGCGTCGTCGAGAAAGCCACACTGGACCGCCGCCCTGAGCTGGTCTGCCAGCAATGGATGCAGAGAGTGCTTCTTGAGGACACCTTCGCTAGCCTCCAGGGATCTCCTGGCCTCGGACTGCATGCCCAGCCTGGCGTAGGCCACGGCGAACTGCCTGTGGCAGAAGGCCACCTCCATGGGGTCCTCGACCCTCGAACACAGCTCCTCACCTGACTGCAGGAGCTCGAGGCTTGTCGGCTCCTCCTCGTTCCTCAGGGCAAGCTTCCTGGCCACCATACCAGCCACGCTGTCCCTGACCTCCTCGTCCTCGATTTCCAAGGCTGCGCGCACGGCCAGAAGGGCCGGCTCCCTCTCCAGGGTCAGGGCCGCGCAGTCGGCCGAGATGCAGGCGACGGACGTCAAGGCGTTGTCCCTCTCCTCCCTGCCCTGGATGTCCCCGGCCATGCGGAGGCCGTCCTCCAGCTCCCCGAGGCCCTCCACCCCTCCCCTCACTCTGATGAGGACGGCCCTGACCGTGTAATCGACCACGAAGTCCTCAGGGGCCCCGGTCTCCCTCACCAGCTTCTCGCACCTCTTGAGATATGAGGCACCCAGGTCCCTGGCTCCGAGGCAGTAGGCCGCGTCCGCGGCGAGCTGGAGGGAGTCAGCCGCGACCCTCGGGTTGTCCTCCAGGGCCTCCAAGTCGCCCTCCAGGGCCTTCAGGGACCCTATCTCGCTGTCCTCTCCCTCGAGGACGTGGAAGGTCCCGGTCAGTATCCTCGCCTCGCGGATGCCCTCCTCGCTGCCAATGAGGGCCAGAAGAGGCCTCATCTCATCCTCGATCAGGTGGGCCCCCTCACTGACTCCTCGGCTTCTCCTCCCGATGGCAGCGCCTGATCGATGACCTCTGCTCTTCCGCCCCGCACCATCGGACGAGTGGACCCGCTCCAGGTGCCCCTGGAGGTTCTTCTCCTTCAGCGATGTACCGCAGGAATCACAGCGAATCCAGCGTGAAGCCGCTGCTGTCATCCCATCCCGCCACCGGCATGGCGCTCCCTCGATATGAGCTTGTCGCTACCGCCCGAATCCTGTCCATCCATACCCGAGGGTCCCTCCTGGAGGCCCCGGGGGATGAGGAGGCGACATGCCCTCCCACACGGGGCCAGGTCATCAACCTGGTGAGGGAGCATGTCCCCTCAAACCTCCCTAGCCGATGTGGAGGCAATCCTCCTCCTCTTGAACCCGAAGACCCTCCGAGCGGATGCCCGTACCCTGGGCGAGTCCGCCTCAGGCATCGGGGGGGCTCCGGGATGCCGGAGACGTCGAGGTCGGTGGAGGCCTCGATGCCTAATAGTCGGTGAGCCTTCGCTGCCCCGTCCCGGCCTTCGGCGGGGTGGAGACAATCTCCGGCCTCTCCGCAGCCTCCTCCCCCGAGCGCGCGTCCTCCACCGACTCCTCCGCCATCCGCTTGACGAGACGCCTCATCCTCTTCTCCCTCTTCACCCCCGCCCAGAGGTAGCCCTCGTCCGCCATCCTGTCGGTGGTCAGGATGATGACCCTTCCAGGGGCATCCCGACCCGTCCTCCCCTTCCTCTGAATCAGGCGGACATCGCTGGCCACGGGCTCGTAGAAGACCACCAGGTCCACCTGCGGCACGTCCAGTCCCTCCTCGGCGATGCTGGTGGCGCACAGCACCTCGAAGGCCCCCCTGGCGAAGCGCGAGAGGGTCTCCGCCTGCTGCTTCTGGGCCATCCCCTTCCTGCCCTGGCGCGTCCCCTGGCCCGTGAACCTCTCCGCCCTGATGCCTTCGGCTCTCAGC
Organism: Thermoplasmata archaeon; assembly: GCA_046758325.1. GTDB lineage: Archaea > Thermoplasmatota > Thermoplasmata > RBG-16-68-12 > JAJISG01 > JAJISG01. The sequence goes on along the minus strand of JBHHZZ010000036.1, from coordinate 13,085 downwards.
AGCCCCCCCAGGAAGTCGACGGTGTCCCTCAGCTCGGCGAAGACGATGACCTTCGATCCCGGCTTGCTCTCCACCTGCCTGGAAACCACCCGCAGGAGGGGCTCCACCTTCGGATGCGAGGCCCCCTTCCACCGCTTGGCCGCCTTGTACGCCCGCTGCACCAGGGGGTCCTTGACGAAGCTGGCGTCGGTCTTCGTCCTGCCACTCCCCATCTTCGGCTCCAGGAACTTCAGGAAGGAGTCGACCCCCTGGCGCTCCACGCACAGCAGCGCATGCAGCCCCATGCGGGCCAGGTTGATCTGCCTGGTGGCCTGGAAGAGGTAGGGCTGCCCGCCCTTCTTCCGGCGGGTCATGACCTGGCCGTGGGCCTCGTTGAGGTCCTGGATGCGGACGTGGATGTTCTTCCTGTCCCTGAGGAAGCCGTACCGGCGGATCCGGTTCAGCCTTTCGTGATAGTACTTGGTCATGTAGCCGGAGACCTTCCGGAGGATATCCGAGGGCTGAACCTCTATCCACTCGATGTCCATCTGCTGCACGTAGGGGGCCACGTCGGCATCGCCCCTGGACCTGAGCTCCACGTGCCGGATGGAGAGGCTCTTGCACACCTCCTCGATGTGCTCCTCCTCATGGCCCGGAGAGGCCGTCAGCCCGAGGAAGAGGGCATCGGGACAGAGGGCCCTGAGCTCCTTGGCCAGGGGTACGTAGGCGTAGTCCCCCACCGCCCGATGGGCCTCGTCGAACACCACGATGGAGATGTCCGCTGGCAGCAGGTTGTTCCCGAGGTCGTTCAGGGCCACCTGAGGCGTGGCCGTCAACAGGCGACGGGTGGCCCATCGACCCGCCCTCCTCCTGGGGGTCAGCGTTCCCGTCAGGCAGGCAACGTCCCCCACGTCCAGCATGGAAGCCAGGGTCCTGGCGTGCTGGTCGGCCAGAGGCCGGGACGGGGCGAGAAAGAGGGCCCTGCCCCCCACCTGGTGCAGCCGGGCGGCGATGACCAGGGCGGCTATGACGGTCTTCCCAAGACCTGTGGGGATGACCACCAGGGTGTTGGCCTTCAGGGCGTCAAGGGCGATATCCACCTGAAAACGCCTTGCCTCGACGGCCCGGGGCCGAAGAAGGGGATGGTTGAGGAATCCGGGCTCCTCCGCCCTCCAAGGAGGCCCTCTCACCTTTATCTCTCCTGTGTACAGGTCATGCCCCTGGCGGCTAAAAGCGTTGCTGGAGGGGTCCCCCCAAGGCGAGGCGTCATCATCCCCTCACCAGGGTAGAGACCATCAGCCACAACGCCGCCTATGACCATCTACTTCACCATGGTGGAGGACCTCGTCGTCCGGTACACGTTGAGGGATGTGCACCTCATGCTCGTCCCATTCTTCTTCGGCGCATCAACTGGACCACGCCACTCTTCGTCAACGTCATCTGGTGGGGCGCCCTCCAGACGGTCCTCACCTTCTACCTCGCCAGCCGCGTGAGGCCAAGGGACTGGGAACATCCCCGTCTCTCCCGGAGAGCCTGGGTCCTCCTGCTAGTAGCCTTCGCCCTCATAGTCTTTGCCTTTCAGTCCAGCAGCCGGATTCCTCGAGGCTCAGGCGCAGCCATCCTGGCCCTCATCGCCCTCCTGGTCGCGACGGAATCTGTGACCCAGGGTGGCGTGTGGTGTGACACGTCCACATCGGACTGGGACCCTGCACCTCTCCGCATTGAATCTGGATAAAGCTTCAGACTCCCTCTGCAACGGCCTCATCGAAGGCAAGTGGGTCGGCCTTCAACGCCTTGCACCAAGCAAGAACGACAGAGTCCGGATAGCTGAGTCTTCCCTTGGAAGAGCGAAAAATCCTCCAAGACTCCTCGGAAGGCGATTCTCCCCCGGGACGGACTTCGAATATGCTCTCGCCCCGGAGCCAATTTCCCGCCCTTACTGCAGCCCTGAAGCCTTGGCGATACTGGATGAGGGCCATCGTCTCCGAGAAGATCTCGGGTGGAATCAGGATCGTCCGAGGCTGCTTCACCGCTTCCACCGCGCGATGATGAAATTCGTCCGTCTCGGAGAACAGGGCGTAGAGAAAGCTAGTATCAGCGACCCTCACCCGATTGTCCGTAGAGGTATCGATCATGGTGGAGGCTAGCCCTCCTGTCCTCGTCTCGGAAGGTCGGCAGGCTGCTGAGGTTGACCTCGCCTTCCCTTCGCACCTTCTCAACGATATCGACTTTCACAACGTCACCCTCCGACAGGCCGAGCCTGTTCGCAACGCGCTTGGGAATGCGCACTGCCAGGCTGTTACCCCACCGGCGGACCTTGGCGAGCATAGTATCTACAATATGTATATCCCTTGATACCCTTAAGCCTTGCCATGTCAGCGGCCAGCCGAACGCAAACTTCTAGTAATGCAATCGGTTGAACAATGGGACATCAAAAAAAATGGAAGTGATTTTGGAGTCTCACCAGGTCACCCGGAGCTTCGGAGGCGTGGTCGCCGTGAACGGCCTATCCATGGAGGTCGAAGGCGGTTCCATCGTAGGCATCATAGGGCCCAACGGGTCCGGAAAGACGACCTTCATGAACGTCATCAGCGGCCTCCTCAAGCCCGATTCAGGAGAGATCCGCTTCGCGGGAAAGGTGATCACCCGCATGAAGCCCTACGAGATAGCCAGGCTGGGGATCGGCAGGACCTTTCAGACCACCCGATTGTTCAGGGACATGACGGTCCTCGACAACCTTCTCATCCCCTCCCTGCACGAGTCGGCCAGCAGGACGGCCCTCGTGGATAGGGCCGAAGACCTCCTCGACTTCGTCGGGCTTGCCGAACTCAAGGACTACTTCGCCGGAGAGCTCTCCGGGGGGCAGCAGAAGCTGCTGGAGATAGCCAGGGCGTTGATGCCTGACCCCAGCCTCCTGCTGATGGACGAGCCCCTGGCGGGGATACACCCGGAGCTCAAGGCGACGATCCTGGACCACATGAGGGATCTCCGGAGCAGGGGAAAGACGATCACCATCGTCAGCCACGATATCCCTTCGGTGATGGCAATCTGTGACAAGGTCGTCGTCCTCGATTCCGGCAGGCGTATCGCGGACGGCCATCCGAAGGAGGTCGTGAAGGATGAGAGGGTCATAGAAGCGTACCTGGGTGTCTAGCATGTCCCTGGAGGTCAGCAACGTATCGGCGGGATACTACGAGAAGGTCGACGTCATCCACGACATCTCCCTCCACGCCGAAGACGCCAAGACTACAAGCATAATCGGGCCGAACGGGTCGGGCAAGTCGACGCTGCTCAAGACGATTTACGGTTTCCTGAAGCCCAGGACAGGTTCGATCAGGTACAACGGCGTCGAAACGACGGACATCCCCTCCAGCAAGCTACTGGAACTGGGGATCGCCTACATCACCCAGGAAAGAAACGTGTTCCCCTTCATGAGCGTCGAAGAGAACCTGGAGCTGGGGGCCTGGATCCTGAGAGGGGACCGGCAGAAGGTCAAGTCGAGGGTAGATTCAGTCTATGAACGATACCCGATCCTGCGGGCCAGGAAGGACGTGATGGCCGGCCGTCTGAGCGGAGGCGAGCAGAGGATGCTCGAGCTCGGCAGAGCGATGATGACGGCCCCCAAATGCATCCTGTTCGACGAACCGACCGTGGGCCTGGCGCCCAAGGTGGCCAAGGAGATCTCCGGTGAGATAGGCAGGCTGAAGGCCGATGGAATCACCATTGTCCTGGTGGACCAGAACGTCAGAGAAGCCATCATGCTCGCCGACTACCTCTACGTCCTCGATCTCGGTCGGGTGGCCGAGGAGGGGCCGAAGGGGAGCTTCGAAGGTAGGATGAAGGAGCTCGTAACGCAGTGGCTGACGCCCATCGGCTAGAGGATAAAGGCCCTGAACTCCGAGAACTTCGATCGGATGTACCCCATGATCCCTCGGGGGAGGAACACGACGAAGATGGCTATGGCTGCGCCCAACACCATGAGGTACACCTCCGGGAAGGAGACCCACAGAACCTGTTCGACGGGATAGAGGATGACGGCGCCCAGTAGGGGACCGAACAGCGTCCCCAACCCGCCCAGCAGGGCGGTGGCCATCATACCTATGCTGATCCTTAGGTTGAACGCCGACACCGGCTCCACGTAAGTCGTGTACCAGAAGTTCATGCCTCCCACCAGGCCGGCGAGGAAGGCGCTGATCATGAATCCCAGGAGCTTCACGCCCACGGTGTTTATCCCCATGGCAGAAGCGGCCTCCTCATCCTCTCCGATCGAACGGAACCTCAGCCCCATCCTGGAGCTCACCAGGAAGTGCATCACGACGAGGGCACCTATGGTGACCCCGAGGAGGGCGTAGTAGCTTGCCAGGGGCGCGTAGATCGACGGCTGAGGTATGCCGTGAGAGCCGCCGGCAACGCTGTCTGGCAGAATCAATATCGAGCCCTTGATGGCTTCGTTGAGGGCAATGGTCGCGATGGCGAAGTAGGTCCCCCGCAGGCGGAGGGTGGGAATGCCCACCACGAGGGCTGCCAGGGTGGCGCCCACGCCTCCGACGAATACACACAGGAGGGGCGGGAGCCCCAGCTTCCAGACAAGTATGGCCGTCACATAGGCACCGATGCCGAAGAAGGCTACGTGACCGAAGCTTACGTAACGGACGTACCCCGCGATAATGTTGAAGCTTATCGCCAGGGCCATCAGCTGCAGGAGCAAGAAATTCGGAGTTATCAGGTGACCAGCCAGGGGGGCGAGGGCCAGATACGCTGCCAGTACAGCGATGGACGAAAAGTAGAGTGTTTTCGGAAGATCCCGTCTCTCCAAACCCTCACTCCTTTCGCCCCAGAAGTCCCGAAGGCCTCAGAAACAGTGTGAGCAGGAGCACCAGGAAGGCGATCACCACCGAGGCTTCGGCGTGCCAATACACCGTTCCAAGGGACTCCGCCAGAGCAAGCAGGAAACCTCCGGCTAAGGCGCCAAAGGGCTTTCCCACGCCGCCCAAGACGACTATCGCAAAGGCCTTCAGGATGTAGAGATAACCTATCATCGGTGTGAGGGCAGGATTGGCCACCGTGTTTATGGATCCCGCCGTAGCGGCAAATGCCAGACCGAGTCCGAACGATATCATCGAGACCCTATCGGTGTCGATGCCGACCAGGTGTGCCGCGTCGTAATTCTGAGTGAGGGCCTTGATGGCCTTTCCCAAGTATGTCTTGCTGAGGAAGATGAAGAAGGATATCGTCAGGAGTATGGCGGCGATGAAGGCGTAGAGCCTCGACAACGGTACAATCAGGCCGCTGAACGATACGGAAGGCAGTGCGTAACCGACGGCCCTGATGTCGGGAGTCCAGGCCAGTATGGCCGCATTGAGGATGAAGATGGATATGCCGAAGGTCAAGAGGAGCGAAATGAGCTCTGGCGCCCCAACGGTTCTCCTCACCAGGTACTTGTATATCACCAGTCCAATCAGGAAGAAGGCGGGGCCGGTGATCAGAGCGGACAGGAACGGGTTAAGGCCGAAGGGATTGAAGAGGAAGTAGGTCATGAAGGCGCCCAGCATCAGGAACTCTCCGTGGGCTATGTTGACGACCTTCATCACGCCCCAGATCAGGCCCAGACCCAATGCGATCAGGCCGTAGAGTCCGCCTTGAAGCATACCGCTCAGAATGGTCTGTAGGAGAATGGTGACGTCCATCCTGTGGAGCTCCCGTGAAGGTGTGTCCTAGCCTTACGCACCGCCCCATGGGGGTTTTGGATAAACCGGATCCGTCTCTGCCGCCGCGGGGGGCCACACGATGTACCTTTCGCCGCCGATCCACATCATCACGACCATGTCGTGACCCACCTGGAGACCCGTCTCTGGATCGATCTTGAATTCGCCCCAGAAAGTGGTGAATTCTAGTTCGCCGGCCTTCTGTCTGAGACTCTCCCCGGCCAAGGTTCCGGCCTCCACTATGAGCTTCTGGGCCAGTAGCCCTGCCCCGTACCCGGATGCCGCTCGGTACTCCGGCTCGACGCCGAACTCGGCCTCGAAGCTACTAAAGAACTCAGCCGGAGTCGGTCCGAAGTCCGGCACGTACTGGACTCCAGGCTCCCACTGACTCGGCCCCAAGATGTATTCGGCGTCGGGCCCCAGGTCCTCCCTGAAGGCGGGGATGGGAACGGCGACGAGGATGCCGATGGCCTTCGCATTCACGTCCATCTCCTTTAACTGCCTGCAGAGGAGAATCCCGTCCTCGTAGTGTCCTCCACCGACGATGACATCTGGATTGGTTGCCTTCAGCGAAATGAGTATGGAAGAGAAGTCGGTGATGTCCTTGGGGTAGGTCTCGTTGTAGACCACCTCGAGTCCGAGTTCCTCCGCGTAGGCGACGGCGCCCTGGCCAGCGACGGTGGAGAAGGCGTCGTCAGCGTATAGAGCTGCAACCCTCGTGGCGGTCGGGTCCTTCGCCTTGACGAGGTCCAGCGTGCCCCTGAGGTAGTGGGATCCAGGGGTAAGCAGCTGGATCACGTATTCGTAGCCCTGCGCGAATATCTTGTCGGATGAACCCATTATCGAAATCATCAGTGTCTTGCGCGCTTCAGCAATCGGAGCCACGGAGAAGGTCAGAGCGCTACCATATGGGCCGAAGAGCACGTCAACCTTGTCCTCATCGATGAGCTTCTCAGCAAGCCTGACGGCGGTTTCCTTCTCACTCTTGTCATCATAGTAGACGAGTCTGACTGGCAACTTCTTGCCATAATCGTCTACAAGTATCCCTCCATCCGCGTTCACATCCTTTACCCAGAGCTGCACGCCTTGAAGCTGGAATGTGCCAGGGGTGGCGTATTTGCCTGTCAAGGAGATCGACATCCCTATGACGATCTCGTCCTTTGGTGGAGCCGCTGGACCGAAGGGTGGCAACTGAAGCAGCGCTAGAGTGCCGACAGCCGCCACTACGATTACAATACTTATGACCACGGCCAATGTCCTTTTAGATATGGGCGACATTCAGCCACGTAAGTGTATGGTCCTTATTTAAAGGATTCGAGGGGCTTCAGTACTGCTTTCTGCCTCCTCAATGTTCTCAAAGGCCTGCTCCTGCCCGTTGAACACCCCTCACATACCTCGACAGGACCACGCGGGAAATCCCTGATGGCACCCGGACTCCGCCTCCGCCCATCATCCCCGGAAGAAGCGTGGTCGGCTCAATGGTCCACAGGAGGATGGAGACGGGCTGCGGGACCGATCTATGTGAAGCGCAGGCCTCGCTGACGGGCTACACGTCGTGCATAGCTAGCCTCGTCCGGCGTGCCTCTCCGAATCGCTTCCTCGACGGCTTCCCTGAGCATCCGACGCGATTCGCTGAGGTGGCCCAAAGCCTCCTCAACGAGGGCCCTCTCTACCTGGACCACTCCTTTGCATCGACAATCCAGCCGCTGGGCCATACGGACCGCTGAATCAGCAGCCCGTCGAGCTGCCTCCAGGTTCCCCTGAGACCGGCTGACGTAGGCGAGAACCTCATTGCCCAAGATGGCCGAATGGTCAGGTCCCAGGTCCCGTTGCATCGTGAGGACGACCTTTGCCTCCGACTCGGCATCCTCAGTCTTATCAGTCAAGAAGAGTGCGAGGGCCCTCCAGGAGCGCGCATTGGCCGCCTGCCTAGCGTCGCCCAGAGTCTCGAAGGCAGTCACTGCACGATCGAGGTAGCCGAGGGCCTCCTGGGCGTACTTCCTGCCACGGCTGCCCGTCCATCGCGCCAATCGACACGCGATCTCGCCCAAGTAGGCGTGGACCTGGGCGACCTGAACAGGCCGGCCCAGTTTTCGGTAGAGGGCCGCACGCCTTCGCAGCGTCGGCATGACCCGCCGTCTGTCCTGGGGCCACGACATCGAACAGAACGTGGTGATCTCGAGCACGAGCTCCTCATCCCCGATACTCTTGGCCTCCCGAAGGGCGAGGTCGTAGAATTCTCGGGCTCGTGGCGTGGCATCCTGCCTGTGATATACCGTGTGCAACCTCCACAACGCATCAGCTTTCTGGGATGTCCACTCCTCGGTCTCGACGATGGCTAGGAAACGACGGAAGGCCCGTTCAGCCTCGTCCCTACGTCCAGCCGAGTTCAAGACCGACCCGAACTCCCGCAGGACGATACCGAGTAACCGGGGTTCCCCAGAGGACTCGGCTAGATCCTCTGCGAGCCGGAATTCCTGAATCGCGGCCGATTGCTTTGCCATGGCGGCCAGGATACGGGCTCGCCCGTAGTGAACCAGCGCCCGGTGCCTCGTACCGAGACGTGCCACGGGAATTTCGTCCAGGACCTCCAGATACGGGTGGAGGTATCCCCTGTCAATCATTCGATGCCTTTCCTGAAGTAGGTCGGCCTCAAGGATTCCGGCGGCCACAGCAAGGTCGTCTGCCCGAACGGCGTGGTAGAGGGCTTCAAGGATATCCTCCGCCTCGTTTGATTTCAGGTACATCGTCATCGCCCGCTGGTGCAGTTCCCGTCGGTCATCCACTATGGGTGCCAGGGCCTCCCGAAGCACCTCGTGGACGGCGTAGCCGCGACTCATGGACCTGACAAGGGCCCGACGCTCCAAGGGAATCAGGCACAGACTCGGATCCGGTATGTCTGTGAGGAGGCGAAGGGCGGCCAGCTCCTGAGGCCGCCGCACCGCCGCCAGGGCCAGAAGGAGGGTACGACTCGTCTCGTCTAGCGCGTCCACGGCCTTGCGTCCGAGGTCCTCCAACACTCTCCGGGCCGACTCTGGGTCACCTGCGGATTGGCGGCCATAGAGGATCAGGGTCAGGGGGTGTCCGCCGTAGTCACGCTGCAGCCGCTGAAGCTCTCCGGGGGAGACCCGCAGACCTCGACTCCGCAGAAGGGCCCGAGAAGCCTCAGGCCGGAGGCCGGACAAGGCGAGGATCTGGGACCTCGGATCCAGGTCTATGGGCGGACGGGTTCGCGAGATGACGATCAGCTTGCCGTACCGGAGGTCTCGCTGCCACCGGCGGACGACCTCGTTGATTCCTTCGTCCCTCACCTTCTGATAGTCGTCCAAGACGATGAGCACCCGCCGACGGGCGAGCCGGCTCGTGACCTTCTCCAAGGCCGCGGCCAGGTCTAATCCGGGCCCCTCAAACATGCGGACCAAGGGCGAATCGACGGGGGCGACCCATCGTGCGGCGACCTCGAGCAGACGCTGTGAGGTATCGAAGGGCGTCAAGCCATGCCACAGGACCCGGTCCGCCCCGTACTGGTGGGCGAACTCGGCCACGAGGCTCGTCTTCCCAATGCCCGGCAGGCCCACCACTATGATGAACCGCATACCAGGCTCGGCGAGAGCAGCGAGTTCCTCATCCCGCCCAAACAACGGCTGGCGTCCGGGCAGATGCCCCAGATCGGGCGATGGGCGAGAGCTTGGCGCCGAAGTGGCAGGCTTCATCCGATAGCCCTGGGCTTCCAGGAGGACCTCGAACCGGCGGGTCTTCAGGGTGTACAGCTTGACGTTCTTCCCGTCATGACGGCTCCATCGACTTTCCACCAGGTCTGCCCGCTCTAGGGTCCGTAGCCGTCGGGTGATCTGAGTCTCGTGCCGACCTAGCAGATTGGCGAGAAGCCGTGCGTAGCTCGGTCCCGTCGTCAGGGCGGACAAGATCGCGAGGTTCTCCTGGTTCGACAGGATTTGAAGAGGATTCGTCCCCACACTTCCCCCGGAACAGGTTGGTCGCCAGAGGGTATAAACGTTATGGGTCTGCGCCGTCCGAGCAGACCGAAGTTTGACCTGAGGACAGAGCCTAACCAGGGACTAATCTACTTAGACCTGCGCCGAGGAGGGGCGCTGTACAAGTACCCAGGGCTCGCAAGGCGGGAGGAGGTGAGTGAGATATGAGAACTGCGAAGGTGATGCTGGGTCTTTCAGGGCTTCTTTTGATGAGTATGGTCTTGGTATCCTTCCAGGCGGCGGCACATCCTGAAGCGAGCGCCGGTGGAATCGATACGGCGGCCGACCATGCAGGACTGAACCCTAATGCAGACGGAATGTTTGGAGCGCAGGACAAGTCGGGTGGGATGAATGGTAACGGAATTGCTCAACAGCCTCTACGACATCCGCTCTGCGTCCCGCATTACAACGATGAACGCGATTAGGATCAGCTGTCGGGTCCTCCTTGATTTTCCCCCTTTCCCTTTTCATTTATCTATCATACGAATCCGCCATCCTACGGATTGGCACGTCTTACCGGAGAGCTTGGGCGAGCCCCATTTCTGGGCCGAACCTCTCCCGCAAGCCAGCCTTTTGAGCCGAGCAGAGGGCCTGCGCCACTGATGGTGCACGTGGTGGAGGTAGACTCAGCCCGGTTCTCGAGGCAGGCAGGCCAGCAGAACAAGCGAGCCTCGAAGGCAACCGCTGATTCCCGCAAGGTACTACCCAGGAGTGCGAGAGTCACGATCAGGAAACCCACAGCATCACGATTGACCGGTCAAGGGTTGCCCGGGACTATCGGATCCAGCCGAGTTCTCTAATCCAGGCCTTCAGCTGTTGCCGAGAGAGCCATCCATACTCCATACGTACAGCATCCGGAAGCGGCTCTGCAGTTTGGCGAAGGGCTTCACGTCCCATCAGGGTGTCCAGTAGATCGATTTCCATCTCCCCTCGCCGTTCCCAGAGCAGGACGCCGACATCAGCCAGATCCATCTCCCTCGAGGCGGCTAGCCTCTGACGCTGACTCCTCCATGGGCCAAGTTGTTAAGTACGCCTAACACACACTAGAATCCTCCCCTCGCGGTCAGGAATGACCGACTGGTCTGCCGCTGGCGGTCTTGCTCGCAGCGGGATAACGTGAGGTGCCCGCATGAGAGTGGGGCGCTCTACCTTGTCGGTTTGCAAGATGTCTTCCTGGCCGCTACCCTTGCTTCCTCCAAGTGCCCTCGATGGTATGGCCCGGCTTACCGCCCACGGTGTTGAAGGTCTTCATCTCGACTTCGTTAGGCGATTTCCAGTAGAACGTTGTGCGCTCGATGGCCTCCTCCCTTTCCTCCAGACCCCTCCACTCGAGTTCGAGTGTCTCATCGTCCTTCCAGACTCCCTCGTGGTCGTGTACCTCGCCCATGGAGGAGACGGCAAACCAATGCACCTTCCCGCTGCCGCTGTCAAACCCCCAGAGGGCATGAGCCTCCCAGGGCTCCATGCCTGTGATCGTTCCCTCCGCTTCCATGTGCACCCCTTGCCCCGCCGCCATGGGCGCGGCGATGACAGTCATCGTGCCTGCTTGAACCTCGCCGTCGGGAAACGCGACCGTATACTCGGCCTCCCAGGCGCCAATCCACCTCTGAAGCGCCTCCATCTCCTTGGGTTGCTGGGTCGTCATATCTCTCCCCCTTGGGGCGACCTAGTCGCAATCGCCGCCAGATTATCAAACCCCTTCACCTTAACGGTTCCGAGGGAACCCGCCCCGGACGACTAGGAGTGCTGCCGACAGGTTTCAATACTCCATCACCAGCGGACCTACGAAGTCTGGAGAACGAAGGATACCGACCGCCAAGAGAGGTCCCGGTCAACGTTTCTCCGAGTATATCTCGATCCATATCCCATCAGGATCGGTTGCGCACGCGTATAAGTATGAGCCGCGCTCCTCCAGCGGGTAGGCTACCTCACATCCCGCCTCCTCAAGTTTCACGAGGAAGGTCTCCGCGTCTTCGACCTCAAAGCCGAGGTGGTCCAGCTCGTCGCCCCCCCGGTATTCCTCCTCAGGGTACCAGTTCAACTCCAGCATCTGCCCCGATGTCGGATCCTTGAGCATGGCGATCTCCCCACCCGTCCATTCCATCTTCCGCCGGCGGAGCAGTTCCAGGCCGAGGACGTTTGTGTAGAACTCCGTAGCCTTGTCGAGGTCCCGTACTCGCAGCCCAACGTATTCCAACTTCATTCGAGCTCCCCCCGCTCGGCCATATGACCTCTTGCCATAACCATTTACCCTTCGATCTACATCGATGGGCAAGGGCCCACACTGCAATTCATCCCGCCTACAAGAGGCGCCGCCATGATTGGAGGAACCAAAGCATCACCCAGGGTCCGTCTAACGAAGCCTCCTGATATTTAAAAGCCCATGCCGCGGCGGCAAACGCGGGAAAAGTCAGCAACGGAGCGTCCAGAAGGAGGGAAGAAGGCGATGGGGAGGATCGCGTCTAACAAAAATCGCGTTCATTAGACGGACCCACCCATTGCGGCTTCCGTAACGAATAACTATGCTGACTCCCTTGTCGCTCTGCGACAGTCTCGCGATGTCGGGAGGAGGAAAGGCATGGAGACCGAACCATCCTCGCTTCCTGAGCTGGAATATCGTCCCGTAACTCCCGAGAGGTGGAAGGACCTCGAGGTGCTCTTCGGGGAGCGAGGGGCATACAGTGGCTGCTGGTGCATGTGGTGGAGACTGACCCGAGCAGCGTTCCATAAGCAATCAGGCCAGGAGAGAAAGCGGGCCATGAAAGCCATCGTGGATTCCGGTCAGGTCCCGGGCATCCTGGCCTACGCCAACGGCCAGCCCATCGGGTGGTGCTCCGTGGGCCCGAGGGAAACCTATCCCGTGCTGGATCGGTCCCGCACCCTGAAGAGAGTTGATGACCGACCGGTCTGGTCCATCGTTTGCTTCTTCGTCGCCGAACCCTTCAGAGGACACGGACTCATGGCCAAACTGCTGCAGGCTGCCATCGATTACGCCAAGGAGAGCGGGGCAAGCGTCGTCGAAGGGTATCCCATCGAACCGAAGGGTGAGCTCACAGGCTGTGAAGGCTTCACCGGCCTTGTGTCCGCTTTTCTCAAGACCGGATTCGTGGAGGTGCTTCGCAGATCAGAGAGACAGCCGATCATGAGGTACTTTATCAGATAGCAGCAAGACAGGCCGTTGGTGAAGCCTAGCCTGAAAAGCGGGGGGAGGATTCTACAGGAGCGTCGATCACTTCACCTGAACCACTGGTTAGGACTCGACGTAGCGCTAGGGTGTGTTGCAGGAAGCACAGTCGGGGTCCTCAGAAGTACCCTAGCGCCCGCAACCTCTCCATGATCTCTTCCTTGTCCTGCGCCCGGCCGGCCCGCTCGGAAGAAGCCTCCAGGTCCTGCTCCCAGGCCGGCCGTG
>JBHHZZ010000035.1:0-16280 GCA_046758325.1 Thermoplasmata archaeon | reverse complement strand
GCATGGTGGAGCCTGGACTTAAACGTTGTCACGAAGGTGACTCCTGATTCGATAGCACCCCGAGCGCAGAATTTCTCGGCCCCCGCTCACCGAAGCAGACGAAAGAAGGGAGATGCAACCGAGGAGGCGAAAAATGAAAAGAGGGGGAAGGTTCGGCGTCCGGAACCGCGTCACCTTCCACTGCCGATTGCTCGAATCGTGTCGCTCCCCTCGAAGGGCAAGCCGTTTACCGTCCCGGAGACTGTCAGGGTGTTCCAGCCTGTCGTGACCACCTCCTTCACCGCCTCCCGGCTGAACTTTACGATGAGCTCCGGCAGGCCGTCACCGTCCCTGTCACGGATTTCAGGGTCCTTCACGAATCCGAAATCGGGGTCCGAGACGGCGGGAACTTCGCCGACGCCATCGCTGAGCATCACGGAGCCGATGTCGACTTGGCTCAAGTCGTGATCCGGAATCTCGATGTAGGCCGTGATGAAGCGGCCCCGGCTCCTCAGGTTCAGGGTGTCAGGGTCGATGTTGATGTTGGCACCTACAGTCGCTGACGCAACCGTGAATCGGATGTCATCCCAGAAGGTCTCTAGCGGCTCCGTGGATGAGGCTCCGAAGGACTTGTAGGCATGGATGAGATGAATCTCGGTAAGGAAGGTCTCCTGGTTTCGGTCCGCTTCCGGAATTATGGCTGTCAGGTCGAACTCGAAGACGCCTTCGGCCCCGAACTCTTTGAAGCACCAGTCGCGGCACGAGGTAGGGGACCCGTCGAACCACCAGTATCGGCTCCAGAGTTCTCCCCCAAGGGAACCGTCGGGTCGCGTGTAGGTGAGGAAGACCTGGACGATTCTCCAGCAGTCGGTTCCGCAGGGATTGACGTTGGTCTGGATGTAGAAGCTAAGCTTGTGGGCCCGGTCCAAGGAGATGTCCAACGACGACAAATCCCGGATCAACCGCACACCGGTGTGGCCGCCGCTCTGCCCCCCATAGCGCGTGTGAAGGACGTAAGAGCCGGTTCCGGGATTGCCAGAGACCCTTGGATGGACTTCGGTGTGGATTTCGCCGCACATCCAAACGCAGATTTCCGGGATCTGCTCGGCGAAATTCTCCGTCCATGGGGACAGACTGCCAGTTTCGAAGTCCCCGATGACGACGGTCCCCTCAACCGGAGCAGCTGAAACAGGCAGGAGAAGAGCGGAAAGTCCCAGCAGGATGGCCAGCGCGCTCGCAAGACTACGCATCATGAATCTCACCTCCTCCCGTTTAGCGGGGCCTGGGTATTTCTCGAGCGCCCCTCCTCGGCGCGGCAGGAAAGGAGATGGGGATTCATGTCCGGCCCATTCCGCTGCTAGCGGCTGTGGTAGCAGACGAACAAATTGACTCCTCGGTGCCCCCCAAGGCCGAAGGCTATCCCCACACCCCTGGCCCTCCAAGGACCAGATGGAAGCATCTCCAAATAAATATTGCGCTTAGATGCCAGCCGATGTCGACCTGGCGGCTTGATAGGGTTCTGGGGGCCGAACGTGCCCACATCCACCGTCGCCCGGAGGTGGAGGCAGCGGCCTGAGCCTTGACATTCGCCTCGTCCATGGCAACGGCTTCGTGGCTCAGGAGAGGGGGACGAGGATCGTGCTCCTCATCTGGAGGCCCCAGCAGTAGAACAACAACACCAACGGCCCTCGTCCAGTCGTTGTTCGCCGCCGCACACAAACCCTCTTGGCCTGGAAGGCGCCAGTCCACTGCTGTAGCCCTTCCCTTCTAACCGTCTCCCAGCGGCGCGGCCGGGGTTGGCTACTGCGGCTTCAAGCTCACATTAGACTCAAACCCACAGGGTGCCATCACCCTCAAATAATGACCTTCCTATAGGGCACCGTGGCGGGGGAGGAAGTTACTCTCGAGCGGATCCTCCAGGTGTACCGGGAAGAGAGTCAGAAGAAGGCTCTCACACCCTTGGAACGAGACTTCTGGGAGCGGGTACAGAAATACGTGGCGAGTCTGGAGGATGACTTGAGTAAGGAGAGTTCTCACGACCCGAATTCGGCCAAGGCTGCCCTCCTGCGCGATGAGCTCAGGAAGGTTTTGAAGAGACGGGATCAGATATACCAGTACAGGGAAAGGAAGATGTTACTCTTGGCTTCCAGCGCTGCCTCTGGGGCCTCCGTGGACACCACTCCCCTGACCCCCGAAGAGGAGGAGTCCTTTGAGGCCATGCTGGAGGTGCTGGAGAGGGGTCGACTCAGGGCCCTGGCGATGGAGGTGGAGGAGTCGAGGAAGGGTCAGGGGGAGGCCGAGGAGGTTGAGGAGAAGGAGGAAGCGCCCAAGGAGGCAGCTCCGGATCAGGTCCTGGTGAGGGTCCTGGAGGACATACCCCCGTTCCTGGGACTGGACGTCACCTACCGGCTGAAGAAGGAGGACGTGGTGACCCTTCCGGAAGAGGTGGCCCAGGTGTTGATAAGCAAGGGAAAGGCAGAGAGGATACGGCCGAAGCTGTAGAGGCGTCCTGGAACAACATCGAGAGGTTCTGTGCAAGGACAGCTGGCTAGCGGATGACCTGGCAGTTGTCCAACATCTGTCTCAGAGGCTGAAAACAGGCTAGTTACGGAAGGCGCCTGGACAGGAACACGGTGCAGGACAGGCTGTGCGCCTTCAGGCAACGAGAGGCTGCCTAAGCGAATCGCAGAGATAATCCTTATATACCCACCTGCTCATTATATGGGTTGCTCTTCAACGAAGGGCTCTGCGCAAAAAGATAGCGGCATCCCTGCGTTGATGTTGAGGAGCCGAATGTGCACCCGGAGAGGCTAGTTCCTCGGGGAAGGGTCGAGAATGCTGGAGAGGCAGACGCCTCGTTGGCACAGCGTTCGTTGAAGCGGTCATACGCGACCTGGACGCTAGTCAGACCAGTAAGTCTGCGGTTAACCACGCTGTCTGGGGAATGGCTTGGCTCGGGCGCCGACGAAGGTCGTGCCAAGCTGCGAAAAGCGCCGGGTAGGCGCAAGGAACCTGTGATCCGGCGATGACCCAATGGGACTTCCTGTCCCTTCGGGGACGCTCCGTAAGGAGTGGGAACCCGCCGAAGTGAAGCATCCTAGTAGGCGGAGGAAGAGAAATCAAACGAGATGCCCTCAGTAAAGGCGATCAAAGAGGGCATAGGGCAAACCGAATCCCTCTCCGAAAGGGGAGGGAGATGTGGAGTTTTGGACCCTGGCACTCCTCACCTAGCGAATCCGAAGTCTCCTGGAAAGGAGCGCCAAAGAGGGTGATAGCCCCGTAGGGGTATGCTGGGGTGGAGATTCAGGGTATCCAGAGTACCGTGCGTCGGATATCGCGCGGGAAGTTGGGAGGCATGGACTTCCAACCCTAAATACGACCCGAGACCGATAGCGCAGTAGTAGCGTGAGCGAAAGATGCAAAGTACCCTTGACGGGAGGTGAAAAGAGCCTGAAACCAGACAGCTACAGACTGATAGGGCGTGAAAGCGAAGATGCCGCAAGGCGGAGCAGCGTTCTATCTTCCGTTTAGAAAAACGGGCCAGGGAGTTCTGACCAACGGCGAGGTTAACCCCGAAGGGGGGGAGCCGAAGCGAAAGCAACTTGCCCGCAGCCCGCAAGGGTGAGGGGCGTGGTGAGCTCGCCAGGAGTCGTTGGTGGGATACCCGAAGCCGGTCGATCTACGCCTGGGTAGGTTGAAGCCTCCCGAAAGGGAGGTGGAGGACCGAACGGGTGCTGACGTGCAAATCGCTCCGATGACCTGGGCGTAGGGGTAAAAGGCCAATCTAGACCGGGAATGGCTGGTTCCTCCCGAAACTAGTCGCAGCTAGACCTCGGGCGAGGTCGATGGTGGGGTAGAGCTACGGATTGGGCGTTTAGGGGGAGAAATCCCTCGGCGTCCTGTCAAACTCCGAACTTGCCATCGCCGTAGACCCCGGGAGTGAGGGCGTGTGGGGTAAGCTTCACGTCCGCGAGGGAATGAACCCAGACTGAGGTTAAGGCCCCCAAGTGTCGGCTGAGTGTGACCAAAAGGGCGTCCGTGGTCTCAGACAGCGGGGAGGTAGGCTTAGAAGCAGCCATCCTTCAAAGAAAGCGTAACAGCTCACCCGCCGAGACCATGGGCACCGAAAATGGACGGGGCTAAGCCGGCCGCCGATACCTCAGGGTACCGGAAGGTAATCCGGTAGGGAGGCGTCGTGCGCGGGTAGAAGCTTGGCCGTGAGGTCAAGTGGACCGCGTTCGAACGAGGATCCTGGTAGGAGTAGGAGCAAAGTGCCGTGAGAATCGGCACCGCCGTAGGGGCTAGGGTTCCTCGGCAATGTTCGTCAGCCGAGGGTTAGTCGGTCCTAAGGCTGTCCTTAACCGAGGCAGTCGAAAGGGTAGCAGGTTAATATTCCTGCACTCTACAGGTCTCTGCCCAATGCCTGACGCATCGGGGTAGGCCGAACGTGGTAGCCACTGCGTTCAAGCGTCCAAGCCCCTGGAGGGCCGTAATGGCGAGAAGGGGGTGAAGGCGTGATGGGGAGGACGTAGTCCTCTTCGGCTGATCCCTGGTGCCCGTGAAAAGGGCGTTGGGGCCAGCCTGTAGATCCGTACCGAGAACCAACACAGGTGCCCCTGGGTGAGAAGCCCAAGGCGTATCGGCGTAATCCAGGCGAGGGAATTCGGCAAGTTGGCCCCGTACCCTTGGTAGAAGGGGTGCCAGCCATGTGAATGGCTGGTCGCAGTGACCGGGGGGCTCCGACTGTTTAATAAAAACGTAGGTGGCAGCGAGCCCGAAAGGGTGTGTATTGCCGCTGAAGCCTGCCCAGTGCCGGTACCTGAAAGCCGGGTACAACCGGAGGAAGGGCCGGTAAACGGCGGGGGTAACTATGACCCTCTTAAGGTAGGAAGTCTGCCTTAGTAAAATCCGGCCATATGCTGGAAAGCCTGTCGTATCCCACGCTACTCGTCCGGGTACTTTCGGCCAGCTCCCTGCCAAAGGGAGATAGATGCCGAGGCAATGCCCGGTACAGTGACAATGCGATGGGTGCAGGTAATCAGCAGGAAAGACTGGATGCACAGTGGATCGTCGGATTCGTCGACGGGGAAGGTTGCTTCCATGTTGCCATCAATCGCCAACCGGCGATGAAGATGGGTTGGCAGGTTCTGCCTGAGTTTCGGGTCGTCCAGCACTGCAGGAATGAGAGGGTCCTGAATCAAATGCAGTCTTTCTTCGACTGCGGCTATGTCACCGTTAATAACGCTGACAAGAAGGAATTCAGGGTCCGAGGCCTCGAGAGCTTGACCCAGATTGTCAAGTTTTTCGAGACTCATTCGCTGTGGACCAAAAAGAGGGACGACTTCGAGAAGTTCGCGGAGGTGATCCGCATAATGAGGCGCGGAGACCACCTTACGGAGGCGGGACTTGTGAAAGTGGCTCAGCTTTCCCTAGAGATGAACCGACGACGAAATAACTCAGCATCTAGAATCCTCAGAGACTGTACGCCGGACACCGATTCAACCCGGTGAAGATACAGTCCGACCCCCATGGCGACATGGGGAGGCATCCAGAAATGGTTGCCCGCCCTCCTCAACGGGAGGGTCACTAAAGTAACAGAAGTGAACGTAATACCTTGCCGCTTAATTGGCGGCTTGCATGAAGGCCCAACGAGAGCCCCACTGTCCCCGCCTGGAAGCCGCTGAAACTGACTTACTGGCGCACAGTCCAGTACCCCCCAGCTGAAAGCGAAGACCCCGTGGAGCTTTACTGCAGCCTGTCGCTGCGATATGAGGTTCGATGTGTAGTGTAGGCGGGAGCCGCTACAAAGGGCCGGCCGCCAGGTCGGTACCGAGGCAACAATGAAACACCGCCCTTCGGATTTCGTATCGCTAACCTCTTCGGAGGGACAACGATAGGTGGGCAGTTTGGGTGGGGCGCCACGCCCTCAAAAAGATAACAAGGGCGCCCAAAGGTCGGCTCAGGTAGGTCAGAAATCTACCGCTGAGTGCAAGGGCAAAAGCCGGCCTGACGTGGATGGGCCCAACGACCATCCACGATGCGAAAGCAGGGCCTAGCGAACCGACCAGGCCTACTCATGAGGCCGGTCGATGACAGAAAAGTTACCCCGGGGATAACTGAGTTGTCTCCAGCAAGAGTTCACATCGACCTGGAGGCTTGCTACTTCGATGTCGGCTCTCCCTATCCTGGTGGTGCATTAGCTGCCAAGGGTGGGGTTGTTCGCCCATTAAAAGGGATCGTGAGCTGGGTTTACACCGTCGTGAGACAGGTGTGTTGCTTTTCGCTGGGGGTGTCTTGGTGCCTGAGGGGAAGGATCCCTGAGTACGAGAGGAACGGGGATCCGGCGCCTCTAGTCTATCGGTTGTCCGGCCGGGCATTGCCGAGCAGCCACGCGCCACGTGGATAAGGGCTGAAAGCATCTAAGCCCGAAGCCACCCCTGAAAAGAGGCACCTTCAAGGGCATCCGTAGAAGACGGGCTTGATAGGACGGCGGTGTAAGCGGGAAGCCTTCGGGCGACCCGTTCAGCCGGCCGTTACTAACGCTCGTAACCGCAATACGCTTGCTGGTCTGGCCGTTTCACGGGTCGCGTATGACCGTCCACTTACTTTTTCTGAAAGCGCCGCCATAGGAGAATTGCCACCATGGCGCTCGAACCCACTCCAGCACCAACAAGAAGTGCCATGAAGAGAATGTCAGGAGGACGTTCGTCAATGGCGAATAGAGTCCCGCCAGCTACCCCCAAAATCTCGTCCCAGCCGTCTCCATCGAGGTCTGCAGCAGCTACGTAGGAAACTCCTGCTCCGTAGGAAATATCCCACAGCTTCTCCCCATTGCTTCCCCGGATTGCCTGAACAGCTCCCTCAATTCCCACGATAATGTCCAGAACCTCGTCCCCCTCCAGATTGAGCAGGATTGGCGATGAAGTAGGTTGCTCTATGGTGGATGTCCACAGCTCTCCTCCATCAGAACCATCCAGGACCGACAGATTTCCGCTGGTGGACAGCAGAACAGCTTCGCCCTTTCCATCTCCGTCTACGTCGCCGATTGCTGGGGAGAAGAAAAGGTCGCTGATGTAGCGGGTCCACAAGGGGATCCCAGTGTCCCCTGCCAACACGGAGATTTCGAACCTAGGAATCTCAGCGGTTGGTATTGCGCCAAGCACGACTTCTGGTCTATCATCTCCCCCCAGGTCGGCGACGTGAGTCACCAATGGGGAATCGCCAGGCAGATCGAGACTCCAGAGGAGAGTCCAAGGCTGCCCATCACCACCAAGCTTCAGAGCGATAGCCCTTCCCTGTGTTGTTGCGATGACCTCATCGCCGAGGTCTCCATCGATATTTCCTAACGCCATGGAAATGGGACTCCAGCCAGTAAGCACCTTCCACCTGGGAACTCCATCTAAATCCAACGCCAGAATTCCGGACTCCCCTGTGGAGAAATCAGCGAAGCCGACGAAGATGCCTGTCTTACCATTGGGCAAGACTACTTCCATCGGAGCTGTCAGTAAGCCAGGCAAATCGTAGCACCATACCGTAATCCTCTCTGGATACGAGATGAGGCACAGGCTCTTCACGCCTTCTTCCAGATCGAAGTTGACCAGTATGTCGAGACGGCCCAGGGCGACATCCACAAGATACGCGTATGCCCCACTGCCTGGTAGCTGGTGTTTCCACATAAGGCTCCCGTCAGGACCTGAAATGACGTATAGGAGACCTGAATCCGTGCCAAACACAACTTCCGCCTTGCCGTCGCCCGAAACGTCTCCCGAAACCACAGACCTGGGTTGATCGGCATGTTCGAATGTCCAAAGAACACGAGGTTCAACGATATTTGACTTTCCCGAGCTAGACCCGGTCCGACCTCTATCCCCTCGAGGAAGTGGCCAAGAGTCAGCGGGCAAGTTAAGGTCGCTTGCGGGGGCGCTGAAAGGGAGGCGATGTTCCCAGGAGTTGAGGATCCAGGTCGTGTTGAGAGGAACAGCCATAAGGGCAAGGACGAGACCGCCGGTGAGCACCTTTGGAAAACCATGCCGCTCAATACTCGCTGTCAACATCACCATGCGAGATACGGGTTAGGACATGAATCTTAGCCCTCAATTCCAGCGGCATCTTGGAGGAGAGCGACAGCAATCCAGCGAGATACTTGACCGCAAAATAAGAGCCTGATAAGAGATATAAGAAGCAGTTGGTTGCCACGAATCCCGTAGCGACAGGAAGCCTCGAGAGAACGAGAGAGATGGCCTGTCCCATCTGTCGAGGGGACTGGAAGCGATGCAAGTTCTCCACGTGTCCCAAGCTCGAGGGGATTAGAGCCTGGGCCCGAGATTTCCGTCAGCGCCAGGGCACCACCCTGTACGGAGCGACGCCCCCGGCAGCCTTTGTGGGGCAGTGGGGGTACCCAAAGGTCCTGGCCGGGCCCCTTGTCCCTCCCACCGATGAAGATGTCTCCCTCATGGATGCAGAGGAGAGCTGGCTCGGCCTCTCCCTCCAAGATATTCTCACTCTTAGAATGTCGATGGTACGGGGTAAGAGGAGAGTAAGGGTCGACGTTGCGAGGCAACCGGGCAGGCAGCTGGAGGCCGTGCAGGAGGTCGCTATGGCCTCGAACCCCGTCCACGCGGAGATGCTACTGACGAAGAGACCAGGCCTCCAGGTGTACTTCTCCCCCCGAGGACCCCCTGTGGGCCCCTCAGCGCCCTTCGAGGCCCTGAAGATAGCCGAGAACCCCAAGGTTCCCAGGAGGGTCGACTACGTGGTATCCGATACAGACCTCCTGGCCGAGGAGGGGACCTGGGACCTGTACCGCCACGGCATAGGGCAGAGGCACGTGACCCGTATTCTTAGCCTTGGTCTTCTAGGACAAGCGCGGAGGCGGCGGTTGGTTCCCACCGAGTGGAGTATCACAGCCATCGATGACATCCTAGGGAAGAGGCTGAGGTCGAGGGTTCGTAGGTATGAGGAGCTGGGGGATTACCACCTCTTCGGCTACGAGGCCGTGGCAAACAACGTTCAGATCCTGCTGCTGCCAGGACCTTGGATGTTTGAGGCTCTCGAAGGATGGGAAAGCTACGCCGCCGGGCCCGCAGAGGACTATGAGCTGACATGGGGTCGCAGGAGCTATCCCAAGAACCTTCTGGGTGCCTACCACGCCGTCAGGCTACCCATTCTCGAGTACCTGAACGACATCCGGCGTCAGGCGACGGCCATCGCCTTCCTGGAGGTCTACAAGGAGTGGATTCCCTTGGGCGTATGGCGCTTCAGAGAGTTGGCTCGGCATGCCTTGAGGGAGGGAAGCCAGAGATTCTCCACATTGGAGGAGAGCCTCGAGGTTCTGGGGGGACGCTTGAGGATTCCTCTGAGGAGGTGGCTCGACAGGAGCAAGCTGTACTCCTTTCAGACGACACAGAGGCGGTTGGAGGAGTTCTTGAAGTGAGGGTGTTCTGGCCAAGGAATTTGTAGGGCTTCAGCCATGCCGTCCTGGTGAGATGATGGATTTTGAGGCCTACCGCGACGAGTTCCCGATCTTTCGCTCGAAGAGCTACCTGAACACCTGCTCCCTCGGCCCCCTGTCCACGCGGGTCCAGGACGCCATCACGCGTTTCACGCGAGATTGGAATGAACTGGGCGCTCACGCCTGGTACGAGCGATGGATGGATGCGATCGACGCCCTCGCGGCGAAATTTGCCGGACTCATCGGGGCGGCTAGGGAGGAGATCGCGCTGGCGCCCAACGTCTCCTCCGCACTGTCAAGCGTAGCGAGCGCCCTCTCGTACGGCGATCGGGACAGAGTCGTCACGACGGAGCTTGACTTTCCTACGATTCCCTACCAGTGGATGGTACGTCCAAGTGTGGAGGTGGACCTCATCTCGAGTCCGGACACAGTGACGATGCCTACAAGCGCCTTCGAAGAAGCGGTCAGCGAGAGGACAGTCGCCGCGGCCACAACCCATGTGTTCTTCGCCACCGGATTCATTCAGAACGTGGCAGAGATCGCCCGCATGGCCCACCGAATGGGTGCCCTCTGCATCGTCGATGGCTATCACGCCACGGGACAGCTTCCCGTGGACGTCCCTTCCCTCGGGGTCGATGTGTATATTTCCGGATCTCTCAAATGGCTTCTCGGCGGACCGGGCCTCGCCTTCCTGTACGTACGTCGTGACCTTCTCTCGCAGCTCACCCCCACCTTCACCGGCTGGTTCGGGAACACGTATCAGTTTGAGTTCGACCCACGACGCTTTGCCTTCCGGGAAGACGCTCGGAGGTTCGAGGTGGGAACGCCTGCCAACGCTGCCGTCTTCGCCGCTGATGCGGGTCTCGACATCATCATGGAGGTGGGACCCCGGCGCATCCGAGAGCGGACACTCGCCTTGGCGAATGACCTCATCGAGCGGGCTGAGGATGCTGGACTCGATGTCCGGGCACCGCCACCTAGGTCCCGCACGGGGATCGTAATGATCGAGCATCGGGATGCCCCTCAAGCCGCTTCGCATCTCGTCAGCCAGGGGACGGTCGTCGACTCCCGCGGGACACGAGTACGCCTCTCCCCTTACTTCTACAATACTTTCGAGGAGAACGAGAGGGTCATCGAATTGCTCCGTGCCACCATCTAACGCTATCCGACGTCCTGCGACGGGATGAGGGTAATCGAAGGATTGGTGGGAGGACAGGCCGAAACTACTTTCGTCAGGTAGAGCCCTTGTACACTGCCAGAGTTGGTGTCTCATGAGTTCCTCCCTTCGCATATATGTGGACGTACATGAGCCCCTGGAGATTGAGAAACATCTTCGGGAAGCGGGACTGCCTGTCCTGAGGAAGGCCATCGCCCCAGGAGACTATGTGGTTGGTGAGGTGGGGGTCGAGAGGAAAACGATTCACGACTTCTTCTCCTCCATCATCAAGAAAAGGCTCTTCGAGCAGGTCTCCAGACTGAGGGAGACCTATCCCAAGGCCCTAGTCCTGGTGGAGGGTGACCTGCGACAGGTGGAGGACTACAAGAATCCAAAGGCCCTATGGGGAGCCTTCATAACCCTTCATCTAGAGGAGGGAATCCCGGTCCTTTTCTCTCCTGACGAGAGGCAGACGGCCCTCATCCTTGAGACCATCTATCGCCGCCAGCTCGGAAGGGGTGGAGAGTTCGGTCTAAGGCACAAGCCCAAGTTTATGAGCCTGAGGGAGCAGCAGGAGTTTCTGGTGCAAGGGCTTCCCAACATCGGAGAGACCCTTTCCCGGGCGTTGTTGGAGAGGTTTGGAACCGTCCGGAAAGTCATGACCGCGTCCGAGAGGGATCTCCTCAAAATCCCTAAGATTGGCCCGGTGAAGGCGGCTCAGATGGCGGAACTGATGGATGCCCCGTATGAGGGAGGGCAAAGGAGGATAGGGGAAGGCTAGGGCCTGGGACCATACCTCTCATCCTCCCCGATGTCGAAACCACTAGCGGACCTCTCGCCTCTCCTTCTCCAGCCTTACCAGGGATCCGATGGACAAGGAGATGCCGAAGATGACTGTTCCCAGTACGAAGGTCCTGACCTGAATCATCACCAGGAACAGGCTGAAGGTCACCACCGCGGAGTGGAAAACCAGGGAAAAAACGAAGATGTAGACGTTCACCAAGAGGGTGGCAGTGAGGATTGGTCTGAGGAGGAGCGAGCGGAGGTACAGGCCAGCAACGAAACCCCCTGCGATGAAGGCCCATGGAGCGGAATCCCTGATGCTGACCGACAGGAAGGAGAAGATGAATGCCCACGATTCCCCCTTGGCCAGAAGGCTTCCAATGTCGAGCAGCAGCAATATGCCCCCGAGAATCAGGATGCCCACGAAGCCTATGAGGGAGGCCTGGAGGACCTCCCTGGAGGTCCTGTCCGGCTTCATGCACTGCAATACCGAGTTGCCGGTAAAAGATGTTGCCTATTGAGGCACGAGACGCCTCAGGGTCCTCAGCGCTCTGAGCCTATCCTTCTTGCCGACCCGGGCCTCCTCAATGCCCTTGGCCAGGACCTCGGTAGTCTCGTCCATCGCCTCCCTGTCTACGGGATAGGGAATCCCGTCCTTTCCGCCGAGGCCGAAAGAAAACTTGACCGGGTCCCTCCAACTTGGCATTTCGCCGTAGACGACCTCGGAGATATAGGCTAGGGCCCTCACAGTGGCCGGTCCCACCCCCTGGATTCCCAGGAGCTCCTCATAGTTCGCAGGCTGAAAGTCGTAGGTCTTTCGCAGAGCGTTCCAGTTCAGGTTCTTAGGTATGGAGAAGTAACGGAACGGGTCCTCTTCCCCCGTCCACTCCCTCAGGCTCCGCTGCCCGGGTTCCCTCAAGCTCCTGAGGAACCTTGTGATCCTCTTGGGGTCCTCCCGGGCGAGGTCCACGGAGGCCTTCCTGCTTCCCTCGCTCTCTGCGGCCGTCATGTCTAGAGCCCTACCGAATTTCTTGCCTAGGATCGCCCTGTGGGGCTCTTCATCGAATCTGCGTACCTCCTTCCAGTACCAGTGATATCGACGGGCGTATCCCCGCTGGGGGTTCATGCCCTGCTGAATGACAACCC
This sequence comes from Thermoplasmata archaeon, assembly GCA_046758325.1. Classification (GTDB taxonomy): domain Archaea; phylum Thermoplasmatota; class Thermoplasmata; order RBG-16-68-12; family JAJISG01; genus JAJISG01. The sequence goes on along the minus strand of JBHHZZ010000035.1, from coordinate 3,765 downwards.
AGCTGCCATCCTCCGACAGGATGAAGGAATGATGGTATAGCTGGTGTTGATCCTGCAAGGCCGCGTTGTCCACCTTGGCGCTGAGCTTGCTCGCCCTTACCAGGGCCTCTGTCCGATCATCAGAGAGGTCGTACGCATCCCCAAGGTGCCGGATTTCCTCAGGACTCCGGCGGGAGACCTTCCCTTTGCCGCCGGCTATGCCTATGCCCAAATCCCTGGACATGAGGGATTCCTTTAGGGCGCCCGTGACGACGGTGCCCATACCACTCGAGTCCCAGTCCCAGCCCATGACATTGCCAAAGCACTGCAGCCAGAAGGGGTCCGATAGCCTCTCCAAGAGGGCCTCCCTACCGTACTCGTAGACTATGACCTCGGCGATTGAGCCTCCTAGCTCCACCATCCGCCTGAAGAGCCACTTGGGGGCCCTGCCCTCATGCAGGGGGAGGTCGGCGATGCCAACCTTCACGAGATGCCATCGTTCTACCTTGATATAGTCTTAAGGATGTGGCCTGTCGCGTCCTCCAAGGTCTCGTCATATCGACGAACCCCCCTCGTCCGATACCTGCGATGAAGAGCATCAGCCGTCACCCCTCCAGAAATCTCCGATAGCGTGCCTCCAGTGACCTCCGTTGCGTCCGGTAAGCGTCCTCGTCCAACTCCCCTCCGGCCAGCTTGTTCTCCAAGAAATCGAGGCTCCGCCGATAGTCGTCGAGAATGCCATCCCGGTAGCTTTGAGTGAGGGTTTCAAGTTGCCTGAGGAATTCCTGGCCGCGATCACTGAGACGGTACACAATACGGGGACGCCCGTCCGCGGGGAAGACGGCGCTTCGGTCGACGAATCCCCACCTGTATAGTTCGAGGAGCTGTTTGTCAACACTCTGCCGCCGGAGTTTCAGCCTGTGAGCAAGGTCCTCGGGGTGATCCACACCCTTGGCAAGCAAGGCCAGGACGCGTTGCCGGCTCGGCGAAGCAACAACTTGCAGCAAGGCAAAATCGTCATCCACGGGCCGACGTAGACCAGAAATGATATTTGACTCTGCCCTCGTCCGTGGCAGTTCTTCCACCTTCAGGTGGATATCGTCTCCCTACCGGTAAAGGTTATCAATTTCTATTTTGAGGACATTATAAATATCGACCTTGCATGCATACCCAATAGAGGAGAACGAGATGTTCGGAATCCCCCCAGGAAGTGTGCGCCTAGACCGCGATACTGCGCTGTACTCGTCGGAACTGAAGAAGTACGTGAAAACCGAGTTCGGCGACGCAAGCCCACATTGGCTTGTATTAGAGGCTCTGAACCACAACGGGAAGAAGCCCTCCAGGGCCGGAAGATGGCTAGCCAAGTGGAGCGTCGCCCTTAGAGGAGTGTCTAAGAGGACGGCCAAGGCGAAGATACCTGCTAGTCCCGACGGAGAGAGAGTGGCAACGGGTTCCTTCCTGGGTCGCTGAAGGGAGGTGCGGAAACGCGTCTGGAAGGAATCACGTACGGCACTTGGTGGAATCGCCGGGATGCCACTCCGACGAGCTGGGTGGCTAGTTTGCGTCGCGACCTGCGACCCCGAATCGACGAGCGGGGCCACCCGATGCGGTACCTTCAGACAAGGATTATAGAGGAGCGGGGCTTTCTCGCGGTGGTGTCAGGCGACACAGGGAGGTTCCTTCGATGAGGAAAGAGGAACTTCTTCGGCAGCTTGAGGAAAGGCTTGCGCGGGGCGAGATCAGCGAAGAGACATATCAAGAAATCAGGGAGCGTTATGATGCTATGCCCGCTGAGCGTGAGCCCGACGATGAGGCCAGGCCCCCTGAAGGGCAGAAGGAAGTAGCTGAGAAAGATATCCAAACGGTCGTCCAAGAAACGATAGAGGCGGTCCTAGAGCAGGTGGGGCAGAAGCTGGAGGCGACCTTCGGCTCGGAGGAGTTTGAGCAACGCATGGGGGACGTAGGTCAAAGGGTGAAAGAGGCATTTGCCAACCTGGGCCCTCGCGTGGAGGCGAAGGGAAGGAGGATAGTCATTAGCGGCGCGGGTGTCGTATCGAGCGACACGCCCATCGACCAATTCAAGTGCTCCGGGGCTGGTAAGGTGACGAGCGACCTTCGCGCAAAGGAGGTGCGCGTCTCCGGTGCCTGCAAAATCGAAGGTTCCTGCGAGTGTCAAGAATTCCGCTCCTCGGGATCGGTGAAAGTGGAGTCCGATCTACTGGCCCAGGAGTTTCGCTCGTCGGGTTCGGCGAGAATCTTGTCAAATTTGCGGACTCAGGAGCTCACCACCTCTGGGTCCTTGACTGTGGGGCGCAGCATTCTTGACGCTCAGGAAGTCATAGTGATGGGTAGGCTCGTCGTGGAGGAGTGGGTGCGTACCCAGCAATTCACCAGCAGGGGTCGCTTCAGGATTGGCAAGGGCATTGAGGCACAGGAAGTGGACATTCACCTCTCCGACAAATCGCGAGTGCCTACAATTAAGGCGCTGAGAATCTCTGTGCGACGAGGGAAAAGGAGCGGCGACCTCAAGGCGGATACGATCGAGGGCCAGGATGTCTACCTGGAATCGACCCGAGCCCGCCTCGTCCAGGCCAAGAACGTTCGCATCGGCCCATTTTGCACAATCGACACCGTCGAGGCGGAAGAACTCGAGATCCACGAGACGTCCACGGTGAAGGAGCAGCGGCGACGGACGGATTCTGACGATGGTGGCAGAGCTTGATGATCTGACGATGGACGGGCTCGACCGTAGAGGGCCTCCAAACACTCACACTCAGGAGAGAAGAGATGGCACTTTTCGCCCGTTTGCGAAAGGGCTAGAAAAGTTAATAGGGGGAAGGACTCCTGCCAGAGGCCATGGGTCGGATAGGTACGGGTTGGCAGCTTACCAAGGTTAGCTTCGGGGTCATTCGCAAGGACAAGGAACTCCTCCTCTTCCCTTTCTTGGCCCTGATCGTTTCAGGATTGATGTGGGGGCTCTTCCTGGCGAGCATCTTCATCTTGGACATCGCCTTCATTGAGCAGATCCAGGAACAGTCAGTTTACCTCTATTACGCCCTCTACTTCCTCTTCTACTTCTTGACCGCCTTCATAGCCATCTACTTTCAGGCGGCGGTAGTGGGCTCGGCCATGATTCGTCTGGAGGGAGGGAGCCCCACCATCGGGGATGCCTTCCGCCAGGCCAACAAGCATGTGGGCAAACTTTTCAAGTGGGCCCTCCTTACCGCCACCGTAGGACTCATCCTGCGAGCCATAGCCCGTCGGGGCGGTTTCATAGGCCGGATCATTGCAGGTGCTCTTGGCATCACCTGGACCCTGGCCAGCTACATGGCCATCCCCGTAGTCGTGGCGGAAGGCCTTGGTCCCTGGGCAGCCCTCAAGCGGTCGGCTTCCCTCTTCAGGAAGACCTGGGGGGAGACTCTCGTTGGAGGCCTGGGCATGGGAGTAATCCTCGTCCTTCTGGCATTTCTAGGAATAATCCCGCTCATCGCGGGCGTCTATCTGGTAACCAACGTGTCCCTGTTGGTTGGCCTCGTTGTCATCGCAGTGGCTGTCATCTACTGGTTCATCATCTTCCTTGTTTGGGGTGCTGCCTGGCCCATCCTATCCGCGGTGCTCTACAGATACGCCGCTCAAGGTAAGGTCGCTCCGGGAGTACCTGAAGACCTGATTCGCACTTCCATTCAGGTCTGAACGGTTCCCAAGCCCCCTAGGGCTTTCCGAGGATTCTGAGCACCTCATCCCAGCTGGCGGTGGTCTTGAAGCCCTTTGGATGAAAGGAGGTCC
>JBHHZZ010000034.1:0-17182 GCA_046758325.1 Thermoplasmata archaeon | reverse complement strand
TCCGAGGTCACCAACGTCTCCATGGGCTTCGACGAGGAGCGCCGTGTCTACGCTTTGTATCGGACCTTCTGGTCTCTGGGCGTCCAGCGCTTCAGGATCGCCGCCACGGACTGGGGAGGCTCGTGGGTCTCCGCAGAGGCGACCTTCACTATAGTGGATTCCAGGCCTCCGGATATTCTCGAAGCTACCGTCCTGCCGTCGGTCAACGAGCTGGGAGCTTCCATGACCCTCCGCGCTCGGATCCTGGATAACTCGACGCTAGCCTCGGTGTCGGCGGGCATATGGCATTGGAGCGGCTCCACCGAGGACAACATCACCCTGCAGCTTGCCGGATCTGGTTACTGGGAGGCCGTGGTGGTGCCTAAGGAAGCCGGCAACTACATCGTTAGCATATGGGCCATTGACGTCCAAGGCAATGCCGCCGTTAAGGGACTGCAGTTCCGTGTATTCCGCGGTTCACCTCCCGTCGCTGAGATAACGGCTCCGACTCAGGCATACCCGGAGCAACTAGTCACCATCAGTGGTGGTCTTTCGGCGGACGACTTCGGAATAGAGAGCTTCACCTGGACCATAGAGGGTCCCGATGGGACGGTGACCTTGGATGGGAGTGTCATTAACTACGTCTTCGAGGAGACAGGGACCTACCGGGTCATCCTCGTGGTTAGGGACCGCGCCGGAAACCTTGACAGCGATGAGCGGCAGATCAGGGTTCGAGAGCGGCCTGTGCAAATGCCCTTGCCGCCCATCTATCTATTCATCCTCTCCGTGGCAGTCACGTTACTCGTCCTCTGGCTGTGGTTGGTCCGGAGGAGGGCCAGGTAGGCGTCGCGTGAACCTGATGGCGAGCTTGCGCAGGAACGAGGCCTCCAGCTCCCTGGTGGTGCCAAGCCTCTGCAACTGTCCTGCTAGCCTTTCGCTCGTGAACCCGCGGAAGTTCAGGTCATAAGTCACGTCCATCAACCACAGGCGTTCTGGAGGTGCGGGTTCGATATCGATACCCCCGCCTTCCAGGGCCCTCTCCAGGCGACTCAGACGGATCGTGCCCCCGGCATACATCTCCAGGCCCCGAGCGATCCTCCTGACCATGTGCCACAAGAAACGGTCGCTCCTGACGTCCAGGGCAATCCACTTTCCCAAGTTGTGACAATCCATAGCTAGGATGTGGCAGATCCCACGGCCTCCACTCTTAGCGAAGGCGCGAAAGTCGTGAACTCCCGTGAAGAGGCTGGCGGCTTCAGACAATCGCGCCATGTCCAAATCCCCTGGAAGGTAGTATCTGTACCAGCGCTCCTTTGCCCTCCGGGGGTTGAATGCCCTCGGCACCTCGCTGTATGCATGCAGCCAGATGTCCTCGAGCCTGGAGTTCACCAAGGAGATTGCCTTTCTGGGGTCGAAGCTGGAATCGAAGGCGATCACATTTCCCAGGGCGCTGACCCCCTTATCCGTTCTGCTAGCCGTCTGGAATCGAGAGTGCCCCGGGTGGTCGATAATCCCCCGAGACTGTAGGGCCTCCAGCAAGTCGCCCTCCACCGTGCGCAGTCCAGACTGCCTCTGATATCCGTGAAAGCCCCCGCCAAGATATGCGACCTTGAAGGCCCATCGCATGACAAGGATGATTACATTGGAGAGGGTTACATAAAACGATGCCCGATTTCAGCATAGTCTTGGTGGAGCCGCGGGTGGAGGGAAATGTGGGGGCCATCGCCAGATCGATGGCCAACTTTGGGTTCAGGCGCCTACTCCTGGTGAACCCGTGCCCCCTCGGTGACGAGGCATACAAGAGAGCCAAGCACGGTCATTCGATCTTGGAGTCGGCCCAGATCACTACCGGCCTGGAAGACGCCATCCATGATGCGGACATCGTCGTGGGAACCACCGGTATCTCCACGAAGAGGGAGAAGGCCTTTCACCGCCAGACCCTGATGCCGTGGGAGCTGGCGTCCAAGTTTTCCGGAGCCGAAGGTAGGGTCGCCATCCTGCTGGGAAGGGAGGACTATGGTCTCTACAACGAGGAGCTAGACAGAGTGGACCTGCTCGTCAACATCCCCTGCAGCCCCGAGTATCCGGTCATGAACATCTCTCACGCGGCCACCGTCATTCTCTACGAGATCCACAAGGCCATGGCCTCCCCCGAGGCGGGGCGGCCGCGACTCGCCTCAGGGTTCGAGAAGGAGAGGCTCTTCGAGGCCTTCGGTGAACTCCTCACCGCCATCAGGTATCCCGAGTACAAGAGGAGAAGGACGGTGGTGATGTTTCGCAGGCTCATGGGTAGGGCAACCCCCTCAAAGTGGGAGTTCTACGCTCTCATGGGGGTCCTTCGGGGAGCGTCCAAGACCATCAGAAGGCTGTCGGAATCCCCAGGGAGATGTCCGTCTTCCTAATGCTCCTTCTCTTATCCCTCTCCAACTCGGTCATCGCCCTGATCGCGTCCACATTCTCAGGGATGATATCTGCCTCCTGATGAACGGCCTGGAAGTAATAGAGGGTGCCGTCGTTCACGTGTATGCCATCCTCCCAGAGGATGATCTCATAGAGGTCAGAACGGGACCTCTGAAGGTCCCTGGCCATCTCCATAACCTGAGCCGTGGAGGTAATACCATCTCCTCCCCGGACGAACCTGATGCGCGGCGTCGCCCTCCAGAGGTCCAGTACATCGTCTACCGTGGCGTTCCCCCTCATCCTCGCGGCAACGGCGTGCAGGTGCATGATGGTGGTGGGCACTTTCACGGCGATGGTCTGGATGTTGAGGTCCGGCAGGACTGACTGTACGTCGGGCCCGTGGTGGGAAGGCATCTTGAGGACCGGCTCGATGGCGTTTATCGGCCCTCTCTTCGTGTCCCAAGGGTCGGCGGCTCGTCTCACCATGACCGCCAGGGCTTCCTTAAGGCCGAACGTGACGTGCAGTGGGTAGAGGGTCCTGATGAGGCCCGTGGTGTTGCAGGAGGGTACTCGGAGGTAGTCCGCTCCCAAGGCATCCTCGTAGTTTACATATGCGTTGAAGGAAAGATTGGTGAGGGAGTGTCGTTCACCACCCTGCCATATGGCCTTGACGCCCGCCTTCTCATATGCCTTCTTGTAGCCGCTCCTCTTGGGAGTACCGTCCACCACCAGGTCTGCCTCTTGAAGCAGCTCCTCTAGGGTGCCGGTTACCTCAATCCCCGCTTCCCTGAAGGCCGCGACCTTCTCCTTCGACGCGGCGAAGAGGTCGTACCCCCTCGTCAGGGCCATCCTGGCCTCGAAAGTGGGCCTAGTCTTCGTGACCCCGACGACATCCATGTCGTCCTGGGCTGCAACGGCATCCGCCACCCTCTTCCCGACGGTTCCGTACCCGTTGATGGCAACCTTCACCTTCGTCCTATCCCCATGGAGAAGAGGTCAGGTTACTATATGTTTCTCCCTGTCAAGGAGCTTCAGGCTTCCAGGGCCCTCCATTGGGTCAGATGTACAGCCGTCGCCGGATTCGTGGCACCATGGCCATCAGAACGGCGATCTCTGTCAGCTCCTGGCGATTCATCCGTCCTGCCGTGAGGTATCCGATGGCCCCCTCTTTCCTCCCGATGTCCTTGATGCCTGTCAGGGCCTCCACGGCCTCGCCCACTGTTCTCCCCTCTCTCACCATCTTCATGATCTGCGGAGGATGCTCAAATCCAGGCCCGCACCCAAACGTAACCCTCCCCGCTCTGTCCGCGATGGCACAGTACTGGATGTCGAGGTGACGCCGCGTCTCCTCCTGCCGGAAAAGACCCGCCTCTATGCCGACCCCCAGGTCGCCATCCCCGATGGCCTGCTTGGCTCTGGCCGCTGCACCCTTCACGGCATCATCATCGTAGGGCTGAGGCGAAACCCCTGAGTCGACCTTCCGGCCCCGGACCTCCACATTCTCGTAGATCCTGCCGAGGACTCGCTCTACCGCCCGCACCTTGACCTCGTTCCCCGTCCCCACGAAGACCTTCATCTTTCGCAGGACCCGGCCCGCAGGGTCGATCTCTCCCCTCAAGATTCGTGTGGAACTGATGGCCAAGCCGTCCTCCGCTGGCAGTAGTGGTACCTTGAGGATTTCGAGGGCTCTCAGACCTCGACGGGAGCGGGTTTCGTTGAGCGCCTGAGCGGTCTCCTCCGTCTCCTCCGAAACCACTATGGCGTCCACATCCTCCAGGCTGGCCGCAGGCCCGAATCTGTCTCCTATCTCCTCGATGGTAAAGTTTTCCCACCCCTGGGACCTCAGGTACTCATCGAGGAGAATCTTTCTCTCCCGGAAGGGCCTTATCCTCTCCCTCTTCTCGGAGGCCATGGAGTCGGAGGTGAGGCCTATCAGCACCACGTCTCCCACGTCGAAAGCCTTCCCCAAGAGCACCTTGTGCCCCTCGTGGATGGGGTCAAAGGTTCCGCCTAGGCAGACCTTCATGAGCTCACCTAAAGCTGAGAACCACGGCAAGAATGAGTATGGCCAGGGCCCCCACCCACAGGAAGAGCAGTTGCTTTCTCTTCTTGCCCAGGAGCTGGCTGTGACTCCTTTCGCACTCTTCGGAGCAGAACTCCTCTGTCACGAGGACGGCCTTACCGCAGGTTATACAGTGCTTGTGCTGTAGCAGCTTCTGCGGCATCGATGAAAGTAGAGCTCCAGTGGTTATAAAAACATATGCGGGCGGAGAGGCGGTCCGGGAGCGGGGATGCGAAAAGTTCACGGTTGTTATGCTCAGAGAAGTAAAAGGTTTCGATAAGACTATATATGGATAGGTCCATCGGAACGTGTTACGGATGTCGGAGGAATTATGAAGAAATTGGGTGTTGTCAACAACCTTTCCTATAAGGGCGATATTCTCGTCAAGGCTTCCTTCGCCCCGCGGATGGGAGAGGGTGTTCTCGACGCTGCCAAGAGGCCCTTAGGACGCGTCATACGGGTATTTGGCCCCGCGAGGTCTCCCTACGTGACGGTGGAGCCCCTCGACGAGCCACCCCTGGGCCTTATCGGTTCGGATGTATACGTAGAGGTGGAAACGTGAAGAGACGAAGCGTAGAAAAGGCGGAGGAGCCAATTCGATGCCCCGAATGCAAGAGCAGCCATCTGGCCTTCGACGAGGCCCGGGGCGAGCTGGTGTGCGAGGAGTGCGGCTTGGTTCTAGACGAGGGCATGATCGATCAGGGCCCTGAGTGGAGGGCCTTCGACATGGAGCAGGGCGAGCGGAGGGCTCGCACTGGAGCACCGATGACCTATACCATTCACGACAAGGGGCTATCGACGACCATCGGCTGGAAGAACAAGGACTCCTACGGAAAGAGCATCCCCACCAAGAACAGGGCGCAACTCTACAGGCTGAGGAAGTGGCAGCGACGGATCAGGGTCAGCAACGCTACCGAGAGGAACCTGGCATACGCCCTTGGGGAACTGGACAGGATGGCTAGCGGCATGGGGCTTCCCAGGAACGTTAGGGAGACGGCCGCCATGATCTACCGCAAGGCAGTCAACAAGAACCTCATCCGTGGCAGGAGTATCGAGGGCGTCGTCGCCGCATCTCTGTACGCCGCCTGCCGGCAGTGTGGAGTCCCACGGACTTTGGACGAGATCGCCAACTCCTCCCGGGTCAGCAGGAAGGAGATTGGCAGGACGTACAGGTTCATGACACGGGAGCTAAAGCTCAAGCTTATGCCCACCAGGCCCCAGGACTACGTTTCCCGCTTCTGCAGCGAGCTGAAGCTCTCCGGAGAGGTCCAGTCCAAGGCCATCGATATTCTGAAGGACGCGGCACAGAGAGAGCTGACCTCCGGTCGAGGGCCCACGGGCGTGGCCGCCGCGGCGATCTACATCGCTTCCATCCTCTGCAATGAGAGGAGAACCCAGAGGGAGGTGGCCGATGTGGCGGGCGTGACGGAGGTCACCATCCGTAACCGCTACAAGGAGCTCACGGAGAAGCTAGGAATCGATGTGGTACTCTGAGGGCCCTAGAAGAAGGGCCGGAGCCTGCCGAGGATGTCCATATCCTCCAGGAGATCTCTGGTCTCGCACGGCCTTTCCACCAAGAAAAGACGAGCGAGGTCCTTGGGGGTGTCGACATCCAGGCCCGCCTGGAGCAGTTCGCAAACCTCCGCTGGAACCCCCTTCCTTTCCGCCTCCTCAAGATGGGCTAGGTGGTTGTCCTCCTCGAATCGCGGCTCTATCACGTCCGGAGGCGATGCTAGAAGTATGGACGTCCCGGGCCCGATGGTCGATGGGACCACCACCGCCTTGGGACCTCGCCTTATCCTCCCCAAGAGGTAACTCAGGTCTTTGGGGGTCACTAGAGGAAGGTCACTGGGCAGACACATCAGGACCTCTCCTGCCTTTTCTGTACAGAACTTCGCCCCTACCTGGAAAGCCCTATCCATGCCTCCAAATTCCTTCTCCTTGATGGCCACGAGGCCCCGATCCCTTGCCCTCCCCAGCACCTCCTCCTCCGGGCTGATGACGGCGATGTGACTAAGCTCACTGCATCCCAGGGCAGCAGACACCACATCCTCAAACATCGCCTTGGTCAGGGCTCGCCTCTCCCCCACGTTGAGTACCGAAGCCAGTTTTGGTTTCGTCTCGTGAAAGCTTCTAAGGATGATTGCCGCAACGGCCCTCATCCCCGGACCCCCAACAGCCGCGTCATCTCGCTCGTCTGAGCCACCTCCCCTCGGGACCACTCGTGGTGGTCATCGTGGCGAAACCCTCACCCTGTCTCTCGACATGATTGATCGCACCCCCATCGACCTCATCAACTATCAAGTAATCGATGAGCTGGCAGTAGTCCTGCGGCTTGGACCACAAGACCTACGCCCATCACAGGAATGAGGGTCGTCCTGGATGGGATCCCCTACTCTGCCTTCCTGAACACGGGCTCGCACCCAGCCCCTTCAGAAGCCTGACGGAGCTTGTACCCCTGTCATGACGGTGACCGCCTAAGATTCGGGGGTCTGGGCCAGAAGACTCATTCTGCCCTGCCGAGTTCGAAGATGCGCACAGGAATTACCTTGACCAGGGTCCCCTTCGCCTCCTCCAAGGAACTCTCCGAATACTTTCGGGCCATTGCCTCCAGGACCCTCCCGGCTTCCGTCCCTCCCCTCACGAACTGGGCCAGCCCCTGGGCGACCACTCCCTCGGAGGAGTCATCGTCCACCTCATCCACCAAGACACATATGCGCCGGTTGCCCCTCAGGTTGATGATCTGGGGAGAGTGGTCTGGAGAGGTGAAGTAGACAGCCTTTCCGTCGAAGTAGAACCGAACGGGGACCATGAAAGGATCTCCATGGCTGGTTATGGTGGCCACCCTCAGGAGCCCAGCCTTCTTCAGAAGTTCTGACTGCCCTTCATCGAACTCCACTTCCGTCAAGGCTTACACCGTCCTGTTCCAAGGCTATGGGGTAGATATAACTGAGGGAGGGCCGGGCGGTCTGGAGAAGACGATCCGCGGTTTAGAGGGCCGTGCTACTCTCTGCCATACATATATATGGTAGGGGATCCTCACGTTGAGGGCATGTCGTATGGAGAGGAGGGGGCCCAGTCAAGGCCCTTTGAGATCCCAGACAGAAGGCTTTCGGATAGAGTCCAGTACTTCCCGGAATCCGTCATAAGGGAGATGACCAGGCTCAGCAACACCTATGGAGCCATCAACCTCTCCCAGGGCTTCCCGGACTTCGACCCTCCACAAGAGATCATCGGGGCGGTGAAGAGGGCCCTGGACGGCGGCTACAACCAGTACTCCACCACCTGGGGCGCCGAGGACTTCCGCCTGGCCATTGCGGAAAGCTTCCACCGCTTTCAGGGCATGAGCGTAGACCCGGACGAGAATGTAGTGGTGACCTGTGGCGCTACCGAAGCCATGATGGCAGCCATGCTCTCCCTCGTGAATCCTGGGGATGAGGTCATCATTTTCGAACCGTTCTACGAGAACTACGGCCCCGATTCGATCGTTTCCGGCGCATCACCCACCTTTGTGCCCATGGAATGGTCCGACTTCGCCATAGATGAGGAACGGCTGAAGGAGGCCTTCGGGCATCGGACCAAGGCCATCATCCTCAACACCCCCAACAACCCGACGGGGAAGGTCTTTGACCCGGGTGAGCTGAGGCTCATAGCTGACCTGTGTGAGGACCATGACGTGGTGTGCGTAAGCGACGAGATATATGAGCACATAGTCTATGATGGCAGAAAGCACGTGAGCATCGCCACCCAGGGGAGCATGTGGGAGAGGGCTGTCACCATCAACAGCCTCTCCAAGACCTTCAGCGTGACCGGCTGGAGGCTGGGCTACGCCGTAGCATCGGAGACACTGACCGCCGCCATCAGGAGGACTCATGACTTCCTGACGGTGGGGGCACCGCACCCCCTCCAGATTGCGGGAGCCCACGCTCTGAGGATGCCCGATTCCTACTTCGAAGGACTGAGGAAGGACTACGCCGAGAGGAGGGAGCTCCTCTTCGAATCCCTGCATTCCGTCGGCTTCCGGTGCGTGAAGCCATCAGGCGCCTACTACATCATGGCCGACATCACGCCCCTGGGATTCGATGATGATGTGGAGTTCACCCAGTACCTGGTGAAGGAGATAGGGGTGGCCGTCGTCCCTGGGAGCAGCTTCTACTCGCGGCCGGAGGAGGGCAGGCACATAGTCCGGTTCGCCTTTCCGAAGAGGATGGAGACTCTCGAGACAGCGGCTCGAAGATTGGAGAAATTGAGGGCCCGATGAAGCTGGCGGCCGATATCGTCCTGGTGAAGGGCAGGGTCATCACCTGGTGCGAGGAGGAGCCTGAGGCAGAGGCTCTGGCCCTGGCCAGAGGCAGGATACTGGCCGTGGGCAAGGGGCCTGAGGCGATGGCTTATGCCGGGCCTTCGACGAGGGTAGTTGACCTGAATGGCAGAGTGGTCCTACCAGGCTTCAACGACTGCCACGCCCACCTGGCAAGCCTAGGGTCCGACCTGTCCTCTCTGGATCTGTCGGATGCCACCTCCCTCGAGGATCTGAAGGCGAAAGTAAGGGAACGGGCACGTTCCGCCGCGCCCGGTCAATGGATTACCGGAAGGAACTGGGATGAAAGCAAGTGGCCAGTCAGACGGTATCCTGACCGACGGGACTTGGACCAGGCGGCACCTGACCGACCCGTTGCCCTCACCAGGATCGATGGGCACATGCTGGTCGCCAATTCCCAGGCACTGAGACGTCTCTCTCTGGAGGGGCTGGAAGGGGTGGAGACGGATGCGGAGGGCAACCCCACTGGGGTCCTAAGGGAGGAGTCCTGCCAGGCTGTGTGGGAGGTCACGAGACCAGGTATGATGCAGGCGGTCGGGGGGCTGCGGAGTATGATTGCAGCGGCTCACCGCCTGGGTATCACCTCCATCCATGACACCGTGGACCACCGGGAAATCGCAGCCTACCTTAGGCTTCACCGGGCCGGGGGCCTAAACCTTCGTGTGAATCTCATGCCCAGAGACAAAGAGCTTCCGAGCCTCGTAGCAGGAGGCATCTCCTCCGGCCTCGGAGGCGAAGTCCTGAGGCTGGGTCCCATCAAGGCATTCCTAGATGGTTCCTTGGGAGCAAGGACGGCTGCCCTCTCGGAGGAGTACGAGGATGAAGACGGCAACAGAGGCAGGTTGATGCTGTCCAAGGAGGAGCTGACCTCCCTTGTCGGAGAGGCCTCTGAGGGAGGGTTCCAGCTGGCCCTTCACGCCATCGGAGAGCGGGCAATCGATGCCGCCCTGCAGAGCCTCGCCTATGGCGATTCCTCGACTACGAGACACAGGCTAGAGCATTTCGAGTTGCCTGACGAGGGACATCTGAAGATGGCCAGAAGCCTTGGCATCGTGGCGTCCATGCAACCCAACTTCGTCGGTCAGTGGAGCATGCCCGGCGGCCTATATGAGCAGAGGCTCGGAAAGGCTCGACTGGGGCGCAACAACCCCTTCCGCCTGGTGCTGGACGAAGGCATACCCCTCGCTTTCGGCTCCGATCACATGCCCTTCTCTCCCATGTACGGCATTCACTGGGCGGTCAACGCTCCCTTCGATGACCAGAGACTGACGGTGGAGGAAGCATTACGCTGTTACACTCAGACCCCAGCCTACGCCTCCTTCGAGGAAAATGTGAAAGGGACGATTGAACCAGGCATGCTGGCGGACCTTGTCGTCCTGGAGAAGGACCCCTTCGAGACGCCCGACCGGATCAAGGACATAGAGGTTCACATGACGATTTTCGATGGCAAGATAGTCTACAAGATGTCCTAATCCCTGGGAATCGTGTCCCTCATGTACCTGTACACCGACCTCCAGAGATACCCGTCCTCCCTCCACTTGTTCTCGAAGTTGTTGATGTCGAAGTAATGTTTCAGGGCTCTCATCCCTTCCTCATCCCACCGGTCGTCCAGGGGACCTCGATAGAAGCCTGACCGGGCCAACATGCCCTTCACCTCTTTCGCCATGGCCCCCTCCAGTTTTACCACATCCTTCCGGTCCTCTCTCTGCAGCAGCGTGAGGTCGTATATCCTGAAGACCCGCTGCAGCTCCTCGATAGGCCTGGGATGCTCATCAACCCTGATGTCTATGTATCTGTCTGTGTAGCCTCCATAGCTCCCGCCCTCCCGGACCACCAGGAGTGCGGCCGATTGCTGCCCGCGCCTATCCCCTCCCGCCCCTTGGCCTGCTTCCAAGGCTGCCAACAACCGCTCTGGGAGGTCGTCCTCCGTGCCTTCATAGGCGTGAGCCATGGCCTGGACGACCTCCTCCGATGCCAGGATGTTGCCCAGGGTGCAGAACCCATCCCCTACCACATGACCAGCCCACTCATAGCACGCTTTGCCAGTGAAGGCCGCTGCTCTCCCCTTGGAGTCAACGATTCCTACCTGTCGAATGTCGGCCTCTTCGTCGGCTCCCACCAGGGCCTTGATGACCTCCCTGGGATGTAGGTCTCCCGCCAGCATCTCGAGCCCTTTTGGCCCGTAGGAGACGTTGGCAGCAGCCTGCGTGGCCACCGCCCCCACATTCGCCCTGGCCCAGGGCACCACGGCTCCCACCGAGATGAACTTGGATTGCGTCGCGATTCCGAGATCGCCCGTGTCAGGCTCGAAGGCCACAATGGAAAAGGTAGCGGGGCCGAGGGCCTCGACTGTTCCCACCTGCATGTACAGGAGGGAGGGGAACCTGCGATAAAAACCTTCACGGCCTGATGCGCTGGAGCCTTATGTACTCCACCCGGGGCCCTAGCCTGCCAAGCAGGATCTCCTTGCGGACACCGTGGGCCAGCCTCACTGCCCTGCTGATCTCGGGCCACATCCCCCTGAATCCCTCGGGCATCGCGTGGATGAGGTACTTAGCGTGGTGACTCTCGGGGTCCCCCTCATAGCCTCGGAAGTGGGAGCCGTACTTGAAGCCAGTCTTGACGATGACCCCCCGTTCCTTCAAATCCTCGTACACGCTGAGTCTCATATCGAAGTCAGGTTGTATTCGCCTGGCCTCCCGGAGGAGGGTTGCCAGACCGATCCTCCTACCCGTCTGAGCCCGCCTGACGTCCAGCAATCCCCTCCTGACCAGATAGACGGTTTCCAGGAGAGAGATCTGGAGCCTGTCCCCCATCATCTTGCCGTAGAAACCCAGTTCGTACAGCGTCCGGGCCTGCTCAGAATCCAAGACAATGGCCCTGTCCCTCATGAAGAGGGCCTCCGCCCTTAGGCCACCTCCGTCCTCCTTGAGCTTGCCCCTGGGGGATGCCTTGGAGACCCTGTAGAAGGTGAGGTCGCTCTCCTCGTCCACTACCGCCAGTACGAGTTGCTTTCGCACGTTGGCCACATCCGCGAGGTAGGACTCCAGCTCCGTTAGGTCGAAGACGCTCCTCTCCGAGAGAGCCAGGACCCAGTACTTTGTGGGGCCCTTGTCAGGTCCTGTCCCACGGGGAAACACCCTGAAGTCCAGCGGCGGTATCCCCGGCTTGACCACATATCCTCTCTGCCGCAGATCCCTGTAGACGAGGTACTTGATCTCGAAGTTAGGGTAGAAGGCGTCCCCCGCCCGGAGAAGGTCCTTCAGCTCTAGAAGTTTGCGGCCTTTGAATACCTCCAGCTTTCCCATCTCCATGAGGTAGGTGGCCTCAATCAGATCCAGCTCCAAACCCCCACCGGTCCGGGGATTCCCGAAGTAGCCCCTGTTGTACAGCTGGCTTCCCTTCTCCGGGTCCTCCATCGTCACCCTTCGATCAACCAGCCTGGCAGGCATCGTTTCACCTATAGGGGTTCAGGTTATAAGGTGTCCCTCTGCAGCCTGTCGCAGCGCAGCCAACAGCTGTGTCGCCGGGGCCTCCTCCTTCTGCATGTGAGCCTGGAAGGTGACCTCGATGGCCGCCTTCCCTCTGCGTTGCCTCCCTTCTATTAGACATTCTGGACTATTTTCTCTCATATTATGTGCATTGGGCCAAAAAGAGTGCAAACCTTGACCTAATGTCGAGGGCTCATTTATATAGAAGGATATTCATATTCAAATCCGTGGACAGAGAACGGCTGATGACACAAGTTCGGGAGGTCCTCTCCAGGACAGGCTTCTACGTGAGCGAGAAGCACTGGCGCCGAGGATTGAGTTTCGACCTAGTGGCGAGAAGGGATGATATCCTCCTTCTGGTAAAGGTCCTCCTGAACGTGGACGCCCTCACCGAGGCCGCCGCCCACGAACTGAAGCGCATAGGCAGCAGCCTTAGCGCAGTTTCCCTTCTTGTAGGTGTGAAGAGCAGCAGCGGGCAGCTGACGGAGGGCGTGATCTACTCCCGCTTCGGAGTCCCCATAGTGTCTCCGGAGACCCTCAAGGAGTATCTTGAGGGGGGCGTTCCCCCATTCATATTTTCTGCTCCCGGGGGTCTCTACGTCAAGCTCGACTCTGGTCTCCTGAGACGGGCTCGGGAAATCATGGGCGTCTCGCTGGGTCAGCTGGCGGAGGTGGCGCATGTCTCTCGAAGGACCATACAGATGTACCTGGAAGGCATGGGTGCCACTGTAGAGGCGGCCCTGAGGCTGGAGGAGTTCCTGAGGGAGCCTCTCGTCCTCCCCCTAGACCCTTTCTCCTTCCAACGGGGTGGCGAGACAACCCAGGGAAGCCACATGGCCCTGGAGGATTTCAAGACCCGCATTCTGAACCACCTGAGAGAGCTGGGATACGAGGTGCTCATCACCGTTAAGTCCCCCTTCGATGCCATCACCAGGGATGAGGAGATCCTCTTCCTGGCCGGGATGGAGAGACGCGACAGGGATCTGGAGAAGAAGGCTGAGGTTGTGGCCAACATCTCCAAGATCGTGGAGAGAGACTCCATCATCTTCGTAGACCGCAGAAGGGCCAGGTACAGCCTTTTGGGTATCCCCATCATAGACTCCACGGAGCTTCGAAAGCTGAGGGGCCGGGAGGAGATGGTGGAGCTCGTGGAGGAGAGGAGGGAGTGCTGAGGGTCCTTCAGATTGGCCCCTCCAAGGTCTCCCTGCTGCCTGTTATCAAGGGCCTCGTGTCTGAGGCTAAGATGGTCAGGGAGCACCTACAATCGGCCCAGTTCGACGCCGTGGCCCTCTCCATCTCTCCGGAAGAACTCGATGTCATATTCTCAAACCCGAGTGTACGCGCACCACCCTCCAGCACCGAGGAGGAGGTCTACATGAGGGAGCTGAAGCGATTCGGCCCCGTGAAGAAGCCACCGCCTTGCTTTGTGGAGGCCGTGCGGATCGGCAGATCTCAGGGTCTCGAATGCTTCCCACTAGACATGAACGAGGAGGAGTTCACCGAACTCTATTGCAGGGAGGTCAGCGGTCTGGAGCTGATCCGCTATTCCCTCCGCCTGAAGAAGCTCACAAGGAGCTCTTTCCAGGCGGAAACGCCTGATGACTTTGTATTGCAGTTCGACGCCTTCCTCAACTGGCTCAGGGGCCACCGGAGGGTGGAGGAAACCAGGGAGGCTCACATCTCCGCCTCCATAGCATCTTTGTGCAGCCAGGGTTTCAGGCCGCTAGTCCTGGTGGAGCTGGAAAGGTTTGATGGCGTATCCCGGAGACTCGAGAAGGTGGCGCCCTCTCCCTGATGCATGTCGCCTATGTTGCTGGCTACGAACTCGCGACACGTTCTCTGCAGAGGCGGCGCCCAAGAGAAACTTGCCTCAATAGGGATGCGTTCTGATTATGACGTTCCGATCAGCGTCTCCCAAATCCAGAGAGTGGATGCGGCCAGAGATGAGGGCGTCCGAGAACTGGATGATGATCGTGGTTATCCAGCTTTGCCCCTGATCGCTTCTCATGTACACCACGAACCCGTTGTCGGTGCCGAAGACGATGTCATCCCAGTAGTCCCCATCGACGTCTCCCACCCTCAAGGCGGACGTCTCAGTGGTCGACAGAGAGATTATCACGGAGAGGAACCACACCCCCCTGGAGCCCCCGTTCGTGAAGAGAAGTACGTCGCCATTGTCCGTACCTGCCACGATGTCATAGGCGGTATCGCCTGAAATCAGTCCCACGTCCATGGCTACGAGGTTTCCCGTGGCCGTCAAGGGGTCCTTGGCGGGCCAGTTCTTGCCGGTCCCATCTCCGTAGAAGACGTAGATCTTGTTCCCGGTCGTGGCCACGGCGATATCCTGTCTGCCGTCACCGTCGAAATCGGCCACGGTAGCGGTCTTCGATGGCGCCCCCACGTTGATGGACCAGTACTGGGGGGTGGATTCATAGGTTTGGAAATAGAGATGGTCTGCCCAGAGACTATCGGGTATGGAGGAGCCGTTGGTCCTGTCCGAGTCCTGGACCATCACATAAAGGGCGAGGCCACCGACGCTGGTGGGCAGGGACACACTCTGGCTGACGTCATCATCCGCAGTCTTCGTTACCGTGAGAAGGTCGTAGTAGGGACCGTTGGGTAGGGGGGCGAACTTGAAGGTGAAGTCATCGCCTTCTGAGTTGAGGGTATGGTACGCCTCTATGAAGAACTTGTACGCGTCCTTCCCACTGGGCAGGGTGCTCGATCCCCAAATCTTCGTCAGGCTGCTGGTGACGCCTCCTGGTCCAGGCCTCACCAGGTAGATGTAATCGATCGACATGCTACTCAGCTGGCTATCGCTGTTCTTGTCATCCTTGCTCTGGTCCGTATCCATTATGTGGAGGTAGAGGGTCTCGTCGTTCCAAGCGATTCCTGAGAGTTCCCACACGTACTCCGCCTCTGCCACCGTCGTCACAAGACCTATCCAGGTGACGTTGGTCCCGTCCTTGGACCAGCCGACGGCAAAGGGTTCATTCCCGGAGCTGACGTAACCCACGAAATGGATCTCTAGGACATCGGACACGGTGGCGGTGATGTTTGGAAAGAGGTATCGATGTCCGGGAAGGCCGATGGTGTAGCTGGTGCCCGCCACCCCCTCTGTGAATATCTCAAACACATCGTCGTCCGCCGTTGTGTCGTTGTAGGTACCCTGGACCGTCTCCGCTGTCCCCGACAGCTCTCCCGCCACCAGGGTCAGGTTGGACGTCGTCTCGTCGATTTGCTGATAAACGTTGTCGCTACTGTGGGTGTCTACATACGTCCCTGTGACGGTGCCGTGGCCGGGGGTCAGGACATCAGCCCTCATGAGGATGGTGCTTGTGGTCACCGTGCCGAAGACCCCCTGCCCGTTGTTAAGATAGACTCTGACACTCTGTGATCCCAGTGAGAGCCCGACGACCAGGTCCGCCGCTCCATCATCATTCACATCGGCCAGCCTTACGACAGAAACGCCCGTGCCTACGTTATCCACGAAGTTGGGAGACCAGGATCCGTCATTCCTGTACCACCAGATGTCGCCAGTGGAGGTTCCCGCCGCTGCGTCGAGGTCCGAATCCTCGTCGATGTGGCCCACACCTACGCTAGTGACGCTATCCGTGAGCTTGTCGATGGTCGTACTGCTCATGGAATGACCGCTTCCGTCGTTATTCCGATACCACCGCACATCCCCTTCCTTGGTGCCTGCCAGGACATCGAGGTCTCCGTCGCCATCCAGGTCAGCCAGGGTGTGGGCCTCGATGGGATTGTCCGGAGCAATGAAGGAGGGTCCCGAAGGGAGTAACTCGAAGGGATACTCCTTCCAGCCCTCGATGTTGTCGAAGAAGTCCCCGTAGATGGCGGTATCGAAGACCACCTGCTGCGTGGCCCTCAGGCCGATGGTGGTGTCCAGCTTCCAGCGGGGCCCTCTGACGTTGACCTGTTTCGACAGGAGGGAGTAGTCCTCGTTGCCGTCCCTGACGTCCTTGACTGCCAAATTGTAGGAGACGGTACCGAAGTTCCATGGGTCAAGGTTTGGCTTGGAGAGGTCCACGGAGAAGGAATAGCTTGTCGTGTCGTTGAGGACAGCCACACTCACGGGGGTGCTCCCGGGGGAGGCCCATATCGGCAGCCTGCTCACAAAGTCCGACACGATGACATCCCCGATGTTGAAGCTACCATCGGTATTTTGGACCACTAGCTTTACGTACATCGTCTCAGTGAAGTTGAAATCGTTGGCTGGGATGGTGTGGTCTGCATCCTTGTAGGTCAGGACCTTGGGATAGTCAGGGCTGCTACCCGAGGCATCGGTCACCCTGATGGAATCGGCGACATAGAGCCTGTTTTCAGGCGGAGAGGTCAGGCTAGTAAGCAGCTCAAACTCCAGGGAGTAGTGGCCAAGCTGAAGCTGCACGCCGTCGAAACCGTAGGCGTCGCTACTGGTGTTGAATCGGTTCTCGTAGATGTAGAAGCCCTCAATGTAGTCTATGAGGGAGAAGGCGCTGGTGGTGGACGGCTTGGTGGTGTCCGTCACGGGGTCCGTGTAGGGCGCATTACCGTAGACGGCCTCTCTATCGTCATATGGGTCCCATAGGATGAGACTGTTCTTCAAGTCCGGGTTGGTGATGGACTTGGTGGCCACTACGACTGCCACGGTCTGGCCCTTCACGAACTCTCTCGTGCTGTTGGCCCCCCAGCTGTTTACGTCCCAGTCCACAGCTTCGAAGATGTCGTATCGCTGGAGGTCGGATCCAAAGGTGAGGGAGCTAGGACCGAAAGTGGGGGTCGTGGTGGTACCCGTGTCCAGGACCCGCAACACCAGCCTCGTCTCGGTCTCTCGACCGCCCAGATCGGTGGCGTTCAGGATCATGATGCCACCGTCCCAGCTCTTCTCGGTCTTGGTAGTGAGGGCCCTGCTGAAGATGCCGTCCCCGG
>JBHHZZ010000033.1:0-17193 GCA_046758325.1 Thermoplasmata archaeon | reverse complement strand
TCATGGTGTCATCGCGTTTTCGCTACCTAGCTCCCTCGACCATCCAGGAGGCGGCAAGCCTCCTTGATAGATACGGCGAAGGGGCGAGGGTTTTGGCAGGGGGACAGAGCCTCATTCCCCTCATGAAGATGCGTCTCGCGGCACCCGAGTACATCATCGACCTCAATCGAATAACCGACCTGGAGTACGTCAAAGAGGAGGGCGGCGTACTCCGCATTGGAGCGCTGACCCGCCATCGAGACTTGGAGAACTCGGATCTCGTCAAGCGAAGGTATCCCCTCCTGGCCGACGCGGCGGAGACCATCGGCGATCTACAGGTCCGCAACCTGGGAACTGTGGGAGGCGCCATGGCTCACGCCGATCCCGCCTCGGACTGGGGAGCGGCCTTTCTGGCTCTTGAGACGGAGGTTGAGGCGACCTCGGCGAAGGGCATCCGAACCATCCCCTTGGACGAGTTCTTCGTGGATACCTACACCACCGCCCTGGAGCCGGGAGAGATGCTGACGGAGATCAGGGTTTCCGGCGTACGGGGCAAATCGGGGGGAAGCTACAAGAAGCTCAAGAGGAAGGCCGGGGATTTCGCCACCGTTGGGGTTGCGGCCCAGGTACAGCTAGACGGCAAGGGGGCCGTGACCCAGGGGAGGATCGCCCTCACGGCCGTCGGGCCTACGCCTTTCCGAGCCCAGGAGGCAGAGAACTACCTGCGTGGTCGGACGCTGGACGAGACGACCATAGGGGAGGCGGCTCGCCTGGCCGCCCAGGCAGCGGAGCCCAGTGCCGACCTGCGGGGATCGGAGGATTACAAGCGGGCCATGGTGGAGGTCTTCACCCGCCGGGCGCTGAGGGCGGCGGTCGAGAGAGCCCGGGGAGGAGGTTGAGACGCTTGAGGGATGAGGCATCTATGTTGAGTTGGAGGGAGGATGTATGGAAGAAGCACCGGAGCGGTACCATCTTGACGTGACGGTGAACGGCAAGCGCTATGAGGCGGACGTCGAGGCGCGCCTGCTGTTGGTGGACTTCCTGCGGGACCACCTGCGCCTCACGGGCACCCACGTCGGATGCGACACAACTCACTGCGGCGCCTGCACCGTCCTCGTGGACGGCCGGGCCATCAAATCCTGCACCATGTTTGCCGTCCAGGCCAACGGGTCCGAAGTGCTCACTATCGAGGGCCTGGCCTCTGACGGTGAACTCCATCCACTTCAGAGGGCCTTCTCGGAGCACCACGGGCTGCAGTGCGGTTTCTGCACCCCGGGACTCATCCTGACTGCCTACGAGTTCCTGCAGCGGAATCCCAAACCGACGGAGGAACAGGTTCGTCGGGGCATCTCTGGCAATCTATGTCGATGCACCGGATACCAGAACGTCGTCAAGGCCATCTTGGCGGCCGCTGGAGTAAAGGAGGGATGAGGTATGGCGAAAGCTTCGAAGTACGTCGGAAGTTCCTTACAACGCAAGGAGGATGCCCGCTTCATAACGGGAACGGGCAGCTACGTGGCGGATATGGTCCTCCCGGGGATGGTGTACGCCGCCTTCCTGCGAAGCCCCTACGCCCACGCCAAGATCAAGAAGGTCGACGTCTCCTCGGCGAAGAAGCTGTCGGGGGTCGTGGATGTCTTCACGGGGGAGGACCTGAAGGACGATATCGGTTCCATTCCTACCGCCTGGGTGATTCCCGATTCGGACTTGAAGACACCGCCCTACCCGGCGGTAGCCGTGGACCGGGTGCGCTATGCAGGCGAGGCCGTGGCCGTGGTCGTCGCCGAGGATCCGTACGTAGCCGTAGACGCCCTGGACCTCATCGACGTGGACTACGAGCCGCTGCCGGTGGTGGTGGACCAGGAGGCGGCCCTAGAGAAGGGGGCGCCCCAGCTCCACGAGGAGGCACCGGGCAACCGGGCCTTCAAGTGGGTTCTGCCGGGCGGTGATGTGGAGGAGGCCTTCAAGGAAGCCGACGTCGTGGTGGAGCAGCGGTTCGTCAACCAGAGGTTGCAGCCCGCTGCCATGGAGCCTCGGGCCGCCTTGGCCCAGTGGGACGATTCGGAAGAGAAGCTCACGCTTTGGGTTACCTCACAGAACCCCCACATTCACCGTCTGATCCTGTCCGCTTTTGTTCTGGGGATTCCGGAGAACAAGATTCGAGTCATCGCTCCCGATGTAGGGGGCGGCTTTGGAAGCAAGATACCCGTCTATCCCTGGGAAGCGGTCGTATCTCATCTCGCCAAGAGGCTGGGCCGTCCCGTAAAGTGGGTGGAGAGCCGGACGGAGAACTTCCAGGCGACCACTCACGGTCGGGACCAGATTCAGTACGCTCAGATGGCAGCGAAGAAGGACGGCACGATCCTGGGCATTAAGGTGAAGGTGGTCGTGAACATGGGCGCCTACCTATCCACCGCCGCTCCCGGAGTCCCGACCATTCTCTTCGGGTTCATGCTCAGTGGTGCCTACGCCATGAAGGCTTCCCTGGCCGAGGTGGTAGGCGTATTCACCAACACGACCCCCACGGATGCCTACCGGGGGGCGGGCCGTCCCGAGGCCCTGTACGCGGTGGAGCGGATGGTGGACATCCTGGCCCGGAAGCTGGGCATGGACCCCGTGGAAATCCGCCGGAAGAACTTCATCTCCCCAGACGCCTTCCCCTTCCAGATCTGCACGGGCCTGTCCTACGACAGCGGAAACTACCCCGGGACCCTGGACAAGGCGCTGAAGATGGTGGACTACCAGCGGTTCCGCGAGGAGCAGGCGAAAGCCCGCGAGGAGGGTCGCCTCCTCGGGATCGGCTTCTCCACCTATGTGGAAATGTGCGGCTTGGCCCCGTCTCCGGTAGCCACGGCCACCGGTTTCCAGGGAGGCCTATGGGGTAGCTCTGTCTGTCGGATGCTTCCCACCGGCAAGGTCTCAGTGTTCACGGGGGCCCACCCTCATGGGCAGGGGGAGGAGACGACCTTCGCTCAGATCGTCGCGGACGAGCTCGGGGTACCCGTGGAGGATGTCGAGATCATCCACGGGGATACAGACATGACCCCCATGGGCATGGGGACCTACGGTAGCCGGACCCAGCCGGTGGAGGGCGGTTCGATTGCCCTCTCGGCACGAAAGGTGGTGGAGAAGGCGAAGAAGATCGCCGCTCATCTCTTGGAGGCTCGAGAGGAGGACATGGCCTTCGAGGCGGGGAAGTTCTTCGTGAAGGGGGCCCCGGACAAGGCCAAGACCATTCAGGAAGTGGCCTTTGCTGCGTACATGGCCCAGAGCCTCCCGGGAGGGGTGGAGCCCATCTTGGAGGCCACCACCTTCTACGATCCCGAGAACTTCGTCTTCCCCTTCGGGGCTCACATCGCTATCGTGGAAGTGGACCCGGAGACGGGCGAGGTGAAGATCCAACGGTACGTGGCCGTGGACGACTGCGGGACGGTCATCAACCCACAGATCGTGGAGGGTCAGGTCCACGGGGGCGTCCTCCAGGGCGTGGCCCAGGCTCTCTGGGAGGAGGCCCGCTACGACGAGGAGGGGAACCTGCTGACCTCCAGCTTCTTGGACTACATGATGCCTACGGCCTTGGAGAGCCCGAAGATCGAGACCGACCATACAGTCACGCCTTCCCCCCACAACCCCTTGGGGGCGAAGGGCGTGGGGGAGACGGGGACCATCGCCTCGTCCCAGGCCGTCATCAACGCGATCGTTGACGCCTTGAAGCCCCACGGGGTGGTTCACATAGACATGCCGGCTACACCGGAAAAAGTGTGGCGCGCGATCCGGGGAGAGTAGCCGCCCTTAACTCAGGGTGGCGCCCCTCGTGTTTGCCTCGGTGCTTGTCCCGCCAGGATAATCCACGGGGACCTTCGACCCTCGTCCATGCACGGGGACTAAGGAAGTCCAAAGTAGCTGGCGTAGTGATCCCTGCGAGCCAAGGCGGTGAAAGGTACCAGAAGGTCCACATACGGAATGGCTTTCTTCATGCCGGCCACCTCGGGTTTGAAGTCCGGCCGGTCGGCGTAGGGGTTCATCCACACCAGGAGGTGACACCTGCGTTTCACGTCCGCTAGATGCTCCTCCAGGAGGTCTAGGTCCCCCAGGTCCCATCCGTCGCTGAACACCAGGACGACGGTTCTCGAGTCGACGAGGCCGCGGTAGCGGCGGTTGAACGCCTCTAGGCATTTCCCGATTTTCGTCCCGCCTCGGGTGTTCGCTAATCTTTTGGAGACCTCCTGTAGGGCTTCCGAATAGCGACGACCCCGCAGAGAGGCTGTTATGGATTCTATGTCAGTGCTGAAGGCAAATACTTGGGTGGAGGGAATAGCTCGACGCAAGGCATAAATCAAGGCCAGGAGAAATGGCCCATGGCCCTCCATGCTACCGCTCACATCCCAGAGGACGACAAGACGGGTTCTCTGGATCTTCCTCCTTCGTCGGTGCACTGTGAGCCATTCCCCCCCGAATTTCAGGCTGGCCCGGGCAATGCGAAGGAAGTCTACCTCTCCCCGGTGGCTGGGCCTATACCTTCTCCCTTCCAAGGTCGCCGCCCACCTGCGAAACCTTCGGACTAGCCGCATCATCGTCTCAACTTGGCGACGTTCCAATCGCGTGATCTCCCGCCGCCCGGGCGGTGCGTCTGGACTGTATACTAGGAGCCCAAAGCTATCTAGCTTTCCCAGGGGTTCCCTACCAGGCTCCCTGACCGCGGGCGTAGGAGTGCCCCAGGCCCTCCGCATATCCCCCGCCGGCTGCGGTGAGGGTCCAAGGCCCTGGCTTCTCTCGTCCGCTGAGCCGGATGTGGGCGCCTGGCGCCTCCAAGACCAGTACCTCTCGAAGGCAGCATCGAAGGCTTCTTGGTCTTCCGGGCGCTTCACGAGGGTCACGCAGCAGGCCAAGTAGAACTCCTCCCTGTCCAGCATCTGTACGTGTTCCAAGGCCCTCGCCAGGTCCAGCTCTTCACCCGTTCCGACGGGGATCCCCAAGGACCGGAGGAAATCAAAGAAGTACGCAAGGCGAGATGTGAATTCCGTCAAGACCCCCTTCTCGTATATGGCCCCCCCTCCTTACGATTCCAACAGGGAATCCACCTTCTCCTCTAGGAGATGCAGGTCCTCCGCCTCCTTGGCGACGAAGCCGAGGGTCTCCAGTATCGTCTTCTTGGTGAGGCTGCGGGCCTCTAGGGCCAGGAGGGCCGCGGCCCAGTCCAGGGTCTCCGCGATGCCAGGCCGCTTGATGATCTCGCCATCGGCCCGGACTCGCTGGACGAAGGTGCAGATCTCCTGAGTCAACCCAGCTTCTAGGTCGGGGACCCGGCGCCGGAGGATGGTGACCTCCTTCTCCAGCGAGGGGTAGTCGATGTAGAGGTAGAGACAGCGCCGCTTGAGGGCATCGCTCAACTCCCTCGTCCGGTTGGAGGTGATGAGGACAAAGGGTTTGTGCACGGCCAGGATGGTTCCCACCTCGGGGATGGTGACCTGGAAGTCCGAGAGGAACTCCAGCAATAGGCCTTCGAACTCCTCGTCCGCCCTGTCGATCTCATCTATCAGGAGGACAGGCGGCCGGGGTCCATCGTGGTTGAGGGCCTGAAGAAGGGGACGCTTCAGGAGGAAGCGCTCGCTGAAGATTTCCGCCTCAAGGTCCTCCGGCTCCTTTCTCTTCTCCTGGAGGCGAATGGTTAGGAGCTGCTTGGGGTAGTTCCACTCGTACAGCGTCGCACTGGCGTCCAACCCCTCATAGCACTGCAGGCGGATGAGGTCCGTGTCCAGGGTCTCCGCCAGGGCCCTGGCGATGTCGGTCTTCCCGCAGCCCGGCTCCCCCTCCACCAGCAGAGGCTTCTCGAGCTTGAGGGCCAGGAAGATGGACATGCCGATAGACTGGTCGGCGACGTACTGCTGTCTTGCCAAGCCGTCGACCACCGCATCCACTCCGCCGAAGAAGTCCCTAAGGTCCACGGTTTCCTCCTTTCAGGAACTATCCTGTATGAAATCAGCCTGCAACTAATCAACCTTTGGTCGTGGAGCCTTCATGGGATGCAAACCCACGGCCTTCCTAGGATGGGACGGCCCTCAGCTCGATGGGCCTGACCTGCTCCTGACTCCGGGAGGGGAAGTCCCTGATGTAGGCGCCGTAGTAGGGGACGCGGTTGGCCACGACCAGTCGGAACGCCTCCCGAACCTCGTCGTCGCTCAGGTCCCTCAGGGACACCAGGTCGTCGTCTCGGTTCAGACACCCTTTCAGCTTTCCATCGTGGGTCAGTCGAACGCGGTGGCAGTTGGAGCAGAACTCCTGGTTGTAGACCGGGTCGACGACCTCCACCCGTGCGCCGTTCAGGCAGTAGATGCGGCGGTTGTGGGCCGTCCTTACGACGACGCGGTCCGCCCGGTCCTCCAGCCATGTCTTGAGAGCTTCGATATCCACCATCCAGTCTTGATGACCCACCAGTTCCGGCATGAACTGGATCAGCTGAAGCGTCAGGCCCTCCCCATGGCTCACGAAGTCCAGGAGCTGCGGGATGAAGGGGAGGCTGTAATTCATGACCACCATGTTGAGCTTGACGGGCACGAGGCCGACCTCCAAGGCACGGGCGATGCCCTTGAGCACCGGATGGATGTCTGAGCCCCTGATGGCCTTGAAGGCCTCAGGCTGCAGGCTGTCGATGGATATGTTGATCCTCTTCAACCCGGCCCGCCGTAGGCCCTCAGCCCGGGGAGCCAGCATGGAGCCGTTGGTGGTGAGGGAGACGTTAGCAATGTGGCGCCCGCAGCGCTCGACGATCTCCTCCAGGTCCTGTCTGACGAGGGCTTCGCCCCCGGTGAAGTGGAGCCTCTCGATATCGAACTCCTTGGCAATGCAGACGATACGCTCGATCTCCCCTGGCGAAAGCTCCTCATCGTGGGGATCCCTTGGTCTGGCGATGCGTCCCAGGCCCTCGTTGTGGCAATAGACGCAGGAAAAGTTGCACCGTTTCGTCACCGATATCCTCAGGTCCGTGACCTCACGGCCGAAGGCGTCAACCAGGACCACGGCAGCCATAGGCTGAGGTCCTCTAAGAAGTTAACGGCGTTATAGATCCAGGCACGGCCGAGTGGCAACGAACACGCGAGACATGCGGGGCCCCAGTCCCGAGTCGCGCGTCAGAGACGGAGCCGAACTTCATTATTATTACCTAGGAGCCGTTAGGCCCAGCCTCGTGGTCGCCTCCAGAGGCTTCGGCTCGGCGGTTTCCTTCAACAGGAACGAGCTAGCGGGGGCCTTTGGGGACATCGGGACCGACCTCCCACTCATTCTCGGAATGGTGGCCATAAACGGCCTGGACGCCACGAGTGCCTTCGTGATGTTTGGGGTCTTCCAGATTTTGACCGCCTTCCGCTACGGTCTGCCCATGCCGGTGCAGCCGCTGAAGGCCATGGCGGCCCTGATGATAGCTACCGGGGCCCCTCCGGAGATCCTCTTCGGCGGTGGGCTGGTTGTGGGGGCGGCGATGCTGGTTCTGTCGCTCACCGGAGCCATCGACCGGTTCAGCGCCGTCATCCCAGAGGGCGTTGTGCGGGGAATACAGCTTGGCCTCGGCATGAGCCTGATGCTGGTTGCTTTCAGCTTCATGCAGCGGGGAGGAACCCCGGGCCTCGTGGTGGCCTTCGCCGGCGTCCTCGTGGTCATCTTGCTCGGGAGGAGCACCAGGTTCCCTCCCGCCCTGATTCTCATAGGTGCTGGGGTCGGGCTCTCCGTCTTTCAGGGGCTCGATACCTCCGTCCTCCTGCAGGAGGTGGGTCTATCCCTGCCGAAGTTCCACATCCCGTCGGTCGAAAGCACGATACAGGGCGGCATCACCCTGGCCATCCCGCAGATCCCCCTCTCCGTCGCCAACTCCGTCATCGCCACCTCCTATCTGGTCACGGACCTCTTCCCCGGTCGAAGGGACATCACGCCCCGGAAGATTTCCATGACGTACGCCCTGATCAACCTCACCTCTCCCTTCTTCAGTGGCGTCCCTGTCTGTCACGGCTCCGGCGGACTCGCGGGGCACTACAGGTTTGGAGCCAGGACAGGAGGGTCTGTCCTCATCTACGGCGCGATATTCCTGATCCTTGGACTGTTTTTCGGCAACGTCATCTTCGAGGCTGTCAAGGTCTTCCCCTTCCCAATCCTGGGAGCCCTGCTCTTCTTCGAGGGCTTCGCCCTGGTCAAGCTCATCACGCATGTGAAGGAAAGCTCGACGGACCTGCTGGTGGCCCTCCTGGTGGGAGTAATTATCATCGGGCTGCCCTACGGTTATGTCATCGGCATGCTCGGTGGTTCGGCGGCCTACTACCTTCTGCGTCGAAGGAAGATATTCCTGTGAAGGAGGCTGAGCGGAGCAACATTTCCATTCCGGAGGGCGTCCGCGTCCCTCCGTTGTGTCGTATGAGCCTTCTCGAAAGCCTTATGTGGGTTTCGATCGTGGGAACTTCGTGGACACAGGAGGGCAAGTCATTTTGCGTCGGGGAGAGGGAGCCCGTGGGGAGGTAACCCGATGAGCGTGGAGGAGCACAAGGCTCGGGCTCCCAAGGAGGTTCCCTGCGCTGTGATCACCGCGAGCGACACCAGGACGCCGGAGACCGACGATGCCGGCCAGTACGTGCGGGGATCCCTCGAGCGGGCGGGCCATTCCGTCACTTACTACGCCGTAGTGAAGGACGAGAAGGAGGCGATACTCGGGGCCCTGGAGGAGGCGCTCCGCGCCGCCGCTGTCGTCATTATCAATGGCGGTACGGGACTGGCCCCCCGCGACGTTACCATAGAGGCGGTGGAGACTAGGCTGGACAAGCGGCTGGAGGGCTTCGGGGAGATCTTCCGTTGGCTGAGCTATCAAGAGATCGGATCGTCGGCCATGATGAGCCGGGCCATGGCGGGGGTCATAGGCGAGCATTTCGTGGCTTGCCTTCCCGGATCGCCCCGAGCCGTACGCCTCGCTGTGGATAAGCTCCTCCTCCCGGAGCTTGGCCACATAGTCCAGCAGGTGAGGGCAGGGCGTAGAGGGGGAGGACACACCAACCATTAGGGCATAGAGCCGAACATGCTTTGGCCGATTTGTCAAGCGGAGATCCGGGGCCTTCCCTAGACCTATCCCGGCTCTCCCCTCTTCCGATGCCCTCTATCGAGTGACGGGTGACCCTCCTCGAGAAGGACTCTAACGCAGTCGAAGAATTCATTGACCCTCTTCTCCGCGGTGGACCGCAGGACACGAGAACCCACGCTGGCCAGGGTGCCCACCACCTTCGCGTCAGCGTGCCAGGTCATCTCCGTACCACCGGAGGTCTCTGCCAGATCGATGGTGGAGTCCACATCGACGCCGCTGCCCCTCCCCTTGCCATGGGCCCTGAATCGGGCATGTGTGGGCTCCTGCTTTTCCACTACGTTTACGTCGAAGTCGAACTTCCCCTTGATGAAGGAGACGCCGACCTTCACAACGGTCCTGTAGTGATCCTCGCCAAACACCTCCAGAAGCTGTAGGTCGGGCATGCAGTCCTTCAACTTGTTTGGGTCCATGAAGGTCTTCCAGACCTTGTCCAGTGAGGCCCTCACCGTGAACTTGCCCTCAAACTCCATCGTATCCTCCTGTCCAGAGGCCTGAGCCAGTGCTATCGAGTTGTCGTCTTCGCAGCCTTCCCCGGTTGCCCCTTCCTCGGAAGCTTCCTGCCGTACTTGGTAGCCACGACCTCAGCGAGTATGCTCACAGCTAGCTCACCAGGAGTCGTGGCTCCGATGTCCAGGCCAATGGGGGCGTGAAGGGCCTCCAGGAAGGCCTTGTCGATGCCCTTTCCCTCCAACTCCTTCCTCATCTGCTCCACACGACGGCTGCTGGCCATCAGGCCCACATATCTCACGCTCGCCTTGGAGAGGGTTGTGAGGAGCTCCCCATCCCGGGACCCCTTGGTGAGGAGGACCACCGAATCCCGCTTGTTGAAAGTGAACTCGCCCAGGTCGTAGTCCAGTTCATCGATGAGGACATCGGGGTCGTTCTCAAGGACGGGCTTGTGGTCGATGACCACCACCTCGAAGTTCAGCAGCCTGCCCAACCGAACGAGGTTGTCCTCTACAGGGTCTCTGCCACCGTCTCCTAGGATAATCAGGCGATCGGGCGGCAGGTAGGGCTCCACGTATATCTCCATCATCCCACCACAGTTGGTCTCCACGTGAATCTCGTCTCCGCTCTGGCTGGTTACCGTCGCCCTGACGGCTGACTCCACGTCCTGCAGGAAAACCTTGACCAGGCGGGGCTCCCCCGTCTCCATGGCCTCTCGGGCCACCTCCACTATCGGCCCGTCGGGACAGGCGCCTCCCAGGGTTCCGTGGACGATCCTCAGGTCGTGCGATATGATCATCTTGAACCCGGGCTTTCCCAGAGAGGAGCCCGTGATGCGGACCACGGTGGCCACGCTGAAGGGTTTCCTCTCATCGGTCAGCTGTCCGAGGACCCTGGCAAATCCGAATTCGTTCATGCCCTCGATAGAATGTGGGCGATGAAATTTAACCCTTTGCAGCCCTGCCAAAGTTGTCGTGGCGCTGACGCGTAGGTGGGCAGTGAGCGGTGCGATTGGGGCGGTGATCGTTTCTGAACCCTCCGGAGGGCTTCCCCCCGGGCCGTCCAGGGTCCCTCTGCGTTTGGCTCAAGGAGCGTGCGAGTGCTTGTCACGTTTGATACTTGCTGTCGACCTTTTAAATATGGGGACGAAGAGATAGTAACGACCTCTAAATGAAGCGGAAGAGCGACAAGACCATCGTGGACGTGAGGAAGGGGGTCAGCGTAGTCCATCTCAACGTCGGTTCTGGATACCTGACCTACATCGAGGATGAGGAGGGACAGCCCCCGAAGGTGAAGAACGTCGTCCTAGAGGTCAAGAAGGAGTCCGAAGAGGAGGAGTGAGGGCTCTCCCGATTGTGGTTCTTGCCGGGATGCTGGAGTAGCGGTATCTGAACCCAGACATCGTGTTGAACTCTCGATGTGACTGTCAGCTCGTAACGCCATAATCCTGCACAGTTCAGAGGGCTCTCTCTCCGTCTCTAGGCCCCAAACACGACCCTGGACTCCCTCAGCTTCTCGATCCTGTCCTCCCCATATCCGATTTCCTTGAGTACCTCCCTGGTGTGCTCCCCCTTGAGCGGAGGAGCGAACCTGATGTCGAAGTCCCAGGTGGGGAATTTGAAGGGAAAACCAAGTTGCTTGATCTGGCCGAGACTAGAGTGGCGTACTTCCTTAACCATTCCTCTGTGTAGGACTTGCGGGTCTGAGAAGACTCGGTCCAGGGGGTTCACCGGCGCGCACGGCACGCCCTCTGCCTGCAGTCTTTGAAGCCAGTCCTCCGTCCTCCTCTTTCTGAAGATGCCCTCAAGGTGTTCATCGAGCGCCTCTCTGTTTTCGATCCTCATCTCGTTCGTAGAAAAGTCCTCCATGGATGCCAGGTCCTCCTTCTCGAGGGCCCTGCACATCCCGTTCCAGAACTTCTCATTAGCGGCGGCAACCACTATGTATCCATCCGCCGTGCGGAAGGCTTGATAAGGCGCGATGTTGGGATGCCTCGAACCCATTCTCGTCGGGGGCGTGCCCGTTAAGAAGTACTGCTGGGCCATGTAGGTCAGCCAGAAAACCTGGCCGTCCAGGATGGAGACGTCGATGTATGCGCCCTTCCCCGTCCTTCCCCACCTCCAAAGGGCAGCGAGAACGGCGATGGCCGCGTGGAGTCCTGCCCCTAGGTCGGCGATGGCCACCCCGATGCGTACGGGTGGCCTGCCCTCCTCCCCCGTGATGCCCATGAACCCGCCTAGGGCTTGCAGGATTATGTCGAAGGAGGGCGTGTCCCTGTAGGGTCCATCTTGACCAAAGCCTGAGATGGAGCAGTATATGATGTCCCTTTTCACCTCCTTGACCCTGTCATAGCCGATTCCCAGCCGCTGAGCCACCCCAGGCCGAAAGTTCTCGAGAAATACATCGCTTGCACGAACCAGGTCGTACAGAACATCTCTGCCCTCCTGCCTGGACAGGTCGACGCATATGCTCCTCTTGTTCCTGTTGACGCTGAGGTAGTAGCAGCTCTCCCCATCCAGGAACGGGGGTCCCCATGACCTGGTCAGGTCTCCCTCAGGGGGCTCCACCTTTACGATGTCGGCGCCTAGGTCTCCCAGGATCATGGAGCAGAAGGGACCTGCAAGGACCCTCGAAACGTCCAGCACTCTGATGTCCTTCATCGGGCCGTCCATGCCAGCTTCAAAGGTCCTACGTCTAAAAACCCTCCCCTGGAAACGGCGGCTTCGAATCCCCGTGGAGGGAGATGGTTGGAGACTGCTGACAGACGCCAGTGGCCTCAGCAAGGACATCAGCACGAGGACCTCACGCTCACGACGTCCATCGCGAAGGCAGATCTTCGATACTTTTAAACAACAGTTGAACATCGTCGGCGCAAGGTGTGGGAATTCCATGACGGCGGCAGATTACCAGATGGATGAGCTGCAAGCGGCAGCTGGCAAGGTCCTCGCGTCCTATGCGGGGTATATGAACACGTGGACTATCGAACTCGGACTCCGAATGGGCTTGTTCGAGGCGATCAAGGAAAAACCTGGCATTTCAGTAAGAGACCTGGCGGAGGCTCTCGACTATGACCAGCTGTACACTATGGTGTGGTGCAACGCGGCCTACTCCGGCGGCTTCCTCGAGGAATCCGACGGAGGCTTCGTGCTGGCGCCCCACATGGACGAGATCCTCCTGGACAAAGCGTTCCCCATGTGGGCCGGGGGCACAGCCTACGCAATGACGGCGCTGCGGGAGCACATGGTCAGCTTTCGAGATCGGTTTCGCACTGGTGAGCGGACCTGGTGGGACAAGACGTCTGTCGAGTTTCGTGAGTCGGTAGGCGTCTCAACCCACCCCTTCTACTTCCGCTTGGTGAACATTGCCTTCCCGCAGATGCCTGAGGTCCATGCAGCGCTTCAGGGCGGTGCGAGCGTTCTGGAGATGGCCTGCGGTACCTGTCGGGGCCTCGGTCTGATGGCCAAGGCCTACCCCACGGCGAGTTTCCACGCGGTGGACGGCGATGCCGGGAGCCTGGAGATGGCCCGAGCCAAGCTGGAGAGCGGGGGTGTCGAGGGGGTACGAATGACGCACTCCGCATTGGAGGACCTCACGTTCGAGGACGAGTTCGATGTCGTCCTGATCAATGTCAGTCTCCACGAGGCGAGGGACCTGAAGAAGGTCATCAGGAACGCACACAGGGCACTGAAGCCTGGCGGCTGGTTCGTCGTGTCGGACTTCCCGTTTCCGGAGAAGCTGGAAGACTTGCGCACGGTACCCGCACAACTCATGTGTGGGATTCAGTACTTCGAGGCCCTGATTGATGACCAGCTCCTGCCGACATCGCGTTATGTCACCGAACTCGAGGAGGCCGGGTTCCAGGATGTCAAGACGATGGAAGTCACGCCCATCCATGTGGTCGTGTATGGCAGGAAGTGATCCATGCCAGAAAACGAGGGGGAGGTCTGATGATGCTCCAGGCATCCGCCCCGCTGACAGCCATCAACCCGCAAGCAAGAGAACAGGAATGAAGATGAGCAGATAGGGCAGCAGGCCAAGCAGCGGGAGGAGCCCGTAGGCGGCCTTGCGCCATCTTCGCTCCGGCTCCTCCGGCCGAGGCCAAGACTCCAGTTCGTCTCGAAGGGCGATGACCGCTGGAATTATCATGGCACTGTAGACTACGATGAACACCGGAAAGAAGAGTGGGAGGAAAATCAGCAGGACAGGTTCCAGCTTGCCTCCCAACAGAGAGCCGACGAGGCCGTCCGCCCCAAGCTCGTAGACGCCTCCCAGGAGGAGGATCTGGGGGAGAGTGTAGCGATACCGCGTGATGACCTTCCACAGGAGGGCGAGCATCAGAAGGTACCAGGGCATGGTCGCCAGGAGATCCACTGCTAGATTTGGACTGGCCGCCACGCCTGTAGCCCCCGTGGCCTTCTCAGCGGCCCAGAAGAAGGTCTCCACGATGGCGGCGCCGGCGCCACCCACCAGGACGAAGCGCCACCTCGGCTTGAATCGATTCAGGAGTTTCATTCCAGCCAGTCTGTTCCTCAGCGAGAGAGCCGCCAAGGTGAGGGCCCCGCTCGAGAAGAAACCGATGGCCACCGCGCGGTCATTGGGCTGTCCGTTGAACACGAGAAAGCCTTGATACAGAGACATGGCTGCAATGGCCAGCAGGATCCCTGAAAGGAGCTTGTCTCGAGACCTCAGTCGCCCGGAACGATTGGGACGGGCCCCTGTGTAGGCCCTCGTCACATGGCAGAGTGGGAGGAAGGACTAAGGTGAGCCTTTCCGTCTGATTATCGGGGTCGAGAAACGTTATTGAGGTCCACGGAGCAACCCTTCCCCGGAGGGATGAGAAGCAACAATCGTTTCTCCGCTACAGAACCTCGACTCGATGTGGGTTCGGGTGCTGCTGAGAGCATTCGTCGGCAGTCTGGCGGGGATTGAAACGAGAAGATTACGAAGAAGCTGTACGGTCTTCGGCCAAGGGTCGACCGGCGATGTTGCAGGCGTGCGACACCACCGCATACTGGCGGTCGTCAAACAGATCCCGCACCTCGGCTGCAGCGAGGGCGAAAAGCTCAACGGCGGCGGAGCATGTCTCTTCGAAGCTCTCGCCTTCTAAACCCAAGGCCCGTCTCTGCACCCGGGCCCACCGATCCCCCATCTTTCGGGCGACGAGTTTCCAAAGCTGATTCTCTGTATCGTACAGGATGCGATGGTGAACAGCGATGATGGATGCTAGATGTATGGCAAGTAGGGATCGCTGCACAGCTGCCGCCATCCTCCTGCGATGCTCCAGGTTGCCAACCAGCTTGTGTACCTCCTCGGCCCATCCCGTGAGCTCCTCCGGGACCCAGGTGTCGCAACGGTCGCTGATGATTTCCCACGTCCACTCGATGGCCTCCCGCTTTAGGGCGGCGGCGATGCTCGTCTTGTCGCGGATTATCACAGCCTTGCGCCAGCCTGGAATGACGCCTCCAGCCCGCGAAGGCTGCCTAAAATCCTCTTGGCACGCCTTGGCTGTTCGCCAGGCGATGGACACCAAGCGCTCGCCGTGCCGCTGGAGCCGATAGGGAGGCCCTTCTCCTATGGCCACGAGATCGATGTCCGACTCGCGATAAGCGTCTCCCCGCACATGGCTGCCTATGAGAACGACCGCTTCCCCCCCTCCATCCACCAGTCTGTCGGCTACGTCACTGGCCACCTGAAGGACTCCCGGGTCTATGGTGCTCTGGTCTGGTCCATCCATCCTACCGTTGGCTATTTCCTGTCACCTTATCATGGTACCGGACGGCGGAATCCCGGGGAGGATGGCGATAGAGGTGGGCGTCAAGGATACAGAGGATCCCTGTTATCTTCCTCTTTAGCCCGGGTCTGAGATCGGGGTGGTCATGGGCTACAGACACATCCGTTTATATCCTCCGGAGCGGGATATGGGGGCTGGTGATTACCTGATGGGCTTCAGGCCTGTTGTTGCATTCGCCCTCATCGCAGCAGCAGTGCTCGGATTGATGGATTCGGCCCACGGTCAGGATCTGGCCGAGGTCTTCGAGGTCGATGACTCATACTCTAAAACGCTGCCTGCGGGAGGGGAGGTGACCTACGTCTGGCTGGTCTACAATCGGAACGCTTCCGACCTGGTGGTGACAACCAGCGTTGAACCCGCGTCGGGGCTGGCCTGGGAGGCCAGTGTACAGCCACGATACGCCATCCTGAGGCCGGGAGAGGGTCTCAACTTGAGCCTAGCCGTCACCGCCACGGAGGCCCTGGAAGACGGTACGCTGACCTTCGAAGTCACCGTCAGCCTGGCCCTGGCTTCGGAGCCGACGGCCATCCAGAGGGAGACCGTAACCGCCCTGACCACTCTGGAGGCGGCGCCACCCGTCCTCCCCAAGGAGAATAAGATACTGGGTCTGTTTGACAATACCCTCCCGTCGCCCCTCAACAACAGATGGGTGACATTCCTGCTCAGCATCGCCATCTGGATCGGCTTCGCCGTGGTTGCCCTCGGAATCATTTCTCCCGTCTTGCGAAACTATGCCAAGAGGACACAGACCTCACTGGACGACGTGGTACTGGGCATCATCCGCGGACCCCTGGTCGTGATACTCATCACCTACGGCGTGGTCCAGTCCTTGGCAGTCCTACAGCCCCCGGCCGAGATGATCAGCCTCCTCTTCACACTCTACAGTGCGACCCTCGTGCTGATGCTGACGTGGCTAGCCTACCGAATCTTCAGGGGCGTCGTCATCGAATACGGCAAGAGGGTTGCCGCGAAGAAGGACACCCCCATATTCGACATCCTGTGGCCGGTCATCAACAGGGCTGGCGCCATTCTCATAGTGGTCATCGGTGCCTCCTCCATAGCCGCCCTCTTCGGCATGGACCTGACGGCTTTCATCGCAGGGATGGGTGTCCTAGGCATAGCCATCGCCTTCGCCGCCCAGGAGAGCCTCTCCAACTTCTTCAGCGGGGTCTTCCTCCTCCTGGACAGGCCCTTCAAGGAGGGGGACCTCGTGGAGATCGATGGCGACAGGTGCAGGATAGAGCGGATAGGGCTGCGGACCACCAGGTTGTATCACCGCCCCTCCCACAAGATTCTGGTGGTCCCCAACAACAAGATGGCCAGGGACATGATCGTCAACCTGGTGGAGCCGGACGAGGCCATCAGGCAGAGGACCACCGTGGGCGTGGCCTACGGGTCGGACGTGGATGAGGTGAAGGCCACCCTGGTGGCGGCGGCCAAGAATCACCCCCTGATCATCAAGGACGAGCCCGGGAGGGAGCCGTATGCCCGGTTGGAGGAGTTCGGTGACTCCGCCATGAAGTTCAAGCTCAAATTCTGGGTCAGCGATGCGGACAAGCTGAACAGAGTCAGAGGCGAGGTCAACGAAGCCATTGTCCAGCGCCTCGCGGACGCGGGCATCGATATCCCATTCCCGACTAGGACGGTGAGGCTCCCGGACTCAGCGAGGAATCTCACGTCAAGCGAAAGAGACCCGGAAAGTTGATTCGGGACGCATAGGGCGAAGACGTTGGCATAGGGGACCGATGAGCTGGCCTATCCTCTCACTGTCTGGGGATTAGGTCGAGCCGTT
Source organism: Thermoplasmata archaeon (assembly GCA_046758325.1). Taxonomy (GTDB): domain Archaea; phylum Thermoplasmatota; class Thermoplasmata; order RBG-16-68-12; family JAJISG01; genus JAJISG01. The sequence continues at coordinate 72 of JBHHZZ010000033.1, read as the reverse complement.
GCCTCGCAGGCCTCCTATGAGCACGACGGTTGGCTTCCCGCACCGCCGTGGCAGGGAGATGCGAGAGGGCGG
>JBHHZZ010000032.1:0-17637 GCA_046758325.1 Thermoplasmata archaeon | reverse complement strand
CTTTCGCGGCAACGCAGGACGTGACAACGACTTGGAATGTAGCCCAGGACACATCTTTCAGCGTCTCGTTTCCGTCGGGACACACAGGGATAGACTTCGACCCCTCTAGCGGGACCTTCACTAATCTGAAGTGCACGGACCAGACGGATGCCCAGTGGTGCTATCGCATGACCAACGATGGCAATGTGAACATAGACATCGCGGCGAACTTCACAGCGACGTTCCCGTCAGGAGTGACGGAGTTCCGAACATGCACGGCTAGCAGCGGTGACGCGCCCAGCGGCACCTGTTGGTGGTGGGTGGATTCGCCCAGCAATGAGACAACACAGCAGACAATCGTTAGCGGTCTGACGCCGGGCTCGACCGCTGACCGGTGGGGCTGGACTACAGGGAGTGGTGTGCTTGCCGGGACGTACACGAGCACGTACAGACTCATCTCGACGGCGGTCTGACGGGGCGGGATGGCGCGGCATCCGACCCTGGATAGCCGTGGCCATCACTGCTGCGGTAATCCTTGCGACCTATCTGGCGTTGACGTTCCCGCAGGATTCTCAGGACACGGTCCCGGGAACGGAGGAGTTCGACTACGGGGAGACGATTATCCAGGGACCTCTGCGGTACACGCCCGTCTTCAACTCCTGTACTGATGACTACCGACCCGATTACGGCGCTGATTGCGACACGCTGAGGACAGTATTCGGCGACCTCCCTAAGGTGCCAGCCGACATGATCGACGTGTCCGATAGGGTGTTCAGGAACGCCCAGGGTTTCGTCACTTTGGGTCGCATCCCCAACACCTACTGGCAGAACCCGGAGTTCTATCCTGGGTGGTCCCAGGCCCACTTCGAGGATGTCTACACCAGGGACAGGGGTGACATCGTCACGCCCATCGGGTTCGGGGCGTATCCTAGCATCACGCAGATTGTGTCGAAGCAGCAGACGGACAAGTGGACCTTCAGCTTCTTCCTGAAGGACGGCTGGGGCATTACCCACTGGCAGGGCATGGTGCTTGACATAGAGATTCCTCGGGTTGCCCTCAAGGCCAACTTCCAGGAGCCCCTCCTGGACGATAGCGATGCTCAGGTCACTCAAGACCCCGCCACAGCTTCCCTCATGAATCCCACCTTCACCTTCGACAACGACCCGGTGTACGAGAGCTTCGTCCAGGATCTCCTGGTCCCTCTCGAAGATTCGGAGAGGATGGTCGTCCTCGAACCCAACCAACGGGCTTTCAGTCCAGGGTGGGTCCAGGTCATCACTGTCGAGGTCAATCTGAGCGCCCTCCCGCCAGGAACGTGGTTCTTCCTGGTGAAGGCAAACATTCCGTCCCAGGAGATAGGAGAGCTGTACTTCTACGAGTACGGCCACTTCTACCAGCCTAGCGGCTTCGGAATGGTCCTGTTCGAGGGCATCCTCGTGGTGGTGTGATGAATGGGGAGTGCGAGAGGGTGGACGTGGATTCTCTGCGCTCTTCCGCTTCTCCTTCTCCCAGTCCCCGCCATGGCTCTAGATGTAAGGGTGGGCTGGCACATTGGCCAGGCCCCGGTCGTTACTACGGAGGCAGCGACAGACATTACCGAGGGCGAGGTGGTCCTGAACGGGGTTCTTACAGACCTCGGCGATGTCGCCGTCGTCACCCTAAGCTTTGAATGGGGTAGTTCGCCGGCCCTCAGTCAAGCGACATCCTCACAGGAGACGAACGTTACAGGGGCATTCCAGGCGTTCCTCACGGACCTTGATCCGGACACCCAGTACTACTTCCGTGCGAAGGCCACAGGCAACGGGACATCCGTGGGAGACACGTTGACTTTCAGAACGGCGACCGCTTCGACGACTTTGGACGACTTCCTTCAGTTCTGGCCATACATAATCGTCATCGTAGCAGGAGTCGCTGTAGTGGCCCTGCTTCTCCTGAGGCGATACCTTCCGGCCGCCCAGGCCGAGGATGAGTTGATACTGAAGGCCCTCTTCCTCAACAAGAAGGGGCAACTTCTCAAGGAGCTCAACCTAGGTGGTGATGGTGTGGATTTGGGATACAGGCAGCTTCTGAAGCTGCTGGTGGGAAAGGGTCTCGTAAAGGTGGAGACGGTGAAGTCGGACAAATACTACGTCCACTTTCTCCACAGGGACGACGTCCATATGGCCTCAGTAAGCCTCTCCTCCTCCCGGAACAAGGTGCTGCGGAGGGCCAACAGCCTTTTCGAGGACGTCAAGGATGAGTTGTAGGCGCTATCCGCGCTTCCACGTGCGGTAGGATCTGCTGAAGGTGTCTGACGAGATCTACCATCCCGGGGCCAGGTCTGTAGCAGTGCTCCCAAGCCTTACGAGTCGAGCGCGAACTTGGACCTTCGAGCAGGAATCAGTCGAGTTTGTAAACGATGTCCCCTGGCCTCACCCTCTCGTTGACCTTGACGCCTACAGATTGACCCACCTTGGCCGACTCCACCTTCACCCGATCGATTTCCATAGACTCCACTGCCTGGGAGAAGTCCGTCGTAGCGCCCTGTATCTGTATGCTGTCGCCCACCCGGAGGGGACTGTCCGTCAGCTGAATGGCCGCCACGTGAGGCTTGGCGTAGTATTTGAACACCTCGCCGACCTTTATCCTGTCCATTCCCCAACCTGCTAGCTAATGGGGAGGCGACCGTAAAAAGGTTCCTCAACGCTGACTAGGGCTGTGTCTCAGGTCCCAGGTATCAGCGAAATCGAGCGGCTCCAACTTGCGCGAAGTGGAGAGGGCCTGTCAGAGGCTCAGATCTCACCTGTCATGCCAGTCTCGTTTTATCCACTCTAAGAAAGCTTTAAGTCTCCAGACCACCTTGATGCAGCAGGTCTCATGGTTCTGCCCCTCCACGTGCTGGAAAAGTCCCTCAACAAGAGGGTTGCCCTGCTCCTGAAGGATAACAGAGTTCTGGAGGGCAACCTCGTGGGGTATGACGACTACATGAACATGGTGCTCGAGGACACGGAGGAGACTCTTGGGGACCAGGTGAGGAGGATAGGCACCGTCATCCTCCGGGGCAACAACGTGGTCACCATCGTGCCCGAGTGACTTTTCGTGCCTAGAAAGGTATTAAGCCCTCTGCCAGTTAGGATGTGGGATGCAAGCCATCATCCTGGCGGGAGGGCTGGGAACGAGGCTCAGGCCCGTCACCTACTTTCGGCCCAAGGCCCTTGTCCCCCTTCTGAACAGGCCTATGGTTCTCCACATCATCGACGGTCTCCCCAGGGAGGTGGACGAGGTTATCATCGCCGCCAGCTACATGATCGAGGCTCTCGAGGAGTTCTTCGACACCCACACCCTGGACGTCGGGGTCACCATAGTGGACGAGGAGGAGCCCCTGGGCACTGGCGGGGCCCTCAAGAACCTCGAAGGCCTGGTGCACGGTACTTTCCTGGCAGTCAACGGAGATGTCATCAGCTCCCTGATGGCCGGGGACCTCGTTGAGTTTCATAGAAGAAAAGGCGGGATGGGTGCCATCGCCCTCTGGGAGGTGGAGAACCCTGAGGCCTTTGGCATCGTGGGCCTGAACGAGGATGGCAGGATTGAAAGGTTCCTGGAGAAGCCCTCGAGGGCCGAAGTCTTCTCAAAGTTCGTTAATGCGGGTGTCTACGTCCTGGAGGAGGACATCCTCAAACTCATCCCTCAGGGCAGGGCCGTCTCCCTGGAGCGGGAGGTCTTCCCGAAGGCCATCGAGAGGGGCTTTTATGGCATGACCTTTCACGGCTACTGGGCCGACGCTGGCACCCTGGACAACTACCTCGCTGCCACCAGGATCTTGATGGAGGAGGGAGGCAGCCGGCTAGAGAAGGGTTGCGTCATTCACCCTGAGGCGGGTATCCTGGACCCGGTGGTCACTGGAGCCTTCAGCGTGCTTCGTGGAGGCATCGTCGGTCCCTATGTCTGTCTGGGCCGGGGTTGCAGCATCGCCAGCGCAAAGGTCGCCAACGCCGTCCTCTTCGACGAGGTAAGAGTGGAGGAGGGGGTGATCATCGAGGAGAGCCTGATCGGCTCGGGGGCCACCATCGGCGGAGACTCCAGGATCCAGGGATGCATCGTGGCGGACGATGCCCGCATAGAAAGGGGTTCGAAGCTCATAGGGGAGCAGGTGGGCCGATGACACGTCTCTTCGGTACCAATGGCATTCGGGGCGTCATTGGAGAGGAGATGACGGCCCCCCTGGCTCTGGATGTCGGGAGGGCCATAGGCACCTTCCTCCAGGGAGGCTCCATGGCCATCGGCAGTGACACCAGGACCTCCAGCCCCATGCTGAAGGCCGCCGCTACTTCCGGCCTCATGGCCGTAGGATGTGATGTACTGGACGTGGGCACGGCCCCCTCTCCAGCCGTCCAGTACTATGTGAAAACGCACGACGTCGTGGGCGGCGTCATCATCACCGCGTCCCACAACCCGCCGGAGTACAATGGCATCAAAGTCTTGGATGCCCAGGGTATGGAGGTTTCCAGGAAAGTGGAGGAGGCCATCGAGGGCATATTCTTTCAACGGGCCTTCGGCCAGGCCTCGTGGCACTCGGCAAGGGATGTTCGGACTGTCATTGGCTGCAACCGCGCCTACCTGGACGCCATCCTGGCAAGGGTCGATGTCGACCTCATCCGCAGGACCGGCCTTCGAGTGGTGTTGGATTGCGGCAACGGTGCCTCCTGCTTCACCTCTCCCTACCTCCTCCAAGAGCTGGGATGTGGGGTGACAACCCTGAACGCCCAGCCCGATGGGACCTTCCCGGGGCACCCCTCGGAACCCCGGGAGGAGCATGTGACGGAGTTGATGGAGATGGTGGTCGACACTGGGTCAGACCTGGGGGCGGTCCACGACGGGGATGCGGATAGGGTCCTCTTCGTGGATGAGAAGGGCAGGTATGTCTATGGAGACAGGTCTCTGGCCCTGGTGGCGGGGTACGTGGTGGGACGGGGGGGAGGGGGCACCGTGGTGACGCCTGTGAGCTCTTCCAGCTGCGTGGAGGAGGTCGTGAAGGCCGGCGGTGGCGGCGTGAAATACACCAAGGTCGGAGCGCCCTTGGTGGCCCGTACGATGTACGAGGTAGGTGCCGTCTTTGGTGGGGAGGAAAACGGCGGACTCATCTTCCCCGAGCATCAGTACTCTCGGGACGGCGCCATGGGTCTAGCGGTGATTCTGGAGGTGATGTCCTCCGAGCAGGCCAGCCTCTCGGAACTATTGTCGAGGATTCCGGCCTACCACCTTGCAAAGAGGAGCGTCTCCTGCCCCGCTGAACTCAAGGAGGCCGTTCTCAACGCCCTGCGGCCCCACTTCGCAGACAGGCGGGTGGAGACCATTGACGGGCTGAAGGTCCACTACGACAGAGGGTGGGTCCTTATCAGACCCTCCGGCACAGAGTCGATCTTTAGAGTCTTCTCCGAGGGAAGGACAAAGGATGAGGCCGAAGGGCTCGCCGTGAAGGCGGTATCCACCATCCAGAAGGTGATCGAAGAGATCGAGTCTGAGGGTTGATGCCCGCCGCCTAGGCGACCAGCAGGTAGAGGCCGTAGGCCATCGCCGCTCCCAGGCTCGTAGAGAGGAGGTTGTTGGTCTTCTTAGAGACCAGCCCCTTGGTTTCGAGGGTCGCCCCCACGACACTGTCGATTTGACATCCCAAGAAGCCCACAACGATGGGTATTCCCAGGACGAGGGCGGAGGACGGGAATGTGATGCTGAGACCTACAGCGGGGGGCAGGAAGTAGAGGAAGAGCCAGGCCATCGCCGTGGTGTAGATGGCCGCCAGCAGGGCGGCTCCCTGCCCTAGCATCGAGACTCCACCATTTGTTCCAGGTCTCACCCTCTTGAAGGTGGTGATGCAGTAGGTCTTTGAAGACAGGACACCCAGCTCGCTGGCGAGGGTATCCGATGCGGCGACGCTGATGGCGGAGACGAAGAGAAGCCCGCTCAAGGGCTTCGGCAGGGAGGCACCATTGAAGAAGCTAATCATGGCAACGAAGGTGGGAGCTAGACCGTTGGCTAGGACGTTGCTGTATCTTCTCTCCCCCTGGATACCCTCCTGAAGGCCTATCGCCCTCTTCTCCTCGAACCTGTATCTGGTCGCCGCGAAGCTCGTTACCAAGAAGAGGAGAAGGAGGAAGAGCCAGAGGATGTCACCGAATATGCCGATGATGAATCCCACCGCAAAGGCGGCCAAGGAGCCGTCCCATGTCAGCACCTTCTTCAGGTAGGCCAGGCCGGCCAGGGCGGTGCACAGGAGGGTGGTTATGACGATGACGCCTAGGGCGACCATTGCCGGCCTATTTGCCCTCCCGCTTAAAACCTTTCCCGAACGGTTCCCTGGCCATCTGGGGGCTCACCTGGCATGAAGGCGCCATCCGTTTCAGCCTGTCCTCTTGACAACCCTAGTTCGCCGCTGCTCTAGAACCACTTGTCCAAGCTGCTCTGCCCTCGGGCCGATAGTCCATCGCGGATCTTCTGAATCGCAGAATGCACCCTCTCCTGGGAAAAGTCAAACTCCCCGCAGAGAAAATCCTTGATGCCCTCCTCATCAGGCTCCTTCCAGTCCAGATGGTAGTCGTCGGTCACCTCAGGATGGAGGAAGATCTGCCTCACCTCCTCAAAGTCCTCGATGCTGTGGCCCTCCGCGGCCATCACCGCCTCCAGGTCACCATACCTCTTGATCAGGGCCAGGGACTTCTTCGGGCCGATGCCCCTCACTCCCTCGTTGAAGTCGGTTCCCATGAGGACGGCCATGTCCACCAGCTGCTCTCTCGTGATCTCCATTCTTCTGAGGTTCTCCTCCAGACCAATCAACTCGATGTCGATCTCCACATACTGCTGCTTCCTGGGCAGCTTCCTTCGACCGGAGATGGCCAGGTTCTTCACCAGTCGCGGCGAGCCGTATAGGATGGAGTCGTAGTCCTGGGATCCCGTCGCCCAGACCTTCCCTTTATGGGCCATGTAGCTGGCCTGGGCCTCGCCGTCCCGGGGAGCCTGGGCCATGGGCACTCCCATGAGGCTGAGGAGCTGTCTGGAGCTCTCAACCATGTCATCCGTGAGGCGAATTGCCTGCTGAGCCTTCATTCTGGCCCTCTCCATGTCTCCCTCCTCCAATGCCTCCTTCCACTCCGCCTCCGCCCTTACACGGGTCTCGATTCTCCCCTGAACGACGCCCCTTTTCAGGGGATGGGGCGGGCCGTCGAACACGTAGGCGGGAAGGATGCCCTTGTGAAGCATATTGGAGGTCCTGTAGAGGAGGCCGGTGAGGTGGGAAGTCACCCTTCCATACCTGTCCATGAGCGGCGTTCCGTCAGGTTGCCTGATGATCGACAGGAACTGGTAGAGGGCGTTATAGGCGTCTATGGCCACTACCTTTCCACGAAAGTCCTCTAGGCGCCTCACCTCGTAGGTCAAGAGGTCCGCCAGGTCGATTCCCATGGACGTCGGAGGTAGGCCTCTAGACCGTAATAGCTTTGCCCTCACGCTGTGTCGACAGCGAGGGTGAAGGCTTCCCCGCGAATCTCACAGTCGAGAACGTATCCGGCATCACCCACCTCCCCGACAAACACCAGATCCTTGGCGTTAGCCTCCTCCATGATGTACAGCTTCTGCATGGCTAGGAGTTCCTTGAGGCCCTCCCCCGCTGCGATCCTTAAGGATATGGGGTGGGAGTCCTCCACAGCCAGCTCCTTCCTGGACTCCAGGAGGATTCTGATGATCTCGTTGGCGAAGCCCTGGGCCTTGGTCTCGACCGTCATCTGGGTATCCATGAAGACCATGCCGCCGGCGAACTCCTGGACCACCACATGGGGAGGTACGATGGCTTGGAAGCTCACCATGCCTGGGAGGATGCGGACGACCTGGCCCTCGATGCCCATCTCGTAGCCTCCCCTGTCGATGCCCTCCTTTATCTTCCAGGGGTCCTGGGACTTCAGGATGAGCTCGATCTTCTTGGCCCACACCTTGTAGGCCTTGGCGAGGGCCTCCTCATGGATCTGCATCTTCAGGTCCACGCCCTTCCAGATCTCACCCTCCTGGAGGATATCCAGATCCTTGGCATTGGCGTGGCTCATTATCATCGCCTTGAAGCTGTTGGCCGCGGCAGCCACCGTGGGGCTCCTGGCCCTAACCGCGATCCTGGGGACCGGCCAATGGAACTCCAGCCCAGCCTTACCCCGGGTCTTATTGACCGCCTTGTCTATCTCCTTCACTATCTCGATGTACTCCTTCAGGGTAGCATCGTCCACCTCTATGCTGTAGCCCTCGCCTCCCCGCTCCACTGGAGGCACAGGCCCCGCCGGCGCCCTCTCTGCCACCTCCCTTCCGAGGGCGGACTCCAGGACCTTCACTCCGTTCTCAAGGCCACCCTCCTCCATGGCCTCCTCTATTTCGTGCCTCAGGCCTCTCACCCACCCCGCTCTCTCCTTTCTGGGCACCCCGTACAGCAGCTTTGTGGTTATGGGGCTGGAGGTCAGGGGCCCCAGGTCGGCACCCTCTGAATCCGTCACCAATAAGACCTTCCGGACAATCCTCCTCAGTCTCTCCAAGATGTCGGGGTCCCCTTGCCAGTCTTGGAGGTGCTCTCCATAGAGGTCCTCAGCCTCCTTGAGGATCTGGAGGGTGTACAGCGGCAGCAGTTCAGGCTCCCGTCCCACGACGACGGTCACCAGGTAGGCCCGCTCCCCCCGTTCCATCAGGATCTTGCTGTCGCCGAAGTCCATCCTCTTAATGCCCACCTTCCCCTCAAAGGAATCCTTGATGAAGTCCTGGACCGCCGTGAGCATGTTTGAGAAGGCCTCCTCGTCTAGGTCCTCTCTGAACTTGCGGCTTTCATGGACCAGAAGCTCACCATTAGTGAGGAACAGCAGGCCGTCCTCCACCAGATAGGTGTTCTTCGGCGCCACGTTCAGGTCCCTGACATCGCGCATCACGAAGGGAGCGTCGTCAAGAAATCTCTTGTAGGAGACCTCCATATCCAGCATGCTCTCCCCTTCCTCTGTAGGCCATAGCCCCAGTTCTAGCATCTTGGCCTCGTCGGGAGCCAGCTTGTCAATCTTGGTCTCCCCTTTGACCTTTACATCCCCTCCGATATTCAGCTCCACACTCTTGGCGGGCCAATTGCCCTTGTTGATGACCTCTACCACGTACCTGTTCCAGATGCCCGATTGGAGGCCGGCAGAGGGTGTCTTGACGAGGACCTTGGGTTCCTTTCCCTCAAGGTTCCCCTCAATCTGGGAGAGGGTGGCCTCCCGGGCCTTCATGACCAGGAACTCCAGATCATCGAGGTTCGACGTCTCGGCGGCCTCCTCCGCCCTCTCAATGATCCCCTGGGCCTCCTCCGTCAACATTCCGGCGGCGGAAGCCTCCTGGTAGACACTCTTCAGGCTCTTCAGCTCGTCCTCGTACCTCTTCAATACGAAGGACTTCCTGAGGTCCCTAGAGATCGTATCGGCATTCTCCAGGCACCTCGTCACCTCTCCGAGCTTGCCCTCTCCCAGGGCCTCCTTGGCCTTTTCCAACAAGTCCCTCGGTTTCGACGCATCCGCTCCCTCCCTCTCCAGCGACGTGAGGGTGAGGCTCAACCCCTCCAGGTCCTTCCCGATCCTCTCCGAGACGACCTGCTCCTTGAGGGCGGATACGGAGTCCTCGAGGCCAGCAAGAGTCTTTGCCGCCCTCTCGTAGTCACCCTTGGTCAGGGCCCTCCTGGCTTTGTCCAGTTCGCTCCTGCCCCCCTCATAGGTTACTCCAAGATGGGCCAGGTCTTCCATATCTCCCTCCAGAGTCTGTAGCCCAGCCTCCAGCCGACCCTGCAGCTCCTGCTGCGTCACGAGGGCCTTCTCAACAGCATCCTGGATAAAGTCCCAGGCCTGGCCGGGATCCTCTGCAACTAGCTCCTCCGCGGTGTTAAGCAGCTTCTCCGACTCGGAGAAGTCGAGACCCAAGGTCTTGCCGCCCTTGATGAGGTTCATCGCAGACCCTATGGCGGTTTCCATACCTTCAGGCCCACGAATGACGTCATCATGTGTGAAGAATATGAGCTTCGCCACGATCTCATCGATGCCTTCCAGCTCGCTGAGGAGGCCGGTCCACTTCTCCAGCTTCTCTCCATACCTGCGTTCGATCTCGTTAATCACCTCAGCCATGTAGAGGGGGAGGAGCTTCGGCTCTTCTCCCATAAGGACCGAGGCCAGATATACATAGGAGCCCCTCTCGATGATGATCTTGCTCTCCCCAAACTCCAACCGCTTGAGGCCCACCTTCGTCCTCTGACGGAAGGAGTCCTTCACGAAATCCTGAACTACGGTGAGCATGCCGCTGAAGATGTCCTCATCGATGTTGTCCATCGTCTTTCTGGACTGATGACTTATTAGCCTCCCATCGGCGTGCACCAGGAACACGTCCTCCACGACGTAGGTACCTGCTGGGGAGGCCACTATCCTCCTCCTCTCGGTGGTGAACACTTCCTGCCCGTCGAAGTAACTCCGATAGGCGACTTCCACATCTATGGGTATCTCTCCCTCGGCCTTCGCTCTGACGCCCACCTCGATCCGCCGCTCTTCTCCTGGGGACAGCTTCGACAGGGGCTCGAGCCCCTTCACTTCCACATCCCCTCTGAGTCTGATGCCGACGCGCCGAGCTGGCACCCTGCCCACATTCCTCACGTAGAACTGATATCGGGTCCACTTGCCCTTCTCCAGGCCCTCCTCAGGGAGCTCCAGCACTATCTCCGGCTGAGCCTCGTCCAGGCTGCCTTCAACGGCCTTCTTGACCACATCTCGGGCCCTTTGAAGGGATTCCAGGGCGGCCTCTGGCTCCTCATCTAGGGAAGCCTCCGCCTCCTTCAGGATATCCTTTGCCACTCCCACGTCGGCCCCGATCTCCTCGGCGACATCGATCTCCTCCCTCACCTCCTGCATCATGGGCCGCATCCCATCTGCCCCTTCCTCCCCCAGGCTGATTCTGGCCCTTGCAAAGAGTTCCTCCAGCTCCTCCAGCTTCCCGGCCTCCACCACGGACTGAGCCTGCTGGAAAATCTCTCTGATCTCCTCGACCCGAGCGCCAACCTCCTGGGCTTCCTCGGCGATGCCCTCCTCCACGGTGGCAGATTGTAGTTCCTTCAGAAGGTCTCTCACGCTCTCCGCCAGAACCCGGGCCCTCTTGAGGTCGCCTCCAGAGGCAACCTCCCGAATCTCGTCAAGCAATCCCTCCGTCCTGCTCAGTCGGATGCCTCTGGATTCCAACTCCTCCAAGTCCTGTCTGACGGCGTCTAGGTACACCGAGACCTCTTCCAACGCAGACCTCTGCCTAGCGCCCTCCAGGATGTCCTCGATGACCTTACAGTACTCGAGCGCTTCCACGTAACGACCCTTCTCGAGGACCTCTCTTGCCGTCTCGTATACCTGCTCTCCCCTTGGTACTGACAGACCCTCCTCCCTGACCTTTTCCACGGTGGCCCCCGTCTTCTGCAGCAGGTCCTGCGCTGCAACCTTCAGCCCTGAGGCTAGGACCTCGGCCATCTCCTCCACCGTCGCCAGTAGGTCTTCGGCCGTCTCGAAATCGGCCTCCTCCAGAGCCTCCTCAACGTTTTGGAGGGACTCCTCCGCCCCCTCAATGGAAATGTTCGCCCTTGAGAGATCCTTGATCACCTCTTTCAATCGTGAGAGCCTATCCTCCATACTGGCGATTTTCTGCCTGACCTCCATGTTGGCCTCGTCTATGAAGCGCTCCATGCGAGCCTTGGATTTCCTCTCCGCCAGTTTGGCGAACTCGATGGCCTCGTCGAAGCGACCCTGCTGAAACAGCTCCTCCGAGTTTCGCAGCAGCTCCTCCGCCTCATGAATCTTCTCCCAGTGCTTGGAGGCCTTCGTCAAGCGAAGACGGGCCGAGGCGATGAGGTCCCTGGCAGCAGTAACCAAGCTCCCCCTCACGCTGGTGGCCATCTCCTCGAGTTCTGTCAGGAGGGGCTCCGCCTTGCGGATATCCCTGCCCTGCAAGGCCTTCTCAGCCTCCTGGAGCCTTCCCTTTGATTCACTCACGTCGATACCGGCCTTCCTCAGCTCGTCCAGTATGCGCTTGACCCTGACGAACTGGGAGGACAGCTTCTTCAGCGACTTGACCTGCTCCTTCATCTCCTCCTGGGTCTGCCTGTCCCGGGCTTCTGTCAGCTTCCTCTCCAGGGTCAGGTACACCTCTAGGGCAACCTCAACGGACCCTTCCTCCAGGGCCTTGCGGGCCTTCTCGACGTCGGCCTGGATAGTCTCTGCTTCAGCCTTCTCTCCAATGTCCTCTGCTGACCTCTCCACATTCTCCACCCAGGAGTCCAGCTGGGTACGCAGGGAAGCCCTCAGGCTCTGTCCCAGCTCTTCCAGCATCCGCAACCTTATGTGGAGTTCCTCCGTGTCCTCCCCCTTAAGGGCTTCCTCCGCTCTCTTGGAGGCTTCCTCCAAGGCCCCCTTGTCGACGCCCGCCCTCTCAAGGACGGCGCAGAACTCCTTCGCCTCCTCGATTTTCTTTCGAGCCTCCTCCCTGACCGAAGCCGATTTCATCCTCTCGAGTTCAAGGGACGCGATCTGATCAAAGTGCTCCTGTCTCGCCTTCCTACAGGCCTCCATAGCCAGATTGGATAGGTCCAGGGCGCTGACAGGGTTGCCATCCTCCATGGCTTTCCGCGCTCTCTCCAGAAACTCCTCAGCCTGAGGCACATGGACTTCCAGGGCCGTAAGCTTGCCTAGCTCCTCCTCCAGGGCCTTCATGGCACGCTCTGCCGACCCCCTCAGAGCCTCCTTCAGCCCCTCCGAAACCTCCTCCGCCCGTTCTAGGAGGTCCTGGGCCTGGGAGGTCTTCTTGGCTCTGAGGGCCTCTTCAGCCTTGTCCAGGAGGCCCAAGGCAGCGCTCACCTCGATCCCGGCGATCTTGAACTCAGCCATGACTGTCCTGAGCTGTCCTATCTGGCGAAGGACCTCGTTCTCCTTCTTGGTGGCCTCGGCCTCGAACTTTGCCTCCACAAGGGTGTCGATATCGGTGTACCGACCCTTGCCCAGGGCCTTCTCCACCTCCGCCAGCAGCTCCCTCGCTCCCAGGGCGCTGACACCACCCTTCCCTGCCTTCTCGACAAGCTTCTCCACCGTCGTGAGGATGAGTTCCTGTTCCCTCTCCTTCCGGGCTCGCTTGGCTGCCCTCGTGGCCCTGTGCATGTATTGCTTGAACTTCCTCCAATCCCCCTTGTCGAGGGCCTCCCCGGCGTGCCCCATCGCTTCCTCAGCCTTGCCGGCGTCGGCTTTCATGGAGTGAAGCTCCCTTATGTCGCTCTTCAGGAGGTCGAGGGACTCCCGGGCCTTCCTGAGACGCGCTGCCTCCTCAGCGATTCTTCGAGCCCTCTGGAGTTGTTTGTTGACGTCGCTGAACTTACCATCCTTGAGGGACTTCCAGGCCTGCTCTAGGTGAGGCCCAGCGGCGGAGAGGTCGGACCCCTGCTTGGCTTCCTCCTCCAGTACCCTCTCAACCCGTTGAATGGTCTCCTCCGCCACCTTCTCCCTCCGGGCCCTTTTGGCAAAGTCCCGGGCAGCCCTCGTCCACCTCTGAACGTCGGCGTAGACGCCGGATTTGAGGGCTTTCTTTGCCCCGAGTAGGAGCTCCTCCCCTTCTCCCACATCGGCCCCTCTCGCGGCGGCCTTCTTCAACTCCCTCTCAACGCCGGAGATCAACTGATGGGCCCGGGCGTTCTTCCGGGCGTAATCTGCGGCCCTGTTGGCCTTCTTCACGAAATCGGTGGCCTTCTGAAGGTCTCCCTCCGTCAGCCCCGCCTCGGCATTCCGCAGAAACTCCATCGCCTTGGCCGTGTTGCCTCCCCGCTCCCTAGCGTAGCTGATTCTCTTCCTGGCGGCGGCAATCCCCCTCTCCACCTGTTTAGCCCTGCCGGAGATGTTGATGCCCTTCAAAGCCTCCCTGAGTGAACTTGCGACGCCGTCGAGGGTTCCCGAGCGCACCCTCTCTTCCAGGCCGGCGATCTCTTCTCTCGCCGTCTTGACATCCAACCCCGCCTTCATCGCCTTCTCGACCTGCCTTTTCGCCTGGGTTATCTTCTCCATCAAAGAGGAACGTCGTTGAGCCAGGTCGATGGCCCTTCTCAGCCCCTGGAGGAGTTTGGAAGCCTCCTCCGTCCTACCTGCCTCCAGAGCCTGGGAGGCCTTGCCGTGGAGGGACCGCGCCAGCTTCAGGTCGAGCTCCTTGGGCTTCGCCTTCAGCCCCACAGAGACCTCCTCTAGTAGCTTCTGGAGGGCGGCCTCCTTCAATTTCCGGGGGCGCGTCCTCGAGGTCGCCCCGCAGAACCGGCAGGCATCAGTCTCCTCCGTAGTGGATGAGTTGCAGAGGGGGCAGGAGGTCACTTTACCTTCTCCACCAAGAGCAGTGTCCATTCTACGCGGCGTTGCGTCTATAAAGATGACCTCTTCGTTATCAGCCTCGATAGGTTCCTGGCCGTCTATCGTGTGTTCCGACCTATTGAAGGAGGACGTACGAATGCCTTGGATCCCATCACTCGATGAGGGGTGAGAGAATCACCAGGGAGAAACCCATCCAGACGATGAGGGCAATCGTTAGGAGGATGCCCCCGAAGTTCCAGAACGCGTTGGCGAGAATGATGGCCATGGGCGCGACGAGAGCTACAACCATGTAGACGAGATTCCCGATCCATTCCCGCAAACTGATCCCCGGCGAAAGCCTCGATATCATAGGGCTGACAGGGCGCTCTTTCTTATCTTCTCTATGTTGCTTCTCACCCTTCCTGAGTAGACGGCTGATCCGGCCACAAGGACTCTTGCACCTGCTTTGACGGCGGGGCCTGCGGTGACCTCATCGATGCCTCCATCCACCTCCAGCTCCACATCCAGACCCCCCTCATCGATAAAGGCTCGGGCGTCCTCGACCTTGGGAAGCATCTCCATCATGAACTTCTGCCCGCTGAAGCCGGGCTCGACGGTCATCACCAGGAAGAGATCCACCAGTGCCATGAAGGGCTTGACGGCTTCGAAGGTCGTGTCTGGCTTAATGGACAGCCCGGCTTTCGCCCCCAGCTCTCTTATCTTCTTGAGAGTTTCCTCCACCCTTTCCTCCGCTTCCAGGTGGATGGTTACTATGTCGGACCCCGCCCTCACAAAGTCCTCCACGAAGCGCCTCGGTCTCTGAATCATGAGGTGGACGTCGAAGGGTAGTTGCGTGAGGGGACGGAGGGAGGCGACCACGACCGGACCGATGGTGAGGTTCGGAACGAAGGACCCGTCCATTACGTCGATGTGGATGTAGTCCGCGCCGCCCCTCTCGGCCCTCTTGACTTCCTCCCCGAGCCTGCTGAATTCCGCAGATAGGATGGAGGGGGCGATCTTGATCATCCAACCTCAATACGTCCCTCCCTATTTATCTCTCTCCCGGCCCACCTCCACAAGCCTCGAGGAAGCTTCAAGTGCTTCCCCGGCGTTACGAAGCCGGTGTCTACCTGGACAGGGGCAGATGGCTGAAGGCCGGGGGGATCTTCGTCATTTCCCTAGGCATGGCTACGGCCGTCGGCCTGGCCTTCTCCGCCCTCTCGCCCTCTCCAGAGTGCGGCTTCTCCGTCCTGATGAATAGGGAAAGGGTCGAAGGCGGTCTCAAGGCAACCCTCACCTACGTCGACGGAACGTACAACATCACTGATGTGGAGTACAGGATAGTGCTGCTCCGGGGAGACGTATCCAGCGTCATCATGGAGGGCAACCTCACAAGTGCGCTGAAAGGGATGGATGGGGTGACCTACCACCCGAACGACCCGTCGAGGAGCGTCCTTGAGGAGGGGGACTATCTTACTGTGGATGTAGATGATGAGGCGGCGCATGTCCTGCTGCTCACCCGCAGCGGCACTCCCCTGGGATGGACGGTGGGGTGTGAGGGCTAGCCTCGGGTCATTTATTAAATATGTGGGAGACCTTGCAGCGAAGGTCATGAGCTGGCGGCGGGTCGGGACACCAGGGGTCTTGACAGGGTGCCAGAAGGTTCTCCCGGCGCTGGTGCGAACCTTCTCTTCCGACGGGATCCCCCCCTCCTCAAGTATTAAGAGGACGACCCGATTACACCCGCGAATGCCGGGGAGGACATTCCATGGGCTTTGACAAGGCCCTTGTAGAGGAACTTAAGGAGAAGGCCCGAATTCTCAGGGTACACGTACTGCGCATGACCCATGCGGCAGGCTCCGGCCATCCCGGAGGGTCCCTCTCAGCCACCGACATCGTGGCAGCCCTCTATTTTCACATACTGAGGGTGAACCCGAGGGACCCACAGTGGCCTGATAGGGACCGCTTCATCCTGAGCAAGGGCCACGCATGCCCTGTTCTCTATGCGGCCCTGGCGGAGAAGGACTTCTTCCCCGTCTCTGAGCTTCTGACCCTGAGGAAGCAGGGCAGTCGTCTCCAGGGACATCCGGAACTCGGCACCACTCCGGGGGTGGAGGCGTGTGCTGGCGCCGAGGGCCAGGGCCTGAGTATCGCCGTCGGGATGGCCCTGGCGGCCCGCCTGGACGGAAGGCTCAACCGCATCTACGTCATGATCGGGGATGGGGAGAACGACGTGGGTCAGACCTGGGAAGCCGCCATGGGAGCCTCCCACTTCAAGCTGGACAACATAACCGCCATCGTGGACAGAAACGAGATACAGCAGGAGGGGAGGACGGAGGAGATCATGTCCCTGGAGCCCTTGGCTGACAAGTGGCGGTCCTTCGGGTGGCATGTCATCGAGATCGACGGCCACGACATGGAGGCCATCCTCGAGGCCATATATGCTGCAAGGGAGGTCGGAGGCAAGCCCACGGTCATCATCGCCCACACAGTGAAAGGCAAGGGCATCAGCTTCATGGAAAGTGTGGTTCGCTTTCACGGAACCGCTCCTACGGACGAGGAGCTCAAGGTGGCCCTGGAGGAGCTGGGGGAGGCAGCTTGAACCCCAAGCCCTGGAAGACGGAGTCCCAGAGGACCTACTTCGGCGAAGCCCTGGTGGAGCTGGGTAGTCGGAGGCGTGATGTCGTCGTGGTGGGGGCCGACACCACCCAGTCCTTGAAGACGGCCCTCTTCGGCAAGAAGTTTCCCGAGCGGCTGTTCAACATAGGCATTGCGGAGCAGAACATGATGGGGGTCGCCGCGGGCCTGGCGGCTTCTGGCAAGGTGGCCTTCGCCTGCACCTACTCCGTCTTCGGGACAGCTCAGGTCTACAACATCATCCGCCAGTCAATCGCCTATCCCGACCTACCCGTGAAGATCTTCTGCAGTCACGCAGGTCTCACCGTGGGACCCGATGGTGCTACCCATCAGATGAACGAGGACATCAGCCTAATGCGGTCCCTGCCGAACATGAAGGTGGTGGTCCCTTGTGATGGGCCAGAGGTGGCCAAGGCCGTCCACGCGGCGGTTGATGTTCCCGGACCCCTCTACTGTAGGTTCAGCCGGACTAGGTTCCCCACCATCACGTCTCCGGAGGACCCCTTCGGGATAGGGAAGGCCACCACCATGAAGGATGGAGAAGATGTCACCTTCATCGGAACGGGGATTATGGTGTCCCGGGCTCTGGACGCGGCGCTGGAGCTGGAGAAGCAGGGTATCCGGGCGAGGGTCGTCAACATGAGCACCGTGAAGCCCCTGGAC
>JBHHZZ010000031.1:0-17777 GCA_046758325.1 Thermoplasmata archaeon | reverse complement strand
CACTGGCTGAATCACGGCGGCTTGGCAGAGGCGTTGACAGCGGCCACTGCGGTGGGACTTGCGACGGGAGCTGCCTATCTCGTCCTCCATGCGAAGTTCACTGCCTTCCGGTGGGTGAAGGCCGGATGGATCATCACGGCCATTCTCGCGACCGCCATGGCCGTGGGAAGCGCCCTCTTTCTCGGCAATTCCTTCCAAGATGTCGTTCTCGTCGTCCTCTCCAGGACTTGGATGGCCATCAACCTAGTGGGCGTCCCCCTGGCAATCGTCGTCACTCGAGCAGGCTGGCAATTCTCTCTATCGCCGGATACTCAGACGAAGAACGTAGGCGAGGGGCATAAATGAAGGCGTTTTGGACATGGAGTCCTCTGCCTGATGTCCTGAGGCGGACGCCGATCGCTTCCGTCTTCGGTCTGGCGTTCGTTGGGGCCTATCTATCCACCATCCTGGTTGCCGCCTACACCTCCCTGCCGGCCAACCCCTGGCTTGGCGGAGAACACGGTCTACTTCTGAGGCCTGAGCCTGTGGTCATTCCCGCGGCCCTACTCTTTGGGTTGCCCGCTATCGTCGGAACATCCGCGGGCATCCTGATTCACAATCTGCTGTTTCGTATCACCCCGGGAGGAGTTACGGTAGCCTTCTCCGTGGCTCAGACGGCGGTGGTGGCCGTCGGTAGCTACATCTCCCTCGGTTTGAGAAATCGCGTGCCACGTCCTTTCAACAACCTGGTCGCCACGTGGACCATATCCGTTTTCATCATTTTCCTATTGGGAAGCTTTGCAGCCCTGGAGTACGGAACACCGGTCCTCCACGAGTGGGACCATATCTTTAGGGAGGTCCTGTTGCCCATCAACGTCTTTGGGCTCCTCATCCTCGAGGTCTGCGATTTCCTTAGAGGCGCCAAGGCCAGTGATTCCATGGAGGAAAGCTGAGGGAGATGCCTGCGGGAAGGGGGTCAGTTCTCAGGAGCATTCGTCCCCTGTTCTTGGTGGGCCTCTCATTCCTGTTTCTCGCGGGAAATGTCCATGCCCGCTGTTTTGGCGTTCCAAGCGAGGTAGGCGATGTCCTGTGGTCGGTTTCCATCACTGCGAAGTCGGAGTTGGGCTATGCTGATGGGGGCACCTTCGGGGTGGCCCCGGGGGCCACTAACCTCTTCGATGACGGGCTGGATGAGTTTGAGCCCGCAGGGTCCGAGGAAGTCAAGCTCCGGTTGTTCTTCTTCCTGGAGCAGGTCCTTAAGTTCCCGTCCGCCAAGTTCAACAAGAGCTTCATTGCCTCCTCAGACTTCATGGACTGGGTCCTCAAGGTGGAACACCTGGAGAAGCGTCTTTCGGAAGTCACGCTGACGTGGGACGTCCGGGAGGTTCTCAGTGCCTCCGAGCCGGTTGGATTGAGGCTCATCGACGGCTACGATTCCATTGACATGCTCTCCACCACATCATACACCTATGATGCCACTCAAGGGACCAGGACCTTTGCCATTGTGGCGGAGCCTGTGGAAGACGGCGGTTCCTTCCTACCCATCGTGTTGGTCGTGGCTGCCTACGGCGGAGCTATTGTTGTGTACTTCCTCCTCAGGTGGATTCGAAAGAAGCCTGAGAGGCTAGCTTCAAACATTTGAAGACAAGTACTTGCCGAGGGAGGGTCATTGTGATGGTGATGAGGCATTGGCCAATCCTCCTCGTGTTCCTCATGGCTCTGCCGACCGCTGCTGCCAACCATGTGGACCAGTTCGAGGTCCTCAAGGTCCTGGAGGAGGACGACATACCTGCGATATATCGGCCACGTTTCACTGAGGAGGACTACATAGCCCCGGAGGAGGAGGTAGTAGGCCTCGCTCTAGGAGGGGAGTCGAGGGTCTATCCCATCCGCATCCTCAACTGGCATGAGGTGGTCGACGACCTGGTTGGAGCTCAGCCGATCGTTGTCACCTACTGTCCCCTCTGCGGCAGTGGAATCGTGTTTAGCCGCCTCGTCAATGGCAAGGAGCTCACCTTTGGTGTGTCGGGCAGGCTCTACAAGAGCAACTTGGTGATGGTCGACAACGAGACGAGAAGCCTTTGGTCTCAGATGACGGGAGAGGCGATACTGGGCCCCATGCACGGAAAGAGGCTGCAGTGGGTTGCCTCATCCACCCTTCCCTGGGCTGACTGGAAGGCTCGGTATCCAGACTCCCTCATCCTCCTTCCCCCTCTGCCCCAGTGCACAGGAGGGCGGACGGGGATGGACTGCAGGGACTACGAGGTGGACCCCTACGAGGGCTACTGGCTTTCGACAATCGTTTACAGTGACTTTGGTGCGGAGTACACGGACACCATCTTGCATCCCAAGACGGCGGTCCTCGGTCTGGATGTGGGAGGGGTGGCCATGGCCTATCCCCTTTTCCTTCTTGAGCAGTCGCCGGTTGTCCACGGCGTCCTCAATCGCCAGCAGGTCCTAGTCACCTACTTCAACGGGAGCGCTCAGGCCTTCGATCCTGGAGGCCGGCAGTTCAACGCCTTCGAAGAGTTCTGGATGATGGACGACACCGGAGGCCTCTGGAACGGGTTCACGGGGGAGTCCCCCTCTGGGGAGGCGCTGAGGAGACTCGAAGGTATCAGGGCCATGTGGTTTGCCTGGGCAGAGTTTCATCCTGGCAGCGGCGTCTACTCCCTCCGGCCACCGTCGGTCCTTACCTTTGCCATCCACTCTCTTCCTACGACGGTTGCCGATGGGGAAGAGCTCTACCAGGATGTCCGGTTCAACAACACCGCGGACTTCCCCCTGGAGAGGATGACTATCAGGGTTCAGCTCCCTTCGGTCGTGGATTACGTGACCGACGACGCCGAATCCCTCTCCATGCCCTTCCAGAGATCGGTGGAAGAGAACACCCTCACCTACGGGTTTGCCTCGGTGCCTCCTGGCCCCCACTCCTTCCGGATCACGACGCGGGTGAGGGAGGATGACCATCCAGGCATCGTCTTCAAGAGTTCCATCTCCATCGAGTATGAGGATGCGGATGGGAGGATCATCGCCGCCTCCGGAGATGGGGGTACGTTCGAGGTGGTGGAGAGGCCGAGCACGACCTTCTTCCTTCCTCTCCTCCTCCCTGTGGCCGCCGTCCCTCCAGTGGTTTTCTGGCTGCTCAGGAAGAGGATGCGGTCAGGAGGGCCAGGAAACGGTTAAATGCCCGAAGCGTTATCGAGGCCTCGCGTCGCCATAAGGAGGCGGAGGGCGATTGGAGAGCCGTCCTGACACCTGCTGTCCACGAAGACGGAGGAGGAGAGCACTACGGTACTTCAATTCGTAGTCAACGGCATCGTCGTCGGCGGGATCTTCGTCTTGGGCGCCATAGGGCTGAGCCTCACCTACGGCATAAGGAACTTCGCGAACTTCGCTCACGGTGAACTGATGGCCCTGGGGGCCTATGTGGCCTTCACCTTCAACAACATGTTCGAGGGCGTGCATGTGAATATCGTTCTGGCAGCCGTCGTGGCCTTCTTCGTCGTTTCCCTCGTGGGCGTCACGTTGGAATACACCGTCTTTCACAGGCTTGAGGGCAAAGGAGTCGTCACGCTCCTCATCGCCTCCTTTGGCCTCTTCTTCATTCTGCAGAATCTCGTGAGGCTAATATGGGGGACCAGCCCTCGGCTCTACTTCATACCCGAGACCCTCTTCGGCTTCTCTACCCGTGAGGCGATCCACCTGGCCTTCGGCATATCCCTGACCATCATTCAGATGTTCACCCTCCTCATCGCAGTGATCCTGGTGACCTTCCTCCATCTCCTCCTCAAGTACACGAAGCTGGGAAAGGCGATGAGGGCCACCTCCGACAACTTCGAGCTTGCGAAGGTGACAGGTATCAACACGTGGCTGGTCATAATCTGGACCTGGTTCATCGGTGCGGGCTTCGCCGCTGTCGCCGGCGTGTTGCTGGGCCTCAACACCCAGCTCAGGCCCATCATGGGATTTCAGGTCCTCCTCTTCCTCTTTGCCGCCGTAATCCTGGGCGGCATAGGGTCCGCCTACGGGGCCTTGGTGGGAGGCTTGGCCATAGGCATAGCCAACGAGGTCTCCAAGTTTGTCCTCTTCAGCTACGGGATAGACTCGGCGTACTCCCCCGCCGTGGCCTTCGGCGTCCTGGTCATCATGCTCATCGTGAGGCCCGAGGGCCTGCTGGGAGGAGAGCCTATATGGGAAGACATAAAGCGTCTCGGAATCAGAATGCAGCAGCTTGCGAGAAAGATAGCCGCTACCATGACGAGGTGATGGAATGAGCTTTCATACGGGCCTGTTGCCAGAACTTCTCTTCTTCGTCAGCTTCGCAGGCGTCTTCATGGTCCTCTCCCTAGGCCTGAACCTCCAGTGGGGATACACGGGCCTCTTCAACATAGGCGTCGCCGCCTTCTGGGCCGTGGGCGCCTACACCTCCGCCATCCTTACCACCCCTTACAGGGAGCCCAGCATCATAGCCGGTCACCTAGGCTTCAACCAGCCCTTCATCGTCGGCTTCTTCGGAGCGATTCTCGTGAGCGCCTTCCTTGGGTTCCTAATAGCCCTGCCATCCGTTCGCCTGAGGGCCGACTATCTGGCAATCGCAACCCTCGGCCTGGCGGAGATAATCAGGATCTTCCTCGTGCAGATGAGGGATATCACCGGCGGTACGGAGGGCATCAGGAACATACCTAAACCCATCCGACTCGGGGTCTTGGAGACGCAGGCCGCCTTCGTTGGCGTGGTCATAGCCGTCATCATCGTCATCTACTTCTTGATGGAGTTCGGAAGCCGCTCCCCCTGGGGGAGGGTCCTCAAAGCGATTCGGGAGGACGAGGAGGCGGCCCTAGCCCTGGGGAAGAACACCTTCGGCTACAAAGTGCAGGCCTTCACCCTTGGCGCGGCCATCATGGGGGCCGCCGGGAGCCTGTACGCCCACTTTCTGACCTTCATCGAGCCCCTCACATCCTTTCGGCCCTTCGAGACCTTCGTCATCTGGGGTATGGTGATAATGGGTGGGAGCGGGAACAACAAGGGCGTGCTCCTGGGGGCCGTGTTGCTCTGGGGCTTCCAGTTCCTCACCGTCCGTGTTGAGACGCCTCTGACGAGGCTGCCAGGCGTGGGCACATGGCTGGCGGACAACATCCAGTTCCTGAGGCTCATGACAATCGGCTTCCTGCTGGTCCTTCTGGTCCTTTACCGACCGCAAGGAATATTAGGTGAAGAGCGAGTTATATCTAAGATGAGGTAAGGTTTCGATGCCCCTGTCGGTACGCGAGGTCAGGAAGCACTTCGGCGGTGTCAAGGCCGTCGACGGATGCGATATGGAGATAGAGGACCAGAGCATCATGGGGCTCATTGGTCCTAACGGTGCCGGAAAGAGCACCCTCTTCAACGTGATCGCGGGCCTCCTCAGGCCAGATTACGGAATGATCCGGTTCAACGGGCATCGCATTGACGGCCTCCCGGCGTACAGGGTTGTGAAGTACGGGATCGTCAAGACCTTCCAGATTCCCAGAGGCTTCGAGAACATCACCGTCTTGGAGAACATGATGCTCGCCTATCAGGGTCACCTTGGCGAGACTTTGTGGAGGGTCTTCTTCCAACCCAAGAAAGTCGCCTCTAAGGAGAGGGAGGTGGAGGAGAAGGCCATGGTCATTCTGGAGATGCTGGAGATAGACAGCCTGGCTAATGACTTCGCCAAGAACCTCTCTGGAGGTCAGAAGAAGCTCCTCGAGCTTGGGAGGGCCCTCATGACGGATCCCGACCTCGTCCTCCTCGACGAGCCAGTGGCTGGCATCAACAAGGTACTGGCCGAGAAGCTGCTGCGGAGGCTCGATGAGTTGCGGCAGGATGGCATGACCTTCTTCCTCATCGAGCATGATATGGACGTCGTGATGAACCGCTGTGACCGCATCATCGTGATGCACAACGGCAGGAAGCTGGCCGAGGGCACCCCCTCGGAGGTCAAGAGCAACAAGGTGGTTATCGATTCCTACCTAGGTGGGTGAAATGGCTATCCTAGAGGCTAGGGGAGTCTCCTCTGGGTATGGCGAGGTGGAGATCGTCCACGACATGGACCTCTACCTGGAGAGTGGGGAGCTCCTCACCATCGTGGGGCCCAACGGGGCCGGCAAGAGCACACTCGTAAAGACCCTGTTCGGTATCCTGAAGCCAATGCGCGGGAAGGTCTTCTACAACGGAGCCGATATCACGGGCTTCGACCCCACCAGGCTCGTGTCCATGGGCATCAGCTACGTTCCCCAGATGGACAACGTCTTCCCATCGCTGACGGTTCGCGAGAACCTGGAGATGGGAGCTTACATTCGAAAGGACGATTACGGCGACCGCATGAACCAGGTCCTTGATATGTTCCCGAACCTGAGGGACAGGATCGATGTCAAGGCGAGGAAGCTGAGTGGTGGCGAAAGGCAGATGTTGGCTCTAGGCAAGACCCTCATGCTCGACCCCCAGGTCATGCTCATCGATGAGCCCTCGGCAGGCCTAGCCCCCGTCCTGGTGGAGGTCATCCTGGACAAGATCAAGGAGATAAATGAAAAAGATACCTCCATCATCGTGGTGGAGCAGAATGCCCGAAAGGCCTTACAGATGGCTCACAGGGGCATTGTGATGGACATGGGGAGGAAAAGATTTGAGGATAGAGGGGTTGCCCTATTGAACAACCCCGAAGTTGGCCGATCTTACCTGGGAGGCTGATCGGTCTCTAAGGTATCGTCGGTGGCGTCAACTGGTCTGCCTTGACGACTTGCAGTTGTTGGAATGCGAAGCCTGCCGTCAGGTCTCCAGTGATCTCCCAAATCTCGTAGTCGCTGAGGGGCTCTCCAACCTGGTTGAGGTCGACGCTCCCCGATCCACCCTCGTAGTTGATGTCGTTACCTGCAGCCAGTTCGGTGAGGACCTTGTCCCACTCCCCTGGCCCTATGGTTGTTCCTGCCGGGCTAGACACGGCGACCAAGTTCTCCCTTATGGCGTCAGAGGTGGCCTCTCCTGCCTTCTCGATGGCTGCGGCGATCAGGTATACCGCATCGTAGGTGTGGGCGTCGAAGACCTGGGGCTCCTTAGCGAACTCAGCGAAGTACTTGTCCCTGAAGGTCTGGAAGTTGGCTCCCGTGAAGATGGGTGCCGTGCCCTTGATGCCAGACACGTCGACACCAGCATCCTTCAGGTCCCCTAGGAAGTCGCCACTCTTGATTCCCTCGGACCAGAACCAGTCCCAGTCCCATCCTGTCTCGCCCTTCTTCTCGTTCCAGTTCTTCATGATGGTCAGCCCATCACCTGGATAGCCGACAAAGAAGACGGCATCGGGGGCGGCGTTCGCTAGGATCTGCAGGTCAGACGTGTAGCTTGCTTGTTCCTCGATGTAGTTGACCTGAGCCACAACCTTCTCGGTCCCTATGTTCTCTGCGAAGGCATCGGCTAGTCCCTTCCCATACGGATTGTTAACCGCGATGATGCCGAAGGTCGTCCAGGCCGTCTCGCCCTCCGCAAGGATGGCTGCTACCTGACCCTGGAGGGCATCCGATGGAGCGGTCCTCCAGAACAAGCCAGGCACGTCCTTGTCAGGGATGTCGGTTGTCTGACCGATGGCCGTAGCCCTGTCCACCTCGAAGGTTGTGAAGAGCGGCGAGGTGGAGGCAGGTGATATCTGCACGACGTTGTTCTCTAGTGTGATGGTGGATACTGCCTGTGACACGCCCGAGGAGGCCGCGCCCACGATGGCGATCACTTTGTCCGTAAAGACTAGCTTCGCTCCGCAGTTGGCACCTGCGGCTGGCCTCGTCTCACTATCGCAGTGTATGAGCTCTATCTCCTTTCCTAGAACGCCTCCAGCGGCGTTAATCTCGTCGCGGGCGAGGTTGGCTGCATCTCTCATGGGTCCGCCGAAGTCCTCGAGGGTCCCCGTCAATGGTAAGATGGTGCCTATCTTGATGGTCTCTTCCTCGGCTGGAGCGAAGAAACCTGCGGCCAGTGCTCCGATTATGACGACAATTGCAACGATGATCACGGCCACGACTATCCAAGTAGTCTTTTTCTGTCCGGGGGCTGGTGCTTCTGCCATTATACCTCCTCCCTTAATCTGTATCGCCCGTAGCGCATCCCCTTACATAAACATTTCGCAGGCGAGCCTCGGCTCAGTGGAGCCGAGACACCTCGAATGCTGCCTTCTGGGAACAGGGTGTCTGCTCTTTCGTCTCCGGGAACGCTGGCTCATTTGAAGATGGGAAGGAGCAGGACCAGGAGGGCGATGGGGGGAAGTAGACCCAGGACTACGAGAAAGGGTAGCTGAGCGCTCATCTCATAGAAGAGTCCGCCCAGGTAGGCAGTAAGCGTCAGGGCCAGGCCTTGGAGGAGTAGGAAGAGGGACATCACCTTGCCCTGGAGCTGCCTGGGAGCCATCACCGTTATCATCGAGTCTCCGATGCTCCTGAAGGCCAGGAAGGTGCCGGCGAATAGGGAAGCCAGGACGAGGGCGGGGGGTCCCCGGGCGAACACGTACAGCAGGAGGGATGTGGAGAAGAGGGTTATGGCCAGGAGCATGGTTCCCTTCCTGCTCCATGCATCCGCCAACCGACCCAGTATCGGTGCCAGGATGGTGGACCCGATGGATATGAGGGTACCGAAGATCTGGACGTTCGAGATGGATGCCCCGTGGAGGTCCTGGAGCAGGAGGGGAATGTACACGTAGGCCAGGTAAGTGGCGGCTAGGATGACCACCATGACCGAGACTACCCCGAGGACGTTGGGTCTCCTCAGGATTTCTGAGAAGCTGGGGCCTGCCTCTCTCGGGGTCGCGGGAGGGTCCGCTTTCACGGCCACCATGACGAGGGTGGAGGCGATGTAGAAGATGAGGGCGATGAGGAAGAGATGCCTCATCTCCAGGGAGGACAGCAGGAAGGCCCCCAGGGCGGGGGAGTAGGTGAGCCCCAGAGGGAAGCCTGCGTAGACGAAGCCGAAGGAGGTCATCCTCTCTCCTGGCGCCGAGAAGTCGGCGATGTAGGCCGTCATGGCTGGTATGCCCAGGAAGGAGGCGAAGTATACGAGGACCCCTGGCAGGAGATGGGTCCAGTGGCCAGCGTAGAAGAAGATCAGTGGGGCAGGCAGGGCCAGGGACCAGCCTAGGATCATCACCCTCTTCCTGTCGTACCTGTCGGCCAGGATGCCTCCAGGGATGAAGGCCACGGATGCCACGAGGGTCGAGACCGCCAGTACGAGGCCGACCTCGCTGGGGGAGGCCCCCAGGCTCCTCACGTACACGGGCCAGATGTAGAGGTAGAGCCCCAGGCCTGAGGCCCAGAAGAAGTTCGAGAGGAAGAGGATTTTCAGTTGCCTCGGCAGACCTCGAACGGCCCAGAACTCCCTCGTCCTTCGAAGAGCCTCCATGCCCTATCCATCTCCTACGGGCTGGCCTCGGAGGCCCCAATCCTAGATGAGCCCATCAGCGAGGAGCCACCTGTAGGCCTCCTCAAAATCCCGGACCTCGTAGTTCACCGATCCCCGCAGCCTGCCGTCGGCGTTCACCGCCACCGCCACGCCAGCCGCCTCCAGCAGGCCCACATCCATCACACCATCGGCGAAGGCGACGATGTCCCGGGGCTCCACTCCCAGGGCCTCGGCCATCCGGAGGGCGAAGGTGCCTTTGGTGGAAGGGGTGACCCTGACCACTACCTCGCCGGTGAACCTGTCGTCCTCGTAGATGAAGTCGTTGGAGACGGTCCTGTCCGCCCCGAAGAGGTTCCCGGCTTCCCAGGCAAGCTCCGATGGGCCGCCGGTGATGAAACCCAGTCCATGCCCCTTTCCCCTGAGGGACTTCACGAAACCCAGGGCTCCTGGGACGAGACGCAGGTCGCGGGCCGACCTCAGCACGTCGTCCCTGGTGATGCCCGCTAGATACCTGGTCCTCTGCCTGAACCCCTCCACCCAGTCGATCTGGCCCTCGACCCCGAGCCTGGTGATGCGCTCGACCTCCTCCTTCCTGCCCACGAGCTTCGCGAGTTCAGGCAGAAGCTCGTTGTAGATGAGGGTGTTCTCCAGGTCGAATACGAAGAGTTTCATGGGCCCTCCCGGGTGATGCGGAGGAGGGATAAAAAGGTTGATGAGGTTTCGCAGAGGGCCGGAATTTCGACCACCGAAAGGTTCTTGTGCAGTGCGGCTGACATAGGAATGCCTTGTTTCCGTTGGGACACTTCGGGCTCACAGTAGCCCTGGGAGAGATGCTTTCTCGAGGACCGTCCAGGCCCGTCAAGCTTGACTACCGAATCCTACTCCTGGGTTCTATGTTCGCGGATCTTGTAGACAAACCCGTGGGCATCCTCTTCGGAATAGAGGGAAGAAACGTGGCCCACAGCCTCCTCTTCAGTGTCTCCCTCACCGTCTTCCTCCTGCTGCCGCTGCTGGCACCTCAGCTATATCCTCGAGGAATCGCCCAGCGCCTTTCGAACCCCCTCCCCCTCCTCTCTCTCGGCCTGTGGACCCACCTCCTCTTAGACAGGATATGGGAGCAGCCGTACGTGGTCCTGTGGCCCTTTCTGGGGGCCGCATTCCATCCAGCTGAGTTCAACTTCCTCCTGGTGCTTACCGCCGTGCTGAATCCCTACGTCCTGGGAGGCGAGATAGCCGGCCTTGCGATCCTCCTCTTCATGGCTCACAAGTACAGGCTCTACCGATGGTCTAACCTGCTGCGGGCCATCAAAACTGGCGTCCTCAGGTATTAGCTCTCGCAATGCTCAGAGGGAGGACAGCAGGGGAGTACGAGTCCCCCGTCTTCACTCCTTCAGAGTCATGAGGACGGCGGCCACAAAGGAGCCTACCGCCATCAGGGTACCGTAGCTGGTCAGGAAGATGAATGTGGTGTTCATGGCAGAGTTGTATTCCAGAAAGGCACCCGCGGCGGGTACCGCCCATAGCGAGATAGCCACGATTATGGTGAGGGCTGCGATGGGGAGGGCGAACAGCCTCGTGGCGTACTTCCTCAGGCGCACCACGGTGTTCTTCTCCCGCAGAGCCTCATGGATTTCAATGCCCTCGGTTCCGAAGTTGCCGACGTCCACGCCTTCCTCCAAACTCCTCTCCACCTCGGGATCCCACTCCCCCGGTGTCCAATCACCGCGGGTGTCTAGCCAGCGGAGAAGCGCCTGCTCGATTTCCTCTTCCTTCTTTCTCAAGGATTGCGCTACAACGATTAGGGCTAGGACGCTCGCCCCCAGAATCGGCGCCAGGGCCTTGGCCAGGGACGTATAGGTTCCCAGCCTTATCTCGAGACCGTAGACGTAGCCAGTAGCCGCGGCCATAAGGGCCGAGAGGACGAACATCGCCAGGAGGGCTCCCAGAACGGGCAGGAAGGCTATCCTTACCACCCTCTCATTCATGGGATGAAAGCCGAATGGGGACACCATAAGGGTTTCTACCCTACTCGCGGCCCTGATAATGTGCCCCGAATGTAAGCCCAGTCGGGGCGATGGTCGGGCCCTCCAACCCATGGGTGCAGGATGTGGGTGGCCGGTGTGCCACTACCACCTCCGAGTTCCGTGATGGCACAGCCTACACTGTAGGAGTGTGCGGGAGGCATTGGCACCCAAGCTTCCTCAGGACAAACCTTATTCGAGTCCCGATATTACGTGTCGGGTTAGGGGGTCGTGGACGTCCCAATACGAGTGGCTAGGGTTGCGGTCGGGTGTCGTGCAGAGGACCCACCTCATCCCGGCGGTCACCTACTTCTCCACCGTGGTTCTCGCTGAGAGCGTAGCAGCATTTGGGCGGCAACCAGAAGGCTTCGTCATGGCCATGTCGATCCACGTCATCCTGATGTTCACCCTCCTCATCCATTCCGCCCTGCTCTCGACCTCGGACGACAGGCTCGCCAAGTTCCTCGCGGTCCTCTCCCTGGCCCCCCTGATAAGGATTCTGAGCCTCGGGCTTCCCTTCACGCCCTTCACGATCATCCAGTGGCTTTTCATCATCTCCATCCCCCTGGTGGCGGGCGGGATCACGATAATGTACGTCATGGGCCTCAAGCCCCGGGACGTCTACCTGAGGCTGATGAGTGCTAGGCAAGGCCTCGTTCAAGGCGGCGTGGTACTCTCGGGTTTCAGCTTGGGAGCGGCGGAGTATTTCATCCTGGTGCCCGAAGAGCCCTGGGTTTCGACCCTTGCATTAGTGGAGTTCTTGCCAGCGGTCGCCGCCATCGTTCTGGCCTCGGGCCTGGCGGAGGAACTCATCTTCAGGGGACTTCTGCTGCCGAAGTCCGAGGCGATCCTCGGCAGGCTTTCGGGCCTTATCTTCGTCTCTCTCCTATTCGCCGCCATGCACATTGGTTTCAAGTCGGTGCTCGACCTGATATTCGTGTTCTCCGTGGGCTTCTACTTTGGCTTCGTGGTTCAGAAGACCAGGAACCTCTTCGGGGTGATTTTCGCCCACGGGTTTGCCAACGTAGCTCTCTACCTAGTCCTGCCCGTCTATCTCTAAAATCAGAGGACTTCCCAGACCTTCACGGCCACGATGACCGCGAAGACCAGCAGGAGGGGAACGATGGGTATGACCACATACCTGGAGAAGACCCGAAGCTTCTTGCTCGCCCTGCCCGATTCCACCTCTGCGCTGCTGAGCTCCTTCATTATGAGGAGAAAGATGAGGGAAACGACCGCGATGCCACCGAGGGTTCCTGCAACAAGTGCGGCTACGACAGCGCTCGAGATGGTCGATATCGCGAAGGTGACTATCATCGGGTAACCCCCGATGGGAGAACCACTACTTAATTGTTTCTTCGATGAATTCTTCCGTGATTTCAGGAGGGTCCCCCAGGATGGAATGATCGCCTGCAAGCGGCTCCGTAATGAGTCAGGAAGCCACGGTGGACCTATCCCCTCATCAGGACGAGGTAGACGTAGTTTGCAGAGTCTCCCCCGTGGTACAGCAGCTGGTTATCATCCACAAGCTGTGAGAGGCTATCCTCGTCCAGGAGAAGGAAGGGAAGAGGATGGACCTGGGCGCCCCTGGTCCGCCAGTTGTCCTCTAGCAGGAGGACATTCCCGGGCCCCGGAGGTCGTCCCTGGGCGATCTTGAAGGGAAGGGAGGATTCCGCCTGCAGGCCGAAGTACATGGACATGACGGCCGCCGTTCTCTGGTCCGTGCTGGTTGAGTCCAGGCCGAACTGCGATATGTGTCTCATGGCAGCGAGCTCGTACTCATAGGTCGTGTTCTGAACCTGAAGGACCTCCTCCGTACTGTAGGCCAATGGCAAGGTGACCAGCAGGGAGACGATGACGATTGCGGATAGGGAGGACCTCCGCAGCCTACTCATCTTCAGAGAGAGGGCGATCCCGATGCTCAGAGCCAGACCGTAGTCCAAGAAGTCCACGGATCGGTAGACTAGCACGTGAGAGAGAGGGTCCAGACCCCTGAGAAGGGCGTATAGGATGACCGTAAGGGGCGCGAGGATGAGGGCTGCGGGGGCAACCTTCCGACGTCCCGACGACAGCCGGTGAACGTTGAAGCCGACCAGCGCAAGGAAGGCCAGGGGCAGGTAGGCGAAGGCTATCAGGAGGAGGGTCGGCGAGGTCAACACGGTACCCGGGAAGAGGGGCCTGTAGAAGTTCGCCAGGACAAGCATGAAGGCCCCTACGATGGCGATGGCCTTCTGGTCGACAAGGCTGGGCAGCAGCTTGGACTTGGAGAGAATGAACCACGGCCTTGCCCTTCTCTCGGATGTCAGGAAGAGGGCCGCGGCGGTCATCAGCAGGGCCGTGGACATGAAGAGGGCCACTTCGTTGGGGTTCCAGACCTGGGTGAAGAACTCCATCCTCACGGATGTGTAGTACCACAGGGCAAAGGGAAAGAGGGCGGGACCCAGGAGGAGGTCCCATCCCAGGGCTCTCCACGACCAGCGGTCCCCTCGATACGCCTGGACGTTCTGGAGCAGGATCACGAGGGTGACGAGCCCGTAAGCCATCAGGGTAGAGAGATGATGGATCAGTGGGAGGATGAGGAGCAGCGTGGCAGCCATCGCCCTCCTTCTGGGATCTCTCCGATGGATAGTGAGCCATAGCAGGGTGGGAAGGAGGGCTAGGGCCAGGGCCTCCTTGATGAGGGTGCTGCTCAGGAAGATGTAGGGTCCCAGGAGGGCCAGGACGAGGGAAGAGGACACGGCGACGAGGCGCTGTCGCGTCAAGGCGTAGGTGAGGGCGTAGAAGCCGAGGATGCCTATCAGGGAGACGAGGATCATGAGGGGTGTGGCCAGACCGAGGGGGTCCATGGCCGTGACGGCGGAGGCGGTGGCCAGAAGGATTGGCAGGTAGGGCATCTTGAGGTTGTAGGCGTTGGTGGACGTCTCATCGAGGGTCCATTGGCCTGATCCCAGCACCTCCCTCGCGATGGCCAGCTGGGCGAAGCTGTCGATGTTGAGGGGCAGGGAGGAGAGGAGGAGCTGGAGCAGACGAACTGCAGTCGCGACTGAAAGGAGGGTGACGACGGACAGGAGATGGCCTCTCAATCCCCACCCACCTCTCCTTTCACGAGCTTCCGTTCCGGGACCTCGTACAGCAGGTCCCGTGGCTGTTGTCTGAGGAGAAAGATGAGGCTCAGTAGTATGGCAGAGAGGAGGATGGTGGCGTAGAGGGAGAGGGTTTCTAGGGATTGCCAGAGGCCGACGGTGTACCTCAAGGTGTGTCCGAAGAAGGTGAAGGTGCCGGCCGCCTCCAGGAGTCCTCCCATGCCTATCCCTAGGATGTGTCCAGCGAGGCCTGCGAGGAGACCCAGGCGGAGGAGTTTCCTGCCATAGGCTGAGAAGAGGGCACCGAACCCACCACCCAGGGCCACCACCAGGCCCACGTCTCTCCTAATCTCCACCAAGAAGCGGACAAGGGAGGAGGTCAGTATGAGGAGGAACAGGACGCCCGTGAGAATGGCCATGCCCAGGACGAGGACCCGAAGGCTGTCGCCGCTGTACTGGGCGAAGGAGCCGATGTAACTTCGGCCCAACTCCCTGGCCAGCTCAGGCCGGGTGAGTATGAGGGCACCTATCCTGTCGTCGAAGACCGTCCCCTCCTCCACTCGCAGGTTGATCCCCTGACCGCCTACAATCAGGGCGGCATCGGAGGAAGCCAAGTACTCCAGCAGCTTCCCACCGTCCTCAACTTTCACCCGTACGAGGATGATGGATTCGCCCCCGAGACCCGCAAGGTACCTGGCCCTGGCGAGGTCCAGGAGGATCTCATCCCCCGGGCCTCCTTGGGCTGAGAGGATCCCGTCCACGGTGGCCTCCAGAAGGAGGGGCCGTAGAGAGCCTGGAAGGAGGATCGTATCACCCTGCTGGACCTCCATCCGCGCCGCCAACCTCTCTCCCATGAGGAGGAACTCCTCTCGCAGATTCCCCGGCAACGCGATGCCCTCGAGGGTGGAGAACGCCTCAGGCTCCACGCCCCGAATGACGATGGCTTCCCGACCCACACCGATGAAGGAGTAGACCTCGGGGCTGACGGCGATGGTCCATTCCTGGGTCCGTAATTCGTCCACGAGTCCGTAGTCGAGGGGAGACCCGGGAGAGGCCTGGCTCATTATGTAGACGCCCTCGCCGAAGAAGACCTCCTCCGGGGTCCTCCCTAGGGATGCGTAGAAGGGGAGGGATACGGTGATGAGGGTGCTTCCCAGCAGCAGGATTATGAAGAGTTCAGCTCTAGGAGCCATGGAAGAGCCTCCTTAGCGTAAGGAGGATGGTGGTTACGCCGCCGACGAGGCCTGCCGCAAGGGAAGAGAGCAGAGGGAGGAGGAGGCTCGTGACGGTTACCTGAGGCCTGATGATGGTGACCAGGCCGAAAAAGGGTGAGAAGGATACGAGCCCGTTGGCGACCACGATGCCCATGGCGAGACCCAGGACGGAGCCGGAGATGAGGATGAAGGCGAGCTGCAGACCGTACAGCTTCATGATGCCCCGTCGGTCCAGCCCCACGGCCCTCAGGGTGTCAATCTCCCTGGACCTGTAACGGACCTCCAAGGAGAGGAGGCTGAAGGCCACCGTGGCGATGGCCACGGAGCTGGCAACGACGATGCTCAAGACGACTCTCCTTGCCTCGCCCAGCCCGATGCGGAAGAAGTCTGAAGCCGAGGATAGGGAGAGGATGGTGAATCCCCGGGCCTCGAGGCGTGTGGCATCCTGGCGTTGCTGGAGGAGAAGGAGGTTGTATTCCGCAGCGCCACCATTGAGGTCTCGGAGGTCCTCCTCGGAGATTACTACCCATGTCTCGGGCAGGGATACGGCGGCACGAAGGGACTCCACATAGAATACCTCCACCGTCCCGAGGGCCGTCTCCAGGGTTAGGGAGGAGCCCCTGGTGAGTCCCAGGCGCTTTGAAAGAGCCTCGCTGATGAGAGCCTCTCCAGGCTGAGGAGCCTCGACTATCGACATGATTTCCGAGTGGGAGACCGTGAGGGCCCTGACAGGCGTTGAAAGGTCGTCGGCACGGAGGTCTGCGGCCACCAACGATCCCAGGGCGAAGTCTCCCTCGAGGTCCTCCGGCGGGTCAAAGGCCTCAAGCTCCGGAAAGGAGCCCCTGTAGGCCAGGAAGGGCCCCGTCTGAAGCCTGGCTAGGACGGAGCTGCTGCCCTCCTCCAGCCCGTCCATGAGGACCATGGCTCCGGAGGAGTACATGGCGCATACGGCGATTCCCAGGATGGTGGTGGCAACGCGCCAGTTGAACCTGGTCGCAAGTCTGAGAAGTATGCTCCCATCTCCTCCTTTGCTCGCTGGTGAAACTTCTTACGTTAATTAGTTTTAACGGATGTCAGATGACTTCCCCGCTTCTCGAGGCCAGGGAACTCTGGAAGAGCTACGACGGGCACGTACAGGTTCTCCAAGGGGCGGATCTGCAGCTCGCCGAGGGTGAGGGAATCCTGGTCTGGGGAAGGAATGGAAGCGGGAAGACGACCCTGCTGAATCTTCTGGGCTGTCTCGACCTCCCGGACGAGGGAAGCATCCTTCTCGAAGGCCGCGACGTCACCGCTCTGTCATCAAGGGAGAGGGCAAGGATTCGGCTGCGCCGCATAGGCTTCATCTTCCAGGACCACAACCTGCTGGAGGAGCTTACTGTCAGGCAGAACGTCCTCCTCCCCATGAAGCTCAGTCGCCTGCCTGTGGCGGAGGAGAGGGTGGACGACCTGCTGTCCAGATTCGGCCTCGAGGAGCTGGCTGGAAGGAGGCCCGGAGGGATAAGCATGGGGGAGAGCCAGAAGGCAGCCATAGCCAGGGCCCTGGCCAACAGGCCTTCCCTCCTCCTGGCGGATGAGCCCACCGCCTCCCTGGACGAGGATAGCGCGCAGGACCTTCTTGGCTTGCTGGAAGGTCTTCGACGGGGTGGACGGGCCGTCGTCCTGGCTTCCCACGATCCCCTAGCCATGGAGATGGGCTGGAGGAGGCTGAAACTTCAGGGGGGCAGGCTAAGGCCCCTGTAGTCCCTCTTCTCCTATGCTCGCCTGACTGTCAGGCATCTCGTCCTCGGCCCCTCTGCAGGGGATGCCCGACCGGGCCAAGCGGAAGCCGTGTTGAGCACATCCCAATGAGGTGGGCACAAGGCTATTATTCCCGCGGGCATCGCGGTCTCGATGACAGCCATCAACTGGGAGGATTTCGAGAAGGTAGAGATGAGGGCTGGAAAGGTGGTGGACGTCCAAGACTTCCCGGACGCCAGGAAGCCCTCCTATAAGATGTGGATCGACGTCGGAGCCCTAGGTGTCAAGAAGTCCGCCGCTGCCGTAAAGGAGTGGTACTCCAAGGAGGACCTAATGGGCCGTCAGGT
>JBHHZZ010000030.1:0-19048 GCA_046758325.1 Thermoplasmata archaeon | reverse complement strand
GACTCCCCCAAGTAGGCCAAGTGGGAAGGGCAGGAGCAGTCCCCCGCTCCAAAGCCCTTCACCACTATTTTTGCCATCCTGCCCAGGTGACGGCCGATGAAGCACTCCGGAGGATCTTGAGCAGGGACAATCACCGCGTGGATTCTAGCGGCGTGCGGGGTAAGATAGTCGATGTGCCAATGAGTAGACTTCTCCTGGCCCAAGTGTCTCTTTATCCGAGCCTTCAGGCCCCTCTTGGCCGAGCCCGTGTATGCATAAATGCCTGGCGAAAAGCGGAGGATGCCCAGGCTACCAACCTGAACCTCAAGCT
Organism: Thermoplasmata archaeon; assembly: GCA_046758325.1. Taxonomy (GTDB): domain Archaea; phylum Thermoplasmatota; class Thermoplasmata; order RBG-16-68-12; family JAJISG01; genus JAJISG01. The sequence continues at coordinate 18,738 of JBHHZZ010000030.1, read as the reverse complement.
CTTCGTCCAACTCCAGGAGGAGAATATATGCTCCATTCAGGCCCATTGTCTGCCGATTAGCAGATCCAGAGAACGCTTTTAATAGGTCTGGCAGATTTCCAGCAGATGCACGACCTCCTCGTTACCGTCCAACTTGATGACGAGGACAGGAGAACGCTGGAAAGGGCTGTAGGCCCCGCAACACGCCTTCATCATCTTTCTGATGTGGAAGGTCAGCTTGAAGATCTCCTCCCGAGGGTCGAGGCCATCCTGTGTGCAGGGCTTAGGCAGTTTACCCCCGCGATGATCCAGAGGATGGAATCCTTGAGGATGGTACAGACCTTGCTGGCAGGCGCTGACTACCTTCCCCGGGAGTTCTTCAGGTCTGGAGTGGCGGTCTGCACCGCCTCCGGGGCGGGCTCCCACCACATCGCAGAGCACGCCTTTGCGCTCCTACTCGCTGCCGGAAAGAATGTTGTGCTGCACACCAATGCCATCAGACAGGCCAGGTTCGACAGGAGCCCCGTGAACCATCCCTTGGGAGGTAAGGCCCTCGGTATACTGGGATTTGGAAACATTGGCAGAATTGTGGGAGAGTTTGGCAGGGCCTTCGGCATGCGAATCCTGGCCATCAATCGTAGCGGCCGTACTGATCTGGACGTCGGCTTCATTGGTGCGCTGGATGACCTTGAACACCTTCTCAGAGCCTCTGATTACATCACGATAACACTGCCCCTGACGAGGAAGACGATCGGATTGATCGGGCCTGAGGAACTGGCGGCCATGAAGCCCGAGGCCGTTCTAGTGAACGTCGCCAGGGCGGGAGTGGTTCAGGAGGAGGCGTTATATCGTCACTTGAAGGCAAACCCTGGCTTCCGAGCCGCCTTCGATGTCTGGTGGACCTACCCTGAGGGGGAAGAGGGACGACCCTTCAGCCTCCCCTTTCATGAGCTGAACAACTTCATAATGACGCCCCACATCGCCGGGCACGTGCCAGGCCACAGAAAGGAGATGATGCGACTCGCCATAGAGAATATAGGCAACTTCTTTATGAAGAAGCGATTGGTAAACCGGGTCAAGGAGGAAGACATTCCTCCCTAGGCTTGCATCGGAGTGGTAGGGATGCCGAAGACGTCCGAGACTGGCGGACAGGAGATGACCGCCTTCGAAATCGCCCAGGCCCAGATAGACGCGGTGGGGAAGCGCCTAGAACTGGACCCGGGTCTTCTGGAACTCCTCAAGAGGCCCAACCGGGAGCTCACTGTGAACTTTCCTGTTAAGATGGATGACGACTCCATCAAGGTGTTCACTGGCTTTCGGGTCCAGTACAACCAGGTCCTGGGGCCCTTCAAGGGAGGGATTCGATACCATCCCAACGTCAGCCTCGAAGAGGTAAGGGCCCTCGCCGCTTGGATGACGTGGAAGTGCGCCGTCATCGGCCTGCCGTATGGCGGAGCGAAGGGCGGGGTCATATGCAACCCCAAGGAGATGAGCCCCGCAGAACTTGAGAGGCTGACTAGGCGATTCACTTCGGAGATATCCATCATCATCGGGCCTCAGAAGGATATCCCCGCCCCCGATGTGTACACGGACGCCCAGGTCATGGCTTGGATCATGGATACCTACAGCATGAACGAAGGCTACTCCGTCCCTGGGGTGGTGACCGGCAAGCCCCTCGTCATCGGCGGGTCCAAGGGGCGGGAGGAGGCCACCTCCCGGGGCGTCATGTACGCGACGAGGGAGGCCGCAAGGAGGCTTGACATCGACCTGTCAGGGGCGACGATAGTGGTCCAGGGTTATGGGAACGTGGGATACAATGCGGCCCGCCTCTTCCAGGAGGAATGCGGCTCCAAGATCATAGCCGTTAGCGATTCCAGGGGCGGCATATACAACCCCGAAGGCCTGGACCCGAGGGAGGTGAAGGCCCACAAAGGCAATACCGGGAGCGTGGTCGGCTTTCCCGGAGCCAAGCAGCTACCCAATGAGAAGATACTGGAGCTGGAATGCGATATCCTGGTTCCTGCAGCCTTGGAGGGAGTCATAACCGCGGCCAATGCCCCGAGTATCAGGGCCAAGATCGTGGCGGAGGGAGCCAATGGCCCCACCACTCCGGAGGCCGACAGAATCCTCTTCGAGAGGGGAATCACCGGTATACCAGACATCCTCTGCAACGCTGGTGGAGTGACTGTCAGCTACTTCGAGTGGGTTCAGAGCCTTCAGCACTTCTTCTGGTCCTTCGAGGAGGTAAAGAGAAGGCTGGAGAATGTGATGAACCGGGCCTTCGAGGAGGTCTGGCAGACGGCGGAGGCCGAGAAGGTGGACATGAGGACGTCCGCCTACATCGTGGCCATGAAGAAGATTGTGGAGGCGTATATGGTCAGGGGCATCTATCCCTGATCCTCGAGGTAGTTGGCCACCACCTCCGCCAAGTCCAGAGCCTGGAGTTCCTCCTCCTTACCCACGTTCTTGATGCCGTCATCCATCATGGTCATGCAGAAGGGGCAGGCGGTGCATAGGGCCTTGGCACCGGTTCTCACAACCTCCTCCGTCCTCTCCACATTGATCCTCTTCCCAACGGTTTCCTCCATCCACATCCTGCCGCCGCCCGCGCCACAGCAGAGCCCCTTCTCCCTGGATCTTGCCATCTCCCTCAGCTGGATGTTCTTCACGGCCCTTAGCGCCCTTCTGGGAGCATCGTACACCCCGTTGTACCGGCCGAGATAGCAGGAATCGTGGTAGGTCACCTCCAGACCCTCGGCCTGGCCGAGGGTGATCCGTCCCTCCCGGATGAGCTGCTCGATCAGTTCCGAGTGATGGATGACCTCGTAGTTGCCGCCGAACTCAGGGTACTCGTTCTTGAGGGTGTTGAAGCAGTGCGGACATGCCGTCACGATCCTCTTCGCCCCGTGCTTCCTGAGGGTCTCCACGTTCTCGACGATGAGAGTCTGAGCCAGGTATTCGTTCCCGATCCTCCGAGCGGGGTCACCGGTGCACTTCTCCTCCGTCCCCAAGATGGCAAACTTCAGGCCCGCGGCCTTCATAATCTTGACAAGGGCCCTGGCCACCCTCTGATTTCTCTCATCGAACGAGGCGGCGCAGCCCACCCAGTAGAGGATCTCGAACTCACCGTCCTCCGCCGCGGTCCTCACGCCGAGGCCGTCAGCCCACTGACCCCGCTGGTCCCACGGAACGCCGTATGGATTGAAGTTGGTCTCTATGCTACTCAGGGCCCGTTGGGCGGTCTCCGGAAACCTAGCCTGCTCCATCACCAGGTTTCTTCGGAGCTCGATGATGGGCGGAACGTGGCGGATGCTTACGGGGCACACCTCCATGCACGCCATGCAGGTGGTGCACGCCCAGAGCTCCTCCTCGCCGACCGTCAGGGCGATGGGATTTTCCGACGGCTGCCGCATCTCCTGAAAGGTCAGATCACGGAGGTCGAGGATCACCTTCATCGGGTCCAGGGACTTGCCCGTGATCCAGGCGGGACACACGCTGGTGCAGCGGCCGCAGACGGTACACGAGTCGAACATCAACCTGTCGCGCCACGAGAAGTAGTCGGTGTCGGCGGCCCCCAACTTGACCGCCGTCCCTTCGGGTCCGGCGAGCTGCTCCAGGGTGAAGGGCGTCGACAGCTGTCCATAGGGCTTCAAGGACTCCAGATAGGTGTTGAGGGGCGAGGTGATCATGTGGAGGAACTTGGTGTAGGGGATGCTGGCAATGAAGGTGAAGGTGGTGAAGGCGTGGAACCACCAGAAGGCGACGTAGAAGGACCTCACTTCCGGGGTCACGACACCGGGTGTCAGGAGCCCCGTGTAGACGAAGACTTTGGACAGGGCGTAGCCGAAGTAGGACCACGGGTACCAGGGCTTGGGATCCGTGGCGGCTAGCCTCGTGGCCTCGAGGACGAATCCCTGGACGGCCAGGACGAGGAGTATGAGGAGGAGGTAGTAGTCCTGCCACCCCGTTCTCAGGTGCTTAGGCCTCATCACGGCCCTCCTCCAGAGGGCCATTCCCAGGCCCACGATGAGGAAGAGCCCGAAGGTTTCCAGGGAGATTTCGAAGAGGATGTAACTCGTGCCCACGAGGAAGCGGGTGCCGAGGAGCTTCATGGAGATGTCAAACTCGAGGGCCACCAGTATGGTCCCGATGAGGAGGACTATGAAGCCTGTGTATATGAGGGAGTGAAGGAGTCCAGCGTAGAACTCCCGGATGACCTTCCTCTGAAAGAGGCCAAACCTCAGGAACATCCTGAACCTCTTGGAGAAAGTGTCGTTGGGATTCTCCGCCCTGACCCGCCGCCAGGCCCTCCACCTGTAGAACAGGCCGACCGTGAACACCGCCAGGGCGACGGTGAAGGAGATCATCATGGGCAGAAAGATCTGCTCGCCCACGATGGCAAAATGCTCTCTCTGCGGCTCCTCCTGTAGGGCTTGGAGGAGACCCACGACCCAACCCATCCTACGACGGACGGGGCCTGATGGATATAAAATTTGGGCCCCGTGGCAGTGGGCCCTTGACGACACATTTATATCGAGTCAGAAGGTCCGACTAGATTGCTCATGAACATCGTCGTGTGCGTTAAGCAGATTCCCAATCCAGAACTCCAGTTCCGGGTGAGGGAGGATGAGAAGGATATCCAGAGGGAGGCCCTCACATACCAGGTCAACGGCCCGGATGAGTACGCCCTCGAGGAGGCCGTGAGGATAAGGGAGAGGCACGGCGGTAAGGTCACGGCCGTCAGCGCTGGCCCTGAGAGGGTGAATGAGGTTCTCAGGCAGGCCATGGCCAAGGGAGCCGACGAAGCCTATAGGGTGGACCTCCCCGATGGGTTGGAGGTCGATCCCTCTGTAGTTTCCAGAGTCCTGGCCAAGGCAATCGAGGGATTGGGCTGTGACCTGATCCTGACGGGAGTGCAATCGGAGGACTTCGCTCATGCATCTACCGGTCCTCTCCTAGCCTCATTCCTCGACATTGCCCATGCCTCCGTAGTAGCCAAGGTCGAGCTGGAGGACGGGAGGGCGAAGGTCTATCGGGAGCTTGAAGGGGGCCTCCAACAGGTCCTTTCGCTGGACCTCCCTGCCCTCCTGACCATTCAGTTTGGCATAAACGAGCCGCGCTACGCCTCCGTAGCCGCCATCCTCAAGGCCACGAGACAGCCCATCCACGAGCTGAGGCTCGAGGACCTTGGCCTGTCACCGGAGGATCTGGGTTCCGGCATTTCCGTCAGGAGGATGTACATACCTGAGGAGACGCACAAGGCGGAGATGATCGAGGGGTCGCCCGAGGATGTGGCCCGACGCCTCATTACCGTCCTCAGGGAGAAAGGCTTCGCGAGGGAGGTCTAGCATGGGCATCCTAGTCGTGGCTGAGCACAGGCGCGGTAGGGTTGAGGAGGTCACCCTGGAGGTAATCTCCAAAGGGAGGGAGATTGCCGATGGAGCGGGGATGAGTCTGAGATTAGCTCTCCTTGGCAAGGACACATCCAGCATGGCCTCCGAGCTGGCCTCCTACCCGGTTGACGAGGTCCTGGTGGTAGACGACGACTTGCTCCAAGAGTACACGCCGGAGGCCTACGGGGGGGCCCTGGCCGCCCTCCTCGAACTGGAGAACTACAGGCTAGTCATGGGAGGCCATTCCTCCACAGGCATGGAGTTCATACCCCGTATCGCCGGGGACCTGGGAAGCCCTCTGGTGACGGATGCGGTGGACGTAAGGGTGGAGGGCTCGACGGTTCTCGTCACTAGGATGGGCTACAACGGGAAGGTGGCTGTGGAGCTGGCCGTTGAGCCTTCAGGACCATGTTTCGTCACCCTGAGGCCTGCCGCCTTCAAAGCCGCAGAACCCTCTGCAACTGCCCCTGTCAGGAGGGTGCAGGTCGATATGGGCTCCCTGGATGTCAAGAGGGAGGTCCTGGGCTATGAGAAGCCGGAAGCGGAGGACATAGACATCTCCGAGGCGGACATCGTCGTTGCCGCAGGGAGAGGGATCAGGGAGAAGGAGAACCTGAAGCTAATGGAGGACTTGGCCAGGGCCCTGGGCGGGGTCGTAGCCGGCTCTCGCCCCATCGTCGATAAGGGCTGGCTTCCATGGAGTCGTCAGGTGGGCTCCTCGGGAAAGACGGTCAGGCCGAAGCTGTACATCGCTTGCGGCATATCCGGGGCCATGCAGCACATCACCGGGATGAAGGGCTCCGAGACCATCGTGGCCATCAACGTCGACCCCACGGCACCCATCTTCTCCGTGGCCCACTACGGTATCGTGGGCGACCTCTTTCAGGTCATTCCCCAGGTTCTGAAGCAACTGGGCGAAGGGTGATCCTAGGGTTCGAGGGCCTGGATCTTCTCGACGACGCTTTCCGAGAATTCCTGCGTGCCCACCTCCGCAGCGCCTTCAATCTTCCGGGCCAGGTCGTAGGTTACCTCCTTGGCCTGCACGGCTCTCTTCACCCCCTCGCTCACCATTGCCGCGGCCTCCGTCCACCCCAGGTGCTCGAGGAGCATGGCGCCCGCCAATATCTCGGCGGTCGGGTTCACCTTGTCCATCCCCGAGTACTTCGGGGCGCTGCCGTGGATGGGCTCAAACAGGGCCATGTAGTCGCCGATGTTTGCCCCCGGAGCGACGCCCAGACCGCCCACGAGGCCAGCGGCCGCGTCGGAGATGTAATCGCCGTTCAGGTTGGTCGTCGCGATCACGTCATACTCCTCCGTCCTGGTGAGTAGCTGCTGAAACATATTGTCCGCGAGCCTATCCTTCATGACCACTTTGCCCTTGGGCGCCTTCCCGTCGAATCTATCGTAGAGGTCCCTCTCGGTGATGACATCGTCCGCAAAATCCTCCGAAGCCACCTCGTAGCCCCACTGCATGAAGGCCCCCTCGGTGAATTTCATGATGTTGCCCTTGTGCATCAGCGTAACGCTCTTGCGACCCCTGTCAAGGGCATAGGAGATGGCCTTCCTCACTAGCCTCTTGCTGGCGAACTCGCTGATGGGCTTGATCCCTATCCCCGAGTCGTCCCTGAGGCTCGCCCCGAGTTCCCTCTTCAGGAACCTCAGGACCCTCCTGACCTCGTCGCTTCCCTGACTCCACTCGATCCCGGCATACACATCCTCGGTGGCCTCCCGGAAGATGACCAGATCCACCTTCCACGGCTCCTTAAGGGGACTCGGCACCTCGGGAATCCAGAAGATGGGTCGCACGTTGGCGTAGAGGTCGAGCCGCTGTCTCAGGGTCACGTTAAGACTCCGATACCCTCCGCCGATGGGGGTCGTAAGGGGCCCCTTGAGGGCGACGACGTAGTGTCGTATGGCCTCGAAGACGTCATCAGGCAGGAGTTGGCCGTACTCCTCCTCAGCCTCCCTTCCAGCCTTGACCTTGAACCATACTATGCGCCTTCGACCTCCATACGCTCGTTTCGTAGCGGAGTCCAAGACTCTCCGGGCGGCGAGCACCACCTCAGGTCCGATGCCGTCTCCCTCGATGTATGGGATGACGGGTTCGTTGGGGACGAGGAGCCGCCCCTCCTCTGGCCTGATGATATCTCCTCTGTCAGGGGGCTGCAGCCGGTCGAAGGTCACGCCGCTCATGATTCCACGGGGAGATCCTTGTGCTTGGCTATGAACTCCGCCAATCCCCCCTCATCCAGTATCATCCTCATGACCTTGGGAAGGGGCGAGAAGCTCATCTCCGCGCCCTTTGTCAGGTTCCTCACCTTCCCCGCCTCTAGGTCGAGCTCCAGGTCATCCCCGTCATCGATGTCGTCGGTGTCAAACTGAACTACCGGCAGGCCGATGTTTATGCAGTTCCTGTAGAAGATCCTGGCAAAGGACTTGGCAAGGACGGCCTTGACTCCCGCAAGCTTGATGATGAGGGCCGCGTGCTCCCTAGAGCTTCCCTTGCCGAAGTTGTAGCCCCCAACGATGAAGTCGCCCTCCTTCACGCTGGAGGCGAACTCCTCCCTGGCGTCTTCCAGGACGTGTTTGGCTAGCTCCTCCGGCTTTGACCTCAGGTGATAGTACCTGCCGGGAGCTATCAGGTCCGTGCTTATGTTGTTCCCGAACTTCCACGCCCGACCCATCACATCACCTCCCGCGGATCCGTCAGCTCACCGTGGAGGACGGTGGCGGCGGCGGTTGCTGGAGAGGCCAGATATATGCTTGCATTGGGGTTCCCCATACGACCCACGTAGTTCCGATTCTGTGTTGATAGGACGTTCTCGCCGTCACCAGGTATGCCCCCGTGCACTCCCGGGCAAACCGCGCATCCGGGGGAATTGATAAGACCTCCCGCATCGGATATGATGTCCAGTAGGCCCTCCTTCAAGGCGGCCTCATACACCTCCCGGGATGCAGGGGTGGCGATGAGCCTCGTACCGGGGTGAATCCTCTCCCCCTTGATGATGTCGCAGAAGATTCGGAAGTCCTCTATCCGGGCATTCGTGCAGCTCCCCAGGTATACCATCTGGATGTCGATGCCCCTGACGTCGGAGTGAGTGATGGATCTCACATTGTCCTCTTGATGGGGCATAGCCACCTGGGGCTCCAGCTCTCCGAGGTCATAGTAATGGACCTCCCTGTACTCAGCATCCTCGTCGGGTGCGAGAGGCTTATGATCCTCCTCGCGCCCATGCTCCCTCAAGTACCTCTCGGTCTCCTGATCAGAGGGGATGGGACCGCACTTGGCCCCTGCCTCGATGGTCATGTTGCTCAGGGTCATCCTATCGTTCATTCTCATGGCCCGGACGCCGGGGCCGTCGAACTCCATGGCCATGTAGGTGGCCCCATCGGTGTGGACGTCACCTATGATCCTCAGGATGAGGTCTTTGCTGTACACTCCCTTGCTGAAGCCGCCATCGACTTCGAAACGGAGGGTCTCCGGTACCCTGATCCAGGTCTTCCCGAGGCCCATGGCCACGGCTACGTCGGTACTTCCCATGCCCGTAGCGAAGGCCGACATGGCCCCTCCCATCACCGTATGGCTGTCGGCTCCTATGACCACGTCCCCCGGTCGAATGAACTTCTCTATGGCCACCTGATGACAGATGCCCTCCCCAATATCGCTCACAACCATGCCCGTCTTTGAGGCGAAGCTCCTCAGGTAGACGTGGTCGCTGGCAAGCTCCTTCCTGGGCGGCGGTGATGCATGGTCGATGAAGACGATGCTCCTCTCGGGGTTGAAGACCTTCTCCAGGCCTATCTTCTCCATCTGCCGAAAGGTCAGCGGGCCGGTCCCGTCCTGCACGTAGGCTAGGTCCACGGGAACGACGGTCAAGTCCCCGGCCCCGAGATCCCTTCCAACCTTCTCACTCAAAATTCTCTCAACAAGGCTCTTTCCCATGAAGATCCAGCCTTATCTATCCTGGGCCCTCATTTAACCCTTACGAAGGCGCTTTTTGGGGAGGAATAGTCTTTTGAAGGAACGCCGGACGAGGGCCTTCCTCAGGCTCTCGATGGCGACGGTGGGGTTTATGTCCTTCGGACAGGAATCGACGCATCTGAAGATGGTGTGGCACCTCCAGACGCCGAACTCGCTGCTAATCCTGTCCAGCCTCTCGTCTGCCCCCTCGTCCCTGGAATCTGCGACGAACCTCCAGGCCTTCACGAAGGCTGCAGGGCCTATGTATCTCTCGTCGGTCCACATCACCGGACAGGAGGAGCTGCAGGCTCCGCAGAAGATGCACCAGGTCGTCTCGTCGATCAGCTTCCTCTCCTTCGGGGTCTGGACCCTCTCCCTCTCAGGCTCCGGGCTCTTCGTGATGAAGTACGGGAGGATGCGTTCTATCTGCTCCCAGAAGGGCTCCATGTCCACCACCAAGTCCTTGATGATGGAGTACCCAGACAGCGGCTCCACCCTCACCACCCGCCCCAAGGAGGAGACCTGCGTCTTGCAGGCAAGCCGGTTCCGGTGGTTGACGGTCATGGCGCAAGAGCCGCAGATGGCGCTCTTGCAGGAGTAGCGGACAGCCAGGCTCCCGTCCACCTCATCCTTGATCCTCAAGAGAGCATCGAGGACGGTGAGGCCCTTCACGACCTCCACATCGTACTCGAGATAGTGGGGCTCATCATCCCTCTGTGGGTCGTACCTCAGAACCTTCAGCAGCGTCATCCAGATGCCTCCTAGTACACCCTCGCTTCTGGCTTAAACCTAGTCACAGACACGGGCGTGTAGGAGAGCACGACCTCTCCGTTGACGAGGCTCGCTATGGTGTGCTTGAGCCATTCATCATCGTCCCTCTTGGAGAAGTCCGCCCGATAGTGGGCCCCCCTGCTCTCTTCCCTGGTCAACGCCCCGAGGGCGATGACTTCGGCCACGGTTAGCATGTTCTGCAGCTCGAGGGTATCGACGAGATTCTGGTTGAACACCTTCCCCTTGTCGTCCACATACACGCTCTTAAATCTCTCCTGAAGCTCCTTGACTTTCCTGAGGGCCTCCCTCATCTCTTCTTCGATCCTGAATACGCCCACGTGCTCGTGCATGGCCTGCTGCATCTCCCTTCGTATGTAGGCAGGCCTTTCTCCGTCTTCCCTCTTCAGGATGCGGTATATCCTCTCCTCCTCCGCTTTCAGCGCCTCTGCTGGAATGTCCGCAAAGTCCCGCTTCTTGGCGAACTCGGCGGCCTCGGACCCTGCCATCCGACCGAAGACGAGACACTCCAGAAGGGCATTTCCCCCGAGGCGGTTCGAGCCGTGCAGACTCACGCACGCACACTCCCCTGCGGCGTACACCCCAGGCATCACCGTGGCGCCGTTGATGGCGACATCTATTCCGCCCATCATGTAGTGCTGAGCGGGCTCCACGGGGATGGGCTCCTGGGTGGCATCCACACCGGCGAAGTCCCTTGAGAATTCCACCACCTCCGGCAGCCTCTCCTTGATGTAGTCCGCCCCCAGGTGGGTAAGGTCCAGGTGGACGTAGCCTCCCTCAAAGGCCCTCCCTTCCCTCACCTCCGTTATGATGGACCTGGAGACGATGTCCCGGGGCGCCATGTCCACCGTCTTGGGGGCGTAGCGCTCCATGAACCTCTCCCCCTTGGCGTTGAAGAGCCGACCCCCCTCGCCCCTGGCGGCCTCCGTGATGAGGACGTTGGGGCCCCAGAGGGAGGTGGGATGAAACTGCACGAACTCCATGTCCTTCAGGGGTATGCCCGCCCGGAGGGCTATGGCAAGGCCGTCCCCGGTACAGGTGACGGCGTTCGTGGACTTCTGATATATCTGACCCGCAGGGCCGGTGGCAAAGATGACGGCCTTCGCCATGATGGCATGGAGTTCGCCGGTCGCAAGCTCCAGGGCGAAGACCCCCCGGCAGGATCCGTCCTCCACCGCCAGGTTGGTGACGGTCCACTCGTCGTAGACGGTGACGCCCTCCTTCATCACCTGCTCGAAGGTGGTGTTCAGGAGCATCAGGCCCGTCCTGTCCCCAGCGAAGTAGGCCCTCGGCATCCCGTGGCCTCCGAAGGGCCGGCTCGCCAGCTTACCGTCGGGTCCCCGGCTGAAGGGGGTCCCCCAGTGCTCCATCTGTATCACGGCGGCCGCAGCGTCCTGACAGAAGACCTCCGCGGCTTCCTGGTCCGCCAGATAGTCGCTCCCCTTGACGGTATCGAACATGTGGCCCTCCCAGCTGTCCTCCTCCGAGACGGCGGCGTTGATCCCGCCCGCGGCGGCCACGGAGTGGGACCTCATGGGATGGAGCTTGGAGACTATCGCCACGTCCACGCCTGAAAAGTAGACCTCCAAGGCGGCTCGGGTCCCGGCAAGGCCCCCGCCGATGACTACTACGTCGTGTTCAATCATCTTTCAGACCTCAATCGATGCCCAGTACGAAGGGAAGGAAGGCCCAGAGGCCGTAGACGAAGAGGAGGCTGCCGGCCGCGATGAGACCCCAAGATATGGCTTTCCTCAAGAGGGACGATCCCACGTAGTCATAGAGGACAGACCTCATGCCGTTCATTCCGTGGAACACCGTGAACCCCAGGAGCAGACTGTCAGTGACGCCGAAGAGAAGGGCTTGGAGCCGCAGCCTGACGTCGGCCACCATCAAGACAGACTCCGGGTCCACGAAGTGGAGCCATATCACGTGAAGGAAGAGGAGGACCACCAGGAAGACGCCCGTAATCCTCTGCATGACCCAGAGGAAGAGGCTCCATCTCTCAGGCTCGGCTGGGTAGGCCTCCTCCATGTCACAGACCCCCCATGACTTCGGGGAGGATGATGACCAGACCCGCCAGGGCGACCACACCTCCGAGGGCCATGAGGCCCCAGAAGACGGTCGCCTGCCTCCTTATGCCTATGCCCAGATCGAAGAGGGTTATCCTGATGCCGTTGAGGCCGTGGATGAGGACCCCCAGGAAGATGAACCAGTCCACTATGAGGAACAGGGGTTGTCGGAAGGTGGCCATGAACTCCTCGAAGGTCTGTCCCTGGAAGCGGGCCATGGACATCGTGCTGATGTGGATGAAGAGGTAGATGGTCAGGAGGACGCCGGTCATCCTATGCATCGCGTACGCAAAGGTCCCCGTCTCCCTCACGGAGGTCTTCAGAGTCCGCCTTGCGTACTCCCCGAATCCCCTCCTTTTTATCACATGACTCCCTTCCGAGTCGGCCCGCCGGGGGCTTGACAGGCTTCAGGTCGTCAAGACCAGGGTATCAGAAAAACCTATCGAATATAGAGTCTAGACGCGGAGGTTGAGTCCTTGAAAGTAAGGGCAGTAGCCCTGGACGGGGCAGGAGGTGCATAGAGGTCTTCTGGCGAGACACGTCGTCCTTCCGAACCTTATCAAGGAGAGGTGGGCATCCCTCCTCCTCTCCGGAGGTATGATGGCCTCCAGCGCTTCTCTAGCCTTCTCGTAGTCCCGTCCCTGATATACCTCCCAACGGTTCGCAATCCTCCAGATGTGAGTGTCTATGGGTAGGGTAAGATGGTTCACCACCATGCTGAGGACGACGTCCGCGGTCTTGGGACCCACGCCCGGGATGTCCATGAGGGCCTCTCGGGCCTGCTCCTGGGGCAGCTCAAGGATCCTCTTGAGGTCTCCTCCATGTCCCTCCAACAGGCGCCTGGCAATCTCCTTCAACCTCGGAGCCCTGGAGCGGTGGAGGCCAGCGGGTCGGAGGGCTTCCTCCAAGACCTCGAGTGGTGCCCTTGCGATGGTTTGAGGAGTGATCCCCACTCTCTCTCGAAGACGCTCTAACGCGCGCCTCTCATTTGCCACCGCAGTGTTCTGGGAGACCACCACAGAAACCAGCACCTCGAAGGGGTCCATGCCCTTGGACCAATCCTCCGGTGGATACTCTCTCAGCAGGATCTCCATTACCTCACGGAAGGTGCTTCCCTTCATCCTCAGCCCTTCTTGATGAGGAGCCACTGCTTGCCCCTCCACCTCACCAGGGCGTAGTTTCCCTCAAGCCTCCTGCCCTCCAGCCTGAAGTCGATCAGCTTCTCATCCCTCTTCCAGAGCCGGTAGGTTCCCCTATCCCAGATTGTCACGCGGCCGGCGCCATACTCCCCCTCCTCTATCGTCCCCTCGAAGTCTGCGTATTCCAGATCATGGTCCTCCACCTGTATGGCCAGCCTTCTGACTCCCGACTCCTCCGGAGGCCCTTTGGGCACCGCCCAGCTCTTCAGCACGCCATCCATCTCAAGCCGGAAGTCCCAATGAAGGCTGCGGGCATGATGCTCCTGGACCACAAAGATTAGCTCTCTGTCCACGGGCCTCAGGATGCCCTCCATCGATAAAACCGTGTCCTCATCTGGATACGAGGGAGCGCGCCATGAGGAAGACGTTTCTAGGCCTCTCGCGCAGTCGTCGCAGGAAATAGGGAAGCCACTCCGGCCCGTAGGGGATGTACTCCAATACGGGGTTGCCCATGGACCTCAGTTCCTCCTTGAGCTGGTCCCGCACGCCCAGCAACATCTGAAACTCTAGGCCCCTGTTGTACTTCTCCTGAAGGGCCAAGCCCTCTTGAATGAGGCGGTGGTCGTGAGTGGCCAAGGCGAACCTGTCGCCTTCCTGGAATAGGATGTGCATTAGCCTGCGGAAGCTCTCGTCCACTTCTCTCCTGGGCCGGAACGATATGGAGGGGTCCTCCCGGTAGGCCCCCTTGCAGAGGCGGATTATCGCGCCCCTGGGGAGAAGGTGCCGGAGGTCCTCCTCCGTTCTTCTGAGGTTGGCCTGCAGAGCCACTCCAGTCTCCGGATGGGTCTTCAGACACTCCTCATAGATCCTCAGGGTCGCCGACGTGTACTGAGACCCCTCCATGTCCATCCACAGGAAGATCCCCTCCTGACGGCAGCGCTCCAGGAGCCCCCCGACCATCTCCCGACAGTACTCCTCCCCGATGGTCAGTCCGATCTGACTCAACTTTATCGAGATGCACGCGTCCATCCCGCTGCCCTTAATCCTCTTCAGTATAGAGTCGTACTCTTCGGCCGAGGCCTCGACCTCCTCTCGGCGGGTGTAGTGTTCACCAAGGTAGTTGATTATGGCCCCGATTCCCTTGGAGTTCGCCTCCCCAGCCCTCATGAGGGCGTCCTCCAGCCTCAGGCCAGCCACCCATTGGCGGCCGAGGGCAAGAAGCAGAGACACGCTTCCCAGAGATGCCTTTGGCACAAAAACTTTCACCCATCCTTGTTGTCGCGACAAGGGCGAATGGACAAGACTCTAATAAGGTGAGGGACGTATCAATGAGTGTATGGGCTACGCCGAGTCGCTGGAGAGGGCAAGTGGGCTGTCAGAGATCTTCGAGGTGGTGAAGAGAGTCGTTCAGGAAAACTTGGGGCATCTGCGGGCGGGCCTGATGCTGGGCCTGGCTGACCTCGGAAACCATCCAGGGGGGTTCATCGGAGCCTTCTATCCCGTCGCCTCCAATGTGATCGTCATGAACCGAGTGCCCCTCAGGAGAATTCAAGAGACGAATCCAGACCTCTACAAGCCGTATGCCTTCAACGTCCTCCTTCATGAATACCTGCACTCTCTGGGGTACTTGGCGGAGGGAATGGTCAGGAAGATCGTAGTGAATCTGAGCCGCAAGACCTTCGGTGACGGACACTTGGTGACCAGAATTGCCCAGGATTACTCCGCCTTCTTCCCCAATCTGGTATACCCCGAGGTCGCGTGGCAGCCCGAGGAGCTTTCGCTCGAGATCGTGACGGATTTCGATCAGTCCAACACTTCCTACATCGCCTGAGATCGCCAGGGGTTCCGACGGCGTCGACATCTTCCGTGTCTCTAGACCACTGCAGAGGCATTGGGGCTTGTCTGTCGAGGTACAACCCCTACCGCATCGTCAGGGGGAAGGGTTTATATTAATCGCCCATCTTGAGCGAGGTCAGCTAGGGAGGGGCTAGGTATGGCGGAATTGAGACCACGGGCTTATCTAGCTGAGTTTGTCGCGACCTTTGCGCTGGTCTATGTTGGCGGGGGCTCCATCGTGGCGGACAGGTTCCTGCAGGAGCAAGGCCAACCCGGCTTCGGCATTCTTGGCATCGCCTTCGCCCATGGGATCGTCTTGGCTGTGATGGTATCGGCCACGATGCACATCTCCGGCGGACACGTAAACCCCGCCGTCACAATTGGCCAGCTAGTAACCAAAAAGATCGATCCTCCGAACGCGTTCCTCTACATAGTCTCACAGCTGCTCGGCGGTGTTGTCGGAGGCGCCCTCCTGCTGGCTTCCTTCCCGGAGTCCTCCTGGGGTCCTGTCAACCTGGGAACTCCAGACCTTGCCCCCGGGATCGGCATAGGCACGGGCATCCTGGTCGAAGCGGTCCTTACCTTCTTCTTGGTCTTCACAGTCTTCGCCACGGGAGTTGATAAGAGAGGATCTGGGCAGATTGCGGGACTGGCCATCGGCTTCGTGCTGATTTTCGACATTCTGGCAGGTGGGGCGCTGACAGGCGCCTCCATGAACCCAGCTAGGACACTGGGCACAGCAGCCCCAATCGGCTTCTTCCCTGTGAGCCATGTGGTCTATTGGATCGGCCCGTTGCTGGGGGGCATCATTGCGGCACTCATCTACAGTTATCTGCTCCTGAGGGAGGAATAGGGGATTCGACTAGCCTGGAGGATGTCGGCCCACACCAAGCCCACTGCGACCTTGCAGCGTCAGCGGTTGGACGTGTGAGAGCATTTATCCAAAGAGCGTGTATCCATCTCGTATGCCCTCACCCAGGCGGGATCTGTGGACTCTAAGGGTCATCGGACCACGGCGGAAGGACCGTCCCGCAGGAGGTGCCCAGCCCTCAATGGCAGACAATGCTGACTGGTAATCAAGGGGAGGCTCAGATATTGGGAAGCGGACAGGAGGGGCCGGCCCGAGTGGAAGGACCGTCACATGAGGCTCACCCCTGTGAATGCCTGAGGAAGGGCGAAGGGTGGGTCTGCCCAACAAGCGGGGGATGAGGATGATAGATTCTCTGTCTGAGATGAACCCCATAATGCAGGCCCTCCTCGCGACGAGCTTTACGTGGTTCGTCACGGCTCTGGGCGCTTCCATGGTCTTCACTGCCAAAGGGATGAGCAGGAAAGTCCTCGACGCCATGCTCGGTTTCGCAGCCGGGGTGATGCTCGCCGCCAGCTATTGGTCCTTGCTCGCCCCCGCCATCGAGATGTCGGCGGGTAGAGGGCTGCCCGTTTGGGTTCCTCCCTCTGTGGGCCTGCTGGTCGGAGGAGCCTTCCTCATGGGTATCGACAAGGTCATCCATCAGCTTCGTCCGCGTGTTGCGATACAGAAGGTCGCGGGTACGAAGACGTCCCGTCGGAGTACACTACTGGTCCTCGCCATAACGCTGCACAATATCCCGGAGGGTGTGGCTGTTGGCGTGGCCTTCGGAGCGGTTGCCGCAGGCTTCCCCAGCGCCACCCTGGCAGGGGCCATTGCCCTGGCTCTGGGGATAGGGATTCAAAACTTCCCTGAAGGGATCGCCGTGTCCATGCCCCTCAGGCGGGAAGGAATGTCCAGACTGAAGAGTTTCTGGTACGGACAACTCTCTGGCATCGTGGAGATCATAGGCGGCGTCGTAGGGGCCGCTGTGGTGGTCGTATCCTTCGTCATACTGCCGTATGCCCTGGCATTCGCGGCCGGGGCGATGATTCTGGTTACGCTCAAGGAACTCATTCCTGAGTCCATGAGCAACGATAATGCAGACCTGGCCATCATAGCGGTCATGCTCGGCTTCGCAGCCATGATGGTGCTGGACGTGTCCTTCAGCTGATCGCCAGAACGTTCTCTTGCAGGGGATGAAAGGTCAGAAAGGTCGCTCTTGTAGAAACAATAAGGTCAAAAGAGAATCCCAGTCGGTCCGTTTTGTTGATTGTTACTCACAACAATCCTCATTTTGGTATTACGAAGCTATTTATACGGCGAGCATCTCAAGGAGGGCATGTCTCGCAAGTACACACTCAAGGACCTGCCGTATTCCTATGGCGGCCTCGAGCCATATATCTCCGAAGAGATAATGACGCTCCACCACAAGAAGCACCATCAGGCTTACGTGAACGGCGCCAACGCTTGTCTAGAGAGGCTTGAGAAGCATGGGAAGGGCGAGAATCCCGAAGGAATAAGGGCCATACTGAGGGACCTCAGCTTCAACGTGAGCGGCCACAAGCTTCATTCGATCTTTTGGAAGAATATGGCGCCGCCGGGAAAAGGTGGGGGAGAGCCAGGAGGTTCCATAGCCGATAAGATAAAGGAGGACTTCGGAAGCTTCCAGACCTTCAAGAAGCAGTTCAGCGACGCCGCCAAGACCGTGGAGGGCGTGGGCTGGGCAATACTCACCTACGACACCGAGGCCGACGTGCTGATCCTCTATCAGGTGGAGAAGCAGAACTTCATGCATCCACCGCACCTCCCCCTGCTGCTGACCCTCGATGTCTGGGAGCACGCCTACTACCTGCAATACAAGAATGATCGAGGCTCATACGTCGACAACTGGTGGAACGTTGCCAACTGGGATGACGTTGCGGAGAGGTTCAGCAAGGCTAGACCATAGAGCCTGAGATACAGTCGCTCATCCTCCCTCTTGTCCTCGTCTCCTCCAGACGACTCACCTACCAGCGGACCATACATACTTCCACTCACCCTCCCTATCTCCGCCGAATCGGTATCAGATCCGCCAATCGAGAATCTTCATATACGCTCTCCCCCTAGGACATCGTCGGGGATTGTAATGGAAGTGAAGGTCGTTCCGGCTCTCATCGAGGAGGTCGAGGACAAGGCGGTCGTGGTGAACCTCTTTGAAGGGGTGAGGAGGCCGGGAGGTGCCACGGGGGCCCTCGACGAGGCCCTGGGGGGCATGATAAAGGACCTCATCGGGGGAGGGGACTTCAAGGGCAAGTTCAAGGAGGTAGTCCTCTTCAGGACCTCCGGGAGGATACCGGCGGAGAGGGTCCTCGTCGTCGGTCTGGGAGAGAAGGAGAAGTTCTCCCTGGACAGGATCCGGGAGGTGTCCGCCAAGGCCGCTAGACACCTCCGGGATGCCGGTGTGGATTCCTATTCTACCATCGTCCACGGCGCCGGGATAGGCGGGTTCGACCTTCGAGGGGCTACGGAGGCTCTGGTGGAGGGGGTCCTCCTGGGTACCTACAAGTTCGATCGATACAAGACCGAACGGAAGGAGGATGAGGGGGAACTGAACACGGTGACCCTGGCCGTGAAAGACCCAGACGACGTGAGCACGGTCCAGGATGGCGTCCGATGGGCCCAGACAGTGGCCTCAGCCACCAATCTTGTCAGGGATTTGGTGGCCTCCCCCGCTCGGGACAAG
>JBHHZZ010000029.1:0-20446 GCA_046758325.1 Thermoplasmata archaeon | reverse complement strand
CATGGTGGAGGTCGTGGGTTCAAATCCCACCCGGTCCACTTCAGGATTTCCACATCTCCATTCTGGGGAATTGAACCTCAGCGATACCGAGGAATAAGACATCGGACGAACTGAGTAGCCGTGCTCCCACTTCGTCGAGGGAGCAAAGTCGAGGGGTCAGGATATCGGACTCCTAGGCCCTCAACAAGTTTATGGTCCTTCCCTCCTCTGAAACCATAGCCTGTTTCGAGTCAATGAAGGCCGAACCTCATTGGTTAGAGGTGGCGGAATGAATGCCGAGCCCTGGGAACTGTGTGAAAGGTGCAACCACCTCTGGTACTGGCACATTTCTCGTCCTCAGGGCGTCTGGTGCGACATATGCCACGACTATTGCCCTAAACAACATGTGCCCGGGACTGAACCGGCCGAACGCATGGGACAAGGAGGCAATGATGATCGATCGCCTGGAATCTGAGGTGGCTGATGTCGGCAACTCTTGTCATTCGAACCCTGCTGTTAGGAGTGGCTCGTGTGACAGGTGAGGGAAAGCGGGTGGACCACCGCTTCGTGGCAAAGGTTGAATCCGATCGAAGACTACGACCCAAGACCAGTCGCGATGGTTCGAAGCGTTGTCGTTTCTGTCCTGCGCTGCTGGAAAGGATGGAGGATTATGCAAGGCACCTCTTGGAAGAACACCTCGACAAACTATAGGGCATGGCCGCGCCTCTAGGGGAGACCGTCAAAGCCGATGCTCTGGAATGCAATCCTTACAGACGAAAAGGGAAAAGGAGTTCAATCGCCGCGAATATGACTGCGAGCACAGGCAGGGCTCCGAGATGGGTTGAGAAGGATGTCACTGCCGAGCTGGAAGCGGGTACGCATGAAGGAGGACCGATGCCCCTTCTGTGGGGAATCGCGTGGGACCATCGACGCCGGTTTCACGAGCTGCTCGCTGTGCGGAATGAAAGTCGACACGGGAAAGCCGGTGGTAAGCCTCCAGATGGGACGGGGCGAAACATATCTCTACTGTGGCACCGCCTGCATGAACCGTCATGCGGAGGCCCTTGCAGACGAGAGGGGTGCTCCGGTGACGAAGTCGGGCGAAGAGGGCCTCTGCCCCCTCTGTCATAATCCCCTCTCAGCGGAGTCTCCTCAAGGCGGCATATGCCGAACCTGCAGCATGTCCATCAATTTGGAGGAGGAACACTACCTGTACGCGGGATCGGGCATCTTCCTCACCTTCTGCTCGGCCCGTTGTCTTGAGTTCCATCTGTTGAGCACAGGTCTGAGGGCCTAGGTCGGCCGCTCGAGGCGTGAGACCTCCCCCGGAACACCGTTCAAAGAATGGGCCTCAAGTACAGAAGGAGAAAAGAAACACCCAGAAAGGCGAGGGAAGCTGTCACTGCAGCCACATCCCTTCCCTTGAAGCTGAGGTCCGTAAGCACTGTCCGCCGAGGGTGCACGAAAGTCGCCCTCGCTTCCAGGGCTTCTGCGAAGAGCAATGACCTCCTCAGGACGCTCACCATCAGGGGAAAGAACATCGGTATGATTGCCTTCCAATACCTCCTGAGGAGGCTTCCCGACCCGGGATCGAGACCCCGGGCCATCTGCGCCTCCCTTATCCTCTCCGCCTCCTCCGCCAAGGTCGGTATGAACCGGAAAGCGAAACCTAGAGTGAGAACGAAGAGATAGGGGAAACGGAGCTTGAAGAGGAGGGCCTGTATCTCGTCGAGGTTTGTTGTCATGATGAATATGCTCACCGCCAGGAGAATGAGGATGAGGCGGATGTAGATCACGAGGCTGAACTCCAGCGCCTCCCTGGTGATGAAGAGTTCCCCGAGAATAGGCGTGCCCTCCCCAGTTATAGTAAGCACAATGACGAGGTCTTCGCTATCGATGGGCGCGTAGATTGAGTATAGGAGACCGTTTAATGGCAGCAGTATCAGTCCCAGCAAGATGTAGACCCTCAGCGCCCCTTGCAGATCTCTCCGTAGCCTCCCCAGCGCAATCAAGAGAGTCAGAGGAGGAACCGCGAGGAGCAGCACCTGCAGGTCCGTCCTTATCCACAGGAAGAGAATCAGAGAGACGGAGAGGAGGAGTTTGGCCCTCGGGTCCAATCTGTGGAGGATCGTATTTCCCTCCCTGTAATGAAAGGCCGTCAGGGCGTCCATCATAGAAGGACCTCCAAGTGATTGCAGAACTCCTCCACGCTGCCGATGGGCTGGGGAAGGCCAAGGTCTTGGAGGAGAATGGCAAGACGAGCCATGGGCGGGAGCTTCAAACCCGCCTCCTCGATCTGAGGGTTTGAGAGGATTTCTCGGGTATCACCATCGAAGACCACCCTCCCTCGATGGAGTACTATTGTTCTCTGCGTCGACTCATAGGCGAACTCCACATCATGGGTGATGAAAACCACCGTCTTCCCTGCATCGGAGAGATCCCCGGCGATTTGCGCAAGCCTCCTCTTCCTCCCGTAGTCCATCCCCTTGGTGGGCTCATCCAGGAGGAGGACGTTGGGTTCCAGGGCGAAGGTGGATGCGAAAGCCACCCTCTTCCTCTCCCCACCGCTCAGGGACGTGGGAAGCCTGGACGCATATCCCGAGAGCTCGAAATCCCGAAGCTTTCCTTCGACCCTTCTCTCCACCTCCTCCTGGGACATCCGATAGTTTCTTGGTCCAAAGGCGACCTCATCCCAAACCGTCTTCTCGAAGATCTGATGATCAGGATTCTGAAAGACCAGGCCGACATGCTTCACCAGCTCATAGGCCGACGCTGCCGCGGCGTCCAGGCCGAAGACGCTGACAGAGCCCTTCGTAGGCCTTAGCAGCCCCACCAGCACGCGAGCTAGCGTCGTCTTCCCCGAGCCGTTCTCCCCCAGGAGCCCCACCATCTCACCCTCGTACAGATTCAGATCTATTCCCCGGAGGGCTTCCACTCCATTCGGGTAGACGTAGTGGACGTCCCGCAGACTAACGATGGGGTCCGTTTGCCGCAGCAGACTCCCTCCCAAGATGCCGTATGGTCTCTGCCACCTCCTCCATAGTCAGCGGGAACGAAGGGAGACGGAATCCGCCGGCGTTAAGGCGTCTCCACACCTGAACGGCCTTCGGAATCTCCACGCCTAGACCAGCGAGTTCGCTACGAGTCATTACCTCTCTCGGCGGTCCATCCAGGGCAACGACCCCCTCTCGCAGAACCACGACCCTGTCCGCCATACCCATCAGATCCTCGAGCCTGTGGTCCGCCATAACCAACGTCTTGCCCTCCTCCAGGGACATCCTAGCTACCAGACCGAGGATATCCTCCCTGCCTCTCGGGTCCAATTCTGAAGCGGGCTCGTCTAGCAACAGCACCCTCGGCTTCATGGCCAGTATGCTCGCGATAGCGAGTCTCTGCTTCTCACCCCCACTGAGGCTATAGACCTCCCTCTCCCTTAGATTCTCCAGCCCGACAAAGGCCAAGGCCTCGTCGACCCTCCTATGAATCTCCTCCTTCTCAAGAAGTAGGTTCTCCGGTCCAAAGGCCACATCCCTCCACACCTTCGACGCCACGATCTGCTCTTCAGGAAACTGAAAGACGCTGCCCACGACCGTGGCGATCTGGTTGGTCCTGAGGGTGAGCGTATCTCTACCGAGGACCCTCACGCTGCCGGAGAATTCGCCTTCATAGAAGTGTGGGATGAGGCCGTTGATGACTCTTATGAGGGTAGATTTCCCCGAGCCAGTAGGTCCCGTAAGTAGGACAAACTCTCCCTCCCGGATCTCCAGGTCGACAAGAGAGAGAGCGGGCTCGCTGGACCCCTTGTATCGAAAGCAGACATCCTGAATCTCGATGACGTTCATGGAGAGCCATCAACCCTTAGCCTGTATCGTGAAGGAGCCATGAGGGCTTCAAGTCTGGGGGGAGCCGGTCCACGATGAGATACGCGGGAACGACGTTCAAGAAACCTTGGAGAAGGTTGAAAATGGCGAAGGGAAACAATAGGACCAAGACCTCACCTGAAGCATAACTGAAGAGCAGCTGGAAGAAGACGTAGATCACGGGCGTCATGACTGCTACTCGAGTCGTGACAGCAACCATCCAGGAAAGACCGACGACGAATGAGGTGGCTCGACCCCCCCTTGAGAAATGGTCCTTTAGCGCGTATAACATCAGCGCAAGTGGGACAGCGGTGGATAGCTCAGCCGGGATCTTGAAGGCCGCCCCAATCGGATTCCCGCGCGCGGCGATGGCAACTCCGGTGACACCGGTGGCCAGAACCCCGGCCCTAGGCCCGTAGAGGATGGCGGCAACCGCAATGGGGATGCCCACCGGATCGATGCTGACACGGCCGGGTAGGGGATATCTCAGATCCAGAGGGAGAACCTCCATGATAGCCGCGATGGCGGAGAGCATGGCCGTTCCCGCCACCTGTTTCGTGTTCAAAGACCAGTAGGAAGCCTCTCCCTCAGCCTTTGTGAAGATACCCTTCAGGACAGGTTCCCCCTCACGGTGGCTTGACCATGCCAATCGCTGATAAAAACATTCCCGAAAGACAGATTTGGTAACAGTTTAATGAGAGAGAGGCTATTGGCGCTCCATGGGCACCCTAGCATCCGGTCTTCTGGCAGTCATTAGTGGAATCACCGCGGTGGTCGCGGCCTCACTCTCCCTAGCCGCCGGTGGAAGGATGTCCGTGATGCCTCCCACGGCACGACCCGATCCGGTGCCTGCTTATCTGTTATTATCCCTCGGCATTCTCATCCTCGTCAACGGCGGCCTCCTTGTCCTCAGAGTGGAGATACCCATGAGGCCCCAGGGGGTGACCATGGTCGTCTATGGGATCCTCATGATCTTGGTAGGTACCACAATGGCCTTCACAAGCCTCTTCGCCATGGACATGAACATGCTCTCGGCAATAGCCATGTACGTTCTCGGCGGCCTCATGATCGCTCTCGGAACTCTCATGGTGACTCGACCATCGATGACGACGCCTATTGAGGCGGCCTGAACCGTGACTTGTTCTGGGAACCTTGTGGGATGGGACCGTTAGTCACCATTGTCTGCCTCTGGGCCCTGTATGTGGAATGGAAGCGGGTCGGCGGCAAGTCATTAATCCAGGGAGAACCTAGCGCTGAACGGCGATAGATTGAGTCCGAAGGACTGGAATGTGGATTTCATCCTCAAACAGAGGGTTGCCAGGATGGCCACCGTCGATTTCGAGGGCAACCCGCACATTGTCCCCATCTGCTATGCCTTCGACGGCAAGAGCTTCTATACCGCCGTAGACGACAAACCGAAGCATGTCCCGCCGGGGCGCCTGAGGAGGCTGCAGAACATCGCCTCGAAACCCAATGTGGCGATCCTCATCGACGAGTACCATGAGGATTGGGAACGTCTGGCATTCGTCCTCGTTCATGGTAGAGCTTCAATAGTCGAGGACAAGAACGAGAGGAGCAGGGCGGCAGAGCTGTTGCGGGAGAGGTATGAGCAGTACTGTACGGTCGATCTGGAATCACCCGGACGGCCCATCATAAGGGTCGACCCGTACAAGGTTCACAGCTGGAGAGCACGGGATTAGGCCCTTCTAGAAGGCCCACGCCTTAGGCTACCGGAAGAGGTCCTCCTCCTTGCTCCTGATTAGGTCCCTGATGGTGCCCTCTCCAGCCTCGTATCCAGTGCCCCTTACGACGGCCACCGGAATGCGATTCACCTTTCCTTTGACCAGCTCGGCGGCCCCCGCTACCTCATCGGCCACGGCCATCATTGTTCCCTTCAGCTCATAGCCGTAGGGATCCTTGACGCCTCGATAGTCCATCAGTGGTTTCAGCCCAGAGACTCCGATGGCGATGTCCGTCTGGCCCCGCCTCCAAGGCCGCCCAAAGGTATCGCTGACTATGACCGCGATGTGTAGGGAGAAGACATCCTCCAGCCTCTTCCGTATGCTCGCGGCCGCACCGTCAGGATCCATAGGCAATGCGGTGTAGACCTCCTTCTCACCCACGTTCGACCGATCGACCCCCGCATTCGCACAGACAAAGCCGTGGGGCGTCTCCATGATGAAAATGCCCCTCTCCCTATCCATCCGCACTATCCTTGTCGTGTTCCTCAGGATGACCTCCAGGTGTTGAGGTGTCTTGTCTGTGCCCCTGGACAGCTCCCTGGCGAGGGGCGATGGCCTCAGGTCGGGGCCCCGCACCACGCAGCCTTGCGCCTTGGACACCACCTTCTGGCTCACGACCAGGATGTCGCCGTCTCTCAGCTCGAGCCTGGATTTCCTGAGGGCATCAGCTATGAGACTGCCAAGATCATCCCCTGGGCTCACATCCGGCATCCCCTCCAACCCGATGACCTCCAACATTCTCAAGGAAGTGGCCTCCTCTCTCGACCCAGCCTCTCCTCAATGCCCCACTCCTTCAACAGACTCTTCGCCCTGGAAGGTCTGACGGACCTAGACACCTGAAGGAGATCGGCAGGCTCATCCACATCCACACCCGCCTCCATCCAGTAGACGTCTGCGGGGATTGACCTCTTCGCCGCCTCGTCGTAGTGAACCTCATGACTCTTCTCCTCAAAGTGGAGAGGGATAAGCCCCGGCGGGTTGCTGATTAGCATACTGGTGCCGGGTGAGGTTGGTGATGGGAGGAGGACGACCTTCGGTCCCTCGCGAGCCCTTCCTAGGAGAAATGCCAGATCTTCTGCCTTCAGGAGGGGCAGGTCACATGGGACGAGGGCGACAATGTCTGTTCCCTCGGCGCCGAGGGAGTCCATGCCCCGTTTGAAGGCGGAATCCATGCCCCCTGCCGCTTCTTCTCGGACGACGTTGGCCCCGCGCTCCGAGGCCACGGACAGGGCGCTGCGGTCAGCGGACACCACCAGGACCTCATCAACGACCCTTGACTGGATCACTGCATCCAACACATCCATAAACATGGCCTCCGTGAGCTTCCTCCCCTCGATTGTGGAGAGGACTGATGATAGACGCCTCTTGAAGCATTTCAGTCCCTCGATGATGAGGATAGCAGCTGTCATCAAACACCTCACCTTGCAGCCCCTGGGTTAGCCCTGGGTGAACCCAATCCGCCGGCAGTTATCAACTAATCGGACCCGTCGCGGTTCGCCCCAGGTGGAAATCTCAGACAGAAGCTGAACTCCCTCAGGTCCTCGCCAGGCGCAGGGCATTGGCAATGACGCCTACCGAGGCCCCCATGTCACCCAAGAGGACAGCCATCCACAGGGTGGCGATCCCGGGGATTGCCAGGACCAGCAGGGACAGCTTAATGGCGACCGAGCTGAAGCTGTTCTCCTTGATAATCCCAACACTCTTCCTGGCAAGCCTCAGGACATATGGTATCTTGGACAGCTGGTCGCCCATGAGGGCCACATCCGCTGTATCGATAGCGATGTCGGTTCCGGCGGCTCCCATGGCGATACCCACATCGGCTGCGGCGAGGGCTGGTGCATCGTTCACGCCGTCTCCCACCATAGCCACCTTGCGACCCTCCCTCTGCAGCCTCTGAATGGCCGCCACCTTCTCCTCCGGGAGAAGCTCGGCATACACCTCGTCCACCCCTATTTCCTTCGCCACCCTCCTAGCCGCAGACCAGTTGTCGCCTGTGAGCACCGCGACCGCCGCTCCCATCTCCTTCAACGCCGTGACGGCATCCCTCGCTTCCTCCCTTACAAGGTCAGAGAGTACGATGGCACCCAGGATGCTTTCCTCATCCCAGAGGTAGACGATTGTCCCGCCATCGGCCTCTCCGGCATCCACTTGGAGGGGTCGGGGGTGCAGCCCGAACTCCTCCATATGCCTCGCGTTCCCGAGGTAGTAGGTCTTGCCCTGAAGGGCGCCCTGGACTCCCCTGCCTGGATATGACCTGAAACCCCCCACAGACTCCAGCTCGATGCCTTCCTGCTCTGCTCTGGACACTATGGCCTCGCCGAGCCGATGCTCGGATCTGCTCTCCAGAGAGGCGGCTATCCTGAGCACCTCCTCTTCCGAGGATGACCCAAAGGCCTCCACCTCCGTCACCTGAAGATCGCCCGTCGTCAGCGTTCCCGTCTTGTCGAGGACGACGGTATCCACCTGGGCCAGGGCCTCCAGGTACATTCCACCCTTGATCAGAACCCCCTTCTTCGCGGCTCCGGACACTGCGCTTACCACAGACACAGGGGTCGAGATGACCAAGGCGCAGGGACACGATATCAGCAGGAGGACCAGGCCCCGGTAGGTCCACGCCCTCCAGTCGGCCTGGAACAGGAGGGGAGGAATTAGGATGATGATGGCGGCCAGCAATACGACCAAAGGAGTGTAGTATGTGGAGAACTTCTCGACGAAGCGCTGACTCCTGGCCTTCTTAGCGTCCACCGACTCCACTTGGTGGATTATCCGGGCCAGGGTGTTGTCCTTGGAGAGCTTGGTCACCTGGACCTCCAGGTAACCCTCCTCGAGGATCGTCCCCGCGAAGACCGTATCCCCTTCCTCTTTGAAGGCCGGTGCGGACTCTCCAGTTATGGAGGCCTGGTCGACAGCGGCTTCGCCTGAGACGACAACCCCATCCATGGGTATGCGCTCTCCTGACTTTATGAACACGAGGTCTCCGATCTTGACCTCCTCCACTGGCAATGAGATCTCAGAACCATCGCGCCTTACGCTGGCCGTCCTCGGGGCCAGCTCCATGAGCTCCCGGAGGCTGCCCTTGACCCTCTTCCCCGATCGCTCCTCAAGAAGCTCGGCGATGGAGAAGAGGAAGACGATGGCGCCCGCCTCAAGGAGCTCACCGATGATGTAGGCCCCTACGGCAGCCACGATCATCAGGAACTCAATGCTGAAGGAGGGCCTGAGGAGATCCTTTATCCCTCTGGCCGCTATGAATACGCCGCCTGAAACAATGGCAACAGTCAGCAAGAGCCTCGTCAGGTCGCTGGCCCCCAGAAACAGTATCATGAGGAAGGACAGGAGGAGTAGGCTGCCGGAGACGGCAGTGAGGATGGTCCTCAGGAGTATGAGGCGGGGCGACGGCTCCTCCGACTCCTCGTGGTAGAAACCGCAGACTAAACACGTGGCCTCTTCTTCAGCACTATTCACCATGGACGCCCTATGCTTCTGCGAAGGAGGGGGATGTGTAAATACACTGTGCTAACCTTCCTACGAAAAGTTAATAGCCGGGCGGCGGCCCGGACCTGGGCCTTCAGCCTATACAAGGCAGTTGCAGATCCTCACGTCCTTCAGTGAACGCAGGCCATCCAGCATCTCCAGGATCTGCTCCGACTTTCCCATGAGGACGAGCTGCTCAGCGCATTTCCCGTCGAAGTGGGTGTGGGTGGCGCTCAGAATGACGTCGCTGTGCCGGTGGATCACGTCCAGCACCGAATGCTTCTTCCGCTCCTCGTAGACGACAGAGAGGAGGAAGTGCTTGTCATCCTCACCTTCTAGACTCAGCCTATTCTGAGCGACGAACGAGTGCATGGCCTCCCGGATGGCATCGGAGCGGCTCGTGTATCCGCGAAGATGAGACACCTCGTCGAAGCGCCGAAGCTCCTTCGCATCGACTGAAATGCTTACGATGACCATGGGTTCACCGTTATTGATATGCATCTTATCCAATATCTTTCTTCGGTCTGACCCGTCCGTGCTGCTCTCCTCCCGAGTTCCGTCCCCGCGAGCTCCCGGGCAAAGCCCTTTAGCCGTGGTCCCGATGAGCCCGCGGGTGAGCCGATGCGCGGCAGGGTCAAGCTGGTAGAGGGGATGCGCTTTTTCGCGAGCGCGGATTCCTCCGCCGGTATCGTCATGGACTCCGGGACGGACGAAGGGGAGGTCCTGGGGCCGAGTCCTATGGAGACGGTAATGCTAGCGGCTGGATGCTGCTCTGCTATGGATATCGTCCACATCCTGGAGAAGATGAGACAGCCGCCCCAGGACTTGGAGATAGGCCTGGAAGCCGAAAGAGCTGAGGAGGACCCCAGGGTGTTCACCAGCCTCAGAATCCACTACCGGCTGAAGGGCGGTGGACTCAAGAAGGACTCCGTAGAGAGGGCCATCAGTCTCTCCGTCGAGCGATACTGCTCCGTCAGCATCATGCTAAAGCGAGCAGGTGTGAGGATAACCACCAGCTTCGAGATACTCCAGTAGCAGCTATAGAGAGGACTATACAATCACGACCCAACCTATAACTAGGCGACGTGCGCACTCCTCTTCGGGCGCGGGGCGGTGGTGCATATACGTCGCCAGCCTTGGAGTAGGCCTTCGCCTGAAGGTCCGTGCTATGCTGGCCGCCGTGCTAGTCCCCACACTCCTAGCATGGGCCAAGATAACCTCCTCCAATGTGCCCTGCCCCCGCCCTCTTTTCGTCGACTTTGGCTTGAACTCTGCAGACTTTTCCACGTCAACCAGGGCGGCCCCTCCTCAGTCGTGCGGTTTGTAGGTTAGCAGTGGCCACGCCTCGAATCCGGGTCACGCACCCTCGAACCACTCTGCTCCATGCTCAGCAAAACTCGAGGGCCTCGACATCCTTAAGGCTGTACACTCATTCACTCTTGGCAAGGAGGAGGATTAGCGACATGATGGGAAGCGGGAATAGGCATACCAGTGGCCGTGTGGGCGGAATAGACCGTGGTGGACTCCCACAGATCGGGTGGTGGCAGGGTGGGCGTGGATTGACAATGATCGGCCAATTGACAGACGAAGAGTTCGTAGCGATGGCTGAATCTGTCCAAGCCTTGCTACGAAACCAAACCACGACATCAGAAAACCGCCAGCAGGTGCATGCGCCATGGGAATCAGGTTCGGCCGTATATGTAGAACCATACCCAATGCGGCAGGGTATGTACTATATTTGCACTAAATTGAGCACGTACATTACGAAACCCCATGCTTGGATATCTCATGATTGAGGTGAGGTTCCACGGGAGAGGAGGCCAAGGCGTGGTCCTCGCCTCAGAGATTCTGGCAAGTGCAGCCTTTCTGGAGGGCAAGCAGGTTCAGAGCTTCCCCTTCTTCGGCGTAGAGAGGAGAGGGGCTCCCTTGATGGCCTTCACCAGGATCAGCGATGAGCCCATCAGGGTTAAGTCGAGCGTCACGAATCCCGGGTACGTACTCGTGTTAGACCCTTCCCTGCTAAAGGCCGTAGACGTCACCTCAGACATCGAGGAAGAGGGGCTCATGCTTGTCAACGGGCCCCCGGAGATGAGGGTGAACCCTGGCCCGGGCTTTAGGGCCGTGGTATTCGACGCCACCGCCATCAGCCTGGAGCACGGCCTGGGGAGCAGGACGGCCCCCATAGTCAACACCACCATGCTGGGTGCCTTCTCCGCAGCCACTAGCCTAGTAGGTCTCGAGAACCTGGAACGGAGCATCCTCGAACTCCTGCCCAACAGGTGGGAGCCGAACGTTGCAGCGTGCAGGGCCGCCTATGAGAAGATGCTGGAGGGGGGGCACCTACTTGAGGGCTGAAGAAATAATACCTCAGCTGACGGAGTCGTGCATAGCCAGACCCACGAGACCCGGCAGGACCGGGGCCAGCTGGCGGGTTTTCAAGCCCGTCCTAAACCTGGAGAAGTGCACCAAGTGCTACCTGTGCTGGAAGTACTGCCCCGACATGGCGGTGGAGATTGATGAGGAGGGCTGGCCATGGATAGACTACGAACTCTGCAAGGGATGCGGCATCTGTGTCAACGAGTGTAGACCTGATGCCCTGCAGCTAGTCCGGGAGGAATTGATCTGAAGAAGGTCATGACTGGTAACGAGGCCCAGGCCTGGGGAGCGAGGCTGTCCAGAGTCCAAGTAGTCGCTGCCTACCCCATCACCCCTCAGACCAGCATCGTGGAGAAGCTTTCCGACTTCGTCGCCAAGGGGGAGCTGCAGGCTAAGTTCTTGACAGTGGAGGGCGAGCACAGCGCTATGCAGGCTTGCATCTCTGCCTCCCTCGCCGGGGCGAGGACCTACACGGCCACCTCCTCTCAGGGGCTGCTCCTCATGCATGAACTGCTTCACTGGGCCAGCGGCCAGCGCACCCCCGTCGTGATGGGCGTCGTCAACAGGGCCGTTGGT
The DNA here is from genome assembly GCA_046758325.1 of Thermoplasmata archaeon. GTDB lineage: Archaea > Thermoplasmatota > Thermoplasmata > RBG-16-68-12 > JAJISG01 > JAJISG01. Next base: position 8,439 of record JBHHZZ010000029.1, on the reverse strand, counting down.
CCACCGTGGAACATATGGGCGGACCATACGGACACCATGGCTCAGAGGGACACAGGCTGGTTGCAGGTCTACTGCGAGAACAACCAGGAGGTATTGGACATGGTCATCCAGGCTTACCGGATAGCGGAGGACGCCGAGGTGAGCCTGCCCCTGATGGTGATGGAGGACGCCTTCTACCTCTCACACACGTCAGAGTCTGTGGACATCCCACACCAGACCCTGGTGGATGCCTTCCTTCCCCCATTCCATCCGAAGCATCTGCTGGATGTGGACGAACCCATGGGGTTCAACGTTTTGGCGGGTCCCGACCTCTATGAGGAGTTCCGGTACCGCCTGGCCGGGGCCATGGAAACCGCCGCCCGCAGGATCAGAGAGGTGGACGAGGAGTTTGATCAGAGCTTCGGAAGGAGTTGGGGCGGGCTATTGGAGAGGTACAGGTGTGAGGAAGCCGATGTCGTCCTTATTGCCTCGGGCACGGCAGTCTCCACCGCCCGGGTAGTGGTGGACGAACTCCGAGCATCCGACGTTGAGGCAGGTTTGGCCAAGATGCGGTTCTACCGGCCTTTCCCACGAGAAGAGGTGAGGCAGCTGGCAACGGAAGTCGACGCCATAGCGGTCCTCGATAGGTCCTACACGGGAACCCATGGGGGCCCGCTGTACACCGAAATCTCTGCCGCACTGCAGGACCTCCCCTACTCCCCAAAGTTGCTGGGCTTCTACGCAGGCCTCGGCGGCCGAGACCTCAGTCCCTCGGTCCTCAAGTCCTGTCTCATGGAGGCCTTGAAGGCTGAGGAGGGTGGAGTAAGATGGGCCGACCTGAAGGAGTTCCAGGAGGTGTGAGTGTGACCGTCAAGCTTTCCATCCCTCGGGAGGAGTACGTCATTGGGGGACACCTTGGCTGCTTGGGCTGCGGGGCCGTCCTCGCCATGAGGTACCTCCTGAAGGGCCTTGGACCGAGGACAATCCTCAGTATCCCTGCATGCTGCTGGGCGGTCCTCTCCGGCGCCTATCCCAAGGCCTACCTGAGCGTACCCTTCGTCAACACGGCCTTCGAGTCGACGGGAGCGTCGATTGCCGGCGTCCGAGCAGCCCTGGAGGTCAGGGGCGTTGATGATGTAGCGGTCGTCGGCTTCGCGGGGGACGGAGGCACTGCGGATATCGGCCTGCAGGCCCTCTCTGGCTTCATGGAACGGGGAGACGATGCCATCTACGTCATGTACGACAACGAAGCCTACATGAACACGGGAATCCAGAAGAGTAGCTCCACCCCCTACGGCGCTTGGACCACGACCACACCTGTAAGGAGCGGCAAGGGCGGGAAGGACCAGCCCAAGAAGGATATGATGGGTATCGTCCTGGCGCATAGGGTTCCCTACGCGGCCACCGCCTCCGTCGGCTTCCCGGAGGACCTGGTCAAGAAGGCTAGAAAGGCCAGGGAGATCCGGGGTCCCAAGTTCCTGCAGATCCTGAGTCCCTGCCCCCCAGGATGGCGCTTCTCTACGGAAAAGACGGTGGAGGTCGCCAGGCTCGCAGTGGACACGAAGGTCTTTCCCATCTACGAGGTCGAGGCGGGCGTATACAAGATAAATCGGAAACCCTACAAGCCGAAACCGGTCACCGACTACCTGCGGATGCAGAACCGGTTCGCCCACTTCACCGACGATATGACGGAGCGATTCCAGCGGGAGGTGAACCAGGGCTGGGAGAGGCTTCTGAGGATAGAGGAGGTCACCGCCGAGAGGCCACTATGGTAGCCTCGGTCTTCCTCTCGAGGTACTTGATGATGTTTTCAGCCGCCTTCTTACCGGCGGCGATGGCATGGACTATGGAGGGACCCCCACCGGCGAAAACCCCCTCCATGGAGGTCTTGCAGCTCTCTGAATCGGCCGCGATACTGCCGTCCCGCTCTATTTTCAGGCCCAGGTTCGGAAAGCCCTCTAGGTCGGCCTCCTGGCCGATGGCCACGATGACGTAGTCCACCGGGAGCGTGGTGACATCGCCCTCGACGGGAATCGGCCTTCTCCTGCCGGACTCGTCGGGTGGACCCAGCTCCATCCTCTGAAGGGCTACGGCCTCTACCTTGCCCCGACCCCTGAACTCAATGGGGGATACCAGGAACCTGACCTCCACCCCTTCTGCTTCGGCATCTTCCAGCTCCTCCTCAGATGCAGGCATCTCCTCCCTCGTCCTCCTGTAGAGGATGACAGCCCTCTCTGCCCCCAGCCTCAGGACGGTGCGAGCGCAGTCCATGGCCACATCCCCTCCGCCGATGATGACTACGGTGCCCTCGACGGGCGGGCGTCTCCCGTCGAAGACGTCCTTCAGGAAGTCCAACGCGACGTAGACCCCCGGCAGATCCTCCCCCGGAAGTCCAAGCTTCTTGGCCCTGTGAGTGCCGACGCCTAGGAAGACAGCATCGTAGCCCATCGCGAAGAGGTCCTTGAGACCCAGATCCTTGCCCACCCTGACACCCTTGCGGAACTCGATGCCCAGGGGCTCCAGACGTTCCAGGTCCTCATCGAAGGTCTCATGGGACAGCCTGTAAGGCGGGATGGTCTGGGTCACGAGGCCCCCGACCTTGTGGGACGCCTCGAAGACCGTCACACGACACCCCCTCTTTGCGAGCCACCAAGCGGCCGCCAGACCGGCTGGTCCGGAGCCCACGACGGCCACTGCCTGATTCCGCCCGGCCTCGGGTCGGTACGGCCTGGAGCCGCCGCCATGGGCCAGGGCGGCCCACTTCAGGTGCCTAATGGCCACCGGGTCGCCCTTCTTGCCGATTACACATACTTGCTCGCAGTAACTGTAGCACACCTTCCCGAGGCAGCTCGCCAGGGGATTATCCCGGAGGATCGTCTCCACGGCCCCTTCGAAATCCCCCTCCGCAATCTGCTTCAGGTAGAGACGGCAATCCTGGCTGATGGGGCAGGCCTCGACGCACCACGGCCGGGCGCATTGGATACAGCGCTGCGCCTCCTCGATGGCCTGCTCCTCGCTGTAGAGCAGGAGCCCTTCCTTGAAGGAGGATATCCTCTCGTGAGGCTCGATGCAGGGTATCGGGACCCTCTTTGGTCTTAAGCGGCCCCGCGCCTTCTCGTCCGCCACGGCCGAAGATTAAAGGGGTCTCATAAAAGATGAAACGTAATGAGTCTGTAGAGAGTATATAGATGAGGTCATCAGCGTAAGTACAATACGCAGACTCATTTGCCCTGGGAGTGAGGAAGATTCGCGAGGTCGGCGGCTACCCGCAGGGGAAGACCTGTATCCAGACTTTGTACACCTTGCCCTCGTGGTGGATGCTCTCGGGTCCTAGAACCCCCGGGAATTCCTGCCTCATCTCCAGGGACGAACGCAGGTCCTCTGCCGTAGACTCATCGATCTCTATGTGTGTTGGGACCGCAAACTCGTGGTAGTACTCAGGATCTATGCTGCTCAGAAGCCTGTCGTACTCCCGATCCGCTAGCTCCATCCCTTGTACCAGGATCCGGGGCAGGGCTCCGATGGTCTTCGCGTCCCTGGGGACCCCGCCACGCGGACCAAGGACCCTGAGGACCCTCAGGGCGTACTCGAGCCCGCCCTCCTCCTGAAGCGGGACATCGCTGGGATTCATGGCCTCTTCCTTCCTCGACGCCACAGTCCACGATATTTACGTATTTTAACTGTCCGCACTTACAGTTCTTGCCCAACAGTGATAGAGTCCCAGTTCCATTGGAGAGGTAATGTCAGCCTCAGCAGCCGAGGGTTACGAGGAGCGGGACAACAAGAACTTCGGAGACCTCCTGACGGAGGTGTTTGACGCGGGAAAGTGCACTTACTGTCTCGTCTGTCTCGATGCCTGCTCACGGGAAGGGTGTGACGCGGCCGCCATAGTGGGGGACACCTTCGATTACACTCCCTCCGAGTGTCTTGGCTCAGGCATATGCTACGTCTCTTGCCCAGAACTCGAGTCCTTGGACCTCGCCTTGGAGGCCATGTACCGTACGGGGGACAGCGAGATCGGCCACGTGGAGAAGGCGACGAGCGCCATGTCCGGTGACTGGTCCGTCAGGTCCCAGGTCCATGAGGGAAGCGTGGTTCCCTCGATCCTGAAGTACCTTTTCGATGCGGGAGAGATCGATGCGGCCGTCGTGCCCGCTCCGGCGGATATGAGCCCTTCAGGCCTCCTTCTGGCTAGCCAGGGAGAGGAGACCATCACGCCCACCGGATACAAGTTCAGGAAGCCCTCCACTACCGAGTTCCTTCGGGACCTGTACCGTTCCAGGGAGAGGCCGCTGCGACTGGCCCTGGTGGCGAACCCCTGCCAAGCACGTATGGTCAGGAAGATGCAGCTCAACAACGTCCCCCCGAGTCGAGACGTGAAGCTCATCATCGGCGGCTTCTGCTACGCCAACCTCTCCAACGCTCGGTGGAGGAGGACCTTCTTCGAGAGGGCGGTGGGTGCTCGTGGTCGTCTCATCAGGTCGGTGGATGTAGAGGATGACGTCAGGGTCGTCTTCTACGACGGCAGTGAGTCCAGGGTGGATCTGGATGACCTCTACCTGGCCTTCGACTCTAGCTGCCTGTCATGTGTCGACTATTCCAACGTCCTGGCTGACATCTCTGTGGGTCCGGTGGGCTCCCCTGAGGGGTTCGATACCCTCATCATGAGGACAGACGAGGGGATGAGGGCCTTCGAGGGAGCCCTCAAGGAGGGGTACCTGGTCGAGTGGATAGCCCTCTTCAAGCGGGAGGATTCTGCAGAGTTCGGTAGAAAGCTCTTGGCAGAGGTGGAGAACAGAAAGATGGCCAAGGTCGAGCTTTCCCTCAAGAGGGGCAGAGCTCGAGCCTGACTACCGCCCCTCCTCTTCGAGGGAGCACACCGGGCTCTCCACCTCCAGGGCCCTATTGAGGGCCAGGTGGGCTATCGTCCCATAGTAGTCGGCTATGTGGACGAGAGAGTCCAGGGTCGTTTTGAGCTGGAGACAGAGAGTGCAGTAGGGGCCATCCACCTCCGCTTCCAGGGGTATGGACGCCGCCAGCCGGTGGCACTCCTTCTCCGTCTCCCGGATGACTTCCAGAACATGAGACGCTCCGAGGATGTCACCCCGGAAGAAGGCCTCCATGGTATCCTTGGCGAGCCCCTCCACCCTCTCCTTCACGGATAACAGGCTTTCCGAAATCTCGCTCGGGAATCGGGAAAGCTCCAGCGCTACCTCTCTACTCCTTCCTACCAGGTCTAGGGCCACATCGGCGACCCTCTCAAGCATGGCAGCAACCAGCATGTCCCCGGCTATGTGCCTCGGATCCGTCTCTCCAATCTGGGCGCCTGCGGCCTTGTCTTGACCGGCCACCATCAGCTGACGGATGACGAGCCAATAGAGTCCGTCCACCTCCTCCTCCAGCCTTTGGACGTCTGCGACAGCATCCTCGTGAGGCCTCATAACCCCCTCCAACGAGAGCTTAATCATCCTCTCCGCCAGATACTGGAGACGGCGGAGAAGCCCCCGAACGGGGAACCTCGTGGGCTCGACAAAGCTCTCCACGAGGATGGAGCGGCTGTCCTGCTCCACTATGGCAACGCCTGTCAGCTTGTCTACAGCGCCGTATATCTCATCCATCGCCTCGGGCGGCAAGGGGGACTTGGAGAATATCTCGATGCTGTCCCTTCCGAGCAGGTAGTTCCCTATGATGACCCTCTCCAAGACCTGCGGTTCCTTGCATTCCTCCGCTCTCACCCTGCAACCCCGCTGCTGAGGAGTTCTACGACCCGGGACATCTACGCTGACGGAACCATCATCTTCCCGATAGAGGTGAAGGATGGACCCAGGCTTCAAACCCAGCTCCATGGCCCAGTCCTTAGGCAGGGATATGCCGAGACTGGACAGACCCATCTTCTGGACCTTTCGGGACTCGACATCCATATTTGTGCATATTTGTGAGCCGCTATATGTATTTGCCCTAGTCAATGGTCCTCTGAACCCCAACCTTAAGCCCGAACCTCCTCATCAGAAAGGAGCCATTGGACAACATCCCCTCGTCGTTGTTGAGATATACGTACTTCCTGTCGGCGTCGGACCGTACCACTCCGCTGGCGATGCCCTCCAACTCCTCCTCTGAGTATACATGGGAGTACCAGGACGTTCTACCGTGAATCCTAAGGTAGAGGACGTCGTTCACCGCGATGAGGTCCCGGGGCAGGCCAGGGGCGTCCACGCTGCAGAAGGCCGCTTCCGTCTCCATCACCTCTCCCACATGCTCCCACCAAGAGGGATGTCTGAACTCGAGGACCGCTGAAGAGGCAAGTCCAAGAGCGCTCAGAAAGGAGGCAAGCTTGGCCGCGTTCCTTTCCTTGTAGGTGAAGGTGGGAGGCATCTGAAAGAGCCAGAAAGCTATCCTCTCCCGCAACGGCTCAAGAGGCCTTCGGAAACGCTCGAAGAGCTCGGGGCAGCCCTCCCCGAGGCGTCGATAATGCGTGATGGATCGATGAACCTTGATGCTGAAGTCGAAATCCCCTGGGGCTCTCAGCCAGACCCTCGTCCAGCTGGGGGACGGGAAGCGGTAGAAGGAAGCATTGACCTCCACCGTGTTGAAGCCCTGCCCTAGGTACCATTCGAAGGGGGATGGCTTTCCCTCATTCCAGAAGTAGCTGTAGCCGCAGGTCCCTACCCTTGGTGGAAGGGTCATACTCGCCCCATCCATCCCTTCCAGCAAGTTAACAGTGTCGCACGGAGCATACGAAACGTTTTCCAACAAGGGGGATAATCGAGGACTGACTGCGGTTACTGCCCTTAGGGGTGAGAGGATGAGGACGATCGCGATGTGTATTGTGGTCCTGCTGCTGATGGCTCCCGCGTACCAGCTGACCTTCTCTGGGGACCATCAGCGGACGACGATGGCTGGAGAGACCGAAGTGGTGTCTGACGGCTCAATCCCACCTCAGAAGATGCTAGACAACCGGTGGGTCGACACCCTTGTGGACAGATTCAGACCTCCCGAGGGTGAGCTGGCCGTGTGGTATCTGGCCTTCGAGGGGAGCCGACGAACATCCTCTGCAGGACCATCTGAGACCCTGCCCACTGACAGTGATGAGAGGGCTATCCACAAGGCGAACGAGGCACGGGGGCTAGGCTACACTGGTGCTGACGTCAGGGTGGCCGTCGTGGACACGGGGCTCGACTTTGCCCAGCCGGAGCTGGCCGGAAGACAGGCCAGGGTGCTCGACAACTCGCCATACTTCCTTCATCCCATCGTGTACGATCCCACGTCCCTCAACGACTACCTCCTGGACGGGATCATCGACGAGGGAAGGAGTTGGTTCGTCAACACCAGCTACGAGGCTTCGGTCCGGAACTCAGACTCCAGGCTCTTCGTCTCCTTCGAGGTCGGCTCCGTCAACAGAACGTGGGATGTGACGGGCCTCAAGGAGTGGGAGATTGGTGAGAAGGTCCGGATCGGCTTTCATCCAGACAAGAAGCTCGAGCAGATCTTCGGCAGTAAGGTAGGGGTCCTCCTCTTCGCCTCCATTCCGGGAGGGGCGTGGGATAGCGTGGTGGCTGATCTAGATGGTGACGATGACCTCTGGGATGAGAAGGTCGCCTTTCTCAACGACAACCCTCAAGACGTCAACGCCACAGCTGAGCTCCTCTACCAGGATGTAAACGGAGACACTGTTGCGGACATCTCCGGCGGTATGGTATACTTCATCGCCGATGGTGTGAGGGAACTGCCCTACGCCTCCAGACAGATTGAGGTGGCGAACTTCGTCTGGCAGACCTTCCTGAACAACGCCTCCTTCGACATCTGGCAGGAGGTCAACGCTACACCGGCTGACAACCTCGTACCGAGCAACGGTTCCCTCGTCGCCCTCTTCGGGGACTTTGGGCCGCCCGGGGTCTTCGGGTCCCATGGAACATGGGTGGCAAGTGCGTTGGCGGGCCAGGGGGGCGTGGATCGTGGTGGCCTCGGACCGAACCTGACGGGTATGGCTCCTGGAGTGGAGCTGATGGCTGCTGGAAACCTGTGGGGAGGCGACCCCCTGGGGCTTCCGTGGCAGACGGCCCTGATGTTCGTCTCCGAGGGGTACGACGGTGCCATCGGCACCGGGGATGAGGCCCACATAGCGAGCAACAGCTGGGGTTCCCGCGCTTTTACCGGCTGGTCCTGGAGTTGTCGGCTGGTGGACTACCTCAGTTCCGTTCACTCTCAGAACCAGACCGTGTACGTCTTTGCGGCCGGCAATTCGGGATGGGGCTACGGTGGCCTTCAGTGTCCGGGAGGCGCGACCAGTGTCGTGACGGCGGGGGCAAGCACCAACATGTTCTACAGGGACGACCCCTGGTTCGCCTTCGATGCTGGTCCCAATCCTACCTTCGGCGACATCGCCTCCTTCTCCAACCGGGGGCCCAGTGCCCTCGGAACCCAATACGTGGATGTCCTGGCCAACGGCCTATTTGGATACGG
>JBHHZZ010000028.1:0-20666 GCA_046758325.1 Thermoplasmata archaeon | reverse complement strand
GTGGCTTCATTCCTAGAGAGGCTACGAATCCTCAGGGCGGACGGGGATGAGGTCGTGGTCACCTCAAAGGGAAGGAGATACTACTTCGAGAACCTCTCAACGATTCCCGATGAGAGGTTTTGGCCCGTGGTTGACCTCACGACCCATAGGAAGGTGGGGCTCCTGGGGGATGAGTTCATGGCCAAGAAGGCGAGGGTGGGGCTCAACTTCGTCGTCAGAGGAAGAGCCTGGACGATGGAGAAGATCGCCGAGGATGGCTACGTCTACGTAAACCCCGTCATGGATCCTCGGGCTTTGGTGGCCCGCTGGGATGGTAAGCTGCTGCCCATTCCCTTCGAGCTGGCGCAGGATGTAGGCCGGTTGAGGCGGGAACTGGAAGCCCTCCTGGCTGAGGATGACCGGGAGACCTTGGCGGAAAGGCTGAGGGAAGGGTGGCCCGCCGAGAAGCCCGCCGTCAAGAAGGTTCTTAAGGAGACCCAGGCCCAGGTGGAGGCAGGGGCTCCCGTACCCACCGACAGGCTGATCCTGTTGGAAGGCTTCGACCGCTACCTGATCATCCACTCCCACCTGGGAGAGAGGCTCAACTACACCTTGGGAGAGGTCCTGGAAGAGGTCCTATCGGAGGAGAACCTCCTGCGCCTCTGGTGGTCCGACGGGTATAGGGTCCTCATGGAGCTAACCGTGGACGTCGCGGAGCTCGATTTTGATGGCCTCGCCGAGAGGCTGTTCAGACTGGGGGAGGAGGACCTTTCCGATCTTCTGGAAACGGTGCTCCACGAGAGGACGCCCCTAGGATACTACATGAAGTTCATAGCGGAGAGGTTCGGGGCCCTAAAGAGGGGAATCTTCCTGAGGCTAGATTCGCTCAGGGAGATGCCCTTGCGCTTCCGCAATAGCCCCATCTACGAGGAGGCGGTTCGAGAGGTTCTGGAAGAACATCTTGACTTCGAGGGCATCAAGAAACTCCATAGGGGGCTCAGGAGAGGCGGTATCCGCATCGAGACCTGGAGGGCCGAGAGACCCACCCCCATGGGCTACCCCATCGTGAGGCGGTACATCGAGGCCCCCGAACTCTTCTCCCCCGATGTGGAGGGAGCAGACAACATCGAGAGGATGAGGAGATACCTTGATCACGAGATCGTAAACCTCCTCTGCATGGAGTGCGGGAGCCTCCAGGAGGCGGTAATGATGAAGGATCTGGAGGAAAGGCCACGATGTCCGGAGTGTGATTCACGTCTCCTGGGCCTCGTCCAGTGGTGGAGCGACCACATCCGTGGCTGCCTGCTGAGGAAGCTGGCCCGGGAGGAGCTGAAGGATGACGAGCTGAAGCTCCTCGTCAGGACCCGGCAGTCGGCGGACATGATCCTCTCCTATGGCCGGAGGGCCATCATCGCCCAGTGCGTCTATGGGATAGGTCCCCAGACGGCCAGCCGCATCCTCGCAAAGATGCACGACAGTGACGAGGACTTCTACCGGGACCTGATGGAGGCGAAGCTGGCCTTCATTACTACGAGGCCCTACTGGGATCGGCCCTGATGTCGATGTCCGATTCCCACGGCGAAAGCCTTTTTTGGTGTCAGCAACTAGCTCCCCAGCACGGGAGGAGTCATGGCCACTCAGAAGACCTACATATGTCTCAAGTGCAACGACATACCTGAGTTCACCAGCTATGTGGAAGCATGGAGACACTGCAAGGAGTCCCACGACGGAGAGCTTTTCCTCGATACAAGGATAAGGGTGAGGAAGGGCTAGACCGCGGAAGCCGACTCGCCTAAACGCGGAACTTCTTCCCGCAGTCCATGCACTTGGCCCTGCCCCTCGAGCCCACATCGACGTTTATGGAACCACAGTGGACACAGGTGTGAACGGATCCCTCGACGGACCCCTCCGGTTCGGGCTCCGCCCCGGCCACCTCGATGGTTTCCTCCGTCCTTACGGGAGCGGTTTCGAGCTTCTTGGCCTCCACCTGGCTCTTGAAGGCCTTCACCGCCTGGTAAGCCCTCTTCGCCCTTATGAGGGCGTTCACGTAGTCGTCGGCGTTGACGTGCTCCACCGCAGCCTTCAGGTCCTCCAGAGCGTCTCCAGGCTGGAAACCCTCGGTCCGGGCCTTGTCGATGAGGGGCTTTATCTGGGCGATGAGCTCCTTCACCTTCTCTATCTGCCTGTCCCTCATATCGGCAACGCGGTCCATGTGAGACTTCTGGGACTCCAGGGACACCTGCTCCGCCCTGCCGACGAGATCGTGGGCCGATGTGAAGTCCCCCGAGTCTATTGCCTTCCTCACATCCTCCAGAAGGCTAGCGGCCTCGTTAACGTCTGCGCCGATGGAGCGGGCCTCTTCGAGGATGGCCTCGACGGACTCGGCGGCCTCCTTGATCTCCTCAATCCGGGCCTCTCGGGCCTTCAGGACGAGGGCGTCTGCATCCTCTATCAGCTCCAGGTAGCTAGCCCGATCATTATCCTCCAGGGCCGTGGATGCCCTCTTGAGCATGGTGCTCGCAGCGGTGATGTCTCCGCCCATGGCACGGACCTCCTCCAGGGCTCTCACCTGGGATTCCACGTGGTCCCGCGCCTTGTCCATCTCGTACGAATACAGATTGAGGGCCGCGGCGCTGAGTTTCTCCAAGGTTTCGGGGGATCTCAGGAAGGACCCAGTCTTGAAAGCGTCGGTGGTTTCGTTCAGCCACTTCCTGGCCTCCTTGGCTGCCTTGGAGGATTTCTTGGAGGTCTCCAATATGCGCTGGGCAGAGGCGATAGCAAATGCCCAACTCGCCTCTATGTAATCCTTCACCTTCTCCTCGATCTTGAAGACGGAATCCTTGGCCGTTTGAACGGCAGCGTCGTAGCTTCTCTCCTTGAACTTGGTCGCTGCCTCCGACAGAAAGTGCTCTGGACCGGAGAAGTCGATGCTTGCTCGGAGAGCCTGGCGCACCCCATCGCTGAGGACGATGGGCGCAAACTTCTCCTCGGGCTCCTCCGGCTCCTCGGGAGGGACTTCCTCGGCTTCCTCCATGAACTCGAAGCCGGCCTCCTCCGTCTCGCTCGTCTCTCCGTCCAGGCCCAGGACCCTTGCTATCCCAGGGAAAAGGGCAATGGCATCGACCAAGTCGGCCTTGGCCTTCAGACCAGAGATGTCGATTTCGTGCTGTTCAGCCAGGGACCTGAGTTCATCCACTTTCATCCTTGACAGAGAATTCCTTACAGTCTCCAGGATTTCCTGGGTTCCGTACTCACCCTCGAACGACTCCTGCATGGCACAACGCCTCGGAAGGCTTTTGCTAGGTCTTTAGTTAAAACTTTCGCGCAAGATATCAGCCCTGGTAATAGAGAGGGCCCTTACTTCAAGATCTCTCGCGCTTTGGAGATATCCTCGAAGGTTATGGCCACCTGGGCCTCGTCTTCACCTATGGCGAGAGGAATGAGGGCGGTGATATTGGCTCCCGCCTTCCCGAGTCTCTCCGCCAACCTCGCCAGCTCCCCGGGCCGATTCGGAAGGCTTGCCGTTAGGACCTCTGCCTCATCGAAGGATGCCCCCGCGTCCCTCAGAACCTTCCTCGTGGCCTCCGCGTCTGACGGTATGAAGGTTATGATGGCGTGATCTCCGTGAGCCACGCCCGAGACTGACTCGATGTTTATGCCCTTGGATGCCAAGAGTGCAGCGAATCTGCCCAGTTCCCCGGGGGACTGATGAAGTCCGATGGTGAAAAGGATCTTCGCTTTCTCACCTCCATTTCATCTGGGAATTTCTAAGGCGCCCCTCCTTGGCGCCCGACGAAGAAGCTCCGTTTCCGGGCTAGCTAGCGTGGCCCAGATGGCTCACCCCTCGCCTGTTGTGTATAGGCGCCAACATATATCGTGTTTTCTCCGGCGATTTGGAGATGACGATTCTCGCTCCGCTATCGGAAGCTAGGAAAGCCCGTAGACGGGGACGGCAGCCCCGTGGAGAAGCTTCGCATCCTCAGACGCTAGAAAGAGGATGACCCGGGCCACTTCCCATGGCTTGGGCCACTTGGAGAAATCGGCCTTAGGCATGGCTTGTCGATTGGCTGGCGTGTCGATGATGCTGGGTAGGATACAGTTGACGTTGATTCCTTTGACCCTCAACTCGTCGGCCAGCGTCTCGGTGAGCCGGATGACGCCTGCCTTGGACACGCTGTACGGGGCGTGGCCAGCCTCCCCTTCCAGCCCCGTCCTGGACGAGATGTTGACCACCTTGCCGTAGCCCCTCTTCTCCATGTGGGGCGCCACCCCCCGGCAACACAGGAAGATCGATTTCAGATTGAGGTTCATCATAAAGTCCCAGTCCTTCAGGCTGGTTTTCGCCACTGGAGTGCCGCCCACGTATCCGCCCACGACGTTCACCAGAATGTCTATGGATTCAAGGTCTTCCATGACAGTCGATACAAGGCTCGACACTTCCTGGTCCGATGTGACATCCGCCTTGTAGGCCTTCAAAGAGGGTTTCAGGTCGCCCACAATCTGCTCCAACTCCACGAGTTCCTCGTCGATGATGTAGCTCACCGCCACCTTGGCCCCCTCCTCCAAGAAGGCTTTTGTCACGTGTCGTCCCAGAGCACCAGTGCCTCCGGTTACCAAGGCCACCTTTCCCTCGAACCTCATACACATTGCTACGTCCTTGCCCTATTTATCCCTAAAGCGCGCGGCGAGGACTGGTTTTGGGAAAGCCATATAGGCCCGCCGTCTATGGGTCCCATCATGGAAGAGGTGGAGAGAGGCGCGCTTCGAATAGAGTGGGCCAGGAACCACATGCCTGTCCTCTTGGAAAGCACCCAGGAAATGGTCGATGAGAGGTCTCTGGAAGATCAGAGAATCGGCATGGCCATGCACGTCGAGGCGAAGACCGCCGTCCTAGCCCTGCGCCTTCAGGAGGCCGGGGCTCGAGTATCCCTCACGTCCTGTAACCCCTTGACGACGGACGATGCCGTGGCCGTGGCTCTCGAGGAGAGGTTTGACCTAGAGACCTTCGCCAAGAGGGGACAGCGTAAAGAGGAGTACTATGACAGCCTCCACAAGGTCTTGGATTCAAGGCCTGAGATCGTCGTGGATGACGGGGCGGACCTCATCTACCTGCTCCACACCGACCGGACGGAACTATTGGGGGGGGTGAAGGGGGGGAGCGAGGAGACCACCACCGGCGTTCTGCGGCTGAGGGTTATGGAGAGGGAGGGCCAGCTGAAATTCCCCATAATCAACGTAAACGACGCCCGAATGAAGCACCTTTTCGATAACCGCTACGGCACGGGTCAGTCCACCCTGGACGGCATTATGTCGGCCACAAACCTCCTGCTGGCGGGAAAGCGCTTCACCGTCGCCGGCTACGGTTGGTGCGGGCGTGGCATCGCCCTCCGGGCGAGGGGCATGGGCTCCCACGTCATCGTGACGGAGGTTGACCCCGTCAAGGCGGTGGAGGCAAAGTTGGACGGCTTCGAGGTCATGCCCATGAAGGAGGCCGCCAGAATCTCCGACTTCATAGTAACGGCCACCGGCGTGGAGGACGTGGTCACGGAGGAGCACCTCAAGGTGCTGAAGGATGGCTGTGTGCTGGCCAATGCGGGGCACTTCGATGTGGAGGTCTCCAAGGCCGCCCTGCAAAGCATGAGCACATCCCGAAGAAGGGTGAGGGACTTCGTGGAGGAGTACGTGTTGGAGGGAGGGAAGAGGGCCTATCTGCTGGGTGAAGGGAGACTCATAAACCTGGTGGCGGGGCAGGGACATCCGGTGGAGATCATGGACACCAGCTTCGCCCTACAGGCCCTCTCCGCAGCTCACCTCGGGAAGCATCACGCGGACATGGATTCGAAGGTCCATCCCGTACCCAGGGAGCTAGATGAGGAAGTGGCCAGAATCAGGCTGAGGACCATGGGCGTCGAGATCGACAGTCTCACGCAAGCACAGCTGCGGTACACCTCCAGCTGGAAGGTGGGAACCTAAGTTGGCCCTGAAGGCGGTCTTCCTCGACCTCGGCGGCACCATAATGGACCCGACCAGCGACAGGACGGCCCACCTGGAGATGATGCGGGCCTTTCGGCGGGAAGTGGGCCTCAAGGCTTCCCCTGAGGACCTCTTGAGGAGATATGAAGTACTCCACGAGGAACACTTCCAGCGGCTGGGGACAACGTGGCGGCAGGGCTGGGACATCGGCAGAGAGGTGGTGACCACCCTGCTCGAGGAAGAGGGAATCTCGATGAGCGGTGGCCACTGGGAAGCCTTCCTGGAAGCTCACTGGAGGGAGCACATTCGCTGGCTTCGCCCATTCCCTGAGGCTGGGGAGGTTCTGCTCAAGCTCGGTCGGAGCCGACTGCATGTGGGCCTCTTGTCCGACATTGACGAGGACTTCCTTCAGCTGTGTCTCTACGTGCTCCCCCTGGAGGGGCACCTGGATTCCATCACTACCTCCGAGGAGGTCGGCCTGGCCAAACCCCATGAGGCCATCTTCAGAAGAGCCCTCTCTAAGGCGGGTTGCGAGCCTCATGAGGCCGTGCATGTAGGTGACTCCCCAGAAAAGGACGCGGCGGGGGCGGAGGGCATAGGCATGACGGCCGTCCTCATAGATGCTAGCGAGGAGCCCGGGAGAGCGGACTATGTGGTCCCCGGCCTAGGTGAGGCCTACGGCGTGCTGCGAAGGCTCATCCGGGAGGACACTCGATGAACTTCCTGGGGGTCTTCGGCCACGTGGTGTTGGACTACATATTCCGGGTACCCAAGCTTCCAGAGCCCAATACATCCATCCAGATCGTGGAGAGGAAACAGTACTTCGGAGGCACCGCTGGCAACATAGCCAGAACTGCCGCACGCCTCGGAGTGAAGACTGCCATAGCGTCCTTCGTCGGAGAGGACTTCCCGGAGGACTACAGACGAGCTTTCGAGGAGGACGGGATAGACATTGCTGACCTGAGGGTCCTTCCTGGACACACCACACCCACGGCCTGGATCTTCTCCGATCCCGAGGGCAACCAGGTGGCCATCATCGATCAGGGGCCGATGAAGGAGGGCTCCCATCTGGAAGTCCTGGAGCATACTGTCAACGCAAGCGACCTGATCCACATCGGCACGGGCAGGCCTGAGTACTACAGGAGCGTGGTGAATCTCGCTCGGGAGAAGGGAAAGGAGATCGCCTTCGACCCCTCCCAGGAAATCCACTACGTATACAGCCCAGGTACGTTCCGCGAGCTTCTAAAGTGCTCCGACATCTTCTTTGGCAACCGGCACGAGTTTCAGAGGGCCCTCGCCTACACCGGAGTCAAGGAACCGCCGGACCTCCTTCAGTTCTCGAGGGTTGCCGTTTTGACGCTCGGCACAGAGGGCAGCGTGATCTACACTCGTCGAGGGGGGTGGAGAATTCCCTGCATACCTGCGGAGAGCGAGGTGGACGTGACGGGGGCTGGAGACGCCTACAGGGCGGGATTCTATGCGGGACTCAGCAGGGGCTTGGAGCCAGCGCAATGCGGCCTTGTGGGAGCCTCCGCCGCCAGCTTCTGCGTCGAGGGTCAAGGACCCCAGACCCGCCTACCCTCATGGGATGACGCGTGGGAGAGGGCCTCCCGATACGAGGAAGGAATAAGAGACGTCCCGAAACAAAAGAGCGCGTAGAGGGGAAGAGGTGACGCGGGCCCAATTCTCAAACGCAACGGGTGGAAAGGTTTATAGGAGGAATTCAGCTTTACCCGTCGGAGATTGGGCATGGCCATTGGCTTCGTTCTGATAAGCACCGCTCCCGCTAAGGAACACGAAGTCTACAACGCCCTCTCCAAGATCAAGGAGATAAAGGAGCTACATCCCCTCTTCGGGGAGTATGACTTGATCGCCAAGATCGAAGCGGAGGATTTCAACATCTTAGGCCAGATAGTGGTGGACAAGATAAGGACCATACCGGGAGTGATCGATACGAAGACTTTGACTGGAATTCAGTTCTAGTGTAAAAGGGGGTAAGAAATGTCGGGATTTGATGCAACGGTGCCCTTGACCTTTGTGACCGTCTTGGTGCTGACCTTTTCCCTCTTCCTAGTCATAACGGGGGCCTTTACGGCCTACTTCGGCAGCGGGAAGAGCAGGAAGATAGGGGGAGGACTCTTGGGAGGCGGCTTTGCCTTTGGGATCGTGTGGGCCTACCTTGGAGGGATCGCGAGCCCCAAGGTCATACCGGTAGACTCCTTGCTCACGGTCATCATCCAGAGCATTGCCGTGATTGCAGCGGCGGCCATTGGCGCCATGTTGGCCATTGGCCTCTTCCTGTTGGCCATCATGAAGTCGTAAGCTGTGGGGCATATTCTTGATGGAGTTCTCGCCGGAGGAGGGCAGGTTTCAGAAGAGCTTCTCCCTCGAGGCCAAGGGTCATCCTGAGAGCTTTGCCGAGCTGATGGTGCCCCTGAAGTCGGGGCAGGCCATCTCCTACTCATGGTCGGCCGAGCGGGAGGTGGACTTCAACATTCACTCCCACCAGGGGCAGGAGATAACCTATCACGAGAGGTTCCGCGGTTCCGGTCACGAGGGGAGGTTTGAGGGGCCGAGGAAGGACCACTTCTACTTGATGTGGCAGAACCCTTCACCTGAGCCCGTGGAGGTCCAGGTGGAGGTGGGCGCCTAAGGGCCTGGGAACATTTATTTCATTGGGCTACCTACCGTCATCCACAGATGGATATCTTGGTAGTCCTCGGAAGCGTTAGCGACATCGACAGGGGGAAGAGGGCCCTCCGGGTCCTGGAGGAGTTCAGCATCGATGCGAAGATGGTCATCGCCTCGGCCCACAGGACACCGGAGAGGCTGAGGCAGGTCGTGGAGGGTTCCGATGCCAAGGTCTTCATCGCCATGGCGGGGATGTCCGCCGCCCTCCCCGGGGCCGTGGCTTCCATGACAGTCAGGCCGGTCATCGGGGTCCCCTTGAGCGGGAAACTCAACCTGGACTCCATTCTTTCTGTGACCCAGATGCCCCCCGGGGTCCCGGTCGCCGCCGTCTCCCTGGACGGGGCCGAGAATGCGGCCCTCCTGGCCATTGAGATACTGGCCATCTCCGATGCTGGGCTGAAGGACAGGCTGAGGGTCTACAGGGAGAGGATGGCCGAGGGCGTCCTCAGGGACTCCCAGAAGTTGGGTGGGTAGATGTTCTCCGCTGAGAACTTCATCCGGGAGGCGGTAGAGCATCTCAAGAAAGAGGTCAAGGGCAGGGCCATCATCGCTGTATCAGGAGGCGTTGACAGCACTACGGCTGCCGTTCTGGCCTCCAAGGCCCTGGGGAAGGACCTACGGGCCGTGTACGTGGATACGGGGATGATGAGGAAGGGGGAGCGGGAGGAGGTGGAAGGGACCCTTCGCGACCTGGGTGTCAACTACGTCGTCCTGGAGGCAGCGAGCCGCTTTTTCAAGGCCCTCGAGGGAGTTGAGGATCCGGAAGCGAAGAGGAGGATAATAGGCGGAACCTTCGTGGAACTCTTCGAGATCGAAGCCGGGAGGGTGGGGGCGGAATACCTGATTCAGGGCACCATCGCACCGGACTGGATCGAGAGTGGGGGGCAGCTTCGGGACAGAATCAAGACCCATCACAACGTCGCAGGACTGCCATCGGGCATGACCCTGCAGGTGGTGGAGCCCCTGAGGGACCTCTACAAAGACGAAGTCAGAAAGGTCGCCAGGGCCCTGGGCATAGAGGTGGCCGAGAGGCAGCCCTTCCCAGGTCCAGGCCTGGCTGTCCGGGTCGCCGGGGAGGTGACGCCGGAGAAGATAGGCATCGTTCGGGAAGCCTGCGCCATCGTGGAGGAGGAGGTCGACAGTGCCTGTGAGACAGGTGCCATGAGGAGTCCCTGGCAATATTTCGCCGTCCTTCTTCCCCTGAGAACGGTGGGGGTCGAGGGGGACCTGCGGGTCTATGGACACACGGTCGCCATCCGATCCGTTGAGTCCGTTGACGGCATGACGGCCTCCTACTCCGAGATTCCCTATGATGTCCTCGGAAGAATCTCCACCAGGATCACGAATGAGGTCAAAGGCGTGAACCGTGTGGTGTACGATATCACCAACAAACCCCCAGGGACTATCGAGTGGGAGTGATTGACCGGGGCCAGGCCAAGATATTTTACCCGGCGCTCCTTGTAAGGACCAGATGGAAGTCTACGTGGTTGACAATGGGGGACAGTGGACCCACAGGGAGTGGCGCGTCCTTCGGGACTTGGGAGTGGACTCGAAGATCGTGCCCAACGACACGCCGGTGGAGAGCCTTCAGGTAGATGGTCTCATCCTCTCCGGTGGGGCACCGCGGGTCGGCATAGATCCCTCCAAGATGGGTCGCAATGGTGAGTACCTCGACGAAGTCGACTGCCCCATCCTGGGCATCTGCGCTGGCCACCAGTTCATGGCCCTGCACTTCGGCGGGGAGACCAGGCCTGCCGTGATCCCTGAGTTTGGCAAGATGGAGTTGGTTGTAGAGGCTCCGGGGGACCTCTTTGTTGGCCTCCCCGATAGATTCGTCGTCTGGGAATCCCACAACGATGAGGTCACGAGGCCGCCTGAAGGCTTCAAGAGGCTGGCGAGCTCCGAGAGCTGCCCCGTCCAGGCCATGCAGGCCGCCGACAGACCTCTCTACGGAGTCCAGTTTCACCCGGAGGTAGAGCACACGCAGTACGGCTACGAAATCTTCAGGAACTTCCTCAGGGTGTGCGAGGAGGCAAAGTAGCCCTACATTATGACCAGCGGGGATGTGGCACGGTGACCCTGGAAAAGAAGGCAGTTATCATTCGGGAGGCCCTGAAGGACCTGCACAAGAACGAGACTTTTGAGAGGGCCCTCGGACGGACGCTCAGGCGCCACAAGAGGAACTACGAGGATTACCTAGAGATCATCGGAGAGGTGCGCAAGAGGGCTAGACGGGAGAAAGTTGACGTCTTGGAGGCCGCCCGCAGGGAGGCCCTATCCCGATAGGACCTCCTTGTTGACGAGGAACTCGGGCTCATCCCCCATCACGGCCTTAGTCACCTGTTCGACCGCCAGAAGCCCGGTCCTCCTCTGGGCCTCTGCTGTGGAGGCCCCGATGTGGGGCGTCAGTATCACGTTCCCCAACTCCAGAAGCGGGCTTCCCGAGGGCGGCTCCTTCTCATAAACGTCGAGGCCTGCCCCGGCAATACGACCATCCTGAAGCGCTTCCACAAGCGCCTCCTCATCCACGATCTTCCCTCGGGCGCAGTTGATGAGGTAGGCGGTCCTTTTCATCATACTCAGCTGAGGATGGGATATCATGTGGCTTGTCTCCTCGGTGAGTGCGGCATGGATACTAATGAAATCGCTTCTCTGAAGGACATCGTCCAGTCTCGTCAGCTCAATGCCCCGCTCCCTGGCTACCTCCTCCTGAAGGTACGGGTCGAAGGCGATAACGGTCATGCCCAGAGCCTGGCAGATCGTCGCGACCCGGCCCCCGATCCTCCCCGATCCTATGAGGCCCAGCACCTTCCCGGCCAACTCAACGCCCTTCAAACGGGACTTCTCCCACCGATCCTCTTTCATACTCCTGTCAGCCTCTGGAATCCTGCGGGCGAGGCAGAGCATCAGACCAACAGCAAGTTCGGCAACTGATTGGGTACTCCCGGCAGGGGCATTTACAACCATGATTCCCCTTTCCGTGGCAGCCTCCACATCGATATTGTCCACGCCTACTCCCGCTCGGGCCACTACCCTCAGACTCGTGCCCCGGCGCAGGACCTCCCTCGTCACCTTCGTGCGGGACCTGACGACCAGAACATCATAGTCTCCGATTATCTCTAACAGCTCGTCTGGAGACACCTCCTTCGCGTTGACGTCGAAGCGTTCCCGAAGGGCCTCCATGGCGTCCTGGTGGAGCCTATCGGCCACGAGCGCTTTCCGAGGTCTCGATGTTGCTGTCATAGGAACAGGAAGATGAGGGCTATGGTGAGTACGATGCCCAACACGAGCATTGCCGTCGTAACCTTCACGTCTGAGCCAAAGACGATGGGTACGGGTCCCAGAAGAAGAACTCCTCCCCATCTAGTGCGACTCTCTGGCCGGGCTGGCGGTTCCCGCGAGTAGGGTACCTCCTTCACGGCTCCGGGAATGCCAGATACCCCTCCGGGAAAGAAGCCAGCAAGGGACAGAAAGCCAAGGAAGACGGACATGAATATGAGGAGGGTGCCGAGGAGGGAGAAGGGACCCGAGAGGACGATGACGGGGAATATGATGACGAGGAAGGCCTGGCTTCCCTCTACCCTCAGACCATGATAGAGGAGAGACGCTCCCACCACGAACAGGAGGAGGGACATGAGTGTGATCCCTCTCATGGTCTGAAATAGTGGGGATTCCGCATTTAACCTTTCCCCGCCCTCGGGTAGGCGGGAGCGTACTCGGAGATTGGCTTGACAGAGAGGTTCCCCTCCCTTGCACGGGCTGCGGCCTCCACCGCCGCCCTGGCCCCCTCCACGGTCGTGATGAAGGGAATGTTGAGATCCACGGCCAGTCGCCGCATCATGAAGCCGTCCCGCCTTGATCCCGAGGACTCCGTCGGTGTGTTGATGATGAGCTGGATGGCTCCCTTCCGCATCAGGCCGATGGCGTCGGGCTGTCTCCCCTCGCTGATCCTGTAGACGGTTTCCACGTCGACCTCCTTCCCCCTCAGGCGGTGGGCCGTGCCTCTGGTGGCATAGATCTTCAGCCCCATGGACGCGAAGCGGGAGGCCAGATCCGCCACTTCATTCTTGTCCTCGTCTCGTACCGTAATGTACACGGAGCCTTCGAGGGGCAATCTGTTGCCGGCAGCAATCATGGCCTTGTAGTACGCCCTCCCCAGGTCAGTGTCGAGGCCCATGACCTCGCCAGTGGACCTCATCTCGGGGCCGAGGATGCAATCCACCCCTGGGAGCTTCTGAAAGGGGAACACGGGGACCTTCACGGCCACGTGCTCCACCTTGGCCTCCCCCACATATCCGAGGTCCTTCAGCGTATGGCCCAGCATGATCTTCGTGGCCACCTTGGCTAGGGGTATGCCGATGGCCTTCGACACATACGGAACCGTCCTGCTTGCCCGGGGGTTCGCCTCCAAAACGTATACCCTTCCGTCCTTGACGGCGAGCTGGAGGTTGATGAGGCCGACCACCTTCAGCGCGCGGCATATCCTCTCAGTCACGCCACGAATTTCCGCCTGGACCTCCGAGGAGAGGGTCTGGGGTGGGAGGACACAGGCAGCGTCCCCCGAATGGACGCCGGCCTCCTCGATGTGCTCCTGAATGCCCCCTATGAAGATGTCCTCGCCATCGGATATCGCATCCACATCCACCTCCACTGCGTGGGTCAGAAACTTGTCCACAAGGATGGGGTGGTGACTGGACACCTCTACGGCCCTCCTCATGAACCTCTCCAGATCCTCCTCCCCGTGGACTATCTCCATGCCCCGACCTCCTAGCACGTAGGAGGGACGGACGAGAACCGGGTATCCAATCCTGGAGGCAATGTCCCGGACGTCCTCGAAGGAGTAGCCGGTGGCGTACGGAGGCTGGGCAATCCCCAGACTCTTGAGGAGTTTGGAGAACCTCGACCTGTCCTCCGCCACGTCGATGGAGTCGGGGGAGGTCCCCAGGATGCGAGTGCGGAGACCCTTCCTCTCGATGGCCCTCTGCAGGGGGACGGCCAGATTGACCGACGTCTGACCGCCAAACTGCAGGATGACGCCCTCCGGCTCCTCGAGTTCGATGACGTTCAGGACGTCCTCAAGAGTCAGAGGGTCGAAGTAGAGCCTGTCGGAGACGTCGAAGTCCGTCGAAACCGTCTCAGGGTTGTTGTTTATGATGATGGCCACCCGCCCTTCCTCTCTGAGGGCTAGGACGCCGTGGACGCAGCACCCGTCGAACTCTATACCCTGGGATATGCGGATGGGGCCAGCGCCGACGATCAGCACCTTGCGTCCTTCAGCTGGTGTCACCTCGTTCGCCTCACCATGGGTGGAGTAGTAGTAGGGGGTAGTGGCCTGGAACTCTCCCGCACAGGTGTCCACTACCTTGAAGCTGGCCCTCTCTCTGGAGGCCTCCACATCCTCCCGACTGGAGCCGGTGAGGCGCGCTATGTACTCATCGGGAAAGCCATACGCCTTCGCATTCCTGACGAGACTGTCAGAAAGTCCTTCCCGTCGAAGCCTCTCCTCCAGTCCCACCAATCGGCGTATCCTCTCCAGGAAGAAGGGGTCCCACATCGTGAGGCGGGCCACCCTTTCCAGGCTGTCGCCCCTTCTGAAGGCCTCAGCGATGGCGAAGACCCTCTTATCCGTGGGCCTCGCGAGCTCCTCCTCCAGGGCCCCGTCTTCCCACTCCTCGGCCTCCAGCCCTAGCTTGCCCACCTCCAGAGAGCGAATCGCCTTCATGAGGGACTCCTCAAAGGTCCTCCCGATGGCCATGACCTCGCCGGTGGACTTCATCTGGGTTCCGATCCTCCTTTCGGCATCGGAAAACTTGTCGAAGGGCCATCTGGGAATCTTCGTCACCACGTAGTCGAGGGTGGGCTCGAAGGAGGCCAAGGTCCTCCGGGTCACCTGGTTGGGAATCTCATCCAACTGGAGGCCTATGGCTATCTTGGCGGCTATCCGGGCGATAGGGTATCCGGTGGCCTTGGAGGCGAGGGCTGAGGACCGGGAGACCCTGGGGTTCACCTCGATGACCCTGTACTCGTAGGTTTCTGGCTCCACGGCAAACTGGATGTTGCAGCCACCCTCGATGCCTAGGGCTCTGATGATCTTGAGGGCCGCGCTCCTGAGAACCTGGTGGTCCCTATCCCTCAGCGTCTGGGCGGGGGCCACCACGATGCTCTCCCCGGTGTGAAACCCCATGGGGTCAAGGTTCTCCATGGAGCATATGGTGATGCAGTTGTCCGCAGAGTCCCTCATCACCTCGTACTCATACTCCTTCCACCCGCGGACACACTCCTCCACGAGAACCTGTCGGATGCGGGAGTAGGCCAGGCCTATGGAGACGACCTTCTCCAGCTCCTCGGCGCTCGATACTATGCCGCTTCCCGTACCCCCGAGGGTGTAGGCGGCCCGGACGATGACCGGGAAGCCTCCTAGATCGTGAACCGCCCTCTGGGCCTCATCGACACTGCCGCAGGAGAGACTCCTGGGGATGGGTTCCCCGATTTTCTTCATGAGAGAGGCGAAGGAGCGGCGGTTCTCCGAGGCTTCTATGGCCTTGAGGCCCGTTCCCAACAGCTCCACTCCATACCGCTTCAGCGTTCCCTGTTCCGCCAGTTCGGAGCAGAGGTTGAGGGCCGTCTGACCACCCATTCCGGAGAGGATACCCTGGGGCCTCTCGCGCTCGATGATCTTCTCCAGATAAACGACACTCAGCGGCTCCAGGTACACCGCATCCGCCATGTCCGGGTCCGTCATGATGGTGGCCGGGTTGGAGTTTACCAGGATGACCTGGATGCCCTCCTCTCGCAGGGCCCGACAGGCCTGGCTCCCGGAGTAATCGAATTGCCGTCCCCTCAGGAAACTGAGAGGATTTCGGCTGCCTGTCCGATCACCACCGGCCCGGAGCCTATGACTAGGACCTTGTCCAGATCCTCCCTTCTAGACGACTAGATCACCTCCCGGCTTCGAGGGCAAAGCTTTCTACCTCCCTCACGAACTCTTGGAAGACGTACAGGCTATCGTGGGGTCCGGGGTTGGCCTCGGGGTGGTACTGGACGGAGAGTACTGGAACCTCTCTATGCTTGAAACCCTCCACCGTCCTGTCGTTGAGGTTGACGTGAGTCACCTCCAGTTCATCCCCCAGGCCCTCCTCGAGAACGGCGAACCCGTGATTCTGGGAGGTTATGAAGACCTTCCTTCGGTTGAGGTCACGGACCGGGTGGTTGCCTCCGCGGTGGCCGAACTTCAGCTTGTAGGTCTCCGCCCCGAAGGCAAGACCCAGGAGCTGATGGCCCAGGCATATACCGAGGATGGGGAGCTGACCCGCCAGGGTCCTCAGGGTCGGGACTACGGTGGAGAGCATCTCCGGATGGGCAGGATTGCCGGGCCCGTTGGAGACCAGGAGGCCGTGAGGGTCCCACTCCATGATATCCCTGGCTGCGGTATCATAGGGGACCTGGAGGACATCCCCGTAGCTCAGCAGGTTTGAGAGGATGCTGCCCTTCACCCCGCAGTCCACCAGGGCGAAACGCAGAGGGCCTGTCCCGCGATGCTGTTCGGGACTCGAACAGCTAACCTGTTCCACCAGGTTGTGGACATCCGGGAAAGGCCGGGACCTGACCTCCTGCAACAGGTCATGGGGGTCCGCGCCCTCCGTGGAGAGGGCGGCTCGAACAGTGCCCTGAACCCTTGTCCTGATGGTGAGGTCCCGCGTGTCCACACCTTCGATACCTGGAACGCCATGAGTCGAGAGGAATTCATCAAGGCTCATCTTGGAGCTTGGGTGAGAAGGACCCCGCCAGAGCTCTCGGATCACGAAGCCCGTGGCCTGGATGTTCTGGGACTCAAATGTCTCCGGGTCAACACCGTAGTTTCCCATCAGAGGGTATGTCATCATCAGGACCTGGCCCTTGTAGGAGGGGTCCGTGAGGGCCTCACAGTAGCCCGTCATGTTGGTGTTGAAAACAAGTTCACCGAAAACAGTGGTCCTCGCCCCGAAGGGGGCGCCCCTCACCACCTTCCCGTCTTCGAGGACCAGGACGCCTTCCATCCGGAGACCTTGGGGGTATACATGGAACTGCTTATCAACCTTTTGAGGAGGGGTCCATGAGCTTCTGTCATGCGGATTCTTCCACTCCCCAGGTGGTCTCACAGCGCGTGTGGAGATACCGGAGAAGAGGCCGTCCAATCCAGCTCAGATCAAGATAGGTCCGAGAGGGAGAAGAGAACGAACCTCAAATCTCCCGTCTCAGGCTCAACAAGAGGCTTCTCGACGCCTCTCAATAGGAGGATATCTCCTTCCCGGGCCTCCAGATCGCTTCCTCCTAGAGACACATGGCCGCCGCCTCGTAATAGATACAGTGCGTAGGACGCCTCCCTGTCCCTCAGGGGAATCTCCACTCCTCCTTTGAGAGACATGTCCTCGATGGAAACCTCTCGGTGGAACCGCAAGGGACCATCCCGTCCTGCAAGCACCTTCCTGCTGATGGAACCATCTTGAATGGCCGCAATCTCCTCGGGATTAATGGACCTGTACTCAGGGGATGTGTCCCTGAAATCAGAGGGGAGGGAAACCCATATCTGTAAGGCCTCGGCGCCCATCTTCCCGGGCATCTCCTCGTGCCACATGCCCCGACCCGTCATAAGGTGCTGCATCCCACCTTGACCCACCACCGCCTCGAACCCCTCAGAGTCCTTGTGCCTGACCTCTCCCCTTAGGATGTACGTCAGTATCTCGAAGCCTGAGTGGGGATGCATAGGGAAACCCACTTCCGGCGGTATCTCAGCGTGGTCGAGGAGGATGAGAGGGCCAATCCTCGGCAGCGGGCCACCGGGACCGATTACTCTCTTGACCAGGGCCCCCGCACCCTCCATGACGAAGGGTATGTCATCGGACCTGACTAAGCGGTACTCCACCTTCTCCATGCATCCTCTCCCAGGTTCCCGATGATTAAGGCCTTAACGCCCTGCCCCTCTAGTCTCTCGAATTCCCTCCTCGGACTGCCCGCTCCTCTCCGTTGACCCCTTTGTGTACTCCTCATACTCCTCTATCTTCCTGCTCATTCCATCCCAATGGCTCCCCTGCCAGTAGAATTTGTCACAGGAAGGGCAGTGCCAGAATTCCCGCTGCCGAAGGTAGACTCCCTCCGGGACCTTCCCTTCCACCTTTTCCCGGGCCATCTCGACCAGGAGCGTATTGCAGACGGGGCATCGACTCATCGCATGCTGGATCGTGAGATTGAGGCCTCTCAGGACCTGCTCCACCTGCTCATCCAAGACATCGCTGGACACGTACAGCACGCGGATGTCCTTTCTAGCGCCCAGCTCCTTGTCCCTGGTGAGAAGGATCCTGTCCTCACCTGCAGCGAGGGATACGAGCTCCTCATCCCCCAGAGGCTTCGGGTAGGCGGTGTCGAAACCTAGGATACGAAGCCAGCGGGCTAGGGTTCCAAGCATGTGGTCGCAGACCAGCTTGGGGCTACCCTTCATGGTGCAGCCCCCCACCCTCATCTTCTCCTTCCGAGAGCGGCTGGGCCTCGGGCTTCAGCGTCAGAAGGACGCCGTCCCCGAGGACTTCCACCTCCTGAAGTCTCATCCTTATCAGGTCACCGTCTGTGGTGGCCACGGCCCCGGTGAAAAGGCTTGGTGCCATGGTGTCTCCCATGACGGCGGGCGTCATATACACCTGGAACACGTCCACCAGACCCTCCTTGAGGAAGGACCAGGCGACCGTCCCTCCCCCCTCAACCAAGAGCTTCTCGATTCCGCGTTTCCCGAGGATCAGGAGTAATCGATGTAGGTCCACCTTACCCACTCCGCAACGAAGAACCTCTGCCCCTGGAAAGGTGCGGGTACACTCCTCCGAAGTCACCACAAGGGTTTGTGCGCTGCCGTCTAGCACCGCGGAGTCGTCCGGGAGGCGACCCTGAGAGTCGAGGACTATGCGGAGGGGGTTCCTGGAATTCTGGGCAACTTCCTCCTTCACCGTCAGCTTCGGGTCGTCCGCCAAGACAGTCTCCACACCCACGAGGACTGCCTGACACTCACTCCTCAACCGGTGGACCCGGGCGAAGTCATCCTCAGAGGATAGCTTGATGGGCTTCTTCCCCCGAAGAGCGATTCTGCCGTCGATGGTGGAGGCCATGTTGAGGATGACATAGGGCCGGGCCTTCACAAGACCTCATAAACGCAAGCTGAATAAAGGCTTGGCCCTCACGCCTAATGTCAGATTTAAGTACATGGTGGGCCGATAACCCGCCGGATGGAAAGGGTGGCGATTCATCAGCTGAAGGACCTGGACCTTCGAGGGTCCACCCTAATCGATGGTTTTCCTAGCGTAGGCCTCGTCAGCTCCATCGTGGCCAACTACCTCGTGGACGTGCTTGGAATGGAGCAGATTGGCATTATGGACTCGCCTCACTTCCCCACCGTGACCTTGGTCAAGGACGGCGTGCCGCTCAATCCCGTCCGCATCTACGCAGGCGACTCAGAGGGCGGGAAGGTTGTGATCTTCATATCGGAGTTCCAGCCGCTGACAAACATGATCAATGAGATTGCGGTAGCCGTGCTGGATTGGGCCCGGGATCAGGGCTGCTCCCTTCTCATATGCCCCGAGGGCCTCATCGTCGACCGGGAGGAAGGGGTGGAGGAGCGCATCTCCGTGTACGGCATCGGCAGCACTCCCGGGGCCCACAAGATGCTGGCGGATCACGGCGTGACCATATTCGAGGAGGGCGTCATAACCGGCGTCGCCGGCGTCCTCCTGAATGAGGGGCGGAAACGAGGCTTTGACGTCATCAGCCTCCTATCCGAGGCTCACCCCGACTACCCGGATGCCAGGGCGGCTGCCAGGGTCATCGAGATTGTGGACAGGCTCCTCCTCAGGATGGACCTAGACACTGGACCGCTCTACGAGGAGGCTGGCAGGATCGAGGAGCAGCTGAAGAGCATACACCGGAAGGCGGAGGGCTTCAAGAAGCCGGAGGGGACTCCCCGACCCTCTATGTACGGATAGGCTTCACCTCGACCCTTTTCAACCCGTCTACGTCCTCCGTAGAGAACTCCACATCCAGGAATTTGGAGAGGAGCCAGAAGAGTGTCCTCATGTGTCCGGACACCTCCCTTACGAGGAAGTGGGAGGAACTAGTGGCCAAGGCCATGTAAGGAAGGAGCTGGTCCGCTGCGTGGACGTCCAAGGTGGCACCTGCCTCGAGATCGGCCTGGAGGTCCTCTGCTGCCCCCCGGCCCACGTCCTCAGCCCTCACCCCCTTCTCCGCCAGGCGCGATGACCCTAAAATAGTGTTCGCGGCCACGGCCCACAGAACGACGGCACCTCCTGGGCCGACGGCCTCTTCCCCCCCGTAGACCACCTCCTCCACATGCACCTCCCTGTAGTTCACCAGCATCCTCAAGGCGGACCTCTTCATCCTCTGTGCGACGTGCTGCGGAAGGTTGGACACATGGGCCCTTCCTCGGATTCCGACCACCTGACCCGGGACCGAGAGGCGGAGACCTGCGACGGAGGAGACCGGCTCGATTCTCGCCTCCACAAGCCCCCCACCCCGGGGGTAGTAGCCTCGCCTCAGGACGCGCATCTCCACGTGGATGCCCATCCTCTCCAGGAGACGAAGGAAGACGCGTTGGAAGTAGTCCGACGGCGGAGACCACCTGACGTCCGTCCCCCCTCGAATCCTCAGCTCAGTCGGGGCCCTAGCAAAAAGGGCAGGAAGCAGGCATGCCTGGAGGACGAGGGTAACGCTTCCGGCTGTCCCGACGTCGAGCTCGAAGCGGCCCCCGGTTAGGGTACCTGGTCGGAAGACAACCTCCGACGACCCCAGCTGAAGGCCGTCGGCGTCTGCGCTGCTCACCGAGGCGACGGCTTTGGCCGCGGTGATGTGCTGTCTCGCAAGACCTGGCTTAGGCCTTCCGGCCCTGATGTTCATGACTCTGACGTCCTCCCCCGCCAGAGAGGATAGTGCCAATGCCATTCGGAAGATCTGTCCACCGGCCTCTCCGTAGGACCCGTCCACCTCTATCA
>JBHHZZ010000027.1:0-21992 GCA_046758325.1 Thermoplasmata archaeon | reverse complement strand
CCATGTGGACCCGCGAAACGATTATCTGCCGTCTGCCTCATGTGTGACGCGGATAGGATTGCTCGCGGACCTTGAGATAAGGAGATTCGCGGACCTGGATGAGCTTCCGGGTTCCTTCGAAGGTCTCGGCAGCTGTGATGTCTGCATCTACTGGGAGTATCCAGGGGAATTCGACAGGGGCGTAAGAGATCCGACTTTGAAGGTCAACTGGATATCGCGCGTCTTGAAGGAGTTCGGAAATTGCGGCCTTCAGGCCGTTGTAGAAGGCAGAGTGGTGGGCTTCATCCAATACGCTCCTCCTGGCTACTACGGAGATAGGTTCAAAGATTATCCCTCGGGCCCACCTAGCAGGGACTCAGTCTTCATTTCGTGCCTGTATGTCAGAGACGTCTCGCAGCGGGGGAGAGGGATCGGAGCGGAGCTTCTCCGATCTGCCGTCGAGGAGCTTAGGACAAGAGGCTTCGGGAGAATAGAGGCGTTGCCCAGGAGGAGTTCCGAGGACAACCCGTCCGGCCCCCTTGAACTGTACCTGAAGCAAGGATTCCGCATCGTAAGTGAGTCGGACGATTTCCCGCTTGTTAGGCTGGGGTGACTGCAGCTGTGCCTACAGGCTCTCCACAAGTTCTCTGACCCTTCTCTCAACCCCATCCCTGACCTCCCGGGCCGCATCGTATTCCATTCCACGGGGGTTCGGGAGGGACCAGTTCTCCACCCTGTCCAACACCTCCGCAGGACAGGCTTCTTCAGGGTCGCAACCCATGACCACGATACGATCCGCCCTCCGGGCGAAGGCGACATCCACCTCCTTCGGCTCCTGGCGGGATATGTCGATGCCCCTCTCCGCCATGAGTTCGACCGCCATGGCACTGAGCGCCTTAGCCGGCTTCAGCCCACCGCTCTTGATGAGGACGCCCTTGGGGGCCAGCTGCCGTGCGAAGCCCTCGGCCATCTGACTCCTGAAGCTGTTCCCGACGCAGATGAAGAGGAACCGTCGGACCAAGAGCGCACCAACCTGATTCATCCAGGAGGCCACGTTGCCCGGGGCTCAGTAGCGGGGCATCCTGGGGTCCACCTTCTCGGCCCATGCGTCGATTCCGCCGGCCATGTTCCAGACCTTGGTGAAGCCCAGGTCTCGCAGGAATTGGGTAATGCGAGCACTGCGGGCTCCGGTATGACAGTGCACCACTATCTTATCTGCCGTGCTGAGCTCCCCCACCCGATAGGGCACTTCTCCCATGGGAATGAGTCTGGCCCCCGGGATGTTGCATATCTGCCACTCCACAGGCTCCCTGACGTCTAGAAGGGTCACCTCTCCTCGCTCCAGCAGCTCGGCAACCTCCGTGGTATCCATCTGGAACTCCGAGGCGATGGTTTCCTCACCAGTGAGGCCACAGAACTCCTCATAGTCGATGAGCTCCTTGATGGTCGGCTTCTCGCCGCAGAGTGCGCACCCCGGGTCCTTCCTCAGCCTAAGCTCCCGGAACTTCATCTTCAGGGCATCAAACAGGATGAGGCGGCCTATGAGGAGGTCCCCCTTGCCCAGAAGGACCTTGAGGGCCTCCATGGCCTGCAGGCTGCCTACGACGCCTGGCAGGACGCCCAGGACCCCTCCCTCAGCGCAGCTCGGGACGAGGCCTGGCGGCGGGGGCTCCGGGTACAGGCATCGGTAGCAGGGCCCTCGCCTCGCGTCGAAGACGGAGACCTGACCCTCGAAGCGGAAGATGCTGCCGTATACATTGGGCTTTCCTAGCAGGACACAGGCGTCGTTGACTAGGTATCGGGTCGGAAAGTTGTCGGTACCATCCACCACCACGTCGTAGTCCGAGATGATGTCCAAGGCATTGTTCGATGTCAGCCTGGTCTCATGGCTCTCCACCTGGACTCCCGGGTTGAGGGCCTCTAGCCTCTCCATCGCGACCTCTAGTTTGGGCTTGGTAACATCGGAGGTGTTGAAGAGGACCTGCCTCTGGAGGTTGCTCTCCTCCACCACGTCGAAGTCCACCAGGCCAATGCGCCCCACGCCGGCCGCCGTCAGGTACATGCCCAGGGGGGCCCCCAAGCCTCCCACCCCCACGATGAGGGCGCTGGAGCTCTTCAGCTTCCTTTGCCCCTCGAGGCCCACCTCCGGGAGAATCAAGTGCCGGCTGTACCTCTTGATCTCCTCCTGAGTGAGGCCTTCCTGGATGGGGAGGAGCCTGCCCATCATGGGGTTCTGCAGGGAGCCACCGGCGACGCTGGGGACGATGATGACAGTGTCCCCCTCCTTCACGGGGGTCTTCTGCCCCCTGAGGTACCGGATGTCCTCGTCGTTCACGTACACATTCACGAAGTTCCTCAGCTTGCCGTCTTCGGCCAGGAGGTACTTCTGAAGGGGATGATACCTCTTTATGAGGGCGTCGAGAACCTCCTGAACGGTATCCCCCTCCAGGTCGAGGGAGTCCTTGTTCTCCGCATACTGCCTCAATGGCGTGGGTATCTGGACGCTCACCTTCGTCTTTTCCATGCTAAACACCTTCTACGACTTGACGTCTTATGAGCTTCAACGACTCCTCCGCCATCTCGTCGCCGTCCAGTCGCCAGGCTCTAGCAGACTGCATGCCCCTGGACGTGGTGGCGAGGATCAGGTAGGAGTACCAGGGCCAGGCCCTCTCCACGTCGTAGCTGGATGGCACGGCCCGATGGTCGGGATGGGAGTGATAAAATCCGAGGATCTCGAACCCATTGCGGCGGGCATCCCGATCCACCCTCAGGGTGTCCCTCGGGTCGATGAGATAGCGGTCGTTGGTGCTGTCCGCCAGGAGGTTCACGGCTCGCCTGACTTCCTGAATCCTTCGAACCTCACCATCGACACCGAGGAGGAAGCCGCAGACCTCAGAGGGGTAGCCCTCCAGGGCGTGGACCTCCACTTTCAGGAAGAGCGTCTCCGGGATTTCCAGCATCAGCTCTCCTCCCAATAGGCCTCGCTCAGATACCGCTCACCGGCATCCGGGAATATGGTGACAATCCTGCCCTCCTGAAGCCCCTCAGCCAGACGCAGAGATGCGGCCAAGGCTGCACCGGAGGAGGTGCCCACCAGGAGACCCTCCCGCTTGGCGAGGAGCCTGGCGTGCTCTTGGGCCTCCTCTGTCACCACGAAGAACTCCAGGTCCTCCACCGCGGGGTCGAAGATCCCGGGAACGAGGGAGCTCTCCATATGCTTCAGGCCCTCGATCCCGTGAAGGGGGGTTGCAGGCTGCACGCCTACGACCTGGATGGAGGGGTCGTGCTCCTTAAGGCGGCGGGAGACACCGACGAGGGTGCCACCAGTTCCGAGACCAGCCACGAAATGGGTGATGTCCCCTCCCGTCTGCTGTAGGATCTCGACACCGGTCGTCTCGTAGTGGGCCCTCCAGTTGGCGGGGTTATTGTACTGGTCCAGATAGTAGTGGCCTTCAGGGTCGGATTGAAAGATCTTGCTGGCGACTCTCTGGGCTACGTCCGTGCCTCCCAAAGGGTCCGTGAGAACAAGCTCGGCGCCGTAGGAGCGCAGGATGGCCTTCCTCTCCCTGCTGGCGTTGGCCGGAATCACCAGCTTTGTCTTGAAGCCCATGGCGGCGCCCAGCATGGCCATGGCGATCCCTGTGTTGCCCGAGGTGGCATCCAGCAGGGTCATGCCCCAGCGTAGCCGCCCGCGCTCCATGCCGTCCCTGATCATCCACAGCACGGGCCTGTCCTTGACGCTGCCTCCGGGGTTGAACCACTCCGCCTTGGCGTGGATCTCGACCCTTCCCAGGCTCCACGCCTTGGCGTCTAGCTTGAGCAGGGGGGTGTTGCCTATGAGGTCTGGGATGTCCGTGACCTCCTCCCTGCCTCGGGCCCTCCCGATGTAGCTCTCCTGCATTCTACTCGCTCCCGTGCCCACGGGTTTCAAGGCCTATCCTGAGGACGTCCAGGGGCAGGAGGGCACACTTGAGCCTCACGGGGCTGATCGGTATCCCCAGGGTCTTGAGTACCCTCTCCTTATCGATCTTCTCCACCTCTTCGAGGGTCTTCCCCTTGAGCATGACCGTCAGCATGGAGGCGGAGGCTTGGCTTATGGCACACCCTTTACCCTTGAACTTGACGTCCTCCACAACCTTGTCCTTGTTGAGCCGTATGTAGAGCGCAATCTCATCCCCACAGAGGGGGTTGTCCTCCTGGGCCGAGATGTCCGGATCCTCCAGCTCCCCGAAGTTTCTGGGGCTGCGATAGTGGTCAAGGATCGCCTCCTGGTACATCTCGTAGCTCATAGCCTGAAGACCTCCCGGACCTTCTCCAGCGCCTCTACTAGGCGATCCACCTCTTCCTTCACGTTGTAGATGTAGAAGCTGGCCCTGGTGGTCGCAGACACCTCCAACCGCTCCATGAGGGGTTGGGCGCAATGGTGGCCCGCCCTGACGGCGATGCCCTCCGCGTCCAGGATGGAGGCTATGTCGTGGGCATGGGCACCCTCCAGGAGGAAGGAAATGACCCCGCCCCGGTGGTCGGCCACGGGCGGTCCGAAGATCCGAATCCCAGGAATCTCCCTGAGCCTCTTGAGGGCGTACTCGGTCAGGGCCGTCTCGTGCCCCCTGACCCGCCGCATGTCCAGGTTCGAGAGATAGTCCACGGCGGCACCGAGGCCGATGGCGCCCAAGACGTTCGGTGTCCCCGCTTCCATCTTCCAGGGCAGGTCGTTCCATCGGGCCCATCCCAGGTGGACCTCCCGAATCATCTCCCCTCCCCCCAGGAAGGGCTCCATCTCCTCCAGGATCTCCTCCTTACCGTACAGCACCCCTATGCCCGTAGGTCCCATCATCTTGTGTCCGGAGAAGGCCATGAAGTCGCAATCCAGCTTTCTGACGTCCACGGGCATGTGGGGGACGGACTGGGCGGCGTCCACCAGGCAGAGGGCGCCCACCTCGTGAGCCCTTCTGGCAATCTCCTCCATCGGGTTGATGGTCCCCAGGACGTTGGAGCTGTGGACCACGGTGACCAGCTTGGTTCTCCTGGTGATGAGTTCGTCGTACTGCTCCATCCTCAGGGTGCCGTCGTCGTCTATGTCCACCCACTTGATCACCACACCCTTCAGATCCTTCAAGAAGTACCAGGGAATCGTGTTGGAGTGGTGCTCCATCACCGTGGTCACAATCTCGTCCCCCTCCCCTAGGTGACCCTTGAGCCCCCATCCGTAGGCGACAGCATTGATGGCCTCCGTCGTCCCGCTGGTGTACACCACTTCCTTGGTCCCGCGGGCGTTGATGAAGCCCCTTACCTTGTCACGGGCCTCCTCGAACTCCTCCGTCGCCTCCTCCCCAATCTGATAGATGGCCCTGTGGACGTTGGCAGTATATCGTTTCAGGTACTCGTTGACCTTCTCGACGACCTGAAGGGGTTTCTGCGAAGTGGCCGCGTTGTCCAGGTAGGCCAGGGGCTTGCCGTGCACACGCCTTCCCAGGACTGGAAAGTCCTCTCGTATCTTCCCGACGTCTACGTACTCGCCTTTCTCCATCGCACCCACCATGTCAGTTCCTCCCTTCTCGTGACGCGGAGTTTCCTTCCCTGGGACCCCCTGGTCTTCCACGTGGGAGGCAAGGGTGAAAGGCACCGCTCATCCTTTAACCTTCCTCAGCCAATCGTAGCCCCTATCTTCCAGCTCCAGGGCAAGCTCCTTCCCACCCGACTTCACTATCCTGCCGTCTATGAGGACATGGACCCTGTGAGGAATCACGTATCTCAGAATCCTTTGATAGTGCGTCACCAGGAGGATGCCAGTCCCCAGCTCGGCCACGGCATTGATGGCCGAAGAGACCACCTGGAGGGAGTCGATGTCCAGGCCAGAGTCCGTCTCATCCATGATGGCCAGCCTCGGTTCGAACAGGGCCAGCTGAAGTACCTCGGCCCGCTTCTTCTCCCCTCCGGAATATCCCTCGTTCACGGCTCTCTGGAGAAAGCTCTCATCGATGTCGAGCATCTGGAGCTTGTCCCGCACTAGATCGTCGAAGCTTCGGCCGTCGAGGATCTGGGGTCTGAGGTACCTTAGGGAGGTCTCCAGGAACCTCGACAGACTCACCCCTGGGACCTCCAGTGGGTACTGAAAGCCCAGGAAAAGCCCCTTTCTGGACCTCTCATCGGTGTCCATCTGGAGCAGATCTTCTCCATCCAGGAGCACCGTCCCTCCATATACTTCATATAGGGGGTGCCCGAGGAGGACATAGGAGAGGGTGGACTTGCCCGAGCCGTTCGGGCCCATGAGGGCATGAATCTCTCCCTGTCGAATGGAGAGGCTGATGCCCTTCAGGATCTCCTTGCCTTCCACGCCGGCACGAAGGTCGATTATGTCTAGTTTCGAAGGCATATCTTACCCCTTAAACAAGTTCATAACGGTGTTATATATTAAGTATTTTGCTGCCCCAGTGTCCTCTTGGGATACAGAACCGCTGGAGTTCACTCCAGGAAGTCTTCCAAGTTCTCCTCGTCTCTGACCTCGTCCGCCAGGGCCTCGAGAGCCATCATGTAGGTGACGGGGTCGGATTCCTTGCAGAGGTCGACCAGCTCCTGATAGAACTCGATGGCCTTCCTCTCGCCCACCAGGCTGTCCTCCACCATCTTCCTGATGTCGGTCTTGTCCCGCGGAGGTTCCATGTAGGTGGTATAAGCGTACTTCTCAAAGTCGGAGGTGCGCGCAATGGGCCTGCCTCCCAGTTCGATTATCCTCTCCATGAAGGTACCTAGGTGCCCCCACTCATGCTCAGAGATCTCGTAGAATAGCTCCGCCACCTCGGGCGCGTTCAGCCCGGCCGCCCACTTGGAGAGGTAGAGGTATCTGTAGGCATCCAGGGCCTCCGCAGCGACCGCCTGATTGAGACGCTGTATGATGTCGGATGCCTTGGCCCCAACAATCTCAGTGCCCTTCCTACCCATGATATCAGCGGTCCACTGACCGCGGTCTACTTAATGCTTCCGCGAAGAGGAACGAGCGGGCCAGCCAGATACGCCTACTTCCAGCCCTCCAGGAGCTTCTCGAAGTACTCCTCGTCCCTGACCTCGTCTGCCAACAGCTCTATGGCCAGGTAGTAGGTGACCGCATCCTTCCCCTCGGTCTTCCTGACGAGGTCCCGGTAGAACTCGATGGCGACCCTCTCCCCGGCGAGGCTGTCCTCCACCATGGTCTTCAGATCCGTCTGGTCCTTAGGCGGTTCGTAGAACTTCATGTAGGAGTTGGTCTCCCAGTCGGAGGGGCGCGAAAGGGGCCGACCACCCAGCTCGATGACCCTCTCCATGAGGCTGGACATGTGGTTCCACTCTTCCCCTGAGATCTTGTGGAAGGCCTCCGCGATCTCCGGTGCGTTCAGCCCAGCCGCCCACTTGGAGAGGTACAGGTACCTGTATGCCGCCATGGCCTCCGCTGCTACGGCCTGATTCAGCATCGACAGGATATCGCCCACCGCTGGACCGACTATTTCCTTTCCTTTCTGTCCCATGGTAATTCCTGAAATCTCATGAAGGCGGGACCTACTTAACGCTTTGGGGTCTGTCGAAGCGCCCGCCACCATGGCCAGGGTAGATGGCCTAGGTACCGCCAGGGTTTCGCCCGGGGGCCGCGGGCTATTCGGAGCGCACCCGACCGAGCCCCCTCTTCCTTGAGTCGACGCAGAGCTGGCAGATGGCGTTTTTCCTGCCCTCTGACGAGAGGCCCTCCTCCAGTTTCCCCGCCAGATCCTCGACTCCCTCCTTCAGGTCGGGAATGCTGTCCAATGTCGGGTCCTCCCCCCGCTTGCTGGCCACGTAATGACTTATGGCCGGCTGGCTCACCCCCAGGGCGGAGGCCACTTTCTTCTGCCCCCGCTTGCCGGACAGGTGGTGGGCCACATCAGATCGTATGAAGGGAAGGAGCCTTCTGACGACGAAGGTCTCGCAGGGCTGTCTCGGAAACCCGATGCCATCTCCGAGGCTGGCCAAGAAGTCGGGCTTGGAAACCCCGGCGTAGAGGCAAAAACAAGGTTCCACCCCTTCGTCCTGACGGAACGATGTGCAAATGCCACAGATGGCAGCGGTGAGCCTGGGTCCCGACAGCCCCCCGGCAATCCGACCAGCGAGCTTCTTCGCGTACTTTGAGAGTCCCGGGTGAGCTCTCAGGGGCGTCTGGCTCCCCCGGCGATAGGTGGAGTAGTGGCTGACGGCTGCCTGGCTGAGGCCGAGTCGCTTGGCGATCTGCCTCTGGCTCATCCCGAACCGCTGGGACAAGGCCAGGACGATGTTGGCCCTCAGGGAAGGGAGGAAATTGGGAACAGCATACTCGCACCACTGTCGCTCCGCCAGGTCCCTAGGGTCCACCGCCAATTTAAAGGGGGTGGCATGATTTAACCTTGTGTTCTTTCTCACTATCCGGAGCCATGCGGTTACCCTTATATATAACGCTGTTATTGGTACACATAGTCACCGAGCGCAACGCCAGAGGCCGACACAGATGACTCTGCTGGAGATAAAGAACTTGCACGCAGGCGTCGAGGGGAAGACCATCCTCAAGGGCCTGGATCTGACCATCAGGTCCGGCGATGTCCACGCCCTGATGGGACCCAACGGCAGCGGTAAGTCCACGCTCTCCCACATCCTCATGGGCCATCCGAAGTACGAGGTCTACAAGGGCGACGTCTTGCTAGATGGAGAGAGCATACTCGACCTGGAGCCCCACGAGAGGGCGAAACGGGGCCTCTTTCTTGGCTTCCAGTATCCAATGGAGGTACCTGGCGTCAAGCTCGGCAGCTTCCTAAACGTGGCCTTCAAGCGGATGCATCCTGAGGAGGAGATGGAGGTCGTCGACTTCTTCCAGTATGTGGACCAGAGGATGAACCTCCTGGGGCTGGACCTGAGCTTCGGATCCAGGTATCTCAACGACGGCTTCTCCGGGGGCGAGAAGAAGAGGGCCGAGGTACTCCAGATGCTGGTCCTCAAGCCCAGGATCGCCGTCCTGGACGAGACCGACTCCGGCCTCGACATAGACGCCCTCAAGACCGTGGCCCGGGCCATCGAGGAGTACGCGAGCCCGGAGGTGGGCATCCTCATCATCACTCACTATCAGAGGCTCCTGGACTACGTCACTCCGGACTTCGTTCACGTCATGGTGGACGGAAGGATAGTGAAGTCCGGTGGGAGCGAGCTGGCCAAGAAGCTGGAGGACCTTGGATACAGATGGATAAATGATAAGTCCGTTGAGGTGATCTAGAATGGCTCTCGAGAAGGAGATAATGGACCGGGACTACAGCAAGTACGGCTTCAGAGACGACATCGAGTACGTGTACAAAGCCCCCAAGGGGCTGAGCGAAAAGCTGGTCAGGGACATCTCCCTCATGAAGCGGGAGCCTGAGTGGATGTTGGACCTGAGGCTCAGGGGCTACCGCCACTTCCTCGACAGACCCACGCCCAACTGGGGAGGCGATCTGAGTGGAGTCAGCTTCGACGATATCAGCTACTACCTCAAGCCTTCTGAGAAGGAGGAGCGGAGCTGGGAGGAGGTTCCCGAGAAGATCAGAAAGACCTTCGACCGTCTTGGCATTCCTGAGGCTGAGAGGAAGTTCCTAGCGGGCGTGGGCGCCCAGTACGATTCCGAGGTGGTGTATCATAGCACCCTGAAGGAGCTGGAGGAGAAGGGCGTCATCTTCATGGGCACCGATGCGGGTCTGAAGGAGTACCCTGAGATATTCGAGGAGTACTTCGGAACCTTGGTGCCGCCCGAGGACAACAAGTTCGCTGCCTTGAACACGGCCGTATGGAGCGGTGGCAGCTTCGTCTACGTCCCCAAGGGCGTCAAGCTAGAGCAGCCCCTCCAGGCCTACTTCAGGATCAACTCCGAGAATATGGGGCAGTTCGAGCGAACCCTCATCATCGGGGAGGAGGACTGCCAGTTTCACTACATCGAGGGCTGCACGGCCCCCACCTACACTACCAACTCCCTCCACGCCGCGGTGGTGGAGGTCATCGCAAAGCCCGGGTCCAAGGTCCGTTACACCACTCTGCAGAACTGGTCCGACAACGTCTACAACCTCGTGACCAAGCGGGCCTACGCCCACGAGAACTCCACGGTGGAGTGGGTGGACGCCAACATAGGCAGCGCCCTCACCATGAAGTACCCCTCGGTGTACCTCATAGGCAGGGGCGCCAAGGCGGAGATCCTCTCCGTGGCCATGGCCAGCCGCAACCAGCACCAGGATGCCGGGGCGAAGGCCATCCACCTCGCCCCCGACACGCAGTCGAGGATCACCAGCAAGTCCGTCTCCAGGGACGGCGGCCGCGTCACCTATAGGGGGCACCTGTCGGTAGCCAAGGGCGCCACCAACGTGAAGTCCAGCGTACGATGTGACGCCCTCATGATCGACGCCATTTCCCGCTCGGACACCTACCCCTACATGGACATCGAGGAGGACGACGCCACCATTACCCACGAGGCGACGGTTGGCCGCATAAGCGAGGACGTCCTCTACTACCTGATGTCCCGCGGTCTGACGGAGGGCGAGGCCATGAACATGGTCGTCCTGGGCTTCCTCGAGGTCTTCACCAAGGAGCTGCCGATGGAGTATGCCGTCGAGTTCAACAGGCTCATCAGGATGGAAATAGAGGGCGACGTCGGCTAGATCCTCTCATGTTCCCAGGTAGGTCCTTCAATGGAGTTTGAGCTAGAGTATGCTACGGATGAGCAGGTGGCCGAGATAGCGGAGGCCAGGGACGAGCCTGAATGGCTCCTCAAGGACCGCCTGAAGTCCCTGGGGGCCTTCCGGGAGCTACCGGTGGAGCCGTCCCCCCTCTTCGTACGTCACACGGATATCCGGGGTGTAAACGTATCCAAGGTGGCACCTCCTGCAGAGGTCCTGCCGACTGGAGGAGAGCCGACCTACGACGGGGGCGACCTGGCGGCCACCGCCATCATCGATGAAGGAAGGGTCGGCGATTTGAGAATCACGGAGAAGCTGAGGGGACGGGATTTCCACTTCAGCGAGGTCTCCGAAGTCGTAGAGGAGAGGCCAGAACTCGCCCGAGCCCTCCTGGCCAGGTCCGGCGCCCTCCCCGAGAACGACAAGTTCGGGATGATGAGCCGGGCCCTCTTTACCTCCGCCTTCATCATACACGTCCCAGAAGGTATCCAAATAACCCTGCCCTTATACCTCCGATGGAGGTTCTCGAAGGAGGCCAGCTCCCTCCTGACTAGGACAATCATACACCTTTCCCGGGGCAGCAGTGCCTCCGTCATCGAGGAGTTTGAATCGAAAGGGGGCGGTGAGGCCCAGAGCCTCTTCGGCAATGCAGCCGAGGTTTACCTTGAGGACGGCGCCAGTCTGAGGTACGCGGCCATCGAGCGCCTAGGAGACCATGTGGTCTCCTTCCTGACTCGCCAGGCTGTCCTAGACCGGGACACGAGCCTGTCTCAGGCCCTGGGCAGCTTCGGCGGCTTCTTGTGCAAGTCCAGGGCCGACACGGTCCTCTCCGGACAGGGGTCGAGCATCAAGCAGGTGGAGGTGGTCTACGGCAATGGGAAGGAGAGGTTTGACAACACCAACCTGGTCGTCCACCGGGGCAGGAACAGCGTCAGCGACCTCCTGTCCAAAGCCGTGATGCAGGAGGGGTCGAGGTCAGCCCTCAAAGGAATCATAACCATCGAGGGGAGTGCCCTGAACTCCGACTCATACCTAGGCCAGTATTCCATGCTCCTGAGCAAGAAGGCCAAGTCCACGGCCATCCCGAGCCTCGAGATAAAGACCAACGATGTCCAGCGGGCCAAGCACTCAGCTTCCGTGGCTCAGGTGGACGAGGAACAGGTTTTTTACCTCATGAGCCGTGGGGTTCCCAGGGAGGAGTCCCGGAGGATGTTGGTGGAGGGCTTCCTTACGCCCATCGTCGACCAGGTGGACTTCCCCCGGGCGAAGGAGAGGCTCTGGGAGCTCATCGATCAGAAGTGGGTGGGCTAGGGATTTCCTTGAAGCGGGTCAAGATCGGAAGACTGGAGGACTTCCCCCGAGAAGCGATTCGAGG
The DNA here is from genome assembly GCA_046758325.1 of Thermoplasmata archaeon. Taxonomy (GTDB): domain Archaea; phylum Thermoplasmatota; class Thermoplasmata; order RBG-16-68-12; family JAJISG01; genus JAJISG01. The sequence goes on along the minus strand of JBHHZZ010000027.1, from coordinate 9,971 downwards.
CGTTGAGGCGGAGGACAGGAAGATAATTGTCGTCAACCTGGAGGGCGAGTTGCACGCCCTGGATGGGATATGCACACACGCCTACGCTGAACTTCAGAACGGCTTCCTGGGAGGTGGTCTGGTAACCTGCCCCCTTCACCTCTCTCGATTCGATGTCGAGACAGGGGAGGCCACAAACCCGCCTGCCGAGGAGCCTCTGAGGAGATATGAGGTAGAGGTGGAGGATGGTGTCGTTTATCTTCTCTTGGAGTGAAACTTTCGTCAATACAGCCTCCAGGGATTCCGGGTAAGGAATCGTCGGGCCTCTCGCGCGATCTCAAGGAGGCTCTCGGATTTCTGACAAGGTTTTAATATGAACACACAATATTGGTCAGTGGATGAGCGGGTTGCGGGGTTGTCTCTTTTGTACGAAGGAGGGGAAGGTCGAACCGGAAGGGATGATTCCAAGTATCCTTTGACGGCACCTTCCGAGGGAGGCGTTGGTGGCCGTCTCTCCGAAATCCTCTCCTCCCTACGCTCTATCCAGGGAGTCAGGGGGGCCGCCATTGCCAGACAGGACGGCCTCGTCGTCTTCCACTCCCTTCCTCCGGGATTCGACCCGGACAAACTTGCTGCCATAGCAGCAGCCGTCTTCGGGACGGGGGAGATGTCATCGAGGGAGATGGACCAGGGCCTCTTCCAACGCTGCATGATGGAGGCGGAAGAGGGCAAGATCATCTATGTAGGGGCTGGTCCAGACGCCATTATTGCCACAGTGGTGGAGAGGGAGGCCAACTTGGGCCTGATTCTTCTTGCTCTCGAGAAGGCGACCGAAGAGGTGAAGGAGGTACTTCGCGGCATCTAGGTCACGCGTAACGTCGTCCTAGTAGGTGGTATGAGATGCCTCATCTGGGCATGGTGGGCTTGGTGAGCGCCGGGACTAGTGCAACTCTTGGAGGACTCCTCCTGCCCCACACTCTTCACATCGGGACCCGGACCGAGGCCAGGATCAGGGAGCCCGATGATGCAATCACGCTGGCTGCGTTCCTCTCGTTCCTCCTTCCCATGACCGTTCTCGGGGAGAGAATTGTAGTGGATATCTACCTGGAACTTGCTATGGGTGTCGCCGCCGACACTTTCAGGATTCTCGCATACTTGACCATGCTGGCTGGACTTATCAATACAGGGAAGGTCTTCAGAGTTTGAGGGGAAGATATGGCGAAAGAAGTGCAGGTCTTTGCGGAGTTGTTGAAGGCGATCTTGGAGGAGTTCTCTAGCATCATGGGAACGAGGGCAGCCGCTGGAATAGCCAAGCGCGGGGCCTCGAAGGTAATTGCAGACCACAGGGACGTTGTGAGGAAAAAGCTAAAGGACCATCTCCCGCCGGAGTTCTTGGAAGACCTGTAGGGCACTCTATCTTCTTCATTGTCCAGAAAGAACGAGCCTGGATCTCATGGCTCCCCAGGATGCCTGCCCAACATAGGCTCCATCGCCTCTAGGAGCTTGGTGGGAAGAAGTCTAGCGACCTTCCGAAGGGATTTCCCGCGGTTGTCGTTGAGAATCTCTATGAGGGCCCTGGACGCGATGCCGTAGGCGGCCTTCTCTCCCATGGTGGACGAAAACGCTTCCAGAATTGCTTTCAGCATCCTAGCCATCAATTCCTCATCCCGCATCCGATGTCGCCTCTGGCTCCTTCCTCAAGGAGAGGGAGGTCCTCATAAAGAGATGAAACTGCACCACTGCCACCGCTAACAGGGAGAAGGCTCCCATTTCAAAGATCTCCGATACCATGACCATAGATCCTTCCTGGAAGAGGCCCTGGAGGACGTGATGGGTCCCGAAAGACAGTATGGCCAAGGACATGACAAAGCTAAACCGGGAAAGGAAGGCTCTGCCCGCATATCGGACTACCAGGACGAGATACAGTATTATGAGGGCATAGATGGCCGCAGCCCCAAAATGCAGGAGCTCAACTAGCCCCGTTCCACCACCTCCCGCGCATTGACGGCCTCTCTAAGGAATCGGGTGATTACGATCAGAGCGAATAGGACAGTCACTGCGGCGACAAATCCGGTGATGGCGTATACCAAATCAGCGTATGGGCTGAGGATGAAGGCCCTGGTGGCCGCATGGATGGCGAAGAAGACCGCGGTGATGGTTATCCAGAGGCTGACACGAGCGAAGAAGCCTTCTCGAAACAGCCAAGAAGAGGAGAAGGAGATCCCTATGAGACCGAGGGCAACGGCAAAGGCTATGACAGATAGGAGGCCGCCGTCAAAGGACACCTACCAATGTTCTCTCTCGCCCGATATCTACTTATTGTCCTCGGTATCTATTTCGAGAACGGCGACACCCCACTCCTGTCTCCTCGAGTGGAGCCTTTGTTACATCCTTCACTGGCCCTGGAGAAGGAATACCCTATACTTGGAGAGGCAGGGGGGGCCGGACGCGATAAGCATTCGTCTCTCGTCTAGGTCCATGATGATGGAGATGACGGTTTCGTACCTTTGCACCTCAGGCAAATTCACTTCCTGATGCCTGCATATGGAGTTGGGACGTCCTTCGTGATCTCGCAGGAACCTCTTCACGTGTCCTAGGCCTACCCTGCCTTCATCTTCGAGTTCCTGCCCGAGGAGTTCATCCATCCGCTCTTGGCGCTGAAACGTGGAGGTCCTTTCCTCCATCAAGGGCTGCCAAATCCCCAAGGCCTCGGCTTCGTGAAAGTGGTTTGCATGCACCAGGACACCGTCCTCAGGGCGAAGTTCCCCAGTTCCAACGGGACAGGCCTCCAGATCCAGTACTTCCGCTTCCTTTCCCAGGGCCTGACCCATGAGGAAATTCGCAGAGCAAGATCCACGGCTATTCCGGACATGAAGACTGGCTTCTTCCAGGGTACTGGCCCGGAGAATCCGCCAACATCGAACGTGGAAGGGCATCCCCAGACGTTCCCAATTATCCTCGTTGGATACCAGGCCATTGATGAGCAGACCGAGGCCGCTAGAGTTGAGTCCCATCTTCCCGCCCACGATGCCCGCCTCTGTGAAGGCAAGAACTTCGGGCGCTCCAGGCAGTCTGTACTGCTGAACCAGACCCTCGACTCCTGGTATCCAGTCCCAGTTCTGTGCCATCAACACGTGGCCCTCCCGGGTCTTGGAGGGCAGGAGACTCAGGGCTGTACAGCCACTGGGCAGACCCAGCTCTCTCCCGACCTTTGAGTACTCGCTGTACACGATCTCGTAGCGCACGTTGAGGGCAACGATCTCAAGAGGGGACATTCCGGAACCTTCCGCGACCCCCGCCATCGCCTCGGCGTATGCGCCATCAACCTCTTCGATCACCTTTTCGTAAATCCTAGCCCGTCGCAGCACCTCCTCCTTGGGAAGCCCCCACTCGTTCCTGAAGCGATGGAAGTAGAGCTTGAGGTTAGCTTGAATGAGGTCCTTGGCCAGCTCGCCATGAAGGAGTCCGACCTCCCTAGGGGTGCCCTCTGCGCGCACGTGGAGAAGCCTATTGGTCATCCTTGCCCCTCAGCTCCTTCCCGAAGGAAATCCAAGCAGGTTCTCTCTCAAATCCCAGACGCTCATTGATGGCGAGCATCCCCTGGTTCTTGGAGTCGTTCCACGTCCTCACCGTCGCATACCCCGCCCCCTTGGCCCATGCCAGTGCCCTTACCTTCAGGGCCATGGCTATCCCACGTCGCCTGTACTCCCGTCTCACACCGGTGAGCCCGTGGTGCAGCGTCTTCTCAAGGCCAAGTTGCCGCTCAAGGACACACTGTCCCACGTACTCATCCCGGACCTTGGCAAGGAAGTAGCCCTCCGGCATCGTGCCTGGGGACTCGAGGGTCCATCGACGGAAGAGCTCTAGGGAAACGGGGGTATAGTTGCCGGGAAGGGGAACGTCCTTCATCAGCGTCTTCGCGAGGTCGTACAGCCGGAGTTCCAGGTCGGACCTGTCGTTCCGCTCATGGGCCAGGGTTGTGATTTCCACCCCCTCGAGGGGCTCGAGAGAGCGACGGAACTTGGACGGGTCGAATCTGGAGAGGTCTAGGGCTGACTCCCAGGTCCGCATCTTCTCCACGAAACCCCGCTTCTGGAGAAACCGGACGGCCTCGGGTCTGCTCTCCTGGGCTCCAGAGCGAACCTCGATGGCCCCCAGCCCCCTGAGTTCTCCAAGGAGGGTGTCGTAGAGGAGGGTCCCTATGCCGCATCTCTGCCATTTCGGATGGACATTTATCTCCAGCCAGAACTTCTGTGGATGGAAGACGCTCGGGGAATGGCCATACTCGCCGAAGGCGACGACCTCGTCGGCGGCATTCACGGCCACTCGTCTCTTGAAGGTGTATTTCTCATAGTCCCAACTCTCGTCGTCGAAGCGCAACTCCTCCAGGCTCATGCCGCGATCGGGGAACAGGATGTTGTGAATTTCAAGGATATCTTCGTAGTGCTGCGGCTGGAAGTCCTGAATCTCGATCGCTAGTCGAGCATGGTCCTTAGTTTTCGATCTCTGCATGTCTGCATGGCCTCCCTGCCGGAGAAAAGCCAGTCCCTCTATCACCTCATCATCGCATTTACAATTTTCCATCGACTGGTCGTGCCCCAAGGGGGGGCATAATCACCAAGAAGACTAGTATGTGGCCCTGCCTAATTGTTCGGTCCTCGGGTCGACCCCTAGCCCGCCCCTATGGGTCGACAGCCGTCCCGGAATGGAGCCTGATCTGGCGGGAAGTCTATATCTCCGTGGCTTCGAAGAGCTCCATGGCCTTCTGCTTCATCAACTGAAGCCGTTCCTCGATTTCCTGCCGGTCCTTCTCTATCTCCGCCTTGAGAGTCTCGAGCCTTGCCCGGCTCTCCGCCTCCTCAGTCTGCAGTCTCTCGAGGGCCTCTTGAACCTCCTGCTCACGGGCAGCGATCTCCCCCTCTCGGCTCTGGATTGCCGCTTCCCGCTCGCTCAGGGCCTCCTGAGCGCCTCTTAGCTCTCCTCTCTCTGCCTCCGTCTCCGCTCGAAGGTTTCTGAGCTCCTCTTCACTCTCTGTAAGCTCGCGCTGGAAGGCCTCCAGTCGGGCCCTCTCCGCCGCCACCTCCTCTCTGCTCTCCTCTAGCTGCCTCCTCTCTTCGTCAAAGGTGGCCTTGGCAGCCTCGAATTCTTCCAGTGCCTGCTGGTGGTCCTCCCGCCTTACGGCCAGATCCGCCTCGACGGCCGCCAGATCTGCCTCTCTGGCTTCCAGCCTCTGCTGCAGATCCTCCAGCCGATCTCCGATCTCCGTGAGGGCCTTATCCCTCTCGGCTATGCGGGAAGATTCCATCTGCAGAACCTGGGCCCGGGTATCCAGTTCCTCCCTCTGGTTCTGGAGTTCTTCCTGGAGACGGTTCAGCTCCTCCTCCCTCTCGCCCAGGGAGATCTCCAGGCCCCTCAGGGAAGTCTCCCGCTCCTCCAGTCTGGCCTCTCTCTCCTTTCTCTCTTCGTCGAAGGCCTTCCGAACCTCATGAAGCCTATTCTCCTCTTCCTGGGCGGCTCTCTCCCTCTCCGTCACCCTGGCTTCACGGGCATCTAGGCTCTCTGACAATTGGAGGATTTCCGACCCGCGCACCTCAATGGCGGACGCTATCCCCGCAAGGTTCCCCGCCTTGGCCTGAAAACTCGTGATCTGATCCAGCAGGCTCCCCTGAAGCATCTGAAGCTCGTCCTGGAGCGAGCCGATGCCCTCTATCTGCTCCTGCAGGGAGCCGTCTCCCTCGACGGGACTTCCCTCTTCGGGGTGGGTACCTTCCTCACGCCTCCGTCTCTTTTTCCTCATCACAATTCCACCTTTCGAAGGGGCCAACGGCGCGAGGAAATCTCACGATGGTGGACTTAAGGGACATGGTACGATTATCAGGCTAGATAATTGCACCATCCATAGCGGGACCCTGACGCACGTTCCGAGATTCGGATAACCCTGAGCCATGCCTGAAACATCCAGCGTCCGGTGTGGATCAGCCCTGAAACCGCTCAGCCAACAGTCTCCCCGTTCTCCAAGGATTTCTGCAGGAATCTGCGGACAATCTTGCTCTCCGATTTTCTGAGGTGCTCCAGAACTGTGGGGGCCGCCAGGCCCAGCCTTTCGGCCAACTCCTTTGCAGTCACTCCCCGGGGCCAGGTGTAGTACCCCATCTCTAGCGCCCTCAGAGCGATGTCCATCTGCCGGGGTGTGAGAACGTCGTGCTCTCTGTCGCTCGCCCTGCCCTTTCTCCTGAAGTCGAACTGGTGGGCGGAAAGGGCAGTTATCTCGCAATCGGAGAGACGAGGGTCGCTCAGGACCTCCGCTGCAATGTCATCATGAGGCGTGTACACCCTCCAGAACTCGCGGCCCCCCACTGCCCTGACGGGCTCAATGGGGGCAACGTTGTTGGACAAGAGGAGGGAGAAGATGCTGTCCTCGGTCCTGTACTTCAGGAACATCCGAAGCATCCTCTTGTGAGGACTGAAGGCCAGCACGTAGCTGTGAAGAATCCTGCTGTCGCCCTTGACCCACTTGAGGAATGATTCGACGACATCCTCGTCACCCAGGGCATGGGTGTCGACGGCCACGTGGGACGGGGAGTTGGAGATGGTATTGGCCACGAGCTCTAAGCCGTCGATCTCCTTCGTGACGTCCAGCGTCCAACAACCAGGGTGCCATATCTTCAGCGTGAGAACCCGAGGCACCTGTCGTGACAGCCGCCCCTCTGTGAAATACTTTTCGTGGGTCCGAGGCGGGATTCCAGAGGGGCGTTCTCGACCCCTCACAGTGGCCTGTCAACGGGCGGCTTCGCTGGATTCCTCAGAGCTTGACGATCCGGTCCTGCGTACCCCCTTTGACGCCGATCCTCATCTCTGGGGGCTGGGCGATACCGTCATCGTTTCCGTCGAACCAGCGAAACATGCCTTTCACCGAGACCAAGTCACCGGGGCCGAGTTTGGGTGCCTCATAGTCGAGGAGCTGTATCCCGATGTCCAGGTGGGAGACGTCCTCCCGCACCACGAACAGCGTCGGGTCCGCCCAGAAGAGGACGGTGCAATCGCGGACCTCGACGGGAGTGCCGTTGTAGGCTAGCGGGTCGTCGTAGAGCTGCTGGACCGACACGAGCCGGTGGGCGGACAACGGTGGCGGGGGCGGGGGAGGCTGCCGGTTCAGCCGTTGCAGCTGGAGCCCAATGCCCACGGTGGCAACACTGAACCCGGCGATGACGAGGATGACCGTGAGGGTCATCCCCAAGATTCGCTTCCAGCCCCATCTCTCCCAGAGGTCCCTGAGGAAGAGGCCGGAGAGAATCGCGGCCGGAGGAACAGAGGGTAGGAAGTACCGCATGTCCTCCATGGACCTGGTCACATCGGGCCAGCTCGCGACCCACGGGACGAAGATGTAGAGGAGGAAGTTGGCGAGGAAGGCCCCCACCAGGAACCAGACCGCCAGGTCTCTCGACCTTCGCCAGATGGCGAGAGGGATAAGGTAGGCGAAGGGGATGAGGGCCAAGAGGTAGTAGAGGCGCATGGGGATGGTCGAGAGCGATGCCGCCGGGTTGAAGTTCTCGAAGAAGCTGCCTCGGGTAATCTCTGCAGTGGTGTTCTCTCCCTCGCCCTGGATCGAGAGACTGCCGTAGTTGTATCCGGCGGCGATGGGGGAGCCGAAGTAGGTGGAGTTGTACAGGGCGAGGGGCAGTCCGAGGACAAGGAGGCCCAGGACCAGCAGGGCGGCCCTGCGGAACCCCCTCCCGATTGACGCCCTTGTCGGCAGGAACCCGCCCCTCTCATCCCTCCCTTCCTTGAAGGCCAGGACGAGGAGGTAGATCAACGGGACGAGGACGACGGTCCCTGTGGAGTATCGCATCCAGACGGCAACGGCGAGGGCGAGGCCTGACGAGAGGAATAGAACAGACGGGAGCCCCCTGCGGGATTCCCGTCCGAGCGCTTCGAAGAAAAACGATATGCCCAGGAGGGCGAAGGTCATCGAGGCGTAGTCCGCCATCCCCACCTCGAAGATTAGGATGAGGGCAACGGCACAGGTCATGAGAAGAACGGTGGCCAGAAAAGCGGCCCGCCAGCCGAAGAGCCTTCGGGCGAGAGCATAGGTGGCTGAGGAAGCCACGGCCATGAGGAAGAGGGTGGTGAGTTCCTCAATCGTCAGGCGGAGAAAGAGGGCGAGGAGAATCTGGTAGCCCGGGGGCCACCTGTTGACCACGTAGTAGCGACTGTCCACGGACACCACGGAAGGCCCGATGATACCCTCTCCGAGGCCCTCCTTCTCCCCCATGAGGACGTAGCTTCCCTCCCCGGCAAGGGTGAAGGTTGCCCTCCCATCCGAGTCCGTCAGCTCACTCGCGATGGCCTCCGAGTCGGCCGATGCCCTGAGGCGCAGCGACACATTCACTCCCTCGATCGGCATGTCGAAGGAGTCGCTTGCTCTGACCGTTACCTCCCCCCCGGTGGGTGAGTAGGAATCCACGACCAGGAAGGTGCGGTAGGGCTCACCCTCCCGCTCGATGGCTATCAGGTCGGTGACGTGGAGGTCGATGGGAGGAGTAGACGGCGGCTGCGGCCTTGAGAAAGAAGCTCCGAGGGGCCTCAGCCCAGGAGGAACGTTGAGGAACTGCACCAGACCTGAGTCATCGGTGGAGGCAAGGAGGGGCTGAAGAGGCGGCTCGAGCCACACCCTCACCAGCGCCCCAGGGACTGGTGAACCGTCCTGCCACATCACCTGGACGCTGATGTCATTCTCCCCTCCCACGGAGTCGAGGTTGAGGACTTCGGATTCCATCCTCAGGAAGTGGATGCCCGTGCCATTCACCATGAGGTCGACCCTTGAGGAGGGCGCCTGCGGGTTCATGCCGTACCAGTCCTCCAGAGGCACGGCCATGTAACCCCGGTTGAAGAGCCTCGCCCACCCGTAGTAAGCCCTTTCGTCCGGCACTGTGGGGTTCTCAAAGGAGTGATGGAAGGACAGGATGAAGGCGGATGAGAGGGAGAAGAGGATGAGCAGGAGGATCAGGCACCTCTTCTCGGTCAGCCTGTATCGGGAGCCCACGCCGGAGAAGTCCCTCGAGTTCAGATAAGCTTTGGCACGGTTGCGTTCGGATCAGTCTTTCCCTTCCATAATCTGGCTCTGAGCTGGGGATGGCCAAGCCGGAGAAGATGACTCAGCATCTCGACCGTGTCAGTGGCCTGCTCTGGGCTCTGGTCCATCTGGAGTCATTATCCTGGCGAGTGTCCCCCTTGGCCCTATGATTAAATATTCAGTGTGGTGTCCCGGGGTGGAAAGGGACGCCGCGCATGACCAATGTGCTGATTGTGCCTGAGAAGAATGAGGGGTCGAGTCCTCTGAGGGTTGTTGAGGAGGGCCTCAAGTCCGGATCGATTGACGAGGTCTACGTCATTGATGGATGGTCGACGGACAACACAGTGAGTCTTCTGAATGAAGCGCTGCCCAGGCTGGCCAGGGACTACGGCAAAGGAGTTGAGCTCCACCGTAGCAAGCTGAGGAACACGGGAAAGGGCGGTGCCATGGTCACGGGCATGGAAATCGCTTTGAGCGCGGGCCACTCCAGAATCGCATTCGCGGATTCGGACATATCTTCCATCACGAGCAGGTGGTTCGATTACCTGGTCAGTGGAATTGACCAGTATGATGCCGACATGACCCGAGGTTATTTCGACCGCAGCTCCTTCGATGCGCAGATCACCAGGCACATCACAGTGCCAGCCATTAACATGTTCTTCCCCGAAGGCCGTGGCATAAACCAGCCCCTTGGCGGCGAGCTGTGTATGAGGGACTCTTTCGTCCGATATCTGCTGAACCACCCACTGGCACCACCACACACCTGGGGGATTGACACCTTCATCACGGTAACGGCCCTCGTTGGAGGCTTCAAGATAGTCGAACTGTACCTGTCACAGAAGCTTCACAAGGGAAAGAAATTGAGTGAACTAGAAGACATGCTCCAGGAGTGCTTCGACGAGATGGCAAGGCTCATCCA